>JAEINR010000150.1 GCA_016342325.1 Desulfobacterium sp.
GATGTATCCTCTCAACAAAAAATTTAGGGTGTTGTTGAAAAAATAAATTCTGAATGACTAAGCCGAATATTTACTATTTCCTTAACGATTTTCTGGGTATTCTTGCCAGCTTTGGCTATTTCCTCCATGGATTCGGTGAGTTCAGACATTGAGGTGGCGGCTTTTTGCAGGACTTCTCCGTTCCCGTGCATAAGGGAATTGGCCAGGGTGGCATTGTCGGCGTTTTGTTTCGTCATGGCAGTGTTTTCTTCGATTGAGGCGGAGGTCTCTTCCAGGGCTAATGCCTGGGTGGATGCCCCATCCGCCAAAGATTTGGACGCGGAAGCAACCTCTTCGGAGGAATTGTTAACCTGGTTGGCAACCGAACTCAATTCACTGACCACCCTGGAAATGGGTTTGATAACAACTTTTTTAAACATTATTACAATAACACTGCAGAGAACAACGAGGCCGCAGAAGGAAATCGCCCCGATGAGATAAGAAAGTTTCTTAAGTTCAAGGGCACCCTTTTGTTCAGCAGCCAGACTGGCTTTACGGGCCTGTTGCTTAAGAATGACGGTCTGTTCCTGAAGACCGAAGTAATTGATGCCTATTTCAATCTTACCGAGAAGGCTCTCTTCATACATAATGTCTCTGGTTATAACATCAGTTGATTCCTGATCGGTTTTTTCGCCGCCTATTTTTTCATCTGAGCTGTCATAAAAAACAACATAATCAATCCAACTATCCTGGGCGCCGGACAAGGCAATTTCATGAACGCTGTCAAAGTCGTAAGAGTTTATCAGGTTGATGGCTGATTTTTCCATAAGCTGAACCATGGCTTCGACTTTTTCTTTGACCAGTTGTTTCTGTTCCGCGATCCGCGACAAGTTCATATCGTCGATATTGATAATAAAAGTATCCAGCATATCGCGTTGATTTTGCCGGGCGGTGTATATGCTGAAACCTGAGACGGTGATAAGAATAATACTGATGGTGATGGTGGTTACCAGAGAAAATTTACCTGTCAGACTAACGGTATCAAAGGCCATTTTTTTTAATCCTTTCATCCAAAAGTGGAAAAAAAAAGATTGCGATGGGCTTGAAAATGTAGAGATGTGATACGCCCCTTCAAGTGCATGACAAGAGGCGGATCTTTTATTTGATTATTTCTTATAGACTTGTTTCCCGAGAACATTCGTGGCGCCCTTTTTCAGGAACCAGTAATTGGTATAGCCATTGTCAATCAGCTCATACTCCAGGGCCTGGACTTGCTTGCCTACCTGGTCGTAAATGAACAGGGTTTTAGTCTGATGTTTCTTTTTCTTGAGAAAGTTAGGGATAAGTTTATCCATGGGGATCGATAAAACTTTTTTGTCAATACCGGGAAGAGAGGCTGTACGCTGGATATTGTCACGGATGTCGATAACCATGGCATTGGAATCTGAGGCTATTTTGGCTTTAAAATCGTCAAAACCGAGATTCATTTTTTTGAAATCCGCTTTAGGAATCAGTTTGTTGCTGTCTGAAACCGGTTTGCCACGCAGAATTGTTGCAGACGGATAGACTTCAGCCCAGACCGGGAGACCGTCATAAAAGGAACAGGTGCCGGTGATCCCGGCAGCAAGGGCTTTTTGGGTTGCCAGGGGGGATTTCAAGCAGGTCGTGCCGTTGCAGTACATATAAACCAGTTTGCCCGGATTTTGGGCAACAGCATTCTGCAGTCTTTTTACAAAATCCTTTACCGATACCTTGATGTTGATTGCGCTTTGAATATGGGCAGTGGAGTATTCAATGCTGGATCGAACGTCGACAATCAATGCTTTACCCTGCTTAAATTGATCATACAGTTCCTCCACCCCGATTGTCGGGATGTCGCCATAGCCGGATTCTGCCGGATATTGCCAGGCCGCCAGAGCATTGACTGAAAACAGAAGCAAGAGCACGGAGCCCAGCAACAAGGTTTTCATGCATTTCCCTACCATAATACCCTCCTCAATTAATAGTTTGTAACATTAAACTTTTTAATCAGGTTTTGACTAGGAAATATCTTTAATTGTACGAGATTCAGGATTCCACGATTTATTTATTAGATCCCTCAGTATGCCGTACCCTATTATCAAAAGTCAATGAAAAATTCATTGTTTTTCTTCCTGTTTTATAAGCGATAGGACGTTGCTTTTTATCAACAAAAAATTATTTTTTGAAGAACGTCGCCTTCGGTCCGGACGGCAAAGCCATTGCACCGGGATCTGGCGATAACACCATCCGGTTGTGGGATATAACTCTGTTTTCTCTTTTTTTAAAGCACACAACGATTTTTTTAAAAAAAACTTGACCGAAAGTTCCAAACTAATATATTAGTATATTAGTTTAAAGAACAAGAAACGTCCAAACCTGATTTTTCAGACCATGACCATTTAATTACCCTTGATAACAGGAGACCGGATATATGCCCATTCAAACCCAACCGGGAAACAATCTGCTCAGGGTTCAGGTGTACGACTACCTGCAGAACCAGATGCGGATCGGTGCCCTTGAGCCAGGTGCTTCCATCAGTGTGAATACCATGATCAAGGAACTGGGGGTCAGCCGGACACCCTTGAGGGAAGCGCTTCTCCTGCTCCAGGAACAGGGGTTTGTATCCATCCTGCCCCAGCGGGGAGTGACGATAAACCTGCTGAATCTGGGGGATGTAAAGGATATTTACGAGATCCTGGGGGGCATCGAGTCCCGGGTACTTATTTCCGTTTTTGACAGGATCGGTGAGCAAGAGATCCTGAAAATGCAGGCGCTCAACCAGCAGATAGAATCCGCCCTTGCCAAGGGGGATATTGTCATGCACAACCAAGCGAATATAGAATTCCACGATATTTTCCTGAACCTGTCGGAAAATCATCGCCTTCTCCGGTATGTCAAGGTCCTGAAAATGCAGCTCTACGATTTTCCCAGGCGGGACTATGGAAAGCAGTGGAATGAGAACAACCTGGAACAGCACAATCAGTTTATAACCCTTATCCGGGCGGGTAAGGCCAGGGAAACGGCGGAATACATGAGGGATATACACTGGGAGTTCGACCCGCCGGATTCGTTTAAAATCATCTAGACCGAAGGGTTTGGGCAACAGTCTAATTTAAAAAGATGAAAAAGGATGATGTTGTTATGAGTGAACAGAAATTTACCAGGGTTAAAAACTATATTGACGGTGAGTGGGTTGAAGAAACCGGTGTTGAATACCTGCCCCTTTATAATCCCTCCACAGGTGAGGTGATCGGCGAGGTTCCCCAGTCTTCCGATGGGACGTCCCTGAAGGCCGTGACCTCTTCCCATATTGCATTTGAATCCTGGAGCAAGCTTTCCGTCGGCAAACGGATGGAATATCTTTTTGACATGCGCCAGGCCATGAAAGATAACCTGGAAGCGCTTGCGGTGGCCATTGCCGTTGATCAGGCCAAGCACATCAGCGAAGCCCGGGGCGAGGTGCAACGGGTGGTCCAGATCCTGGAATCCGCCTGCAGCATCCCCACCCTGATCCAGGGAGAAACCATTGAGGGATTGGCCACCAACATCAACGGCAGGGTTATCAAACAGCCCCTGGGGGTTTTTGGCGGTGTGGCCCCATTCAATTTTCCCGCCCTGGTGTTTGGCTGGTTCATCCCCTATGCCATTGGCGTGGGTAACACATTTATCTATAAGCCCTCCAGCCAATCCCCTCTTTTTATGCAGAAAATGGGGGATATTTTCACTCAAATCGGGCTGCCCAAGGGGGTCGTCAACATCCTCCACGGGGACAGAAACATTCCTGAAACCTGGTATGAGCACCCTGAAATGACCGGGGTCTGCCTGGTCGGCTCCACACCCACGGCTAAAAAAATCGCAGAGGGATGCGGCAGAGGCGGTAAGCGGTCCATGCTTCTTGGCGGCGCCAAAAACTACCTGGTCGTGATGGAGGATGCCCAGCCGGATCTTTTTATCGAAAACTTCATCCATTCCTGCTATGGCTCTGCGGGTCAACGATGCCTGGCCGGTTCCAATGTGGCTGTTGTGGCCGACGTTTACGACGAATTCGTCGGCCGAATGCTCGAAGCGTCAAAGGGAGTCACCATTGGAAATGCCATGGATTCGGAGATCTATATGGGGCCTGTGATCTCGGCCGAGGCAAAGGCCAGAATCGAGGACTACATCGAACTTGGCATAAAAGAGGGGGCGACCCTGCTTCTGGACGGCCGCAACCCCGAGGTAAAAGATCCCAACGGTTACTACGTTGGCCCCACCCTCTTCACAGATGTGACCCCGGACATGACCATTGCCAGGGAGGAGATCTTCGGACCGGTGGTTTCCGTTATCAAGGTCAGCTGCATCAATGACGCCCTTGGCAAGATCAAAAGCCAGGAATTTGGGAACGGCGCCTGCATTTTCACCCAGAACCAATACTATACGGAAAAGTTTATCTCCGAGGCCAATGTGGGCATGGTCGGCGTAAACGTCGGCGTTTGCGCCCCCCATCCCTACCTGCCCTTTGGCGGCATCAAAAGCTCACTTGTGGGTACCGACAAGGTCCAGGGCAAGGACGGTATCAATTTCTTTACCCAGAATAAGGTGGCCACCATCCGTTTTGCCCCCCCGGTTTCCAAGGACGTCCCCGGGGGCGGCAAGGACGGGGACGGCCCGGTGAGAAGCTGCGTAGCCGGTTAATACATTTCCCATAATGTCCATCAGGGGCTGCTTCCTGAACGGGAGGCAGCCGCCTGGCCATGGCTATTGAACACAAATCGTCTTTATGTTCATGAACTCTTTGATCCCATAATCCGCCATTTCCCGTCCAAAGCCGGATCTTTTGACCCCTCCGAAGGGTAACTTGGGATTGGAAACAACCATGCTGTTGACGAAAACCATTCCCGTATCGATCTGGCGAGCGATGCTTACCCCGCGTTCCCCATCGGCCGTCCAGACACTGCCTCCCAATCCAAAATCAGTATCATTGGCCACGGCCAACGCTTCCGCCTCATCTTTCACCGTAATCAAAGCCGCCACCGGACCAAAGGTTTCCTCTTCATACACAGGATTTCCCTTTTTCACACCGGAAATAACCGTGGGGGCATAGAAATTGCCCGGCATATCCAGTCGTTTTCCGCCGGTGACCAGTTTGCCGCCCTGGGCAATCGAGCGTTCCACCTGATCGTGTATCTCATCCAGCAGATCCGGCCGGGCCATGGGAGCCATCTGGCTCTTTTCATCCATGGGATCCCCCACCACCAGGGCTTCCATCTGCTCCTTCATCCGCGCTTCAAATTCGGCAGCAACGCTTTCAACGATGATGAAACGCTTGGCCGCAACACAAACCTGCCCCGCATTCAAGGTGCGGGAGGTAACCGCCGCCTTGACACAGTCGTCCAGGTCAGCATCCTCAAGGACGATAAAAGGATCCGATCCACCCAGTTCCATTACAGACTTCTTCAACTCCCTTCCGGCGATCCCAGCAACTTTACTGCCGGCAGCTTCGCTTCCGGTCAGGGTAACGGCCTTCACCAACGGGTTTGCAATGACAGATTCAACCTCCCTTGCGGGAATCAACAGCGATCGAAAAATGTTTTCCGGAAAACCGGCCTTGCGCACCACTTCCTCAATTTTTTCCGCACAGCCGAATACATTGGAAGCATGTTTAAGCACTGCGGCATTACCGGCCATCAGTGCTGGCGCGATGAATCGCCAAACCTGCCAAAACGGAAAATTCCAAGGCATCACCGCCAAAACAACGCCAATGGGCTCAAAGGTCACAAAACTCCTTGAAAAATCGGTTTTGATCACTTCATCCCGGAGCAGCTGCTCTGCATTATCTGCATAAAATCGACAGGCCAGGGCGCATTTCTCAACTTCCCCCCGGGCTTCACCGAGGAGCTTCCCCATCTCTGCCGTGATGATCCCGGCACATTCATCCCGGTCCGCCAGGAGTATGTCCGACGCCTTGTGCATCATCACCGCGCGTTCGGCAAATGTGGTTTTCCGCCAGGCTTGCCAATCCTGATCAACAGCGTGAACAATACGTTTTGCTTCAGCCGCACTGTGCGGGGTGTATTCCTTAATCACTTGGTTGGTAGCCGGATTGATACTTTTCATAAAACCCTCTAACAAGAATAAATTATAATGACGTAAAAAACATGTCCTTCCCGGAAAAAATAAAGTCTATCGCTCTGATATACCTGTTTTTTCCAATTTGTACATAACTATTTCCGGTTCGTTAACCCTTGGTCTTTTGCGGTGGGGTAGCCATGCCCCATTCGGGCATGTTGGTCTTTGGGACGCTTTTTTTTCCATCATTACACACGTTACCCCAGATTTATCCATGGAAAAACGGGGCACCCTCGCCCCATTTCGTAAAATGGACTAAATGAGCGTTTCCCATTGTACATTCAGATAGTTATGAAGAAGATGGCGTCCTGGCACGGCAGTTGCACAAATCGGTGTCAACTAAGTAATTATTTTGTCAATTGAGGTTTGTTTGTTTAATTGTAGGATAGGGAGGTAGAAAAGTCGTATGAAGTTGAAAAAACATTTATTAAGTGCTTTCACCATGTTGTGCATGCTCGTGCTATCCCAGTCCAATGCCCTTGCCAAGGGTATTGATGAGGCCATCAATAACGCGTTGACACCCGTATCAAATCTGCTGATGTCGATTGTCTTCTTTAAAATCAATGTCGCCGGGGTCGGTGTGCCCCTTGTGGTGGTATGGCTCGTATTGGGGTCCATCTTTTGTACCTTCTACCTTAATTTCATAAATATTCGTGGGTTTGCCCATGCGCTCAGGCTTATTAAAGGTGATTTCAGCGACGGCCATGGAAAAGGAGAGATCAGCCATTTCAGTGCATTGTGTACGGCGGTTTCCGGAACAGTAGGTATCGGTAACATTGCCGGCATACCCATTGCCATTGCCGCTGGCGGGCCTGGCGCCGTGTTCTGGATGCTTCTTGCCGGTTTCCTGGGAATGTCCCTGAAGTTTACGGAATGTACCCTGGCAGTAATGTTTCGTAAGGAGAATGCCGACGGTACGGTTTCCGGCGGTCCCATGTATTATCTGACCCAGGGGTTTGCCAAATTAGGAAAACCTCAACTGGGCAAGGGGTTGGGCCTTTTCTATGCCTTCGGGATTCTGATCGGTTGCCTGGGCATCGGCAATATGTTTCAGTCAAACCAGGCATACAGTCAGTTCCTCGTTGTTACGGGTGGAGATGCGTCTTTCTTTGTTGGCAAGGGATGGTTGTTCGGCCTTATTTTTGCCGCGGTTGTGTTTGGTGTCATTGTCGGCGGCATTAAAAGCATCGCCAAAGTGGCGTCCAAGCTTGTGCCGTTCATGGCCCTGCTGTACATTTTTACCGCATTGGTAGTTATTGCTCTTAATGCAGAGTTTATCCCGGCGGCCATCGCCATGATCGTAAAGAACGCCTTCAATGCAGAAGCCTTGGGCGGCGGTATGCTGGGCGCCATTGTTGTTGGTTTTCAACGCGCGGTCTTTTCCAATGAAGCCGGTCTGGGATCTGCGGCCATTGCCCACTCCGCTGTTCAGACAAAGGAACCGGTTACCGAAGGATTTGTTTCCATTCTGGAGCCGACACTGGATACGCTGATCGTTCTGGCCATTACCTCCCTCGTAATCACCACAAGCATGGTTGCCGATCCCGCCTTTGCCTCAGCGCTTCTGGGTAAACAACTCACGGGTATGGCTGCCTCTTCAGCCGCTTTTACCGCTCACTTCCCCTTTGTAAAGTACCTTCTCGCTGTTGCGGGAATGCTCTTTGCCCTGTCCACGGCGCTGGCATGGTCCTACTATGGCCTGAACGGCTGGACCTTTATTTTCGGTGATAACAAAAAAGGCAAGATGATCTTCAATGTGATCTTCTGCCTCTGTTTTGCCCTGGGTTCCAGCATCAAGCTCGGCAGCCTGATGGATATCTCCGATGCATTGGTCTTCCTGATTTGTGTGCCCAACGTATTTGGTTTGTTCCTTCTGGCGCCCCTGGTAAAAGCGGAACTAAGCATTTACTGGGATAAAATCCAGTCCGGCGAAATCAGTCCTGTTGCTGCGGAAACCCCGGCTTAGCTTCTTAGCTCTGATTCTCGTGCAATTTTGGCAAGTGAATCAGAAAAACGCTTTGGTTCTGGCTTGTTCAGGTTAGGCTTTAGTTGAAATAAGCGCTCTTTTCGGGGAGCGCTTATTATCACCTTCCTCGTTATTGCATTACGAATATGAACAGATCCCTTTTCCTTTTCCTCCCCAGTGCATCTGCATACCTGTTTGCCCTCCCCCCATCCGTTTAAAGCCCAAAGGCTTTCACAGCAAACCGTCCCTAGGTTGGCCTGAACGTGGGACTGACGATTCCCAACGCGACAAGGAGATATCCAAAGCAATGTATCGGAAGTACGAATCCCCAAAACGGTCTGCTTAAGTTGAAAAATACGTGTTTTTAAGCTGGAATCTTTTTTTTAAAAGCAATGGGGGTTGGGGAAGGAAGATGGCCGTCCAAGAAAGCATCTATGACTCAGGAAAATAAGTATTGCGCGTTTATGATCAGCCGTCGAAATTATAGAACGCTTTAATAAACGCTTCCTGGAACTCAAAGGACCAATGAACATCCTTTAATATTTTTGCAGCGTCTTTAGCGCTACCCGCCTTTAAATGGTCGATAAAGAGCTGGTGTTCTTCACAATTTCTCATTTCCCAGACTTTGATGTAATTCTTCCTGGGGAAATCATAGAGTCTCTGCTTTATGGGAATAATAAACTTTTTTAAGTAATCGTTGTCAGATACATTAAGATAAACATCGTGGAACTGAAGGTTGAGATCAAAAAGGCGATTGAAATCGTCTTTTTTGATATCGGACAGCATTGTATTATTCAGTTCTTCAAGCTGTGAAATGTGGGAGTGGCTGATACTTTCAAAACAATCCAGAACAATGGATGTCTCAATTACACCCATGGTATCGTAGGCATTCTTTACATCCCTGAGTTCCAGCAGGTTCACACGGACGCCCCGCCGGGGAAGAATGGTAACAAATCCTTCTATTTCAAGATGAATCAATGCGTCCCTGAGGGGGGTTTTACTGATCCCCAACTGTTTCGCAATCTCTCCCAGGTTTATGGTGGATCCGGGTATTAATGCCCCAAGGTTCATCTGTTTTCGCAAATATGTATAAACCTGCTCCCTGAGGGGGGTGGTGTTGACTTGATAATCCATTGCAGGAGCCTTTCTCTGTGAAATGAAAAAACGTTATACTTCCCCATAACCAATCAAGGAAAGTATAACGTTTTTTATATTAAAACAACCCAGATTTTAGAGGAAATTATCTACCGGGGTATAATCAAGGCCAAATGCTTCGGCAACAGCCTTGTAGGTGAGCTGGCCTTTAACGGTGTTGGCACCAAGCTTGATCTCGTTGCTGTCCTGCATCGCTTTTTTCCATCCCTTGTTTGCAATCTGGATGGCATAGGGAAGGGTTGCGTTGGTCAGTGCCATGGTGGATGTTTTTGCAACCGCGCCAGGCATATTGGCAACACAGTAGTGAATAACACCATCAACAGTAAAGCAGGGATCCTCATGGGTGGTTGCCCGTGAAGTCTCAAAGCATCCGCCCTGGTCAATGGCAACGTCAACAATGACAGAACCGTCTTTCATGTCCTTGAGCATATCCTTAGTCAGAAGCTTGGGCGCCTTTGCGCCAGCCACAAGAACAGCACCGATAACAACGTCGGCCTGGGTAACAAGATCCCTCAGAACGGCTGCATTGGACATGACAGGGAAACAGTTTGCAGGCATTACATCATCAAGGTAGGACAGTCTCTCAAGGTTGGTATCAAGGATATAAACCTTTGCGCCAAGGCCACAAGCCATTTTAGCTGCATTGATACCAACAACACCACCACCGAGAACCACAACGGTAGCAGGCTCAACACCGGTTACGCCGCCGAGGAGAATGCCCATTCCACCCTGGGGCATCTCAATGTATTTTGCAGCTTCCTGGGTGGCCATACGACCGGCAACTTCACTCATGGGCACAAGCAGGGGAAGAGATCCATTGTCTTTTTCAATTGTTTCATAGGCAATGGCGATGGACTTACTCTTGAGGAGTGCCATTGTCTGGGGCTCATCAGCTGCAAGGTGCAGGTCAATGTCATTAACTTAACGCACTGGTTGGTAACAATAATGAAACCGCCCACTCCGATTATTAAAATTCCTCGGA
>JAEINR010000151.1 GCA_016342325.1 Desulfobacterium sp.
TTGTTCAAACCTTAGGCGGATGGATTCGTTATGCACAACTTAAACTGCTGTCTTAAAACCTGGGTCCACTATAGACCAAAACAAAGACTCAGCTGTTCCTGCCGCCCTTTGGCGGTATGGGGGTCTGCCTGGATGCGTGCAAAAGCGCGTCCAAAGCCATGACCCTCCAGCGCTTCAGCTACCCGGCTCACTCGCCTTTTCTTTCAGGTTTTTCATTGTCACCCCTCTACGTCGGTCTGTCCGGCTATGAGATGCAAACCGCCCTCGGGCGTGAAACACGTGGTCGATAACCACAAAGAACGAAGGAGAATCTAATGGAAATTACCCGCAGAAATTTTGTGAAGCTTGCATCTGCGGCAGCTGCGAGTGTTGTTGCAGCACCGGTTTTCAGCGGACTTGGGCGCGCTTCCGTCGCCCCGGCCCTGGACCGTGCCAAGATGCTTGATCCGCAATGGAGTAAACAGACCACCTCGGTATGTGCTTTCTGCTCAGTGGGATGCGGCCTTCTGGTCAACACCTCCCTTGAGACAAAAAGAGCCATCAATGTCGAAGGCAATCCCGATCATCCCATCAACGAAGGTGCCCTGTGCGCAAAGGGTGCAGCCACCATCCAGATGACCGAGAATGACAAGCGAACCACCAAATGCCTCCACCGCGAGCCCTTTGGCGATAAATTCGTTGAAAAGGACTGGGAGTGGTGCAAAAAGAGAATCGCCCGCCTCATCAAGGACTCCCGGGACAAATCCTTTGAGACAAAGAACAGCGCCGGCAAAGTGGTAAACCGTACCATGGGCATCGCCTCCCTGGGGTCTGCCGCCATCGACAACGAAGAGTGCCTTGCCATGCACAGCTTCATGCGATCCCTGGGTCTTGTCTACATAGAACACCAGGCCCGTATCTGACATAGCGCAACTGTTGCGGCTCTGGGAGAGTCGTTTGGACGCGGTGCAATGACCAACCACTGGAACGATATCAAAAACAGTGATTGTATTCTAATAATGGGCAGCAATGCTGCCGAAAACCATCCCATTTCCTTTAAATGGGCACTCAAGGCCCAGCAAAAGGGCGGAAAGATCATCCATGTGGATCCCAGGTACACCCGTACTTCGGCACGATCCGACATGCACATGGCCCTTCGCTCGGGTACGGATCTCGCCGTACTGGGCGGCATGATCAAATACATCCTGGATAACAAGAGCTACTTCCACGAATATATGCTGGAGTACACCAATGCATCCTTTATCGTGGGGGAAGATTTCTCCTTCGACGACGGCCTGTTCTCAGGCTATGATCCTAAAACAAACTCCTATGACAAATCCAAGTGGGCGTTTGAGATGGACCCGGACGGCATCCCCAAGCGGGACAAGAGCCTGACCCACCCCCGGTGCGTCCTCCAGATCATGAAACAGCACTACACCCGGTACACCCTTGACAAGGTCTCGGCCATCTCAGGCGTGGCCATCAAAGATCTTACGGCCCTGTACACGACCTATGCGGCCACGGGCAAGCGGGACAAGGCCGGTACCATCATGTACGCCATGGGCTGGACCCAGCATTCGGTGGGCGTCCAGAACATCCGCGCCATGGCCATGATCCAGCTCATGCTCGGCAACATCGGCATCGCCGGCGGCGGTGTAAACGCCCTCAGGGGCGAGTGCAACGTCCAGGGCTCCACGGATTATGCCCTGCTCTACCACATCCTGCCGGGCTACATCAAGACCCCCCTTGCCGGCCAGGACACCCTGGAAGCCTACAACAAGGCCTACACCCCGACAAGCAAGGATCCCAAGAGCGCCAACTGGTGGCAGAACTATCCCAAGTACTCGGCCAGCCTGATCAAGGCCATGTACTCGGACAACACCCCGGAAGAGGGATACCAGTTCCTGCCCCGCCTCGACAACCACAAGGCCAGCGAATACTCCTGGATTCCCCTCATCGACCGCATGTACAAAGAGCAATTTTCAGGCGGCCTCATCTGGGGCATGAACCCTGCCTGCTCAGGTCCTGACTCGGTGAAAACCCGGGATGCCCTGGGCAAGCTTGACTGGATGGTGAACGTCAACCTCTTCCAGTGCGAAACCAGCGATTTCTGGAAGGGTCCGGGCATGGATCCCAAGAAGATCAAAACAGAGACCTTCTTCCTGCCCTGTGCTTCGGCCATTGAGAAGGAAGGATCAGTTTCCAACTCAGGACGCTGGATGCAGTGGCGTTACCAGGGACCGGACCCCATGGACGGCGTGTTGAGCGATGGCCACTATTTCCACGAGTTGTGGGAAGAGCTGGTCCACCTCTACGAAAAAGAGGGAGGCGCCTATCCGGATCCCATCACCCGCCTGAGCTTCAACAACATGTGCGAAAAGGATGAGTCCGGTAAATATCACTTCAGCGCCCAGCAGACGGCAAAGCTTGCCAACGGTTGGTTCACCCGGGACGTCACCGTCAAGGGCAAAACTTTTAAGAAGGGCCAGCAGGTGCCGAGCTTCTCCTACCTCCAGACCGACGGTTCCACCACATCGGGCAACTGGCTCTACTGCAACTCGGTCACGGATGAGGGCAACAAGGCCGAACGCCACGACAGCAGCCAAACCCCGGAGCAGGAGCGCATCGGACTCTTTCCCAACTGGACCTGGTGCTGGCCGGTCAACCGAAGGATCATCTACAACCGGGCCTCCGTGGACATGAACGGCAAGCCCTGGAACCCTGAAAAAGCCGTCATCAAATGGGACGGCAAGAAATGGCAGGGAGACGTGCCCGACGGCGGCTGGGCCCCGGGCTCCAAGCATCCGTTCATCATGCGCAAGCACGGCTTTGGCCAGCTCTTCGGCCCGGGCCGGGCAGACGGCCCCCTGCCGGAGCATTATGAGCCCCTGGAGTGTCCGGTAATTGCCCACCCCTTCTCCTCCCAGCTCAGCAACCCCACCGCTGTCCAGATTGCGGAAGAGGAAAAAGCGGTCTGCGATCCCAGGTTCCCCTTTGTGGGCACCACCTACCGGGTCACCGAGCACTGGCAGACCGGGTCCATGACCCGCTGGCAGTCATGGCTTGTGGAAGCCGAGCCCCAGATGTTTGTGGAGCTCAGCCCGCAACTTGCCAAGCTAAGGGGCATTGAAAACGGTGAAAAAGTCACCGTGGAAAGTGTCCGTGGCTCCCTGTGGGCCATTGCCATGATCACCGAGCGGATCCAGCCCTTTATCATCGACGGGGTCACGGTTCACCTGGTGGGCATGCCTTGGCACTACGGCTGGGTCACCCCTGTTGACGGCGGAGACTCCGCAAACATCGTGACACCCAATGTTGGAGACCCGAACACCGGCATCCCGGAATACAAGGCCTTCATGGTGAATGTGCGCAAACGGAAGGAGGGTGACAACTAATGAAAGGCAAAAGTATTTTTGTAGACCTGTCCCTTTGCACGGCGTGCCGGGGCTGCCAGGTCGCCTGCAAGCAGTGGAAAAAGCTGCCTGCGGAAAAGACCCGAAACGTGGGTTCCCACCAGAACCCCCAGGATCTCTCATCCAAGACCATTCGCCTGGTCCGCTTTAAAGAGGGCCGGGACCACCAGGACAAGTTCCAATGGTTCTTTTTCCCGGAACAGTGCCGCCACTGCATCGAGCCGCCATGTAAATATGTGAGCAACATGTACACCGCCGGGGCCGTGGTCCAGGACGAAAAAACCGGCGCCGTTGTCATGACGGACAAGGCGATCCTGCCCAAAGCACGCCTCGAAAGCTGGCAGCTGTGTCCCTACAACGTGCCCCGCATGGACGACAAGACAGGCCTGTGGAACAAGTGCGACATGTGCATAGACCGGATCAAGGCCGGCATGCTGCCCGCCTGTGTCCAGAGCTGCCCCACCGGCACCATGAACTTTGGAGATCGGGACGAGATGCTTGAAATGGCCAACAAGCGCCTGAAGGAGGTCCAAAAGACCAACCCGGACGCCTATCTTGCCAATCCCGAATCGGTCCGGGTGATCTATCTATGCGAAGCCCCCCCGGAAAATTACCATGATTCGGTACTGGCCTCGGTTGAAAAGAAGCGCGCACTGCTGGCAAAGGCCCCTGTGCAGCCCAAACAATCCCGCAGGGATTTTATCACAGGCAAGTTCGGTCCCAGGACCAACAAGGCTTAACCCAAACGTTACTGGAGAGTAAACATGAAAAACATATACTCTGTGTGCCTGCTTTTCATTGCCATTATGGTTGGCACCGGCCTTGCTGTTAATGCAGACGAAGCGTTCGAAGCGCCGGAAGACGGCCTTGAGATCAACTTCATCAAGGGCCACAGCGACCGAGATCTTTCCGTGGAGTTCAATCACTCAAGCCACGAAGGCTTTGACTGCGCCGAGTGTCACCACAAGATCAAGCAGCTCAAGGAGGGTGAACAACCCCGGAGCTGCGCCACCTGCCACACCAAGTTTGATGTGGACGCAACCAAGGGCTACAAGCCCTACTTCAAGGCCATGCACATGATAAAGAAAAATAAGCGCCGCTCATGTGTTGCCTGCCACACCGAGGAATTCGGCAACGATGCAGCCATGACCGGCTGCACCGCCTCAGGCTGCCATTCAGACGGCATCCACTAGAAGCACCACCTTTATATAAAGGTGAAACCAGGGCCGCCCGTGATCCAATCACGGGCGGCCTTGTTGTTTTATAAAACTTCAAAGGAGATCAACTGAATTTCTCCTTCCTGTGCCAGGCAAGGCTTGCCTGCTCCGGCCAGAACCGCTCTTTATCAGGTTTGAATATGGGCCGGTCCGTCAGGGTAAAGATGTGACCGGGCATGTTGGAATCAAACCCGGCCTTTTTCGACACAAGCACCTCATAATTTTTGCTAACCCCCATCAACCCCTCATCAAAACTCCAGTGACACAACTTGCACAGGCACAGGCCGTTCACAGGCCTGTCATCATGGGAGCGGCTCCAGGGAACGATATGGGCCGCATCAACGATAGTGTGCCCCTCGGGGGTTAAGAGCTTTATGCCGCAAAGAGCGCAGCGATGGTCGTAAAGGGTGACGATGGCCTTTCTAAATCCCTGGTCCCGAACCTTTTTGTGCCTATCGGTCTCTGTTTCAAACAGACCCTGGGACTCTGCAATCTTCAGAAGCGTCTGGCTGTAATCATAGGCCGCCTGGTTCACATGGCCCTGTTCCACAAGAAGCGGTCGAATTTCAGGAGCAAAATAAGTATTGATAAGCACCCCCCTCAACCGCTCCCGGGTTTCAGGCAGGCAAAACAGAGTGAAGAGCTCCTGATCCATCCTGGCACCCGCATAAATTTTACGCAATTGTACCATGGAGCTGACGTTGTAGTCCGTGACCGGGTCATACCCGGGATGGGGCACCCTTTCCCAGAAACCGTCGGATTTCAATCGGGGAAAAGGGTAGGCCATGCTGGTGGTTTTCCCCCTGGGCATGATCCGCGACCAATACTGGTTAAATGTCTCCAAAAGCGCCTGGGAAGGCACGATAAATGGTTCAACCAGAAGACCCTGGGCAAAGCCATCCATGAGAGATAAAAGCAACAGCGGTTTATGGGGCGCCCCATGGCAGGTGAGCGAAGACCAGCGGTGTTTGCCTCTGTCTGTTTTCAATTTTGAAAAAATTTCAATGTATTTATCAACCACGTCATTCATACCATCGGGTCTCACTTTTTCTATGCTGCCGCCATACGTGCAGTCGTTCTCACAAGTTTCCCAGGCATGGAATGCCTTAATTGCCATCGAATACTCATGGGCCTGGACCCCCTATGACTTACATAGTCAGCCGGCCCGAGAAAATAGTAGGGACAGGCAAGGTTATTTTTACTCTTTTCCTCCCTGACAAAGAGAAGCACCAGGGATCCTCCGGCTTGATGATTGATATAACGCTTCCCCGTTGGCGTTGTTTCTCCCGTGGTACTCTGGGACTGCCAGTGAAAAAGGGATTCTCCCATGGCATAATCCTTATACATGGTTGTGGGCGAATAATCCTTTTCAACCTTGTTAAGGGTGATGAAAAAAACATCGGTTTTCAGGTTTGGCATATACTTGACCCCTTCCCGCATGGATGGTGTTTCCTGAAACGTCCAGTACCCAAGCCCAGCAAGGATTTCATCCCGGGTATAGCAGGCATGAATATAAAGGGGACATGGATAGGGCAACTCCGGCTCGACGACCACGACATCTGCCTTCTTGTAAAGGTAGTGAATGAGATCAAGGATTTCTCCAAACAGAGTAGGATTTTGCTTTAATGCCGAAATGTTTTCAACAAGATCAGCCCCTGGCGGTTTTCCATTCCAGATGGAAAAACAAAACATTGTCAACAACAGTTCTCTCTTCCGGCTGCATTGGTCAACAAAATCTTGATCGATCCTGCCCTGCAAGATTCCAGCAAGCCGCTTCAATTGGGGCGCACTGTTCTGATGACAAAATCGCCTGAGCCCCTTGGTTAAAACCTGTTCATCCCTCTCCTGAAACTCATCCCTTACCCCGGCCATGGTACAGAGCCTGGACCAGGACTTTTTCCTGTAGATATCTTCAGGGGTCAGATGATAGTAATCCAGGAAACGCCCAAACGTCAGTGGAGAATCAGACTCCCTTGCAAATTCGCGGATACGCTGAACCAGAATATTGATATTTGCCTGGGTGAGGCTGTGCCGGATATTGTCCAATACATATTTTCGCGCCATCTTCTCCATTTCAATCACACACCCGGCAGGCAGACTTGGGAATGAGTGTTCCACCTCGTGATCCAGTCGTTTTGAAGAAAAACCCAGCAGTGCCTTGAAGCGAATTTCAAAATTATACTTCCGGTGGGACCGGCCTATAAAATCGAGAACCGTGAGGCACGCCTTATCCTGGCACAACCGAAGCCCGCGACCAAGCTGTTGGAGGAAAACAGTAAGACTCTCCGTTGGCCTCAAGAAAAGAACCGTGTCTATTTCCGGGATATCAACGCCTTCATTAAAGAGATCCACCACACAGATGAAATTAATTTCCCTTGAAACAAGTTTTTTAATGACAGTTCTGCGATGGTCTTTCATGGATCTGGAAGTAAGCACATCCGCTCGGACACCATGGGCATTAAACTTTCGGGCCATGAATTCAGCATGATCCTGGGAGACACAAAAGCAAAGCCCCCTTGCATCGTCCACGTCAAGCAAAAGCACTTTCATCTTTTCGATCACAAGTCTTGCCCGGGCATCATCACCTGTGAGGAGATTATTCAATTGCCCTTTGTCATACCCTCCCCTTGACCAGGCTAAATCGGAATAATCAACCGTATCGCTCACACAAAAGTACTGAAACGGAGATAACAGTTTACGATTAATGGCATCAGGAAGCCGGATTTCTGAAGAGATATGGTTGTCAAAATATTTCAATATATCCTGACCGTCTGCCCTTTCCGGTGTTGCTGTCAACCCAACCAGGATCTCAGGTTGAAAATATGCGGTCAAATTCCCGTAGCTCTCTGCTGCTGCATGGTGGAATTCGTCAATGACAATATACCCATAGAAACCAGGGTCAAGGCGTTCCCACAACCGTTGTGACCTGAATGTCTGAACCGACACAAAGAGCTGTTCATAGTGATCCGGGGTCGACGCCCCCACCCACAACTCCCCAAAATTCTGATCCCTGAGAATATTACGAAAAGTAGCAAGACTCTGCCTTAAGATCTCTTCCCTATGGGCCACAAAGAGAAACCTGCAACGACCTTTATTTTTCAATACCCGTTTATAATCAAAGGCAGCAATCACTGTTTTGCCGGTTCCGGTTGCCGCAACGACCAGATTTTTCGTCCGCTGTTGAAATGTCCGCTCAGCGTCCAGTTGATCAAGGATCTCCTGCTGATAGGGATAGGGTCGAATATCAAAAAACACCGTTGCTAAATCAGAAGTGTTATTTGCTGAAATCCGTTCATTTTTGAGCGCCCTGCCCAGGCGTTTCAAATTGCCGGGACCGAGGACCTCAAAATCCTTTGATTGCTGATAGGTCTCAAAGGTTGCTGTGGTTTTCTCCCAGAGGTGTGGAGAATCATACTGACAAATCTTGACATTCCACTCCAAACCGTCTGTCATGGCCGGGTTGGATATATTTGAGGAACCGATATAGGCGGTTCCATAGTCAGTTACCCGATGGAAGATGTAAGCTTTGGCATGGAGCCGGGTTCGCTTGGTGTCAAAGGAAACCATTACCTCGGTGTTGGGTAAGGACAGCAGATAGTCCACTGCTTTGAAATCCGTTGCCCCAAGATAGGATGTGGTGATTATTCTCAACCGTCTTGTCCGGGTCAGCTCCTCAAGTTCATCTTTGATGATTCTAATGCCGCTCCATTTGATAAAGGAAACCAGGATATCAACCTGATCAGATGTGACAATCTCCTGTTTCAGCTGGGAGACCAGGGAAGGGTCGCCATTGGTCGCCGTTAAAAGAGAGCCAACCGAAAGCGGTGTATCGGGTTTTGCATGCTTTACAAAGGCCGGATCATGGATACCAAGAAGCCTTGTGCCCTCTTCCAGAACCTCCTCGCCGGAAACAGGATCATTACTAACCAGGGATTCGGCAAATTCCAAAACCTTGTTACAGAAATGAATCTGGCGTTGAACTTTATCCTTTCCCTTTATTTCCTCGGCCATCTTTTGTGCAAAGAACTTTCCCAAATGCTGAGCTAAGACCTGATGGCTTTCCCCAGGATCGAGTATTGCTTTTTCAACATCCAAACGCTGATCCACATGGGAGAGCAGATGACTTATTTTCCGGGTAAGGATTTGTTCATAAAGCCCAAGTTTCAAATTATCCATATAATTTATCCATATTTTATATGCTCTGTTCAATCCCAGATCCTTCCCAAAAGGAATCAACACCTCCGACAATCATATAGGTGAGCATTGAAATCGTGTAAACATTTTTCTGCAAAAACGCTTTATCCGGCGCACACTTTACAGGTGCTGTTATCGTTGTTAATGTTATCGATTAAGTGTTTATGATTTTAATAAAGAGACGAGGACCCAATGGAACTCACACACGGATTGTTGTTAATCACCGTTATTCATTTACTGGCGGCCGCGGCACCAGGTCCTGACTTTGTAATGGTAACCCAACAGACATTGTCCAAAGGTCGAAGATCGGGACTGCTGTGCAGCCTCGGAATTGCCCTGGGGTTGTCTGTGCATATTGCATATTCCGCTTTCGGTCTTGCCACCGTCATTGCAAATTCATCAGCAGTGCTTTGGGCCATCAAAATACTAGGCGGAAGCTATCTGGTCTACCTGGGAGTAAAAGGACTCCTGTCCAAACCGAAAGCGTCAGCCGAACAAACCCATGCTGTTGAGGAACACTCTGCCATCAAAACCATTGGCATTGGTTTTCTTTGCAACGCCCTGAATCCAAAGGCGCCCTTATATTTTGTCTCATTATTCACCATCGTTTTATCTCCAGACATGCCGCTGCATGTCATTGCGATTTATGGTCTCTGGATCATGTTTATTCAATTGGCATGGTTTTCCATCGTGGCAACACTCCTTGCCACGCCGCCTGTGGCGAAACGGTTTAAGAAATTCGGTCATTACCTGGACCGGGTCCTGGGGGGCGCAATGGTTGCCTTGGGAATCAAGGTTGTGATGACCCGGATAACATAAAAAACGGCATCTATTATAGCAGGAGAGGATAATGTTCAGCACAGAATTTATACTCACATCCCTGGTTGTGGTTCTGATTCCAGGAACAGGCGTGATTTATACGATATCAACGGGTCTTTTTCTTGGCTGGCGCGCAAGTATTGCTGCCGCAGCCGGTTGCACAGCAGGCATCATTCCCCACCTGACCGCAAGCATACTTGGCTTATCTGCCATTCTTCATATGAGTGCCATGGCGTTTCAGGGGGTTAAATTTGCGGGTGCCCTCTATTTACTTTATCTTGCCTGGTCCATGTGGCGTGACACAGGCGGGTTTAATTTTGGTTCACCTTCAGCAAGGAAGGGTCTCTGGCAAATCGCAATGAAAGGTTTTTTGATCAATATCCTCAACCCGAAATTGTCGATATTTTTCCTGGCGTTTCTGCCCCTCTTTGTCTCCCCCAACGCACCATCGCCCATGTTTGACATGTTTATGCTGAGCCTTGCATTCATGGCCATGACCTTAATCGTTTTTACTATTGCCACAAATAACGGTTGGCGTAAAATTTGCTTCTGATCCTATGTCTCTTTAGTTTGAGCCATAGCGTGAC
>JAEINR010000152.1 GCA_016342325.1 Desulfobacterium sp.
GTTCGTGTCCCGTAGTTTTTTGATTTGAAGAACAATCAGATTTTACAGCATGAATGACTAAGCCGAACATTTACGAAGCGTTTACTATTAACCGTTTTTTTTCATTAGTTTGGATGGTTGTACTTTTAATCGGCACTGCTCATTATTGGGTTATACAGGCGTGAAAAGTGCGCACTCAGAGCATTGAATTCTATATATTAGAGAGAGCACCAGGATAAAAGTTGAGCCATACATATCCTTTCCGGATCATGCTACTCGGAAAAAAAACTGGTGAATGATTGGTTTTATTTTACATCGAAGGAGTAATATGATTGATTGATTCAATCATCAATAAATTGTTTAGAAATACAGTGTATGTTGAATTCAGTGATGAATGGATCTCCGTCAAACATGTGGAAACCGGTAACACAATTGAAGACAAACCCTTATTGGCTGTAAAACAAAATAAAAAGGGCAAAAAGATTGTACATGCAGTCGGGGCAGAGGTTGATCTTCTGCAGAATGATACAACAATTTCTGTTCATAACGGATTTTCCCACCCGAGAGTATGTATCAGCGATTTTGAGATTGCCCAAGCAACTCTAATGCATTTTGTACGAAAAGCGTTAAACAAGAAGATTTTAATCAGACCAATAATGGTCATGCATCCCAAAAGGGATCTACAAGGAGGGCTTTCCCAAATTGAAGATAGGGCTATAAAAGAACTTGCTGAGGCAGCAGGGGCCCGAAAGTGTTATGTTTGGGTTGGGCGAAGACTTAAGGATGTAGAAATCATATCTTTAAAATTTTTAACTCAAAATGACTATGTAATTTCACAATAGAGCCAGTCGCTCGAGTGGGACCGGGCGTACTGTGCGGCTTTTGGGAAATGTGTGATTTAAGAAAATGAAAACTTTTGATCTGTAATTGAGTCTTTGGGTTTTGTTTCAGACTTAAATAAAAGTAAAGAAATTTGGCTTTGAGAGGTGAAATAGAGTAGGGATGGTCAGAAAAAACATACTGGCTGCATGTTGTATATCAATAGTCAGCTTTCTTTTAAATGGTACGGTTTTCGTGATTTCCTATAATCGATTGGCTACGCCTTTCCTCACCGAAGAGCAGCGCGTTCTGAACGCAGATTTCATAATGAATGTAACTGTTGGTGCCTTTGGTGCTGTTGCTATTGCAACAGGGCTGTCAATCTATATGTTAATACGCAATCGCTAATGTTTGTCATGGAAATGATAGCTCATATGTTGATTTTATCTCCAAACAAGATAAATGCACCCGGACGGTTATTATCGCTCGTGATTTACAACGTTGAGAATAAAGCTATCACAATTTAATATATTCTTAAGTTTCGTGTATGATGGGGTGGGCTTTTCAGATTCAGAGAAGGTAGCCAGCCCCCCCCAAAAAAAACATTTGGCTTGTTTTTATTTTTCTTTTATATAATATATGTTACATTGTCGCAAGGTTCTAATTTAGATACCTGCCTGTTTCGCACTTAGGGGAAAAAATGTTGAATAAACACATCAGTGCGACAACTACCTTAAGTTTGAAACAATTAAACTTTATTTCCTAGGAGATTGTCACATGGCTACCGGAACAGTAAAATGGTTTAACGATTCAAAGGGTTTTGGGTTTATCGAGCAAGAGAACGGAGAGGACGTTTTCGTTCATCACTCAAGCATCAACGCCTCTGGTTTCAAGTCCCTTAATGAAGGAGATAAGGTAACCTTTGACATAGAGCAGGGTCAGAAAGGACCTTCTGCGGTAAATGTTACTGTAGTATAGTATCGTACAGCGTACACAACTTTAAAATCGTTTGATTCTTATGGGTTTAATGGATTTTAAGTGAATATATTAGAGAAAGCCTCTTTGATTAATCTCATTGGGGCTTTTTTGCTTTCTATAAAATAACGGGTTCGCCTAGGCGAAACGAATAAGTGGATTTACATTTTGTGATAGAAATCATTCAAAATGTAAATTTCAAATGTAAGTGTTTTTTTAAGTTCGGAGGAACGTATTTCATCCAGAGAATGTAGGAGATGTGCTGAGTGTTGTAAGAATATTCCTTTTGTTGAATTATCCAATTATGAAATTAATTCTTTAGCCGTTTATACGGGGTTATCACCTTGGGATTTCATAAATTCAAAAGGACCCAATACCGATGGATTTTTTTTAAAGATTAAAGAAAATGGTTATTGTTTCTTTTTAAATAAATCAGATAGGAACTACTCCTGTGAAGTATATGCCGTAAGGCCGGAAATTTGTAAAAACTATCCATCAAATCCCGCGCAAAATAAATTCTGTAAAGCCAATGAGACCAAAAACATACATAATAATTCCGGATAATAAGCGCTTGAACAGCGCCTGGCCAGTTAAGCACTGCCTGCACTGGGGGCGCGAAACCGCGCCCCCGTGGGATGATGCTTTATTCTGCCTGGCGCAGGAGCCCGAGCAGGTCTTCCGCTGAGATCTTGCCTGCCATATCGCTGCCGGTGAGCAGGCTCTCTGCAAGATCCCGTTTCTCCTTGTGGAGCTTGATGATCTGCTCCTCGATGGAGCCTTTGACCACCAGGCGATAGACGGTCACCGGCCGGGTCTGGCCCATGCGGTAGGCACGGTCGGACGCCTGGTCCTCCACGGCCGGGTTCCACCAGGGATCCATGTGGATGACATAATCGGCCGCCGTGAGGTTCAGGCCGAACCCGCCGGCCTTGAGACTGATCAGAAAGAGATCCCCCTCGCCGTTTTGAAACGCTTTGATCCGTTCCTGGCGATCCTTGAGCCGGGTTGAGCCGTCCAGGTACTGGTAGCTGATGTTTCTGTCATCCAGGTATTTTCGCAGGATGGCGAGGTGGCCCACAAACTGGCTGAAAACCAGGGCTTTATGGTTGTTGGCCAGCAATTCCGTTACCATATCACCGAACACCCTGAGCTTGGAGCTTGCAACCTCCGTATCCGGTACCACCAGGGCCGGGTTGCAGCACAGTCTTCTTAATCGGGTCAGCTCGGCCAGAATTCGCAGGTGTTTCTGGCCCGGCTTATCATCTGCTGATTCAATGTTATTGAGGGCGTTGAGACGATGGGCCTCGTACAGAACACTTTCTTCAGGGCTCATCTCTACCTGGAGGGTGACTTCCGTCTTTCCCGGTAGCTCCTTGAGTACATGGGTTTTGGTCCGTCGCAAAATAAAGGGCCGGATCAGTTTTCTCAATCTTTTGGAAGCGGCTTTGTTCTGGTCCCGTTCAATGGGAAGGGCAAAGGTCCCCTTGAAATGATGATGGGTGCCAAGGAGGCCGGGGTTGAGGAAATTAAACAGGGTCCAGAGCTCTTCCAGGCGATTCTCCACCGGGGTGCCCGTGGTGATCATCCTGAACCGGGCATTGAGCTTCATGGCGGCCTGGGACCGTTTGGTCTTCATGTTTTTGATGGCCTGGGCCTCATCCAGCACCACGGTCTGCCATTCCACACCGGCCAGTTTGTCCGCCTCCACCTGGAGAAGGCCGTAGCTTGAGATCAGCAGATCAAAGGGTCCCAGGTTGTCCAGGCATTCCTGGCGGTCGCCGGGCCCGAATACAATGGGGGTAAGGGTCGGGGCAAACCGATGGCATTCCTCCTGCCAGTTGCCCATGACCGACAGGGGCGCAATCACCAGGGTCGGGCCGTTGCCGGCATTGAGCAGAATGGCGGCAAGGGCCTGGAGGGTTTTACCAAGGCCCATGTCATCGGCCAGGCAGGCCCCCACGTTCCAATGGATCAGCTGGGCCAGCCAGTTGAACCCGTCTATCTGGTAATCCCTGAGGTTGGCCTTGAGGGTTGCGGGCACCTTGGGCTCGATAACCTCTTTGAGCCTTTTGCAATGGGCTTTCCAGGCCTTGTCGCTTGCCAGGGAGCCCGCCTTCTGGGTGAGCTCTTCAATGGCAGGCGTTGCCAGGGGTGCGATCCTAAAGCCCTTGCCATGGGGGGTGGAGTAGGCCTTCAGCTCCTTGAGCCGCTCCTTCAGGGAGCAGGTCAGGGCCAGGAAGGTGCCGTCATCCATGGCGATAAACCGGCCAGAGGGTTGGTCGAGGAGCTTCATGAGCTTTGCCAGGTCCAGGGTCTGGTTTTCGTCGATGGTCAATGTGCCCGTGGCCTTGAACCAGTCCCGGTCTTTTTTGACGTTCATCTTGAAGTCATCAAAGGAGAAGACCTGGGACCGGACCCGGACCTTTTCGCCCTGGGGCCATTCAATGACCATATCTTCCTCGTAGGTTTTCAGCTCAAGCAGAAGCTCCAGGGACTCTTCCGGGTCTTCCACCAGCCACTGTCCTCCCTTTTCTTCCCGGCGGTCCAGGGTGGGGCATTGTTCAATCACGGCCTGGTAGCGCTCTTGTTCCAGGGGAAGGTCCCGTACGGCCCGGACTTTCTCTCCATCGACTTCGGCAAACACATTGATGCCCCCCCGGCCGGGCTTGAAATAGGAGCCTTTGTCTGTAAGGGGCCTGACCTGAAATTCAACCTTGAGCCCGTCCAGGCAGGGCATCACATGGGCATGGGGGGTGGGATCTGCGGCGATTTCCCTGACATCCTTGTTTTCTCCGGCGGCAAGGTCTGAGCTGACCGTCACCATGGAGGAGAGGGAGGCAATTGCCTGGGCTGCCATGGGCTCGGCATGGTCCGGCAGGTTAAGTCCCTTTTTTCCCAGGACCTCGGCAATTTGCATATGCTCGTCTGAAAACCGTACCACTTTAAATCGGGAAGGGGTCTCCCGGACCACGAGAACGCTGTTGTTCAGACCGTTTGGCATGGGGGTCAGGCTGATTCTTATCTTTCCCTTGTCCTGGCGAAACCTCACCTCCGGTTTTCCCAGGGCAAGTTCCACAGGGCTTTCCAGGGCATCCTCAAGGAAAATGCACGGATGGCCGGCCAGGGCGGGTAACGCCTTGTCCTGGTCAAAGCTGTATTCGACCTGACGGTATGAATACCGGTAGCCGCTGGAATAGGACTCCTCCTCAATGGTGCTTGCCACCTGTTTGTCCTGATCGGTCAGTCCTGCCATGGAATGGTAATTCCGGCACAGGTTTTTCAAGGCCACGGCCCTTCCCTTTGTCCAGGAGTTGCCTTTTGACCGCTTTTGGAGCCGGGGGGTGATATGGCAGGTATGATATATTTCGTTGTGCTGTAACAGCCAGATAAGCCGCTGGTTCCCCTGGGTTGATGCCGGTTCCCGGCTGACAGCCGCTCCCATCATAATCAGGGCTTTGAGGTTCTTTTCCCAGACGGGCGTGGGTTGAACCAGTGTGGCAAGGCTTTGGGTGCCGCACTTTTTATGGCCTTTTTCGAACCGTTCCCTGTTGGCTTTCATATTCTTGCCAAGCCTGGCCAGCAGTGCGCTTGCCTCGGCTTCTATCCACAGGTGACCGGACAAAGCGGCTTTCTTTTGGATGCTTTCCAGGGTTTTGACATGCTCTTTTGCCCTTTTTTCATCGATCCATGCCATGACCAGGATGCAGAACAGGGAGAGAATCGGATTATTGCCAATGTAGAGATCCAGGTTGTCCCGGGTCTTGGCACGCTGTCCAAGTTTTTCCAGAAACAGGGGTTTCATGGCCCCAAGGAGCGCCATAAGCGGGTTGCGTTGCTTTTCTGCAATATTCATATAGGCCAGTGCCGCCCGGTGGTCCTCATTGGCGTTGCTTTTCAGCAGGGCAAACATGAAAAACACTCCCCCGTATCCTGGTATAAAGACGTTTCGTTTGCGGGTGCTCTTTTTGATGGCGGCAATGGCTTCCTTAAAATGGCCCAGGGAACCGTCACTGTCGCCGCAGATCATCCGGGTCCATCCCATCTGGCTTGAAAGGGCAGGGGAGGTGGGCAGCTTTCCTGCAAGGGTCTGGTGCCGTTGGAGGTCCCCCCTGAACAAAAGCCCGGACAGGGGGCCAAAGGCATCAAGACCGGGGTCTTTTGATAACAGCGTAAGGCCAAACTCAAAGGCCTTTTCCGACGGTTCCAGCTTACTTTCTGCCGCCTGCAGGAGCTGATTCAGGGTTTTTATTCTTATTTCCGGATCAACACAGTCAAACACCTCAGGGCGGAACGGGCGGTTGAAGAGTACCAGGAACGGAGACTCTTCCCCGGTCCCCATGGCATAATAAAAGGATCCGGAATCAAACATCTCATCCAGCTCAGCATGGATTCCCTTCCCATACACCGCCAGCTGAATGCCCCTGTAAAGCTGGTCGGTCGTCCTGAAATAGTAGCCCTGATAGTTCCGCTCTAGGTGGCGGGCTTCCGCCAGAAGGATCGGCGCGATCTTCCGGAATTGGTCTGCCACCACGGCATCCTGAACCGCTTCTGTCTTCAGGGATTCGGGGCAGGTGACCCCTTTCGGGGTTTTGATGAGAAGGCCCATATCCTCAAGTTGTGCCACCAGGGGCTGAAGGTCTTTTGGCTTGAGGTGCTTATCCTTGTCATTCCTGAATCCCAGTTCGTTGAGGCAGGCGAGTACCACCACCTGCCTCATTTCAAGAACCTCAATGGCCATGATCCGGACCATGGCCTTTAAAACAGGAGGAAGCTGTCGATAATGCCGGGTAAGGGATGTGCTCTTTTTTTTCATCTATATATTTACCATTCATTGTTTTTTGCGTTGTTCACACGCTTGGTTTTCAAACGATCAACCAGTACCCAAAAAAAGAAGGTATCATGGCATGATTTTAGGGAAATCACAAGACGCTCAAACAGGTGGTGGATTTAGGTTCTTGACATCCATAGCTTTATCTTGTAGCAAAAGAGTTGTTTTATCAGGTGCGCAAGCTTAATAGGGAATCCCGTTTGATTCGGGAACGAGCCCATCGCTGTGTTCGGGGACGAACGTCTGCAATCATGTCACTGGGAAAACAGTTACCGGATATAGGGCTTTTACATCTCCGGCAGCTTATAACCGGGAAGACGCAGTTAGTAGAATGATCCGAAAGTCAGAAGACCTGCCTGGTAAATGGATATGTTGCAGGGATTGGTAACTTGTCCAATGGTCTAATGGATAACAAGGGAAATCCACAGATTGAGATGTTTCAGTCTGTGGATTTTTTGGGTTTTAGCTTCTTAGCTCTGGTTTTCGTGTTATTTTGGCAAGAACATCAGAAAATTTTAGGGGGGCTGGTTTGTCCAGGTTAGGGGCTCGAAACCCATGACAAGGCGTTTTGTAATCACAACTGAAAGGAGAAGGCAGTGTAGCTCTGTAGTTTGAGCCGGACTGAAATGACCATGATACAAGTAAATAACTTGATCAAGAACTATAAAAAGGTTGAGGCCCTTGCAGGGGTTGATATTCACGTTAAACCCGGTGAGATCTTTGCCTATCTCGGGCCCAACGGGGCTGGCAAGACCACCACCATACGGATTCTCACGGGGTTGACCCAGGCAACTTCCGGTACCTGCTCTATCAACGGATTCAACATTGAAAAGCAGGTCTGCCAGGCAAAGCAGCAGTACGGGCTGGTGCCCCAGGCCATAAACCTTGACCAGGAACTGACCGTGCAGGAGAACCTCATCATCCATGGATGGCTGTACAGGATGAAATCCGCTGACATCTCCTCAAGAATCCATGCATTGCTTGATTATGTGGAGCTGTCGGAAAAGAAGAAAAGCCAGGTCAAGACCCTGTCCGGGGGGATGAAAAGACGGCTCATGGTTGCAAGGGCATTGCTCCATGGTCCCAAGGTGCTGTTTCTGGACGAACCGACGGTGGGGCTGGACCCTGGTATCCGTAGGAAAATATGGGCCTTGATAAAAAAGATTCAGACCACCGGCACCACCATTTTTCTAACCACCCATTACATTGAAGAGGCGGAATTTCTGGCCGACAGGGTGGCCTTCCTGGACCAGGGCAGGATCGTGGCCCTGGACACGCCCGACCGGCTCATGGAAAATCTTGGCGCCTGGGCCATTGACCGGCTGGTGGAGGATGGCATGGAAACGGTCTATTTCAAGACAAGGCATGAAGCCGAACGGTTCAACACCTTGAAATCGGAACAGTTTACCTTGAGACGGGTGAATCTCGAAGACGCCTTTTTAGACTTAACAGGGAAAAAAGTAAAATGATACACGGAATTATTGCCATCTATGTTCGGGAAATGCTCATCCTGAGACGACGTCTCACACGCCAGATCCCTTCCTGGTCCATCTCTCCGTTTCTATATCTCACAGCGTTCAGCTATGCCGTGGGACAGGGGGTTGAAATTGCAGGGCACACCTACATGGAATTCCTCATTCCCGGCCTCATTGCCATGAGCAGCATGACCCAGGCCTTTGCCATTGCAAGTGAGATCAATATCGCTCGGTTTTACTGGCATATCTTCGAAGAGTTCCAGGCTTCCCCCATCAGCAAGGTCTCCTATGTGGGGGGGGAGGTTCTGGCCGGTATGACCCGGGCCATGCTCTCCATTCTGGTGATCATGGCCCTGGGATTTCTTTTTGGCGTACGGCTTAACTATGGCCTGGCCTTTTTTATTGCGTTGCTGCTCAACAGCTTTGTGTTTGCCTCCCTTGCCGTGGCCCTTGCCATGGTGGTGAAATCCCATGCCGACCAGTCCATGCTCAACAGCTTTATTATCACCCCCATGGCGTTTCTCGGGGGCACCTTTTTTCCCATCGACCGTCTTCCGGCCTGGGCCGGAGCGGTGCTGAACCTGTTGCCCCTGACCCATGCGTCCAAGATCATTCGGGCGGCCTGTCTGAATGAGCCACTAAGCATATTTTCTTATTTTCTGCTGCTTGCCATCGGTATCCTGTTTTTTTTCATTGCCGTCAGGTGCGTGGAAAAGGCAAAGGATTAATTGGGCATCGCCCAGGGAGAAACAGGTGATTCCACCCGGAATGCATATTCTATGAGGAATTACCGGGCGTACCGGTTATGGCAAAATAGCTATTTCGTTGAAATAGCTATTTTGCCATATACTCTTTCTCAACAATCCATTTTCGAATGTTGATCTTTATGCCATCGGGCATGGGGACATGGTTTTCAAGGTAACAGGTTATTAATCCAAAAAGCGAATACGGCGTTATTACTCTTTTATTTTTCATGAATTGCTTGAAAGCAACTTTGGCAACACCCTCGGCAGTTCCGACATAGGGACCCTTGGGGATTAAATTCGGATTCCCTGCTCTTTTTTGAAATCCTGATAGGAAATCAGGTGAACACAGGGTTGATACGCTTATATTTTTATCTCTCAGTTCATAATCCAGGGCCTGACTGAAATATTTTACATATGTTTTTGAGGCGGCATAGGTGGCGCAAAACGGCGTTGGGGTGAAAGAGGCGATGGACGAAACATTGAGTATTTTTCCAGAACCGCTTTTTATCATGTCATTGACAAAGAGTCGTGTCAGGTGGGATAAACCGGTTATGTTGAGGTTGAGCATTTCAATCTGCATGGCAGGGTCCATTTTATCAAATTTTCCCCAGTATCCAAACCCGGCATTATTGATTAAAATGGCAACTTCAAGGTTCTTTTCTTTTGTGACCTTATGAAATTTATCAATTTCACCCATGTCAGACAGATCGTATGCAAAGGTGTGACAATGAATGCCGTGGTTTTCTTCAAGTTCCTTGGCAGCCTTTGTCAGTTCCTTTTCGTCCCTGGCAACCAGTATCAGATTAAACTGTTCCCTGGCATACAATTTCGCAAATTCGTAGCCCAATCCCTTTGAACCACCAGTGATAACGACATACTTGTCCGGATTCGTCATGCAACCTCCATGTGATGGGGTAATTTGATTATATAACCTCGGGGGATCAACTCACTTAAGGGTGAGCCTATACCGTCAAATTACCAAGGGTGCGGCTCTTATGGAACAAAGTAAAACAGTTGTCAATAGAGGAACTCAGCATTGTCGGCACTGGTTTTAAT
>JAEINR010000153.1 GCA_016342325.1 Desulfobacterium sp.
GTTCGTGTCCCGTAGTTTTTTGATTTGAAGAACAATCAGATTTTACAGCATGAATGACTAAGCCGAACATTTACCAATATTAGCGATGAAAACCTAAGAAATCAGTACCTTATTGTTCTCGGTAATTGTATCAATCAATTCGAATATTCCAGGGAGAGGGGCGTGCAATAATCTAACACATATCATAAGAGTTCCCGTAAGACAATTGCAAACCCTAAGCCCACCGTTCAATCAAAGAACCGATCAAACGGATTTTCAGGACCTGGAACTTCAAGGACCCCTTTGCAAGCAGTTGCCACTTATCTGGGAGTGGCAACTGGTGGTTTCTGGTTTTGATTTTTGGAACCTGTGACAAAATGGTGTTGCAAGATTTGAAACATGGGCCGTCCCGGGGGGCGGGCGCTTCGACATCGTTCTTTAGGGCCGTCCCTCACCCTGTTTGGGTTGGCGAAAAGCGGGAGATGATCCCAGGGAAAATCTCCCGCCCCCAACACGGTGTCCATTAAACCGTGGGCCGTCCACGGTACTGTCAAGCCGCTCTGATCTCGATCTGCCTCGGCTTTGCCGCCTCTGATTTCGGCAGGTGGAGCTTCAGTACCCCGTCCTTGAGTTCGGCATTGACCTTTTCGATATCAATGGTCTGGGGCACGGAAAAGCTCCTGACATATTCTACATTGCCGAATTCCACCCAGTTGGCGGCCCCCTCCGCTTTGATTCCCCTGACGCCGGAGAGATGGAGCTTGCCGTTGTCGATGTTGATGGAGATCTCTTCCTTGGTCACCCCGGGCATGTCTGCATGGAGTAAAATTTCGTCTTCGTTTTCGTAGATATCCACCAACGGCCGTACCTTGGGAAGCCTGCGGGTGGTTTCAGGGGTTGTTTCGTCATTTTTGGTCAGTTCGGTTCTTTCTGTCATTGTAAAGCTCCTCTTTAATGATCTTCGTATATGTTCGTATGAATCAGTTTGTTTGTCTGTTACCCCGGGTCCTAATTGATGGTGATCTGCCTGGGCTTCGCCGCCTCTGATTTCGGCAACCGCAGGGTCAGGAATCCGTTTTCCAGCAGGGCCTCAACCCGGGTTGCATCCACTTCCCCTGGCAGGGTAAAGCGCCGTGAAAATGCTTTGGTACCCCTTTCAGTCCGGTGGCTGCCGTACCCTTCCGGTGCATCGGGTTTTCGTGTTCCCCTGATCTCAAGGGTCTTGCCCTGGATCTTGACGTCGAGATCCGCCTTGGAAAAGCCGGGAATCTCAGCCAGGACTTCAAAATATTCTCCCTTGTCATAGAGGGTTGTCCTCGGTGCGCTATCTGCCGTCGCCCGTGGCGAACCGCCGCACTCCCGGGATCTGTTAACCTCGTTGAAAAGCCTGACCATCCTGCCTTGAATCAGATCCATGTTTCCGAACATCCGGTCCATATCCCTCACGTTTGCAAACATCATACTCTCTCCTCTTTATGTATTGTTGTTTTGGGCCTCAGCCCTTTTTTCTCTCTCTTGGAAACAATAATATGCATAAATAATTCTATGTCAATACTCTTTCATTACTTTTTTTGTAGTGTGGTGTTTTGGTAATGGATTTTAAAGCGCGGTGAACTGCCATGGATATCTGCGGGGGGGTATCTCCTTGGCGGGGCGCCATGGGATGGCGCCCCGGGGGAGGTTACAAATCCCAGGATTGGCTGGATTTCAAGCAGGTCGGGTGGGGGGCAGGGGGTGGTTTACACGACAAGGTCAAGTTGCTGGACAGTACCCACGGATCCATTCTCACTGAGGTAGATCCCTGTTCTTTGAATCTGTCCTTTGGTGACGTTGGCTTCATCCTTGAGGGTGAACGCTGTCTCTGCCGTTGAAAGGGAGATGGCGCCCACCCCCGCCGCTTTGAGACTCGTTAGAAAGGAGGTGTCCCAGGTGGGGCCGGACCAGATCGACAGGTCGTCAAATCCGGGATCATTTTCATCGATCCAGCCGTTGCGGTCCGTGTCAAGCCGGGCAAGTTCGGAAAAACCATGGCCTGTTTCCGGGCCAAAAAGCTCTGAACCATCATTAACCCGGCCGTCCTTGTTTCTGTCCAGCACGAGAAAGCCGTTGCCTTGGGCCAGCCAGGAGATGGTTTCGTCTTCTCCGTCCGAGTTGATATCAAAGGAGAACCGGGTATCGGTGAGGTCGGCACCATTGCCGTTGAAATTGATGACCAGGGGATCCTGGAGTGCATCGCCTGCCAGAAGCTGATACCGCTCTTCAGTATAGAACTTGCGCTGCATCTCAAGTTCCAGGGTGAAGTCGATGGTCTTTCCGTCGGCTGTCTTGACCGCTCCCACGGTTTTGAACCGGGTTGTCTCCGCTTCAAGGTAGGTGTTGAGCTCGGTGTAGCGCATGCCCCATCCCAGTCTTTCCGGGGCCGTTTCAAGGGCTGGAGCAGCCTCCAAGACTGGAGCAGTCTCCAAGATTAGAGCCGACTCCAAGATCGGGGCGGGCTTGTGGGGTTTAAATTCCTGGAGATTTGAGATCTTGATTTTTTTACCGGTAAGGCTTTCGAGTATCCGTTTTATTGAGGCAAGCGCTGGGGACAGGGTTTCAATTTCCGGGGGCTGGGGCTGGGTTTCGGCCACGGCAACAGGCGCCTTGGCAATGGGGGAAGAGACGGGATCTTGCCATGTCTCAAGTTTTTTGTCAGACGTTCTTTTCTGCTCATACTGCCGGGACGTAAAAAACGACTGGGTCGACGCCATTATTTTCATCGTGTCACCTCCTTTTAATAGAATATCGGAGCAATGTCCCGGCATCTGAAAATAAAAAAAATATTGCTTCACCCATTGGGTTGGTGTAAAGTTTGCTTAATAATTAATTCTTATTATTATTTGAAGTGCAGTATATATAATAATGCTAACCTCCTTTCCAAAGGAGGGGGATATGACAAAGAAAAAAATGGAAAACCCCATTGCTGCAACCCTGGATCTCAGGGGACGCCAGTCTGTTAGAGCAACCTTTAAGCTGTCTTTGCGGGCCATCGAGTCATTGAGCCTTGTGGCGGTTCATCTGGGTATCAAGCAGAAATCCCTGTTTGACCACCTCATTGAAGATGCCGGCGCCCTGGAAGACATTGCTGGCACCGTTCGGATCCGGCAGTTCAAAAAGATCGACCGGGTTCAGAAGACCTATGTGTTGAGCCGGCGAACCCTGGAGGCCCTGGAGATGATTTCCAAGACCCATGGCACCCCCAGGGACGCCCTGGTGGAGTACTCCATCAAGCGGCTGGAGTCGGTGATTCTTGCCGAAAAAAAGCGCCATGAAAAGCGTAAAAAGCTGTTTGAGGAGGTGGTGGCCCATTGGGACGAGGGCTTGAAGATCCTGCAGACATCCCGGGAGACCCTGGGAGAGGAGGACCCCTTCTGCCGCAATCTGGAGCGGGCCTTGACCGCCTGCCTCAGGACCAAGAAGGAGCTTGCCTCCTTTATCGAAAAGAGCAGTATCATCGAAGAGTATTGACCCTGCGGGGGCAATAAAAATAACAGAGGATTCATAACAAAAAAAACAAGGAGGCAGTTGTGATACAGGTCGAGAATCTGACCAAGTACTACAATGACTTTTGCGCCGTGGACGGGTTGAGCCTTACCATCAACAAGGGCGAGATCCTGGGGCTTTTGGGGCCGAACGGTGCCGGAAAAACCACCACCCTGAGGATGCTCACCGGTTTCTTCAGACCCACCTCGGGAACCATCAATGTCAAGGACTTCTCCATGCCCGAGGATACCCTCGGCATCAAGAAAATCATGGGATACCTTCCGGAATCGGCCCCCCTTTACCACAACATGCTGGTATTTGACTACCTGGAGTATGTGGCAAAGGTCAAGGGGATCGGCAAGGAGAGACGTCTTGAGCGGCTCAGGGAGCTGTCAGAGCTTTGCGGGCTTGGCGATATCATGCACAAGTCCGTGGATGAGCTCTCCAAGGGGTTGAAGCAACGGGTGGGACTTGCCCACGCATTGATGACAGACCCGGAGATCCTGGTGCTTGACGAGCCCACTTCGGGCCTTGATCCCAACCAGATCGCCGAGATCCGGTCCATCATCAGAAGAATCGGAAAAGAAAAGACCATCATCTTTTCCACCCACATATTGAGCGAGGCCGAGGCGACCTGCGACAGGATCGTCATCGTCAACAGGGGCAGGGTTGTGGCCGACGACACCACCCGGAACTTGAAGAACGGTAACGGCAAGGGCGGGTGCACCTTGCTTTCCCTCTCCAACGCTGATCCGGACAAGGCTCTGGCCCTGATCGGGGCGGTCCCGGGGGTCGATCGCGTGGTGCCCATGGAGGCTAAGGTTCCCGGAGACTTACGGTTTGAGATCCACGGGACAGATGGGTCGGATCCCGGAAAAGAGATCTATCTTGCCGTTAAGCCCCAGGACTGGATCATTACGGAACTGACCCATGAGAACCGATCCCTGGAGACCATCTTCCAGGAACTCACAAGGGGGAACTAAACCATGATACAGACCATCCATATTGCAACCAAGGAATTCAAGGATTACTTTATCTCTCCCATCGCCTATATCGTGATTTCACTCTTTCTCGTAATCACGGGCTGGTTTTTCTTTTCCACCTTTTTCATATTTGACCGGGCCGACATGCGGGGCTTTTTCTCCCTGCTGCCCCTGATCTTCTCCTTTGTGATCCCGGCCGTGACCATGCGGCTCTTTTCCGAAGAGATGAACGTGGGCTCCTACGAGACCCTGCTGACCATGCCGGTCACCTTTGCCGACATTGCCGTGGGCAAGTTCCTGGCCGCCCTCGGCTTTACTGCTGCAATGCTGTTGCCCACCCTGTTTTACCCCCTCTGTATTTCCCTGGTGGGGGAGATTGACCTGGGGCCGGTGGTTGGCGGGTATCTCGGGGCCCTTCTTCTCGGGGGCGCCTATTGCTCCCTTGGGATCTTTGCCTCGTCCTTTACCCGGAACCAGATTGTCGCCTTTATCCTGGGGGCCTCCATGTGTTTTACCCTGACCATCCTCGACAAGATGCTCTTCTTCTTTCCGGGCAGCGTTGCCGGTTTGGTGGGCTATCTTGGGGCGGATTTTCATTTCCAGAGCATTGCCAAGGGCGTGATTGATTCAAGGGACCTTCTCTACTTCCTGAGCGTTATGGTCCTGGGATTGTTTGGAACCTATCTTGTGATGCAGGAAAAGAATTAAGGAGTGAAACTGGGCATGAAAAAACAGAAACAAGCGTATTTCAAGTTTTTGATCTATCTCGTGGTGATCGTGCTGGTCAATGTCGCAGGGGTGACCCTCTTTTTCCGGCTCGACCTGACACAAAGCAGGATCTATTCCCTTTCCGAGGCCAGCCGGACCGTGGTGTCCACCCTGTCCGAACCCTTGACCATCAAGGTCTTTTTTACCAAGAACATGCCGGCCCCCCACAACAATACCGAGCGGTACCTCCACGATCTCATGGACGAGTACGGAAGGGCCGGGGGACAGTATTTTAACTATATGTTCTACGATGTCACGGCCAAGGAGGCGGGGCTGACGGACGAGGCCGACCACAACCGGAAACAGGCCGAGGATTACGGTATCTCACCTGTTCAGATACGGATCATCGAGAATGACGAGGTGAAATTCCAGCAGGCCTACATGGGCCTTGTGATCATCCACGGGGACATGGTGGAGAAGATTCCGGCCATCACAGCCACGGACGGTCTTGAGTACAAGCTGACCACCGCCATCCAAAAGCTGAACAACAAGGTAAGCACCCTGTTGAGCCTCAAGGAAAAGGTAAAGATCCGGATGTACCTGAGCTCGTCCCTTTCTGCAGTGGCGCCGTTCATGGGCCTTGACGGGTTAGACGCCCTGCCTTCCGGGATCACCCGCATGGTTGAGCACCTCAATGCCAAGAGCCTTGACACCATCGATTTCAAGTATGTGGATCCCACCAAGGAGAACAACCTCGACGCCATTGCCGAAGAGTATCAGATCATGGTCCTGAAATGGCCCGATCTTGTCCGGGAGAATATCAGTGCCGGCATGGGCGGTGCAGGCCTTGTCATGGAGTATGGCGAAAAACGGGTGGAGATTCCGTTGATCTCAAGCGTCAACCTGCCCATCATCGGCACCACCTACCAGATGGTTGAACCCGCCCAGCTGGAGGATCTTCTTGCCGATACCATGGAGAGCATGATCGGCATCAACCAGGCCATCGGCTACCTGGGCGACCATGGCACCCCGATCCTTACCGCGCCCGGCATGGGCATGATGGGTCAGCAGCAACAGCAACGCAGCACCATGAACGTTTTTAATCAGCTCATTTCCCAGCGCTATTCCGTCAAACAGGTGAACCTGAAGGAGGAGGGGATCCCCGAGGATCTCAATTCTTTGATCATTGCCCGGCCCCTGGAGGAGTTCTCCGATTACGAGCTGTTCCAGATCGACCAGGCATTGATGCGGGGCACCAACCTTGCCATTTTGCCCGAGGCATTCAACGAGACCATGCCCGGGCAATCCGCGGGATTCATGGGCGGCGGTCCGGTTTACACCCCCATTGACACGGGCCTTTCCAAGCTTGTGGAGCACTATGGGGTGAGCATGGGTTCCTCCTATGTCATGGACGAGGCGTGTTACAAGCAGATGATGGACCCAAGAAAGGGCGGGGGGGAGCAGAATATCTATTTCGCCCCCATGATCGACGGGGCCAACATCGACAACACACCGGGCTACATGAAGAACATCAAGGGGCTGGTGGCCATGAAAATATCGCCCCTGACCGTTGACCAGGAGAAACTCGGCAAGGCCGGCATCAAGGCCACAAAGCTCTTTTCCTCCTCTAAAAAGGCCTGGGAGATGAAGAAGAACATCAACCTCAACCCCATGTTTATCAAGCCTCCGGCTGATGATGAACAGGCGTCCTTCGGGCTTGCCTACATGCTGGAGGGGCGCTTCCCAAGCTATTTTACAGGAAAACCCATTCCCCAGAAAGCGGTGGCGGTGGCGGAAACGGACACCAACGGGGAGGAGGAAACATCCCCGGATCTTTCCAAATTCCAGGCCTCCAACACCATGCTGACCACGGGCAAGCCCGGCAAGATCTTTGTCATGGCCTGTTTCTCCATGCTCCAGGATAACATGCTCGACAGCGAAGGGCGGACCACCAACGCCACCTTTGTGCTGAACATCATCGATCATCTCAACGACCAGAACGAGATTGCAGCCATGCGAAGCAAAAAGCAGAGCCTCAATCCCCTGGACGAGACAACCCCCCTCATGCGTAGCGTCATCAAGGTCGTCAATATCGGCGGCCTTCCGGTGCTTGTCATTGTGTTCGGGTTTGGCATCTGGGTCAGGCGAAGTGCAAGAAAACGCCGGATCAAGGGTTTGTTTGTAACGGATAAAAAGGAGTAATGACCATGAAAAAGGAGTACCTCATCCTGGGGGGTGTGATTGTCGCCCTATCCTGCTACCTCGTGTTCCACTCCGAGGAGAAGACCAATTACGCGCTTCCCACATTTTCAAAGGTTGCGGTGGAGTCCATCACTGCCCTTGATATCGAAAAGAACAAGGTCGTTGTCGCCCTGGAAAAAAAAGGGGAGGGGTGGACGGTGTCGGACAACCACTACCCGGTTGACGGCGACACCCTGAAAGAGCTTCTGGACGTGATTGAAGATTTCCAGGTCACGGCCCTGGTTTCCCAGAGCCGGGACTTGAAACGGTATGACCTTGACCCTGAAAATGCCGTCAAGGTCACGGCGAAAAAAGGCTCCCAAACCCTGCGAACCTTTGCGGTGGGTAAGGTCGCTCCCACCTATAAACACACCTTTGTCAAGCTTGACGGCAAGAACGAGGTCTTCCATGCTCCGGGAAACTTCCGGCGTTCTTTTGACAAGGATGTGGAAGCGTTCAGGTCCAAGAAGGTGTTCAGCCTTGACCGAAAAACCCTGACCTCCCTGGTTGTGGAAAAAGGGGATATCAAGCGGGAACTCGTGCGTGAGAAAGAAGAGGGTCAGGAAGGGCCGGCCGCATGGAAAGCCGGGGACGGTAAGGCTGTTGACCCTGACAGCGTCGACGCCCTTGTTTCGGCCCTGGCGGATCTGGAGTGCTCATCCTATGCCGGTGAAGCCACGGCCAAGGGGGGTGACAAGGCCCTGTTCTCCCTGGTGGCGGATGATGGCAAAAAAGAGACCCTCTCCCTCTATGACAAGGAAGAGAATGAAGACTATCCCGGTGTTTCCTCCGGGAGCAGCGATTCGTTTTTCCTTGCCTCCTACCAGGGGGGCGAGCTTGTTTCCAAGATAGATGCCGTTCTCGGTATCAAACCTGTCGGCGAAGAATAACAGATTGGGTCAGGTTTAGCTTATTGGTGTAATTGCTCATTCCTTTGAGTTTAGTCACAATAAGCTAAGCCTGATTCCTAATGGAGCCTGACCCCTGATAGCGTGTAAAAAGGAGCAGTCGGTGTTGTGGACGATATTTTAAAGAAAGTGTATCAGCCCTATAAATGGTTTTTTGTCTTTCCCTTTATGGTGATCTCCACCCTGTTCCACGGGGTGGTCTGTATTGTCGCGGTGATTCTCTTTGGCGCCGATGCAGGGGACAGGGTTGCCGTGTCATGGGCAAGGCTCGCTTGTGTGGTGACACCCATCCGGGTGAAAATCCGGGGCAGATGCAACTGCGCCCGGGAAAAGACCTATGTGGTGGTGGCAAACCACCAGAGCATGGTGGATATTCCCGTGGTCCACGGCTGGCTCGGCCTCAAGATCAAGTGGGTGATGAAAAAGGAGCTGAAAAAGGTGCCGGTGTTCGGACCCGCCTGCCAGAGCCTCGGCTGTATCTACATTGATCGGTCCGACAGCGCGGCCGCCATTAAATCCATGGCAGCGGCAAAGGCCAGGCTCACCAAAAAATCCGCGGTCCTCTTTTTCCCCGAGGGCACACGGAGCCGGAACGGAAGGTTGCTGCCCTTTAAAAAGGGCGCCTTCCGGTTTGCCATGGATGCGGGGCTGCCCATCCTTCCCATCACCATCAGGAATTCCCGGCAGATCCTGCCCTCGGATTCCCTGGATCTCTGTCCTGGGGAGGTGGAGATCGTTATCCATCCCGAGGTTTCCGTGGGCGGTGTTGATGGCAGTGGCAAAAACCTGGACGAGACCATTGCCCAAGTGCGCAAGACCATCTCCCAGGCCCTGTAATTTGGGGTCATGGGGTAATGATTTTTTTGGTTCTGGCTGGTCCAGGTTAAGTTAACGACCACTGACCTGGCGCCTCAATGGGACTCAATTTGAGTTTATGATGTGAACAAAAAATGTGATTGTTTTTTCTCCAGGTTGAACCCCTAACCCACTGCCAAGTTTGACATCAAATTCCATCGACAATTCTTTTTCTAAAACAAGGGCGATCTCTTCTGCTTTGCCTCGTGATTCTTCTGTATAATAAAAAATTGTTGATTCCTGAGCCAACCAGGATGGTCGTTGACTCAGAAGGGGAATTGAATACATTGATATCCCATTCCGCTGCATCAGATCCGTTGCTTTTAACATGAGGGGTTCATCAACATTGAAGGCATAGGCCCTGATCTTGTATTCAGCCCACTTTTGCCCAGACTGACGTCTCAACAGGTTTAGTACGGATTCATTGAGCTTATAAAGGGTCTTTGGGCCAATTTTCCCATCGGGGCTGAGTCCGTATTGAATTTGAAATTGCTGAATTGCTCCGGGGGCATTTTCAATCCCCATAAAATTTAATTTCCTATGATCACAAATAGTAGTTGGATGTAATAATATCAATCGGTTACCATCACAACAATGCAATACTTTATCATGTGG
>JAEINR010000154.1 GCA_016342325.1 Desulfobacterium sp.
AATCGGTTCCGGGAAGTAAAATGGCAAACTCCTCACCACCGTATCTGACCACCACATCCGTACACCGTTTGAAGGTGCTTTGGAATTCTTGGGTTACCGCCTTCAGGACTTCGTCGCCAGCCAGGTGGCCATAGGTGTCGTTGACTTTTTTAAAGTGATCCATATCAATGATTATTAATGACAGGGGACTGCCTTCCCGGGAGGCCCGTTTCCATTCAAGATCGAAAATCTTGTTGAAATAGCGCCGGTTGTAGGCACCGGTCAGACCGTCGGTTACGCTGAGCCGTTCGAGTTCGTTGCTTTTTTCTTCCAGTTTAGCTTCGTTTAAGAGCGCCTGCCGGTACTCATTGAATCCCTTGATGATGACCAGCACCATGTATGAAAAATAGGTGAAAAGGATGAGCAGGGTCGGCAGTTCATCTCTTTTGAAAATGCTGAGAAACGTTACCGCGGGCAGCAGCAGGATGGCAATGTAGGTTAATGCCAGACGCTTGTCAGGGATGTATGAACTGATGCCGCCGGAACATAAGCCGGCGGTGGTCAGCAGCATCAAAAGTTTGAACTCCGTGTTGCTGGGGTTTAACATGGCGCATGTAAACAGGGCGCTCCATAGGCTTGCCTGGATCAGAACCGTGAAGACCAGAAACCTGAAAAGGAATCCGTGACGGAGGGGTGTTGATTTTCGATAATCGATCTGCTGTTTGATTCGCAGAAGGCTGATCCAAAAAAATATTGTCAGGACAGACCATGATAAAAACGGCTTGATCCTGTAAAGACCGGTGGGAAATATAATGAGACCCCACAGGATGAGATAGATTGTAATGCCTGACCTGGAGCGGATCATCAGGTCGCTGAGGATTCTGTTTTTGAACGGCGTCAAGGTTTGTTGTGTGTTCTTAAAATAAGTTGAGTAAAAACCGTGAATCGATTTTAAAGCCATGGCTGGGATATCCCTAAATGGGGAGTCTGATGATGAATTTTGTTCCTTTTCCCGGGGTTGATTCAATATCCATTTCACCGCCGTGGTCTTCCACGATAATAAAATAGGATAGGGAAAGACCCAGGCCGGTACCCTTATTAATGGTTTTGGTGGTGAAAAACGGTTCAAAGATGCGCTTGCTGGTCTCGTTATCCATGCCCGGACCATTGTCCTCGATCTCCATGTGAATCTGGTGTTCATTTTTTTTTAAACGGAGAATCAGCCTGGGTTTCTTATCTGTCTGTTTATCGTCGGCCATGGCTTCGGTGGCATTTTTCAGAATGTTGAAGATGACCTGCTGAATCTTGCTGCCCTCGCAGGAGACAAGGGGAAGATCAGGTTCATATTCCTTTATGATCTGGAAATCTCTGAAATCATATTTCTTTTTCAGATCATAATCATTCCGGGCAAGATCAATGGTGTTATCCATGATTTCACAGATGTTTTGTTTCTGCCGGTTTGAATCACTTTTTCGTGCAAAACTGAGCATGTTTTCGACAATCTTTGCCGCCTGATTGCCTGCACCATGGATCGATTGAAGGATTTGAACAACATTCCGCTTCTCCATGAACTCCTTAATGGCCGTCAATGTTGTGCCGACTTCAATGGCGGCTTTTTCATCCGCCGGGAAGGTCTGGGAAAACCGGTTCAGGAGAACCTGGGCATTCTGCATCATACCCGCCAGGGGGTTGTTGATCTCATGGGCCATGCCTGCGGCCAGGCCACCAACGGAGAGCATCTTTTCAGACTGAATCATCATCTCCCGGGAGCGTTTCCTCTCGGTTATGTCGGTGGCGATCTCCAGCCGTACCAATCGGCCATCTGTCCATTGAATCGCCTGATCCCTGCATTCATACCACCGATTCGTAATCGTATTTTTAAATTCCCACACATGAACACCGGTTGGATTTCCATCAGCGTCTACCAACTTGTCATTGGTGCAAAACTCACACGGCCCGGTCATATCGGACTGAATGGTTTTCCAGCAGGTTTTCCCGATGATATCTCCCCAGAGGTCCCGTCCATACTTGTTTAAAAATAACAGCTCATAGGTGTCCATATCAGCAATATAGACAAGGGAATCGAGGCTATCCATGATTATCTGAAAGCGTTTGTTTGTCATCTGCAGTTCTTTGCGTGCATTTTCAAGATCAGTAATATCCATGGAAATCCCTCCCAGCAGAGGCGGTTTTCCGGGACGATTGATCCTGAACTTTTGCGTATTATAGCAACGCATGTCATTGTTTTTATCGGGGATTTCTTGGAAAATATTTTTGTAACCGGTTGAAAGAACTTCCCTGTCATTTGCAATCATCGCTTCGGCGATCTTTTTTGGCCAAAGGTCATGAATGGACTTTTCTACCCAGCCTTTTGCGCCGAGAAGCGCATTGGTGCACCGGTTAACATACAGGGTGGTACTGTTTTCATCCTTGATAAAGACCATCAAAGGCAGATAATCCATAAACTGGGAAAAAAGCTCCTCGCTTTCCTGCAACTCCTGGTTTTTGGCCCATAATTCTTTTGTTTTTCTTTTTACCTCAATCCGTGAGGTGATCAGTCCAGAAATGAAAATAAGAAGTAAAATCAGAACGAACTCTAATATGAGTTTAGCCCAGCTGGGGAACACTTCCACTGTTTTTTCAGCTATTTCGGCTTCAAAATATTTGCCGAGCAACCGGTAATAAATTGAATTGTTGTCATTCTTAAGCGTCTTTATGTGTCCGTTGATTCTTTCTGCAATCTGGGGGTTCGGGGCATTTTTCGGAAAGGCGAACTTAAGGTCCATGGGCTGAAAAATCACCGTTGTCTTTTTTACCGCAAACTGATCTTCGTTCTTATCCCCGAAGTTTCGGCTTATTACCCCGGCATGGGCAGTGTCTTTTTCCAGGGCTTTGAAAATGTTAGTATAATTTTCAACCTCCAGGAAAGTGCATTCTAAATCAAACTTACTGACGATCTCTTTTATCCCGCCGGCCCCCTCGAAATTGACACTTCTTTTTGCAACGGCAATTGTTTTGTTGTTCAGATCTCTTATGGATGCAATCTCGTTATTCGCTTTATTTACATAGAGTCTTGACCAGCTCAAAAGAACCGGTGCTTCCGAAAAATCATAGACCATGCCGCGTTCTACGGTATCGGCGACATCGGGCAGTATATCTATGGTCCGGTTTTTCAAACGGTCCAGCCCTTCGGTCCAGGTGCCCTGAACATATTCTAATTTCCAGTTCTCCTGGCCCGCTATATATTCAATAAGTTCAGGCCAGAATCCCGAGACCTTTCCACTGCTGTTAATAAATATTTTGGGTTTATTTCTATATAGCCCGACCTTTACCGTCAAAGGTTCCTTGGCGGCTTCACAGGTGTTCGGGGATGTTTGGGGAAGGATCAGACAGAGTGTTGCAAGCAAGGGAAGCACACAGCGTCTGGTTCTCAGGTGGTTGGATCCTCGTTTGACCGTTTCGGCTCCCAGGAATGCCTATAGGGTGATTTTGTAGAATTTGACAGGATTAAAAATAAGAGGTTTCCTTTTTAAAATGGTGCCGTAAAAAAAAGCCATCGGTTGTGTTGCAACACCTGTATGGTTTTCAAAGCCCTAGGATAGATAGGGCGCCGCTTTTTATCCATAGATCGGAAGTTGCTGCTTGTCAAGCCGTGATATGCCAAACGGTGCTGAATTGGGGGGAAGGGCGGGCCCCCGTGTTTACGTTATGACCATGGTCTGGGTCTGATTCCGTCCCATATTTTTGGCTTTATAAAGTGCCTTGTCAGCTTCCGTAAGAAGGATTTCGCTGGGTTGGGAATGGGAGGGGATACAGGAGGCGATGCCGGCGCTGATGGTGGTCCGGATTGTAAGCCCCTCATAGGTCACGTGCATGGACTCAATTTTCCGGCGAAGGGATTCTGACCGCGCCAACGCAGTTTGAGAATCGATTCCGGGAAGTAAAATGGCAAACTCTTCACCACCGTACCTGACCACCACATCCGTACACCGTTTGAAGGCCTTTTTGAATTCCAGGGTCACCGTTTTCAGGACTTCGTCGCCGGCCTGGTGACCATAGGTGTCGTTGACCTTTTTAAAGTGATCAAGATCGATGATGATTAAAGTCAGGGGATACCCATCCCGGGAGGACCGTTTCCATTCAATATCGAAAATCCTGTTAAAATAGCGCCGGTTGTAGGCACCGGTCAGACCGTCCGTTTCGCTGATCCGTTTGAGTTCGTTGCTTTTCTCTTCTAATTTGGCCTCGTTCATAAGCGCATACTGGTACTCATTGGATCCTTTGAGTGTGACCAGCACCATGTAAGAAAAATAGCACAACGTGATAAGCAGGGTGGGAAGTTCCCCTCTATTGAAAAAGATGAGCAGGGTGGCCGTCGGCAGCAGCATGATGGCAAGGAAGGTCAAAGCCAGGCGCTTGTCAGGGAGGTATGAACTGGTACCGCCGGAACATAAGCCGGTGGTGGTCAGCAGCATCAAAACCTTGAATTCGCTGTGGATGGGTTTAAACATGGAGAGTGCGAACAGGGCGCTCCATATGATTGCAGGCAGCAGAATATTGATGATCAGACAAATAAAGTGGAACCGGTGATGCCTGGCTGATGATCTCAGATAATAGGGCTGCTGTATGAGCCGCAGAAGGCTGATCAAAAAGAACAGTGCCAGGACGGACCATGAAAAAAGCGGCTTGACCCTGTAAAGACCGGTGGAGAATATAATGATGCTCCACAGCATGATATAGATTGTAATTCCCATCCGGGAGCGGATCATCAGGTCTTTGAGGATTCTGTTTCTGAATGGAATCAAGGTTTGCAGTGTGTTGTTTTGATCGTTATTCAAAATGTCATACCTTTGTCGGAAATGATAGATATCCTTACACTCCTGTGTTTTTTGTACGCCACGTCGGTGATCACCGTTTATTCATATCAGCAAAGTGACTAAAAATACAAATCATTGTCAATTTTATGTGGGAGAGGAAGGGGATCAAAAAAGTTTTTTTCTTTTTCTTGATCTACATCAAGGAACCCGGTAGCCAATTTGTCTATGCTATCCTACAATGTGATACAAACTCAACCCGCAGATAAGGAGAGACCATGAAGAAAAAAGATATCTCACGCCGTAGTTTTTTGAAAAAAAGTACCTTGGCTGTCACTGGGACGGCCCTGATTCCCTCCCTCCTGGCATCTAAAAAGGTGTCTGCAAAAGATGCAAACAAAAATAAGATGTTCTGCTACCAATGTGAGCAGACCATGGGCGGCAGAGGGTGTACCCGGATCGGTGTTTGCGGCAAAACACCTGAGATCGCAGCCCTCCAGGATCTTCTTATCCACACCCTTAAAGGGCTCTCCATTGCAGCAATGGCCGGTCGCAAGGTCAATATCTCAGATGTTGAGGTCAATCGGTTTACCTGTATGGCCATGTTCTCCACCCTGACCAATGTGGAATTTGATCCTTACCGGTTTGAAGACCTGCTTTTCCAGTCCGTGGGTCTGCGGGACAGGATGATACAAAAAGTCAAAGCCGCAGGCGGAACGGTTGATACCAGCAGTGATGCCGTCACCCTGAAATTGAAACCCACCCTTGACGGCATGGTTAAGCAGGCAAAAGCCTATGGGCTCTTTTCCGACCCGGATGTGAATCCGGATATCCGTTCCCTCCAGCATCTGCTTCTTTTCGGTATCAAGGGCATGGCAGCCTATACCGACCATGCTGCAGAACATGACCAGGAAGATGAGGGCAATTACGAATATGTCCACAGGGCTTTGGCTGCCCTGGAAAACAAGAGCCTGGGTGCCGATGAACTCCTCGCCCTTGTTCTGGAATGTGGAGAGAAAAACCTGAGGGCCATGGAACTGCTCAGCCTGGGCAACTCCGGCGCCTATGGTGACCCTGTTCCAACGCCTGTGCCCCTGGGAGCCAAAAAAGGCAAGGCCATCCTGGTGTCGGGCCATGACCTCATTGATTTGGAAGCCGTTCTCAAGGCAAGCCAAGGCAAGGGGATCACCGTTTATACCCATGGTGAGATGCTCCCCGCCCACGGTTATCCCAATCTCAAAGCGCGCTTCTCCCATTTCTACGGTCATTACGGAACCGCCTGGCAGCACCAGAGGAAAGAGTTTGATAAGTTTCCCGGCGCCATTCTCATGACCTCCAACTGCATCCAGAAGCCCAAGCAGACCTATAAGCGAAATATCTTCACCACGGGTACGGTCGGTTGGCCCGGCGTTACCCATCTGAGCAAAAAGAACCTGCAACCCCTTATTGACCAGGCCCTTGAACTTCCCGGTTATCCCCAGGATCAACCGGACATGGAAGTGCTGGTGGGATTTGGCCATACTGCAGTACTGGGCGTGGCAGACAAGATTGTGGCCGGCGTAAAAGACGGCTCCATCGGTCATTTCTTTCTGGTGGGTGGCTGTGACGGTGTTAAAAAATCCAGAAACTATTATACGGAGTTTGTTGAGAAAGCACCGGATAACAGTATTATTTTAACCCTGGCCTGCGGAAAATTTAAATTCTTTAAGCATCAGCTGGGGGAGATCAACGGCATCCCCAGGCTCTTGGATGTGGGCCAGTGCAATGACTCCCACTCCGCCGTTCAGATTGCCGTAGCCCTGACCAAGGCCTTTGATACGGATGTCAACGGCCTGCCCCTGTCATTTATTATCTCCTGGTATGAGCAAAAAGCAGTTGCTGTGCTCTTGAGTCTGCTCCATCTGGGGATTAAGGACATTCATTTGGGCCCCTCCCTGCCGGCCTTTATCACGCCTAACATCCTGGATGTGCTCGTGAAAAATTACAATTTGACACCCATTGGCACAGCAGAAGGTGACCTGAAAAAAATCCTGGGATAAGCCGGCATCCCCAGCCTAGCATCTAACAAAAGATCTCCATGGCCTTCGGGCGGTGGAGATCTTTTTTTTTCTTGCATTTGTCTTTGAACTATTTTATAGATTGTTATCGTTTAGCGATAATTTATTCATGAAAAAAGATCATTAACGATTTCAACAACCAAAGGAAATGCCATGAAAAAAAACAAAGAAAATGAACTGAAAATCAGAAACATGAGCCGGAAGCTTCGTAATTTGTTCCACGTCGGTCTTTATCTCTTCCCTGCCATCCCGATACTCTACTGGTTGTTCTATAACCACCTGTCTCCAATGATGCAGGCCGGTGGTTTTGAGTGTGGCGCTCCGGCATCTCTTGCGGCCAACAGCCGTTTGATTGCCTTTGCGGGCGGTATTCCAGCCATTATAGTGATACTGTTTACCCTAAACAGCCTGAAGGCGCTTTTTTCCTTCTATGAGAAGGGGATTTATTTTCAGGCAGAAAACGTAAAGCAGTTCAAAGTGCTGGGTAAACTGGCGGTATGGGGGGTGCTCACGGACGTTGTCAACGAAACGTTTTTGATACTTGCAAAGACAATCAATAATCCGCCCGGGGAGAAGATCCTGGCAATCGGTATTGGTAGTGATCATGTCAAACTGATGGTGGTTGCCTGTATCATTATGCTCATCAGTATGGTGATGGACGAGGGACGTAAAATAAAAGATGAAAATCAGCTGACGGTGTAAAATATGACCATAATTGTCAATCTGGATGTGATGTTAGCCAAACGCAAGTTAAAGTCCAAAAAATTAGCTGAGATCATTGGTATCACGGAGCAGAATCTATCCGTACTGAAATCAGGGCGAGCCAAGGCGATCCGATTTACCACCCTGGATGCAATCTGTAGTGCATTGGACTGCCAGCCAGGGGATATACTTGAATTTGTCGATGAAAAGGAGTAATCGTTTTTATCGATTACTGATATCAAAATATTTCGTTGGACGCCAAAATATTAATAAGATAGCTTTCCATCATCTGCTTTCCGGTCTTTTATCTGATATAGGAAAAGAAAAGGAGTAAAAATGGAGAACATGGAAAAAAGCTATTCTCGGAGGGAGTTTTTAAGGACCGCAGGGGCTGCAGGGGCAGGATCGTTGCTCACGGCCACGGTGGCAAATGCGGGTACACCCTCTGCCCACGGTGGAGGCGGTTATCCCAGGGTTCGGACCCGTGCCTTTGGAAAAACCGGGGTGAAGGTCTCGATGCTGGGGCTTGGGGGGTATTTTGATACGGCCATGAATATCTCCCTCATCGAGCAGGCAGCAAAACTTGGGATTAACTTCTGGGAAACCACCAGCAAGTTCGAAGGGATACGGTCTTTATTTTAAAAATCATCCAGGGGCCAGGGAAAAGGTGTTTCTTTTGTCAAAAACCAAGTCAAAGGATCCTGAAACCATGGTCCGGGATCTGGACAAAACCCTTGAGACCATTGGCACATCCTATATTGATCTCTTTGTTATCCATGCCGTGGACCGGATCGAGTGCCTGGATGACCAGATACGGAAGGTTGCAGAGCGCCTGAAGCGTGGGGGGAAAATACGGTATTTCGGGTTCACCACCCATTCAAACATGGAGCAGTGCCTGGCAGGGGCGGCAAAACTGGGCTGGATCGACGGCATTGTCACCACATACAATTACCGGCTCATGCACAGGAACGCCATGGAACAGGCGGTCAAGAGCTGCGCAAAGGCCGGCATCGGGCTTGTGGCGATAAAATCCCAGGCAGCCATGGCCCATCCCACGGCAACGGTGGGGGTGGAGACGGATACCTCCCTTGCCCTTGCCCATCGGTTCATGGCAAAGGGGTTTACCCTGCACCAGGCAAAACTCAAGGCGATCTGGGAGAATCCCCTGATTTCAAGCACATTTTCCATGATGCCCAATACCACTATACTTATGGCCAATGCTGCGGCTGCCATGGACAGGACAGCCCTCTCCTCCGGGGACATGGCACTGCTTAAAACCTATGCCAACGAGACCTTGTCCTGTTATTGTTCCGGGTGTGCGGGGATTTGCGAATCCGTGGCCCCCAACCATATTCCCATTGCCAAGGTGATGAGATACCTCATGTACTACCACTCCTACAACGATTATGAAAAGGCCCGGTCGTGCTATCACCGGTTGCCCATCGGGATCCGCCAGGGGATTGCCGGGGCCGATTATTCCATTGCGGAACTTGAGTGCCCCAACCGGCTTGCCATCGGAGATCTCCTGAGAAGGGCGTCCCATGAGCTTGCCTGATTTTGATAAACGCATTATATCCCAATGTACCGAAATGTAAGCAATCAGCATTGGTCCAGGATTGTGGAAAAATTGAATATTGTTTTAAATCTTAAATTTTCCCACCATTTCCTTTAACTTTACCGCCAGTTCAGATAACGCTTCAGCGCTGAGATTCACTTTTGAACTGCTGTCGGATATCTCGTTGGCCGCCAGATTTACCCCGGTAATATCCTCTGCTATCTCTCCGGAAACGCCTGAGCTTTCAGCTACGTTTTTGTTGACGTCCTGGATCCCCTGGGAGGCCTGCAAGACATTGTCTGCAATTTCTTTTGTCGTAACCGACTGCTCCTCCACTGCCGTCGCAATGGTTGAAACAATCTCATTGACCCCCCCGATGACGGTTGAAATCTTTTCCACCTCTGCGACGGTTTCATCCGTGGACAACTGCACGCCACCAATCTTTTCCTTTATCTCCAGGGTTGCCTCTGCCGTTTGTTTTGCCAGATCCTTAATCTCATTGGCCACCACGGCAAA
>JAEINR010000155.1 GCA_016342325.1 Desulfobacterium sp.
TTTTGTTCAAACCTTAGGCGGATGGATTCGTTATGCACAACTTAAACTGCTGTCTTAAAACCTGGGTCCACTATACAGTTCCGGATCGCTGATCCGGTACCTTGTGAAAGATCTGGGGCTTGAAAAAGATATTTTCTTTTCCTCTAATCCGTTGTTTGAATATCGTCGGCACATCCTTGTAACCAAAAAACTGGAAAAAGAGTCCTCAGCCATCTTTTACTTTGTTTCAAAACTGGCTGAAACTCCCGAATGGAAGCGGTTGACTGAAAAGTACGGTTTGCAGCCATATCGGTGAACGGACGGAAACGGTCCGGGGTGGGGAATTATGGGTTGACTCGGTCATTCTTCTGGGTTATTAAACTATTGAACAAAACGTTTAATAGTTCAGGAAGCGATGCCGAGGGAATCAAATGAATCCAAAAGATATGAAGTATCGGGAGCTGTTCAGTGTCTCCCTAGAGCTCTTTGCCTTGTTTGGCTACAAAAAGACCACGGTTCAGGATGTGGCGGACCGCCTTGGCATGACCAAGGGCAACCTTTACTTTTACGTGAAAAACAAGCAGGACCTCTACCTCAAGACCATCACCCATGCCCTTGATCTTTGGCGGGACAGCGTGAAACAGGCCGTGGACAGGGAAACCGATCCTGTCGTCAAGTTTCGAACCATGGCCCTGAAAAGCGTCGACTACATCGAAAACAACGCCATGTTGCGGCAAATCCTCATGAACGACCCCTCCATCTTCACCCTGTCGTCCTCCGAAGACCGTTTTTACGAAATTAATCAGAGCGCCATGACCATCATCCAGGAGATCCTCAACCAGGGGATCGAGGCGAAACGGTTCCATCCCGTGGATGTGGAGCATGTTACCCAATATTTTTTCTCTATCTATGTCATGTTTTTGATCAAAACCTATGTGAAATCAGATACCAGTTCCTCCAGGACCATGTTTCTTGAAGCCCTTGAACTCAACATTAGGGGGCTATTGCTCACCGACGGTGTAACACCTGCATGAAGGACGGTATGGATTTTCCATCGCCCTTGGTGCATTAACCTCAACAGAATAAGGAGAGAGATTCATGACGGAAGCGACCATCAGGGCACTTGACGGATTACGAGATCTATCCATGTTGAAGTGGTATGCGATTCCCCTGCTTGCCATTGTTGCCTACATCTATGCAAGAGAGATCAGTGATGCGAGAAAAACCCATGACTGGAATGCGGTGTTTTGCGGATTGACCATCTTTGGTGTGGATTTCTTTAACGAAACCTGGAACGGGTGGGTCATGGTGCTGTCGGACCGCTCCGCCTTCTGGACCGCCCCCGGGGACACCGCCCTTCGAACCATGGTGGGCTGGAACATTGAGATCATGTTCATGTTCAGCATCATCGGCATCGTCTTTTACCGCAGCCTCAACCCGGGCAAGGAGATCAAGGTCTTCGGCATTCCGGAGAAATGGGTGGCAGCGGTTCTTTCCTCCGTTTTTTGCGTGTTTGTGGAGTGCCTCTTGAACATGGGCGGCCACCTGGTGTGGGAGTATGCGTTCTGGGAGCGGTCCTTCAATGGGGTTATCCTCATTTTCCTCATCGGATACTTTCACTTCTTCTGTGCGGCCATCTTTGTGATGTGGCTCAAAAACCACCGGAGCAAGCTGATCACCATCGGCATTATCTATGCCGTTCCCATCTTCATGAACGTCCTCGGGCTCGGGGTGTTTGGCTGGGTTTACTAGGCCGAAACTTGATTTTCGGCCGTTTAACCGGCTACGGAGACGGTGGTCGGTAAGTTTATGCCAGGCAGTGGCCTGGCAAACGTCCTGGTCGTCTACAGGCATCCGGATATCAATGGAACCGTGGACGGCCAGGATCGGGACGGTCAGCCGTGCAAAAGCGACACCGGCAATAGTCGTACCGTTAGGTTTGAGCCGAAGGCAGAAGCGATCAAGGCTGAATCCACGGTGTGTGTTGGTGAGAGGTATCCTTTGGGGGGGGATGGTTTGTCTCTGATAAAATTTGATTTTACCTTGACGATCTAATTTAAATATGTACAGATGTGATATTCAAGATTTAAATGAAAACACCGGACTCTGGGAAATCCGAGGACGGAAATCCATTGCGTTATCCTGCCTTCCGGATCATATTACAACCTGAGAGATATACTGTTGGAAAATATTAGAGAGAGAGAAAAACTGTAGAATTGATTGTTGGAATTTTCAAGGAAATATTGTGAAAAAAGAAAATAAAATAGCCTTACTCATCGACTGTGATAACGTAAGTCATAATTCCATTGAAGGCGTTATCGATGAATTGTCAAAATATGGGAAAGTCAATATCAGGCATGCCTATGGAAATTGGAAAAGCGAAAGTTTAAAGGGTTGGGAGGAAAAACTGCATCCCCATGCAATAAAACCGATCCAGCAATTTGCCTACACAAAAGGTAAAAATGCCACTGATGCGGCTATGATTATTGATGCCATGGATATACTGTATTCGCAAAATCTTGACGCATTCGCCCTCATGACAAGTGATAGTGACTTCACCCCCCTTGTCATGAGAATCCTTTCAAATGGTATCACTGTATACGGTTTTGGTGAAAAGAAAACGCCCATGCCGTTTGTTAAGGCGTGTTCTCAGTTTATCTTCACAGAAAATCTTGAGGCCATAGAAGAGGAGGAGGAAAAGGCCACAAGTGAAGGGCCTTCCAAAAAAAACAGAAACGAACTCAGGCAGGATACTGTCCTTGTGAAATTATTGAGAACAGCCGTAGAGCAAGCTGCAGGAGAAGATGGGTGGTCTGATCTCGGCGTTGTGGGACAGTATATTTCCAATAAAACCTCATTTTCTCCTGTTAATTACGGGTATAAAAAACTGAGTGATCTGATCCGGGTGTGTGACCTGTTTGAAATAAAAATGAAAAAAGGTAGGTCGGGAATGTCCATCAGGGATGTGAGAAAAAAATAATTCTAACAGATTGGGTGGGGCATGGATAAAAAGAAAGAATCCATATCCAAGAATATCATCCGCTATTCTGCAAGCAATTATTTCAGGCAGCTCCTCAGTGTGCTGACCGCCTTTGTTCGCCCGAAGTTGCTGTCCCCGGAATACTTCGGGCTCTGGAATCTTTTTAAAATTATTCAGACCTATTCTGCCTATATGCATCTGGGTTCCCGATCCGCCATGAGATATCTCATTCCCTTCCATGACTCTCGAAAAGAGGATGACAAAATAAGAGATATCAAGGGGAGCACCTATTGGGGGTCTTTTTATCTGAACCTGATGCTTGCCGTGGTTCTTGTCCTTATTTCATTCCTCAACGGGCTGGGCCGTGAACAGCGTGTGGGGCTCATTACTTTTGCCGTTATTGTAATGCTCCAATGGTATTGTGATTATCGCATCTCTCTGTTGAAAGCCTGCCAGAACTTTAAACTGATCAGTTCCTCAAACTATGTGCAATCCTCCCTGATGTTCATTCTCACCCTGGTCTTGATCTATTTCTGGGGAATCGTCGGGGCGTTTGCAAGTGTGATTGTCTCTCTCTCCGTGATGGTGTTTTATTTTATGAAAAAAGCACCCGGGGAAGCGCCTGGGGTTTTCAAGGGAAATGTCTTTCGCAAGCTGGTTCGATATGGCTTTCCCATCATGCTGTTCAACGTGATTGCCATTTTGATCAGAACATCGGACCGGATCATGGTTTCATGGTTTCTCGGTATGGAGGAACTCGGGTATTACTCCATCGCGATTATGATCCTGGGATTTCTCATGAACATCCCCGGGGTGTCAAGGGAGGTGATTGAACCCAAGATCATGGCCCGGATGGGGAGTGGTTCTTCAGGGCCGTGGATCAGGGAATTTTTTGTTGAGCCGATCATCAATACCGCCTATCTCATGCCTTTTTTAATCGGGTTGGTTGTCTTTGCCCTTCCCATTTTCATCAACCGGGTTCTGCCGGTGTATGTCACCGGGGTGTTTCCCGCACAGATCCTGGTGGTGGGCGGTTATTTTCTTGCCCTCTCCCATGGGGTGCGCGGCATCATTGTTGCCCATAACTGGCAAATGCAGGCGTCTGTGGGGATGCTGTTTTCACTTGTTTGCAATATTATGGCAAGTATTGCCTTTATCAAGGCAGGCCTTGGAATTGTCGGGGTCTCATTGGGCAGCGCGTTGTCTTTTTGGGTGCTCCTGGTCTGCCAGCTGTTGTTTGTATGTAAAAAAAACAAAACCATCGTCTCTCAATTATTCCCCCGTCTTTTTCACCTTTTTTTCCCGTTTCTGGTGATGTGTCTCTCCATTGTCCTGCTTGAACGGGGTGACGCCTGTTTTTCCGTGAACGATCTTATCGCGGCGGTGGTCAAACTATTGCTGTTTTTTATCATTAGTCTTGGGGTGGTCGTTGCAAACAAGGGGAACCATACCCTGGGCAAAAAAAAGGGTTTATGAGGAAAAAACCATGGAACCGGTCTACTTTGATTGCCATTCGCTCCTGAAAATCCGGGCACCGGGCATTCCCGGGAAGTTAAATCAATTGCTTTGCCGGGAATTGGGGCGCTTTGTAACGAAACACCTCGGTTCTCCGGCCAGGGCTGACATTGTGATGGAGCCGGTGGCAAACATTCCTGAACCTGCGGCCTTTTCCCATCATATGGCGTCACGCTTCGGTTTCCGGGTGATCCATTCCAGGGGCAGTGTGGCAGCTGTGTTTGAACACCGGGGCACACCCGACGTGATGGTTGTCTTTTCCGATCCGGTCAAAATATTTTATCGAGACAGGATCGGCATTGAAAGAAGGGTGTATGCCATGGTGCTTTTCTCCATGATGCGGGTGCTGAATAAGAAAAACAGCCTGCTCTGCCATGGGGCTGTTGTCCGGCATCACAAGAACGCCTTTCTTCTGGCAGGCCCCAGGGGCACGGGAAAAACAATGTTGGTGCTGTCACTTTTGAGGCGGGGCTGGGATTATCTCAGTGATGATAAATTCATGCTCCGGGATAACACGGCGCACATTTTTCAGCCGTTTATTGTGTTACGGGGGCATCATTTCTCTGCCCTGCCCTGGCTTGGGGCGCTTGATCCCGGGTATGACGGATTTGCCCGAAACGCCCGGCGGCAAACGAGGATCCAAGAACAGATCACGCGTTTTCTCCCACGAAAATGGCTACCTTCCCTGGACAGGTTCCTCAATCCATGCATACGGGTCGGGGCGGACGCCTTTTCCCGGCAGACCCGCATCCTTGATTCGGTAAAGTTATCCGCCGGTGTCCTTCTCTGCCATGGCTCACAATTTACGGCTGCCCGGGTATCAAGGGGGGCGTTTCTCAACGGCTTTGGGCTGATTCAGCAGATGGCGGCCCGGGAATTCAGTGACCTGGAAAAGATGATCAATTATCATGATCCCGGTCTTGGGACGGATGCCGGGGTGATTTTGGATCAAAACATGGCGGCGGATACCTTTGTGAAAATAACCCTTCCCCCGGACAAACGACCGGATGCCATGGCCACGGAGGTGGCAAAATGCCTGGAACAACTTTGATCATCCCAACCTACAACCGGCCCAGCCAGCTTAAAGCGTGCATGCAGTCCATTCTGGATCAGACCGTGAAACCCCATGAGGTGATCGTGGTGGATGATGGCAACCTTGCCGAGATTCCCCTGGAAAAGGAGTGCATGGCGGCAGGCATCCTGTGCAGATATCTGAAAAAAGAGGTGCCCGGGCTTACGGAATCAAGAAATGCCGGTGTCAAGCTGGCCAGGGGGGAAATTATCTTTTTCCTGGATGATGATGTGATCCTGTCAAAAACATACATTGGGGAACTTCTCCGTGTGTATGACTCCGCTGATTCAAAAGAGATCGGCGGGGTGGGCGGGGTGATCAGCAACCTGAAGCCCCTGACCCTGGAGCGCTGGTTGCGAAAAGGGGTTGAAATCTTCTTTATGATATCCGGCGTACGGGAGGGGCGGGTGCTGTCGTCTGGATTCTTCACAGATCTTTCCCCCTTAAAATCAGGCGAGTCCCATCTGAAAGAGGTTGATTTTTTGTCCGGTGGTGTCATGTCGTTCCGAAGAGCGATCTTTGATGAATTTCGGTTTACAGACCGGTACCGGGCCTATGGATTGGGAGAGGACAAGGATTTTACCTATCAGGTATCACAAAAATACCGGCTTGTATTAAACAAACGAGCAACCCTTCTCCATGTGGAAGCCCATGAAATGAGGCCGGATAAGCGGGTGTACGCAAGAAAATTTGTTCTGGGAAGATATCTTTTTTTCCGGGATCATGTGCAGGAAAAACCGTGGCAAAAGATCTTTTTCGTCCATGCCCTGGTGGGATATCTCATTATCCGGACGATTATTTTTTATCTGACCTGGAAAAAAGAAAACGCAGTGCATGTGCTGGGAATACTGGATGGTGTTGGGGATATCATAAACCAGCGGGTGCTTGGCAAACCATAAATCCTGTTTTTACTATTGCTCTGGTCAGACCAATTGATACCGCTACGTATTAATGATGGTGGTGGGTTGATATCACGTCATTTGACCGGCACTATAAGTCCGCAACGGGGGGGGAAGATGAAGGGATTGAAAATGTTCTGTCTCCTGGTGGTGTGTGTCAGCCAGGTGATTCTTTGCAGTGGCGGCCGGACTGCCGAGCCGGGGACCCATGGTTTCCGGCAGCCACCCTATGGACCCGACAGCCCATGGAATCTGAAGATCGGACCGGCACCGGTCTATGATCCCAACAGCACGGTCGTCGTCAGGGCGCTCCACGGGGTGTTTGGTTCGGATCCCACACGGTACACCATGCCCGTGTACGCGGTTGATCTGGAGACGCCCATGGTCACGGTCCGTTTTTCAGGGCTTTTTTCCAATGTCACGGAAAACGGGGAGGCGCTTGCGGTTTTAAAGCGCCCTGACCTCCAGGTGCCGGTGCCTTCCCATGCCCACCAGGCAAGGGGAAGGGATGGGCAGATGATTCTCTGGAACCCAGAAACGGGGGATGAGCTGGGTTTCTGGCGGATGAAAAAGGCAGGCGACATCTGGATGGCCGTGAACGGCTACCATTACAATACCCGGTGGAGCGGGGTGCCGCCGGTAGGTTTCATCAGCAGGGGGGCAGGGGTGCCCTATTTGGCCGGCCTGATACGACCGTGGGAAATCGCCCAGGGACGAATTGACCATGCCATTGCCTTCGGGGTTGACTATCCCAATAGGCTCTTTGTCTATCCGGCCACCAAAAGTGACGGCAAAGGGCTGGATCATTTCCTGCCGGCCGGTGCCAGGCTCCAGCTGGACCCTTTCCTTACTGCGGATGATTTCACCGGGTGGGGGCTTGACAGGGCCGGTAAAATCATTGCCAGGGCGTTGCAGTCCTATGGCATGATTCTGATTGACGGCAGCGGGCATCCCAAGATCTATGCGGAATATGAAGGAACGGCAAACTGGAACGGGGAGATCCATAAAAACACGGTCAGGCAGATTCCCTACACCGCCTTTCGGGTGTTATCCCTGACAACTCCCAGGCAGCCGGTTGCCCCTGCATCTGTTGGGGCGGAACCTTTGGAAAAGGGCATTCAGATCACCTGGGAACCGTCGCCCACGGCCACCCGTTACCGGATTAAAAAGAGAACAGGGGGGCAAGGGGAATTCATCCTCCTTGATCCCTGGGTGAAAAAAACAGGTTACCTGGACGTCACGGTGGTCAAGGGAGAAACATATACCTATTGGGTTTCCGGTGTGAGCCATAATGGTGTCAGCCCGGGAGCGATATCGGCAACGGTCACTTACTAAGGGCTGCAAATTTTATAACTTGAACCAAAACTATGGGCTATTTCTGTTTAATTAATTTCATCTACGACCCTAACTGGATAATTTCCTGTTCCCCATGATCCGGCTGGCCTTAAGGTAGGCGTTCCGGGTCAATCGGACCTGGTTCTTGATGCCAAAATGGTCGGCCACATGTTGACAGGCATTTCGGGCCAGGGTTTCGGCCTGCTGGGGGTGGTCATGGAGGTGCTGGATGGCCCGGGCCAGCCGTTGTTCATCCCCGGGGGGGATCAAAAGTGCATGGGTCTTGTGGGCCAGCATCTCGGGAATGCCGCCCACACGGCTTGCAATGATGGGGCGGCAAAGTGCTGCCGCTTCCAGAAGCGCAAGCGGGGTGCCTTCGGACAGGGACGGCATGACAAACAGATCTGAAGCGTTGACAAGTTCAAGAACCGTCTTTCGGTCCTGGTGTCCGGCAAGGCGCACACGATGGTCAAGCCCTGCGGTTCGTATCTGTGACAACAATGCCGGGCGGAGGTGGCCGTCTCCCACAATAAGGCAGCAGATCCCGGGGCTGGAAATCCTTGCAAATGCATTGATCAGGTGGTGAAACCCTTTTGCTTCCACAAGCCGTCCCACGGCACAGCAGACAAAGGCCTGGTCCGGCAGATGGAACTTTTTCCCCAGCCCTTTCCGGGGGTCGGATTTCAACGGCAGGTCAATGGAAACCCCATTGGGAATATATGCAATGCGATTTTTCGGGATCCCTTTTTGCAAAAGCCGTTTGCGGATATCACGGGAAACAACGATGTAGAGATCGGTTTGCTTTGCTGTCATTGTCTCAAGCCATTGGTAGAAACGACCTTTAAAACTGCCCTTGAGTTCCGATTCATACCAGGAGTTCAGGGTTGACACAAGGGCCGCACCTGTTCCCATGGCAGCCAGGGTACACCAGACTTTTGACTGGATATTCTGGGGGTCAAGGAGATGGAAACCGTGGGTTTTGATGGTCCGTATCAGCTTGGGAAGCAGGGCCGGATCGGCTTTCCATGTGCCCACCACATGAACCTCGATTCCCAAAGCCCTTGCCTGGCGGGTGACCGGGCTCTCCGCCAGGCCTGCCAGGGCGGTTTCTCCCCCGGGGAACGCTGTGAGTAATCCCAGGGCCCTGGCACTGGCGCCGCCGAACCGTGTGGAAAGGTCCACCACCAGGGTTCGCACCCCTTTGTTCAGGCGCGGTTCTACACCGTTGGTTCCTTGTTTATCCTCTTTTACAGGCTCCCACCGGGTGATCTTTTTTCCCATAAGAAAATCCACCACCCCGAGCAGGGTGCCCAGGTTGGCAATGCAAAAATAGAATCCGGTTGATGAGATTTTGCTTAAGGGACCCGGCTCCTTGGGGGTGCGCCATAACAGGGGGTGGCAAAAAGAGACGAGATAGCAACCGGTTTGCAGGAGAAAAAGGAGAGTGAAGAGCGGGGCCAGGGAAGAGAGAAAAAAGGTGGTGATAAATATCTATGATCACAAATAGTAGTTGGATGTAATAATATCAATCGGTTACCATCACAACAATGCAATACTTTATCATGT
>JAEINR010000156.1 GCA_016342325.1 Desulfobacterium sp.
TAAAACACCGGGCTTGTCCAACAACCGGATAAGATCGTGGTTCGTTCCTCACACGATCTATCCTTATTCGTTAGGGAGACCTTGGATTTGCTTCGCTCCTCCATTCCTGCCACCATTGATATTCAATATGAGATTGACCCGGGTTGTGGTGTTGTCATTGCCGATCCCACCCAGATTCACCAGATTATCATGAACCTTGCCACCAACGCCTATCACGCCATGGAAGAAACCGGCGGCTGCCTCAGGGTGAATCTCAGGCGGGTTCGCCTGGAATCCGGTCCATTGATTTTGTCCGGGTCATCCCCGGGAGACTATGCCATTTTGACGGTTGTGGATACGGGTGTTGGTATTGAAAAGGGCATTCAGGATAAACTGTTCGACCCTTACTTTACAACCAAGGGCCAGGGCAAGGGGACCGGTCTGGGACTTTCGGTGGTGCAGGGAATTGTTAAAAGCTGCAAAGGAGACATTAGCATTTACAGTGAGCCCGGCCAGGGGACCGAGGTTCGCGTCTACCTGCCGCTGGTGGAAAGCAAGGTTCAAAAGGCCATTGACCAGACCCAAGCCATTGAAGGGGGCACTGAAAAAATACTCCTGGTCGATGATGAAGCGCATATTATCCACATGGAGAAGCAGATGCTGACACGTCTGGGGTATCGGATCACGGCTCAGACGGAAAGTGCTGAGGCGCTTGAAGTCTTTAAAACCAGTCCCGGGGCATTTGATCTGATCTTTACTGACATGACCATGCCCGGGATGACCGGTTTTGAGTTGGCCATGGAGATAAAGAGAATCAGACCGGATATCCCTGTCATTCTATGCACTGGGTTCAGCGATCAGATGATTGAAGAAAAAAGCAAGGCCCTGGGAATTGATATGGTTCTCTTAAAGCCAGTGGTGAGATGGGAAATGGCTCAAGCCATACGAGGGGCCCTTGACAAATCTAAGGACGTTGCCCCATGACTCACGGTTCATTATTTCACCGCCAAGGAAGAGGGGAAAGGCACCGGCCTGTGATGAATAATGAGTTAAAGCGTATCCTATGCTATCTGAATGAAAAGCACGGCCTTGACTTTTTCGGCTACCGTGCCTCCATGGTTCAACGGCGGGTCGGGCAGCGATTTTTGTTTACAAAATGCAAGAACTACGACGAGTACTATGCCTATTTGCTGGAAAATCCCGATGAACTCAATAATCTCATCGATGCATTGACCATCAATGTAAGCCGGTTTTTCAGGAATTCACTGGCGTTTGAATACATGGCAGACCGGATACTGCCCGCCATCTGTCACAGAAAAAAGGAGACCGGAGATCATTCTCTCAGGGTCTGGTCCGCCGGTTGTTCAATGGGGGAAGAAGCCTATTCCATCGCTATTTTGGTCCATGAATTCCTGAAAGAGGAAACGCTGAAACTGGGTGTCAATATCTTTGCAACGGATATTGATGGTAAAATATTGGAAAAAGCGCAACAGGCGGTTTTTCCCTTTGAAAGCATGAAGGATGTTAAATTCAGGTTTCTGAAAAAATACTTTTCCTTCACGGAAAACGCCTTTCAATTAATGCCGGAAATAAGGGACAGGGTCTTATTCTCAGTGTATGATCTTCTTGATAATAAAAGTTCCGTTCCTTCTGAAAGCATTTTTGGGGATTTTGACATGGTGCTCTGCCGAAATGTTCTGATTTACTTTAACACGGCATATCAGGATAAAATATTTGATAAATTGTATCGTGCATTGACCCAGCATGGCTATCTGGTGCTGGGGGAGGCGGAGATTCCTTCGCCAAAATATGAGCGGTATTTCAGACGGGTGAATGACTGTTGCCATATTTATCAGAAAATATAGGGTCACCCACTCAATTGAAACATGCTGGAGTTAAAATAATGAAAAAACTTGCATTCAAAAGCATAAGAAGCAATCTGACCTTCTGGTTTATTCTCCTGGGGCTGACGCCTTTATTCTTCGGTATTGGGATAACGTATAAACAACAGGTGCGCTCCATCAAGCAGGAAGCCTTTGATAAACTTGTGGCGATCCGTGATCTCAAAGTCAAAGAGCTGGAACACTGGCTGACTGAAAGAAGTGGTGATCTGAAAATAATCTCCTATGACAATGAATTTGCCGATCTGGAAAAAATGATTTTTAAGGCGGATAAAGATCAAAACAATCTTAAAGCCTATGGGAAGATCAGGCGGTTATTGAATCGGTACTATAGAAATTATGATGTTTATAATGAGTTGTTTATCATCAATCCCCGGACAGGGGTGGTTGAAATATCCACCCATCAAAATTCCCAGGGAATGGATAAATCCCATGATACCTATTTTACCACCCCCATGGAGCGTCGCGGGTTGTTTATTAAGGATATCCATTATTCAAAAACTTCAGCAAGTCATACCATGACTTTTTCCATTCCCATATTTTGCTCACAACATGATCCGCAACACATACTCGGGATTCTGGTGGCCCGGCTGGATTTGAAGAACTCCCTCTACGCCTTGCTCCAGGACAGGATCGGATTGGGCCAAACCGGTGAAACCCTTATCGTCAATAAGGATCTAAACGCATTAAACGAACTGCGCTGGCAAGCAAATGCGCCCCTCAACTTTGAGATCCAGGCTGCGCCGGCAGTGAGCGCTTCCCAAGGTAAAACCGGTATCATCGAAAGCATGGATTATCGCGGGGAGAATGTTTTGGCCGCCTACGCCTATATTCCGCGAGCAGGGTGGGGGTTTGTGGCCAAACAGGACCTGGCCGAACTTTACGCACCCATACACGCCATGGTGGTGAATTTAATCGTGCTCATTTTCGTGGCACTCATGGCAATTCTCGTTGTCTCATTCTTCACAGCAAGGGCCTTTGCCTCTCCCGTCATCGAAATGGCGGTAATTGCCGAGAAGATGAAAAAGGGTGATTTTTCCGCCAGAAACCAGATCTCCGGTTCAGATGAACTCGCCGCTCTGGGGGAAACATTCAACACAATGGCGGAGTCCATGGAGTCTATGGTGGAACTTCAGGAGATAAACGAGGATATCACAGAAACGATTATCGCCGTAAATGATCTTCTGGCATTCAGAACGGCCCTCCTGAAAAAGCTTGTGGAGGTGACAAACTCCGAATTGGGGGCATATTTCCTTTTAAACAAGCATACGGGCATGTTTGAACCCTTCTTTTCCCTGGGGGTCACCCCAGGCGAGTTGAAACCCTTTGACGCATCCGCCCTTGAAGGGGAATTGGGAATGGTGGCAGAGGCCCGGAAGATAACCCGTATAACGGATATCCCGGACGAGAGCATTTTCAAATTCAGGACATTCACCGGCACGGTCATGCCAAAAGAGATCATCAGTATTCCCATCGTCATTGATAACGTTGTGCTGGGGATTGTTTCCCTGGCAAGCATAAAACCGTACCCGAATAAGATCTTTGACATATTGAAACAGCCTTGGGCACTCGGGCTTCCCACGGTCTTTTCCAACCTGATGGCAAATGAGGAAATGGTAAGACTTGCCGGGGAGTTGCAAGAGGCAAACCAGGGACTCCAGGCCCAGACCGAGGAGTTGCAGTCTCAATCCGAGGAACTCCAGTCCCAGTCCGAGGAACTCCAGCAGACAGCAGCGGAACTCCAGGAACAGAACCAGGAACTCCAATCCCAGCGGCTGCAGGTTGAAGAGGCCAACCGCCTGAAAAGCGAGTTCTTGTCCAACATGAGCCATGAGTTGCGCACCCCCCTCAACTCGGTGATGGCCCTTTCCCGTGTGCTTCTGATGCAGGCAAAAGACAAGCTTTCAGTGGAAGAGTCGAACTATCTTGAAATAATCGAACGGAACGGCAAAAACCTTCTCTCACTGATTAACGATATCCTTGATCTTTCAAAAATCGAGGCCGGCAGGATGGATGTGAACCCCAAATTATTTCCGGTGGGTTCAACCATTGAAACCATCATGGAACGGCTTGAACCCCTTGCCGAAGACAAGGGGATTGAGCTCGACCAGAAAATCCCTGAAAATTATCCCCAGATTGAAAGTGATGAAAACAGGGTGCATCAAATACTCCAGAATCTCATTGGTAATGCCGTCAAGTTTACGGAGCAGGGGCATGTGATGGTCTCAGCCCGCAGGGATGCTGAAAATATTTATATCAGGGTTGCCGATACCGGTATCGGCATCTCTAAAAAAGAGATGCCCCATATATTTGAAGAGTTCAGGCAGGTGGATGGCTCTTCCTCCAGGCCCTATGAGGGCACGGGGCTTGGGCTCACCATTGCTTACAAGGCCGTCAAAATGCTAGGGGGGAATCTCGCTGTGGAAAGCACTTTGGGTAAAGGCTCTACATTTGATCTGACCCTGCCTGTCCGGTGGCAGGGGCTTGCTCCGGTATCCGAACTGACACTTTTTAGACCGTTTGAGGGCATCGTACCGGTGCAAAAGACTGTTCTGGTGGTTGATGATGAGCCGGAGACCCTTACCCTGATTGCCAGCTACCTTTCCGGGGAGGGGTATAACACCATCAGGGCCGCATCAGGGGAAGAGGCCGTCAAATTAGCCCAACGGCATCGGCCCTTTGCCATTACCCTGGACATCCTTATGCCGGAGATGGACGGCTGGGAAGTGCTCCAGCAGCTTAAGCAGGGGCCTGCCACTAAAGATATCCCGGTTATCATCGTTTCCCTATCGGATGATAAGTCGACGGGGATGGCCCTGGGGGCTGTGGGATATGTCAGCAAGCCCGTTAACAGAGATCTGCTGATTTCTGAAATAAATCGAATCGGCGGGCCGTCCCCTTACACAATTGTGATTGCGGATGATAACGAATCCGAGCGCAACCAGATGGCCCGGGCCATTGAAATGGAAGGGATGCAGGCCATTGCTGCCAGGGACGGCAGGGCTTGCATGGCGTTGCTTAAAGAATCCGTGCCCGATGTGCTTGTCCTGGACCTTGTCATGCCTGAAAAGGACGGGTTTGAAGTTCTGGAGAATGTCCGAACAAATCCAAAAACCAAAGCGCTGCCCGTGGTTGTCGTAACCGCAAAAGACCTTACCCTGGAAGAAAAGGAAAAACTGAACGGCAATGCCTCGTCCATACTCTCAAAAAGCGACATTAGCCCGGCAGTTATGCTTGAAGAGATAAAAAATATTTTTGCCGACCTTGAACGGCGTGAAAAAGGGTCCATGGAGAGGGGACGTGAAGTCACCGACAGAATCCTCCTGGTTGAGGACAGTGAAGCCGCCGTTATTCAGGTAAAGACCGTTCTTGAAGATGCGGGATATGTTGTGGATGTAGCCCGGGGGGGCCAGGAAGCCCTCGACTATATGTCACGTATCATTCCCGGTGGTATTATTCTGGATCTGATGATGCCGGAAGTTGACGGGTTCCAGGTGCTGAACAAAATGCGAAGCACTGAAGCCACTGCAAGGGTGCCGGTCCTGGTTCTTACAGCCAGGGATTTGACGCCTGAAGACTTAAGCAAATTGAGTAGTAACAATGTTCAGCAGTTGATTCAAAAAGGGGATGTGGACAGGGAACGTTTGCTGTTCAAGATCGGGTTGATGCTTGGCATGGCGCAAGTGACCAAACTTGAAACGGGGAAACCTGTTGCAGAACAACAAGAAACCCGCATCCCGCAACCGGAAAGGGGTGCGGGGAAAAGGGTAACGGGCAATGGGATATCCGCAACCATTTTGGTGGTGGAAGACAATTTCGATAACATGACCACCGTCAAGGCTGTATTGCAAAATAAATACAACATACTCGAAGCAAGGGATGGGGAAGAGGGGCTGGAAAAGATCCGGACAGAACGTCCGGACCTGGTTCTCCTTGATATGTCCCTGCCCGGGATGGATGGGTATACCGTGGCCGGGAAGGCTAAAAGAGATCAAAATATCGGCCATATTCCTGTGATTGCGCTGACGGCCCGTGCCATGAAGGGCGACCGGGAAGAGATCATCAAGGCCGGCTGTGACGACTATATTGCCAAACCCATTGATGCGGAGTTGATATTGCAAAAAGTGAATGATTGGTTGAATCGGTAGCGGTGTTTGCGATTCCCAATCAAAACCAAGGAGATAAATGTGCCGAAGATACTAGCCATAGACGATAAACAAGATAATCTGATTACCTTGTCGGCCGTATTGAGAAGTCTTATTCCGGATTGCAACATTATAACCGCTTTATCCGGTGTTGAAGGGATTGAAAAAGCAATATCCGAGTCCCCGGATACGATCCTGCTTGATATCAAAATGCCGGGAATGGATGGGTATGAAGTTTGTAACAGATTGAAAGCCAATGAACAGACAAAGCATATTCCGGTGATCATGATTTCTGCCATCCGCACTGAATCACAAGACCTTGTTAAGGGGCTTGATTCCGGTGCAGACGCGTATCTGGCCAAACCCATTGACGAACATCTACTGATTGCACAGGTGAATACGGCATTACGAACCAAAAAAGCAGAAGATCAATTGCGCAATCAAAAAGAGTCGATGGAAGCCATGGTTCGGGACCGAACGGCTGAACTGCTGCTGACAAACCAACAGTTGAAAAATGAAATAGAAGAGCGCAAGCAGGCTGAGAAAATGCTGAAAGAGAGCGAATCAAAATTGCTTCAAGCCCAGTATATCTCTAGGATGGGTGATTTTACGTGGGATCTTTCCACCGGTGATGTTACCTTTTCTAAAGGCCTGTATGGGTTGTTGAAATATGATGTGGATATGGAGAAAAACCATCAAAGTGTTGACGCTAACATTCACCATTCCGAGGATCTTGAAAGGGTTAAAACATGGCTCATGGAGATGATTTCGTCCGGTGAAAAAAAACTGCCGCCCACAGAGTTTCGAATCACTTGTCACGATGGAACTTTGATTGATATTTATATAGAAGGAAGAATCGAATTCAAAGATGGAGAGGCGGTAAAAATATTTGGAACCTGCCAGGATATCACCGAACAGAAAACGATTGAAAAAGAGCTGCAAAAGATGCAGAATATCAAGAGTGTCGGTACCCTGGCCGGGGGCATCGCCCATGATTTTAACAATATCCTGATGGGGCTGTTCGGCAATATCTCAATTGCCAAAGATAAACTGTCCAAGGATCATCCGGGGTTCAAATTCCTTGAGGAAACTGAAAAATCCATGGGCAGGGCCACCCGCCTTACCAAGCAGTTACTGACCTTTGCAAAGGGAGGCGCGCCGGTCAAGGAGGACATCAGCCTTGGTGCCCTTGCAAAGGAGATCGCGTGTTTTGATCTTTCAGGCAGCAATGTCAGGCTTGTTTTTGAGCCGGCGGATGGGCTCTGGATGGCCCAGGTGGACAAAGGGCAGATACAGCAGGTGTTTTCTAACCTGACAATCAATGCCGATCAGGCCATGCCCGATGGCGGGCACCTGCACATTACACTTGAGAATGCCGTTGTTTCAGAGAACGCTGTGCCAAATCTTTGTCCTGGAAAATATATCAAGGTCTCAGTGGGTGATGAGGGAACGGGCATTGAACAAAAGTATCTTGACCGAATCTTTGACCCCTACTTTACGACCAAACAGACCGGTTGTGGCCTGGGACTGGCCACGGTTATTTCAATCATAAACAAACACAATGGTCACATAAACGTTGAGTCGCAACTTGGCAAAGGCACACACTTTACTTTTTATCTGCCTGCGGTAGAAAACCAGGGGTGTCCGGAAACAAATCAAGCCGTCGTCATGAACGTTCCGAAAGCAGAACAGACCGCCAGGGTGCTGGTGATGGATGATGAAAAAGTGATCCTCAAAGTGACTCAAAAAATGCTGGAAAGAATCGGCTATGAGGTGGAGACGGCCTGCTGCGGTGAACAGGCCATAGAGATGTGCAAACAGGCTGTGGATGCGGGGAAGGCGTTTGATTTTGTCATTATGGACCTTACAATCCCCGGGGGAATCGGCGGAAAGGAAGCGATCAGGGAAATCCTTGAGATTGATCCGAATGCCAGGGCGATTGTTTCCAGCGGTTACGCCGATGACCCGGTCATGGCCAACTATGCTGAATACGGCTTTAAAGGCATGGCAGCAAAGCCATACACTTTAGACGAGTTGAGGGCGGTTATGGGCCAGGTGTTGGAAAAATAGTTGTGGACATACCTTTGGACACCCTGGCCGGATCGTTCCTTGTGCAATCATTTTTCCTGACGCGACTTTGGTATTGATTCTGATACATGTTTAATAACTTGTTTTTGGAAAAAAATATGACTTTTTTTAAAGTTCTGACACCATTTATTTATTGGATTTTGATAGGCCTGTGGATATTTATATTGGCATTTTATATAAAACGGCTTCGCACTGATTTGATTAAAGGGCACTTGCTCCATACGTTGCTGGTCATCCTGGCGATCGATGCGTTTCGGACATTGTTTGAAAGTTTATATTTCGGTGCGTGGTTCACCTCTCTTGCCGGCTTATTGCCAATTGAGGTCCATTCGTTCCTGGTTCGCCCGGAAATGGTATTTATTCCCAAAATATTGAATGTAATTGCTGCAATAGCGATCATTTTTATTTTATTGTTAAAATGGCTTCCCCAGGAAACCCAGGAAAAGGGCCGACTAGAGCAACTTGTTGAAGTTAGGACAAATGAACTCAAAAAAGAGATTGAGAATCGTAAGAAAATTGAACGAGACGTAATAGCACATAACGAAAAGCTGCGCATCATATTTGACAGCACTCCCAATATTCTTGTCCTGGTGAATGAAGACGGACGTGTTGAGAATATTAATCATAAAGGCGTTGAATTTTCAGGAAAAGTTAAGGATTGTTTGCTTGGTTTTCTAGGTGGAGAGGTTTTCAATTGCGTGAAATCCTTTGACGGCGAAGGATGTGGTCGCAATCCGGAGTGTTATAGGTGTCCGATACGGGCCCGGGTCCTGGATACGTTTGAGACAGGAAAATCCCATACGGAGAAAGAGGGTCAAATGACCTTTCTGATTAATGGAATTAAAACGGCTCTGGACCTTCTGATTTCTACCTCCCTTTTGGATATCAATGGCATCGATAACGTTCTTCTCTCTTTGACGGATATCACTGAGCGTAAGCAAGCGGAACAGGCACTGACCCTTGAAAGGGTATTTGTTGATGCTGTTTTTAACAGCATTCCCGGAATGCTCTATCTGTATGATATGGATCAATGTCATTAACTTAAGGGTGGCAGTAAATTAATATGCTGAAATTACTAATGAATTATTGAAGATGAGGATTCG
>JAEINR010000157.1 GCA_016342325.1 Desulfobacterium sp.
TAGAAAAAAGGATTGACCTCCCCCTGGCGATGGCTTATGAAATCTTAATATTTACCTTTTAAAAAAAGCCATTGGGATATCCCATGATCCTCAGGAAGCTTAAGATAAAAAACAAGTTGCTCGTATCGTTTCTGCTCTTTTCCCTGCCCATCATCCTGGCAATGGGCACGGTGGTCTATGTTCAGGTGAAACAGGTGCTGGAAAACAGCATCGAACGGGAACTGAAAAACACCACCGACGCCTTGGTCACCATGATTCAAACCTCCGCCACCGTGTCCATACGCAACCGATTGCGTGCAATCGCGGAAAAGAACCTGGATATTGCCGAATACTACTATAACAAGCACCGCTCAGGCCTCATCACAAAATCCCAGGCCATGGCATCCATCAAGGAGGCGTTTCTCTGCCAGACCATCGGCAAAAGCGGTTACATTTACTGTATTGACAGCAAAGGCACCGCCCTTGTTCATCCTAAGGGAAGCGTTGAGGGAACCGATCTTTCAGGATACGACTTCATCAAAGAGCAGATCCGAATCAAGGACGGCTTTCTTGAATATTTCTGGAAGAATCCCGGAGAAACGAAAGAACGGCCCAAGGCCCTCTACATGACCTATTTTAAGCCCCTGGACTGGATCATATCCGCATCCTCATACCGGGAGGAGTTCAACGATCTCATCGACATCGACGATTTCAAAACCAGTGTTCTCTCCTACCGATTCGGCAAGACCGGCTACGCCTATATCCTGGATGAAGCGGCAAACCTGTTGGTTCATCCGAAACTGCCAAAAACCAATATACTCGAGATCACAGAGTTCCCAACGGATTTCGTAAAGACCATGATCCAAAAGAAGCAGGGAAAGCTGACCTATTTCTGGAAAAACCCGGATGAAACAAAGGTAAGGGAAAAGATCGTCCTCTTTGACCATCTGCCGGAATATGGATGGTTCGTGGTCTCCTCGGGCTATGTGGAAGAGATATTCAAGCCTCTGTACACGGTCCGGGCCATCTTCATTGCCTCCATCATCACCCTCTTTCTCCTCTCCGGCATGGCAAGTTTCCTTGTGAGCGCCTCCATCACCCGTCCCCTGAAACGGTTCATAGCCAAACTAAAAACCGGCTCCATCGAAAATAACTCCATCCGCATGAACTACGACGCGCCGGACGAACTGGGAGACCTTGCCCGGTATTTCAACTCGTTCATGGACAAACGCGATGTCTACCACGACCAGCTCAACAGCGAGATCAAAAACCACCTGAAGACCCGGAACGCCCTTGAAAAAAGCGAGCTTAAGTTCAAGGCCCTGTTCAATCACTCCTTTCAGTTTTCCGCGATTCTTTCGCCCCAGGGGGAGATCCGGGAGATCAACCAGACGGCCCTTGATTTCATCGGGTGCGTGGAATCCGATATCATGGATCGCTTTTTCTGGGACACGCCCGTATGGACCCACGATACAGATCTCCAGGAACGGTTAAAGGCATCGGTCCAATCGGCAGCAAAGGGAGAGGTGGTCCGCTATGAGACCACAAACCTGTCAAAGAGAAAAGAGATCCGTGCCATCGATTTTTCCCTGAAACCCGTGGTTGATGAGCACCACACCCTTGCCTTTCTCATCGCCGAAGGAAGGGATATCACCGACCTTAAGCGGGCTGACCAGGAAAAAAATGCCCTGGAAAGAAGACTTCTCCAGGCCCACAAAATGGAAGCCATCGGCGCCCTGGCTGGCGGAATTGCCCATGATTTCAACAACATTCTCTCCGGCATCTTTGGGTTTTCCCAGCTGGCAATACGACACCTGGATGCGCCTGACAGGGCAGCAAAGGATATCAACCAGATCCTGCAATGCGCGAAAAGGGCCACCGAGCTGGTCCAGCAGATCCTTGCAATCAGCAGAAAAAGCGCTCCTCAAAAAAAGCCGCTAAAAATCTGCCTTGTGCTCAAGGAAGCACTCAAGTTGATCCGGTCATCAATCCCATCCACCATCCGGATCGAACAGCGCATCCGCTCAGAGGCAGCCGTACTTGCAGACCCCACACAGATCCACCAGGTGATCATGAATCTTTGCACAAACGCCTACCATGCCATGATGGAGACAGGGGGGACCCTGGGGATTAAATTGGAAGATATCACCATCCGGGAGAACCAGATTGTACCCGGGCTGAACCTGTTGCCCGGCAATTACATTAAGCTTGAGGTGAGGGACACCGGCCATGGAATGGATTCAACCACCCGGGAAAAGATATTTGACCCCTATTTCACAACAAAAGAGAAGGACAAGGGGACGGGACTTGGACTGGCAGTGGTGTGTGGGATCATCAACAAGCACAACGGTCACATCAATGTCGACAGCGAACAGGATAAAGGCACTATTTTTCAGATATTTCTCCCGATCTCAGAGAACGATCAAGAAATGAATGCCTTGATCGAACAAAAGGAAGCGTTAAAAGGAGGCAGGGAATCCATCATGGTTGTGGATGACGATGAGAGCATCAGGAGTTCAACCCAGGCGCTGCTGGAAGACTTCGGATACCGGGTAAAAACCCATATCGACGGGGCCCTGGCCTTTGATGATTTTCAAACAACCCCCCTTGGTTTTGACCTGATTCTGACGGACATGACCATGCCTGGAATGACAGGCTACGCATTTGCAAAAAAGATCCTTGAATTAAAACCGGGCCAAAAGATCATCATGTGCACCGGTCACAGCGAAAACATAGACCGGGACAAGGCCCTTGCCTGCGGTATCAAGGCCTACGTTACCAAGCCCATGATAACCCGGACCCTTATCACGATCATACGGGACGTACTTGACGGCAAGGAGGTCAACGATTAAACCGTTGAAAGCCTTTATTCAAAACCTGCCCGTGCGCCACAAGCTCTTCTTTCTACTCTCCATGATCATCACGGTTGCCATCCTGACCGAGGGGCTCTATGTCAGCCTGACCGTGAAAAAAGCCCTGGAGAAAAATATCGAAAGCGAACTGACAAACACCACCCGGGCCATCCTCGACACGGTAAAGACAGGGGCAACCATCTCCATCAAAAACAGGCTCAGGGGCGTTGCAGAAAAAAACCATGAGATGGTAAGCTTTTTCCACGCCCGTTTCCTGAACGGCAAAATGAGCGAGCAGGAGGCAAAGCAACTTGCCTCGGAAGTTCTTCTCAGCCAGACCGTGGGCAGAACCGGGTACATTTTCTGCCTTGACAGCTCGGGCAATCTAAAGGTTCATCCCGAGGCGACCCTCAGGGACATGGATATCTCCAACCACGATTTCGTAAAAAAACAGATCCGCCTAAAACAGGGATACATTGAGTATGAGTGGCCATTCCCAGAAGACCAGAACCACCCCAAGGTCCTTTACATGGTCTATTTCAAACCCTGGGACTGGATCATATCGGTCTCGGCCTACAGAAGCGAGTTCAAGGAACTGGTAAATATCGATGACTTCAGGGAAGCGGTCCTCAGCCGAAAATTCGGGAAATCCGGCTACTCCCATATCCTGGACACCCAGGGCAACCTGATCCTCCACCCCAAGCTCGAGGGAACCAACATCTATGATGCCGTTGATGCGGAAGGACGCAGGTTCATCCAGGAGGTCTGCACCACGAAGAACGGCAAAATCATCTACCCCTGGAAAAACCCGGGGGAGAAATCGAGCCGGCAGAAGCTGGTGATCTTCAACCACCTGCCGGAATACGACTGGATCGTTGCCTCTTCAAGCTACCTTGAGGAGTTCTACAGCCCCTTAAAAATTATCCGGACGGCCATTGCCTCCACCGCGATCCTGACCCTGACCGCAGCCCTGATTGCCACCCTCTGGATCTCCTCCCTTGTCACAACCCGATTGGAAACGTTGATAAAAAACTTCGAACAAGGGGCACGGGGCGATTTCACGGCAAGGATTCCCGTCACAGCCGGGGATGAGATCGGCAGGCTTCAACACTGCTTCAACCTCTTTATGGCGGAATTGGACGCCCATCACCGAAAACTGGAAGAACTGGTACGATCAAGAACCGCTGAACTCGAGCAGGAGGTGGGGGAACGGGCCCGGGCAGAAAAGGCCCTGGAGCGACAGATGAAGCTGCTTGACACCTTTATCAACACCATCCCCTGCCCGGTATTTCTCAAGGATAGAAACGGCATCTACATGGGATGCAACAACGCCTTTGCCGACCAGATCCTGGGGCTTGCAGCCAATGGGGTGTTGGGGAAGTCTTTGTTTGAATTCAACGAAAAAATCCCCCTGGAACGGGCAATCCTCTATAAAAAAATGGATGACGCCCTGATTAAACAGGGGGGAGACCAGCAATATGAGGGCCAGGTACGATGCGCCGACGACACCGACCGGGATTTCCAGTTTTACAAGGCCTGCTTTTATGCCCCAAACGGGAAGGTTGCCGGCATCGCCGGGGTGATGATGGACCTCACCGAGATCAACCGGGCAAAAGTAAAAATCCAGGAGCAGAGCGAAAAATTACACCAGGCAAACCTCAAACTCTCCCAGCTTGCGTCCCTGGACAGCCTCACCCAAATTGCCAACAGGCGAACCTTCCAGAAGGAGCTTGAACATCAGATTCGCCTTGCCGCCCGGAACAAGTCCTCCCTCACCCTTGTCATGGCCGACATCGATCATTTTAAAAAGTATAACGACAGCTTCGGCCACACGGCCGGCGACCAGGTCCTGGAGACCATCGCCCGGCTTTTAACCAACGGTTCCAGGGGCACGGACACAGTGGCCCGATACGGTGGCGAAGAGTTTGCCGTGATCCTGCCGGCAACCGACCGAAAGGGAGCCCTGACCATGGGGGAACGGTTCTGCCATAACGTGGCAGGGCACCCATGGAAACAAAGAAGGGTAACCCTGAGCATCGGCCTTGCCACGGCAACCTTTGCCACGGTTGACGACACCACCGTTGAACAAACCTGCATCGCATTTGTCGACCGGGCGGACAGGGCCTTGTACGCGTCCAAGGAGGGGGGACGAAACAGGGTCACCCACGAAGATGAACTGGGGTGATCTGTCCCGGGTCAATTTTTCCTGGACTTTTATCCTCGTTGGCAATAGATTGTGGCCTGAATCGATCAAATACTAGCTTTTTATAGTGCCGGTCAAATGACGTGATACCAACCCGCCATTATTAATAAGTAGCGGGACCAGTTGGTCTGACCAAAGCGATACCTCTGATTTTCGTGTTCTTTTGACAAGGGAATCAGAAAACTTTTTTGATCCTGGCTTGTCCGGGTTACGTGGGAGCAACATGGCGAAAAAAAACATCCGGCTGGTGTCATGGAACGTCAACGGTCTCAGGGCTGCCGTTAAAAAAGACTTTTTTGCATCTGTCGAAAATCTTGATCCCGACATCCTCCTGCTCCAGGAGACCAAGCTCCAGGAGGACCAGCGAACCGAGGAGATGATCTCTCTTCCCGGTTACACCTCCCATTGGGCCTATTCCACCGTTAAAAAAGGGTACAGCGGGGTTGCAGCCTACACCCGGCTTTCCCCCAAAACGGTCAGCCCGGGCATGGGCATCCAACGGTTTGACCAGGAAGGCCGCATCCTTGAGCTGGATCTTGGGGATTTCGTCCTCTTCAACATCTACTTTCCCAACGGCCAGATGAGCGAAGAACGACTCCAATACAAGCTCGACTTTTACCAGGATTTTTTTGACCATACCGACCGGCTCAGGGACCAGGGAAGAAGCCTCATCATCACCGGGGATTTCAACACCGCCCACAACGAAATCGACCTTAAGAATCCAAAACCCAACAGCAAGCGATCGGGTTTTCTGCCCATGGAACGACAGGTGCTGGACAAAATCCTGGCAAATGGCTATGTGGATACCTTTCGCCACTTTAACCCGGAAACCGTCAAATACTCCTGGTGGTCCTACCGATTCAATGCAAGGGCCAACAATGCCGGATGGCGTCTGGACTATTTTTTCGCAACCCAGGATATCATCGACAAGGGCTGGATCACCAACACCTTTATCGACAATGAGATCCACGGATCAGACCACTGTCCCGTAGGTCTCGAGCTCACCATTTAAACCGTATAATCCGGGAGATTCCAGGATGAAACCGTCACCCATTGTTCCCTTGATCGTAGCAACCCTCTTATTTTTAAGCCCCGCCATTGCGGCCCCTCCCTACATGCAGACTGACACTGCGTTTTACCCCTATGCCCCGTCCCTGCTCAAGTGGGAGAAAACCGAGGCTGAATTTACCGAGCCTGAAACCTGCGGGGAATGCCACCCGGAAAAATACGAACAATGGCAGGGGTCCATGCACGCCATTGCCTTTAAGGATCCCCTGTACCAAGGGGAGCTGAACCTGGCAGCCACCAAGGCCGGCCATGGGATCACCCGGCAATGCGAAGGCTGCCACACCCCGGCGGCCGTGGTAAAAGGCGAGATCAAGGGAGCGGGCCTGAAAGACTTGAGCCCCCTTGCCCTGGCCGGGGTCTCCTGTGATGTCTGCCACTCGGTCAAGGGGCACACCCACTGGGAAACCCCCTCCCATCAACCCGAGAACGGCTCCCTGGTTCTCTCCCCTGGAACCAACGATGGGGAGCTGACAAAATACGGTCCCGCAGCACCCGATGAAGATTGCGGCGACGGGTTCCATACCTGCGTCGAATCACCCCTCCACACCTCGTCCGAGCTGTGCGCATCCTGCCATCAGGTGTTCAACCACCGCACCCATACCCCCCTGGAAGTCAGCTACCAGGAGTGGAGGGACAGTCCCTACTCCGCAAATAACATCCATTGCCAGGATTGCCACATGGTGGATACAAAGACCTTTAAACGATCCGCAGACGAACTGGTGAGACCGGAACGTTCCGAGTATCGCCATTACTTCAACGGCGCCAACCTTTTCCTCTATGATATGACGGCCCGTGCCGCAGAAAAAAACGGAGACAAGGACCTTGCGGCCAATGCCCGGGAGAAATACGCGATGGCATTGGCACGGCTCAAGGCCGCGGCAGAACTGGCGGTCTTTCCGGTCTACCGGAACGGCAGACTTGCCGAGATCCGGATCCGGGTGAAAAACATCCGGGCCGGACACAATCTGCCCACCTCCCTGACCAACATCCGCCAGATGTGGCTGGAGGTCACGGCCACCGATGCGGACGGAAAAGTACTCATGGCCACAGGTTCCCCGGGTCCAAAGGGAGCGCTTCCCAAAGGTACCCGGATATTCAACACCCAGGGACAGGATGCCAACTTAAACTTTTCCATCTATCCCTGGGAGATCGAAACCTTTTCCAAAAACGACACCATTCCCCCCAAGGGGTTCAGGGATGTGATTTACGGGCTTTCCATGGAAAAGAAAATTCCTGTGACCGTCCATGCAAGGCTTCGCTTCCGCCAGGCAGACCAGGAGATCGCAGAAAAATTACTCCGCCTGGTTCCCGACCCGGGCCACCTGGAAAAGATCTACGGCATCAAGGAGATTCCTTTGCTTCCGGTGGTGGACATGACGGAAACAACGGTTGTGATCAACACCCCCTGACTTAAGGGACCAACCGTCAGGATGATGTACTCCTTGGCCGAATCGATGCCGAGGAAATATTCGCATTAAAACGATTTTTTAATCCGCCCGAATTAACAATCCTGTAATTTATCGAAAAGGAATATGTTATGCGCATCAGAACGAAATTGATCATATTAGTATCTGGTATTGTTCTTGCCATGGGTACCGTTTCAATGATGATTTCCATTAATGCCACTATTCGACAGGCGAAAACCGAATTAAAATCGACTGAAGATTCATTGCTGACCCATAGAAAAGAGATGCTCAAGGTGATTCTCGGCAATGCGTATACCGTAATTGAAACCGCCTACAGGGAAACAAACGATCTTGAAAAACTGACGGAATCGATACAGGGGCAGTTAAAGAATGTCGTGGGCCTTGCATTTGGCACCCTTAAAGAGATTTATGAAAAAGCAGACATAACGGATGAAGAGAAAAGAGAATTGGCCATTGATGTTATTTCTGGGCTCAGGTTTAATAGAACCAATTACTTTTGGATTGCAGGGCTTGATTTGACGATGATTGCCAATCCCAGTCACCCGGAATGGATAGGAAAAGATCTTTCAGGGTTAAAGGATGTCAATGGTAAACGGATATTTCCAAATCTGCTGGAAGCCGGGAAAAAAGATAAAGAAGCATTTTTTAATTATATGTGGATAAAACCGGATACAAAAAAGAAAAGCCCCCGTATCGGGTATGCAAAAGTGTTTGATCCTTGGGATTGGGCAGTTGGTGCCGCCATTCCCATAGAACTGGCAGAAAAAGGACTCCGCAAGAGATCCATAAACACCATTAAAAACCTGCGTTATGGAGAAGGTAACAAAGAGTATTTCTGGATTCATGATATGGATACGAAAATGGTGATGCACCCGATTAACCCCGATCTGGAAGGAAAGGATTTAAAAGGGATAAAAGACCCCGACGGAAACCATCTGTTCACTGAAATGGTAAATGTCTGCAAAGAGAATGGAGAAGGGTATGTAGAGTATATTTGGCCAAAACCCGGTGAAAAAGTGCCCGTCCCCAAAATATCCTATGTCAAATTGTTCAAGCCCCTGGGATGGATTGTGGGAACCGGCGTCTATGTCGACGATATCCAAAAGAGTATTGCCGCAAAAGAAGCGGAACTGAAAGAGCAGGTAACCTCAAGTATTCTGATGCAACTGGGTCTAATTTTTGTTGTTATTGCCGTATTCATCGTCATCACTCTTGTTGTCGCAAAAAAGATTTCTCTGCCTCTAATCAATGCCAGCCTGATGCTCAAAGATATAGCAGAGGGTGAGGGAGATCTTACCAAACGGCTTGATGTGATTTCCAAGGATGAGGTCGGCAGCCTGTCAAAATGGTTTAACGCCTTTATAGAACGGCTTCATAATATCATTGTGGACATTGGTGGAAATGCGGAGACGGTTACAGCAGCATCAGGAGAAGTGCTCACTATTTCAGAACAGATAACAGATGGCGCTGATGAATTATCGGGGAAAGCAAATTCCGTAGCCGCAGCTGCAGAAGAAATGAGTACAAACATGAACTCTGTGGCGGCCGCAAGCGAACAGGCCTCCACTGGGCTGATGCAAATCAGCCCAATCCCCTTATAATGTTTGTTCCTGTTTTTGTTCCCCATTTTTGATCGCTTGA
>JAEINR010000158.1 GCA_016342325.1 Desulfobacterium sp.
GAGAGAGCTTCGGGCTGATTTGGCGATTATCCAAGGCTCAAAAAGACAACATCAACAAAGGCAGGGGGAGTGCTGGTCTGGCTCTTCCTTTAACAGACTCGGGAAAGGGATCATGGAAATATCTCAAAAAGACCTCAAAAGAATAAAGCTCGGGGCAAGCATTACATACAAAGGAAATCATGGGGAGATCGAGGTCAGCAAGTGCACGGGTGGATGTATAACGGTAACTCTCAAAGAATACACGCTGGAAGCGGCCGCCCGGTTTGTGAATGCCATTGAACCGGAGGATCCGAAACTATGATCAAAATCAAGACAATTGCATTTACATGTTTCGTCTCGGTGTTCGCCGGGGCTATGGGGGGCTATGCCTGGGCTTTCTATCATTACCAGATAATCAACAACTGTCAGGTGCTTCCATGATGTGCCCTGGCTGCGCCAAAGCCAACCGGTTCAGGTGGCTATCAATGAAAATCTCGGAGCTTACAAACACCTGGGCGTATCACTGGATATGTCATCGGTGTGGGTTTCGGCAAACAATTGAGGAGGAGAAATAGGATGAGGATACCGGAACTCAATAATAGAATTGAAAAGATACGGGCATTTCTTGCCCAAAAAAGAGCTGAAGGGGCAATTGTAATGCAACCGTCAGACCTCACTCCGGTCAGCTATTATAGGCCTGTCGTGGAGTTGGTTAACCTTTCTGGGGATGACATTTATTATGCTCAAAAAAAGTTTAGGGTAGCGTTCTCAGGGCTTACAAAGCTCGGGAATGCAGCTGGCGTTGAATGGGATCCAACCAACACCTGCAGAACAGATAATAGGTCAGACAAGCTGTATGTTTCGTTCAGGGCAGTGGGTGGGATTAGAAAAAATGACGGTAGGCTTTACCCGGTCAAAGCCGAGTATGACCTAGACCTTGAGATTATCGAGGAAGAAATCAGAGAGACATATTACAGTGACAAGAAAAGGAATGACAAGTTTAACAAGGGTAAAAGCGATGAGGAATTTGCTAAATATGCTGAATTCTGCATAAGGCGCGATTTTATCCAAAAGCGGAAACGTAAACTTCCCCTTGCTGAGTCTGGGGCAAAAGCCAGGGTTTTGCGTGCCCTCCTTGGTGTAAAAAGCCAGTTCAGCCAAACTGAATTGAATATTACAGCAGATGACTGGGGAAACGTGTCAGCCGTGGCCATGCCATTCTTCGTTGTCAGGTTCATACTTGATCACCAGAACCCCGACATCAAGAGCCTTTTTCTCAAGGTAGCTGAGCGTAATATGTGTGGCCTTTACGGTGAGGATTCCCCCATGGCCTTGCCCTCCCATGTAGATGTATCAGATGCCATTGAGATTGGTGGTACAGATCATGCCGAATCAGAGCCCGAAGCCACGGAAGAACTCCCAACCGACAGAGAACAGTTCCTTTCTTATGATGCCCAGACCCAAGGGGATATCCTATCTCAGCTTTCACAACAGAAAAAATTTGATATCGAGAGTGTTCTAAAACATGCTCAGGTTACAAGCCCCGAGCAGTTGCCAACAGAGAGAAGAATTAATTTTTACGACTTTTTAACAGAGGGGCAGCCAGCATGAAGATTTTACATTCAGCGGACTTGCATTACCGGGACCGAGATCATGACGAGATAGAGAAGTGTGTTGACTTCATGATCTCCTCAGCCCGGGAAGAGAAGCCGGACGTCATCATCATTGCCGGGGACATCACTGACAGCCAGAACTTGAAACTTGACTCCAGGTCGGCCAAGACCATTTGCCGGCAGATATCGGAACTGGCAGACATTGCGCCAGTTGCTATCATCATCGGCACATCGTCCCATGACGGGAAGTCTGCGGAGATCCTGAGATTCATTCGAGGGAAGCATTCTATCCATGTAAGCGAAAAACCCGAGCAGCTGTATCTCGTAGGCGGCCACCTACATACAGCAGACTCGGGTTTTGAGAGTGATGCTCCTGTGGAAGCGATCATTACTCAGGTACCTACACCAACCAAACAATTTTTTCAATCGGAATCTGGGATAGCCGAATCTGATCAACAGATCGCCCAGGCCTTAAGTCACCTTTTCGGAGCGTTCGGGGCCATGGCGGGGGAGTTCTCCTGTCCTCACATTCTGTCCGGACACTTTCAGATGGGCGGTGCCTACATTTCCGAAACACAGCAGCTTGTGGGCCGTGACATTGAGATCAGTACTGATCAGATCGCCATGGCAAACGCCCATGTTGCTTGCCTCGGTCACATTCACAAGCAGCAGGAGATGAAGGGGAACGTCTTCTATTCCGGATCGATCACCCGGCAGAATTTTGGGGAAATGGAAGAGAAGGGGTTTTACTATCACCAGGTTGATAGGGTTGAGTTCGATCAGCACCTCCTTACATCTTCCAAGTTCGTCCAGACTCCCACCCGTATGCTCATGAAGTGGGATGAAGATTATACAAAGATCGCCATCGGTGAAGAGTTTGTCTTTAACCCGGACCAGGTCGCAGGGGCCCACATCAAACTCGATTTTAAAGTTTACCAGGACGAGGCAGGCCAGATCAACCAGGCCGAGCTCGAGCGAACGCTCCTCGATGCTGGCGCCGTCCAGGTCAACATCAACTTGATCAGGATCCCCCGGGAGACGGTCCGGTGTGCCAAGGTGCTGAAGCTCAACACGCTTAGGGACAAGGTTAAAGAGATGGCGGCACTCAGGCTGGAAGAGATTACCGAGGCGATCCTGGGCAAGGCTGACTTGTTGGAAACCATGAATGAGGATGAACTTATGCAAGTTGTGGGGAGGGTCAATTAATGAAAATCAAGAATATCAAAGTGCGCGGCGCCATCGGTTTTAAAAAGAATCTTGGCCTTGATGAAATAGAACTTGATCTTTCCAATCAATCCGGATTGATTGCTTTGGCCGGTCCCAATGGCTATGGAAAGACCACTCTCCTTGAGTCTCTTTCTCCCTTCCGAACATTTGCATCCAGGAGCGGGGCCTTGAAACACCATTTTTTTCTCCGCGATTCTTTCCGGGACCTCTCCTTTGAATACGGCGGGGATCTCTACCGGACTTTAGTCAAGGTCGATGCTGATTCTGACCGTTCCGAGGGATTCATATGGAAGAACGGCGCACCCCAGGTGGATGGCAAGGTCACCAAATACAATGAGTACATTGTCAGCCTTTTGGGTTCCGCTAATCTTTTTTATAATTCTGTCTTCTGTGCCCAGAACGCAGACAAGCTCTCCGACATGACCACGGGCCAGGTTAAACAGTTATTCGTTGAGTTTTTGAGGCTTGACCGCCTGACCGGATATGAGAATGCAGCAAAGAAGTGCATTGGCGTACTCCATGGTATGGGCCTACAGGAGGAGCGGGGGATTGATACCCTTAAGGAGAGAATCGGACAGTTTGGCGCCATTGAGGTGGAATTGCACAGGGTAGTTGAGGATGAGGAGCGGATCACCGGTGATCGGGCGGCCGAGGAGAAGTTTCTCAAGGAGGCCGTGGACAAGATCGAGACCTTGAAAGAAACCTTAGCCCAGAACAAGGTGAACACCGAGAGGGTGAAGGATCTTGATAGTGATATCCAAGCCATCCATGATGAAATTTCCGTGAGAAAGATGAAAATTGCCGAGCAGTACAGCGACATAGACCTGAGACTGTTCAGTAGTACTCAAAGCGCCGAACAACTCAGGGCCACCATTGCCAGAAAAGAGGAGCTTCTGGCCGCTGCCGATCAGGTCAAGGTGCTTGAGGGTGACATTGAGGCCCTGAAAGAAACTCTGTCTCATAACGAGATAAATACCAAAAGGCGGGATGAGCTCCAGAGAGATATCACCATCATCCATTCCGAGATCACTGACAGAAAGGGAGAGTCCAGTAATCAGGAACAAAAAATCGATCAGGAGATTGCCGATGCCAAGACTGATGTCTCCAATCTCAATCCCATCATCGCCAAAACAGAGGAAATTCGTGGAGCTGCAGGTGAAGCCATGGAACTTGATGAAGATATCGAATTTCTTGTTGGACGACTGGAAGGAACCGAGGTAAAGGGCCGGGCCCTGGCCGAAGAAATCTCCAAAAACGAGCAGCGTCAAAATGAAATAACCCGGGCGGTCCTGGAGCTGGGCAAGGACCTGGGGGTATATGGGCTGGAGACACAACTAAATGAGGTTCTGGAAGAGATCAAGGGTATCGAGCAGGAGATCGAGAAGTTCGACAGGGATAAAGTGGAGGCTCAACAGTCCTTTGCCCTGGTCCAGGTCGAGTCCGATATCAAATCCAGCCAGGATACCATGGCCCTCCTTGAGAAGCGGGACCCCACCTGCCAGAGCGAAACCTGTTCCTTTATCGTTGCTGGCATAGAAGCAGAGGCAAAGCTGCCAGGCCTGGAAAAGCAGAAGCAAGACATCCTGGACATGATCAAGAAAAATGTTGATTCCATCCAGGAGAAGATTGCCGAGAAGCGCAGGAGTTTGCAGCTGCGAACCGGGCGCCGGGATGCGTTTCAAAAGGATCTTGATGCCGAGCGCCAGGCCGTGGCCATCGAAAAAGGACGGCTTGATAAAGAATTCGAATCAAACCGCATTCTCCTTACCGACAAAAATCAAGCCCGGGTGATCCTCCTGAGTCGCTGGCAATCCGATAAGTTCCTTCTCGACAACGAACTCAAACCCGCCCTTGAAGAGACCCAGGCATTGGTCAACCTGGTTCCCAAGCTTGCGATTGCTGAGTCCAGGCTTATCGATCTTGCAAAAAAGATCAAAGAACTCACGGAAAAGAAGAGCCAGCTACAGGTGGATCTTGATCAATGGGCCGACACCCAAAACACCCGCCTTACCGAACTGCAGGACAAGGTGAATGAGGCCGTCGGCAACATCGATCCCACCACCACCCCACAAGCGGTAGAGAGTAAGAAAGAGCTCCTTGAGCATAATAGGGCCCTGGCCGCTCAGCTACCTCAGGTAGAAATTGCAGAATCCAGGCTTGCGGATCTTGAGAAAAAGATAGAGGAGCTTACGGAAAAGAAGAGCCAGCTGCAGGTGGAGCTTGATCAAATGATGTCATCCCAGGCAACCCGCCTTGCCGAATTGAACAGTAAGCGACTTGAAATCGAAGCCCTTATCAACCTCAATGCAGATCAGGATATCAGGACCGCAGAGCGGCGCCAGACCATGCACACCAATACTATTGAGGATATGGATAAACAGATTGCAGCCATCAAAGAACAGATCACTATCCTCAACCAGAAGCTGGAAGAAAAAAAGGCCGCAGAGAAAACCCTGGTAACCAGGCAAGCAGAATACGACAGGATCAAGGGCGAGATCTCCCAATGGGACTATCTCAAGCTTGCCTGCTCAAAGACCGGGCTTCAGGCCCTTGAAATTGACGGGGTGGCCCCCCTGGTAACCGGTTACGCCAATGACCTTCTAAGTCAGTCCTTTGGTCCCAACTTCTCCGTCAAACTCGTCACCCAGGACCCAGAGACCGGCAAGGAGGTCCTGGACATCATCGTGATCCGCGGGGACGGCTCTGAAACAAAGCTTGAAAATCTCTCCGGAGGGGAAAAGGTTTGGATCCTCAAGGCCCTGCGCCTGGCCATGACCTTGGTGTCCAAAGAAAAGTCCGGACGCAATTTTGAAAGTTTTTTTGCGGACGAGGAAGACGGGCCCCTGGACGGGGAGAAGGCATGCAATTTCATAGGCCTTTATCGATCAATGATGAATGTGGGCAAGTTCGGGGATTGTTTTTACATCTCCCATAACCCGGATGTCGTGGCCATGGCCGATCATCATATCCGGTTCTCCGGGGAAGGGATCAAGGTGGCGTAATGAAATCCTATCAAGTAGCCACACACATGACGGGTGGATTTATTGCCGAGCCCTGGACAGCCTTCTTTGTGCCGGAAGGCATGGATGCAGAAGATTACATTGCCAGTGACAGCGCAATACTCAATGAGAAGAACTTTGGCTCCGGTTCAACCGAATCCGAGGCGGTAGCGATTTTGTTCAAAGGTCGAACAGATGATCGCAGGCAGATGGGCTTGTTTGAATACCAGGCCGTGGAGTAGGGCAGTGAACATGGCCAGGGCAAAATAATGGAATTACCCGGGGGAGACCATGCGTCTCCCCTTGTTGCAGGAAATATATATGAAACTTCGAAAACACCAAGCTGAATTCAAACAGACCACTACCGGGATCATAGGTGGTTCCGGCATTAGAAACGTTCTCCTTTCCGTCACCCCTGGCGGCGGAAAAAGCTCCATCCCCATCATTGCCGGTGACCTGATCAAGGCTGGCCTGGCCGATGCGCTTGCCTGGGTTGTTCCCAGACAGGCGCTACAGGACCAGGGCGAGAGGGGGTTCCTTGATCCATTCTTCAGGAAGCTCTTCAACCACAACCTGGCCATCCGATCTGCCACCAATGATATCAACCCATGCCGCGGCACCCAGGGCTTTGTAACAACGTACCAGGCCCTGGGTGTGGACACAGAGCGCACCGTTGCCCGGGAATTCTCCCAAAAGCGTTATATCCTCCTCCTGGACGAATACCACCATGTCGAAGAGGACGGGATCTGGCACCAGGCCCTCAGGCCGCTTTATGATGAAGCGGCTTTTGTCATTCTCATGACCGGTACCCTGGAGCGGGGGGATGGGCAGCCCATTGCCTTCACCACATACCGGAACGACAGGCCCTATTTGAAGAGCACCAGCGACACAGCCGTGATCACGTACAATAGGACGGATGCGCTGTCAGAAAAGGCCATCTTGCCCATTTCCTTTCATATGTCCGATGGAAGTTTTGAGTGGCAGGACCAGGTCGGCGCCGTGAAGCAGGTGGACAGTTTTTCCAAGGCCAAAAAGAATGACCAGGCCGCTGCCCTCTACACCGCCTTGAATACTGATTTTTCAGCCCAGCTACTGAGGGAGTCGGTTTTACATTGGCAAAAATGCCGGCGGAAAAACCCCGGGGCAAAGTTGCTGGTCGTGACGGCTGATTACAAGGGAGCCCAGGACGTTACCGCGATGTTGCAGAGAGCTATGAGGCTGAACGCAGAGATAGCCACCAGCCACAAGTCAAAAGAGGCGGTTGCGGCCATCAAGAAATTTAAGGGCCCGGACCTGGATATCCTTGTAACAATTGCCATGGCGTATGAAGGCCTTGACGTTCCCCCTGTGAGCCACATTTGTTGTTTGACCCATATCAGGTCCACCCCATGGATTGAGCAGATGGTTGCAAGGGCAGTCCGGGTTGATTCAGGTGCTGGTCCTTATTCCACACAGAGAGCCCATGTTTTTGCTCCTAAGGATCAAGCGTTCCTGGAGATAGTTAAGCGCATTGAGCATGAGCAGATCGCAGCCCTGAAGATCAAGGGCACCCCGGATGATCTGGGTATCGAGATGGCGCAGATCCCCGGGGAAGGTGAGGGGGGTGGGGAAGGCTCGTTTGGTCCTGACATCACCCCGATCGGTGGGGATCTCACCGGTACAAGTGAGAAGTTTGTTGGAATAGATCAACAGCAGGATCTCTTTGAACCCGTCCCTGTCTCCCAGATTGAAACGGTGAAGGAGAAGGAGATCCGCCTTAGGCAGGAGATAAGCAAGCATGTCTCCAAGTTTGCCTTTGCGCATAGGTACAAGCCTCAACAAATCAATTCAGAGCTTAAAACGAAGATGGGAGCGCCCAGGGAACTGCTTGATCTGGAACGCCTTGAGTTCCTTATGCGGTACGTCAAAGAAACTTACCCCATCAAGATCGGCAAGACCCTGAAGAACCCGCCCCCAGGAGTGAGCCTGGGCAGGGCCAAGCGAAAAAGAGTGTCCACCAAGGTCGTACCCTGGACAGGGAGTAGGGAGCACCAGAAACAGAAACTATGCGCGGAAAAGGAACTGAGCACCATGGAGAAACGTAGGATATTTGAGAGGCGCAGCGCGTTTGGAGGGGTGAGGGCATGAGCGAGGATATCAGGATCAGCGTTGACTTCCTATATCACAGGAAAACCAAGAAGCTCCGGCGATCGCTGGGGGACGCTGGCGTTTTGTCGGCGATCGCCCTTTGGTCGTCGACGGCTCGCCAGAGACCGACAGGAATACTAATCGGATACACGGTAGATGATATCGAAATTGATGCAAATTGGGAAGGTGATCAGGGTGTTTTTGTTGAGACATTGCTCGATGTTGGTTTTTTAGATGAAGAAGATGGCGTTTATTCTCTCCACAATTGGAAATCCCGACAAGGATGGGTTTCTGAGTCGGAGGATAGAGCCGATAAAGCTCGGTTTTCAAGGCTTGCTCAGGTAAATCTCCGTATCTATAAGGAATTAAAGGATAAAGGGGTCACAGGTATTTCAAAAGATGACTACCAAAAATACAAGAAAATGCCAGCGACTGCAAACGACACGCCAAACGACTCCCCGGCGACCCCTGGCGAATCGCCGGCGATCGCCAGCACCGCGCTGGCTCCTTCTCCTTCTCCTGCTCCTTCTCCTGCTCTTAACGTAAAAGAAAACCCCGGGGAGCCCCGGGGGTCTTTTTCGGATTTTAGCAAGCAAGTGAAACCCAAGGCTACCGGCAAGGACACCATGGGCACGGCAGGATACTTCAAGGCAATCAACCTTGCCTGCTTACAGATCAGCGAACTCCCGGCCAAGAAGAAAGCCTTCAATCCCCACCAGTGGGCCCAGAAGCAAGTCACGGATAACAGACACCCGGGGGCCGTGGCTGAATCCCTGGAGGGCCTGGTCTTGTTCTGGCCGTCTACGGATTCCCCATGGGGGACTGCCTCAACGATCCTGAAAACCAAGAACGGCAACTGGAACGAAGCTGATGCCATTGCCATCCACGAGGAGATGAAAGTTTTGAATCCGAAAGAGCTGGAGGGGCTGACACATGGGTTGTTCAAGAATGTCAAAAGCTGAGAACGGGAGTCTGAAGACTTTTTTGAAAATCGAGCAAGCCGTGGCCATGGGGCTCTGCCGGAAGGCCTGTAATTTTGCTGAGAACGGAGAATGTGCGTATCACAGATTTCCGTCACACAACTACCTGAG
>JAEINR010000159.1 GCA_016342325.1 Desulfobacterium sp.
TGTTAAAACACCGGGCTTGTCCAACAACCGGATAAGATCGTGGTTCGTTCCTCACACGATCTATCCTTATTCGTTGGGTGCATGTAACAGCAGCGACAGTGGTGATACCGCAAGTGGGACCGACACCACAAGCACAACTGATAGCACAGAGAGCACAGATAGCGAAGATGAGGTAGCACGGCCAGATGGCTGGCGTGGGGAAACCCATGGAGATGATGCATCCGCAAATTACGAAATGGTATTTAAAGATGATGAGGTGGGGCGTATTGACCTCACCATAACAGCCAGCGACTGGGAAGCAATGATGACGGATGAAAACCTCCTGGCAGCCTATGGTTCCTTCGGCTCACAATCAACCACCAACATGGTAATGCCGACCGAACCTGATGGGATGGCTCCCCCGGATGGAATGGCTCCTCCAAATGGAATGGCTCCCCCAGATGGGATGGCTCCCCCGGATGGGATGGCTCCCCCGGATGGAGATATGAACGGGAATGTGGTGGAGCTGTCTGAAAATCCCATCTGGGTTCCCTGCACATTCAGTTTTAACGGGACCACATGGAATTATGTAGGGGTTCGTTTAAAAGGAAACTCCTCCCTTAGGGATGCCTGGACCACGGGCATATATAAAATGCCGTTCCGGTTTGATTTTGATGAATTTGAAGATACCTATCCGGAAATTGATGATCAACGGTTTTACGGATTTAAGAAACTCACCCTTTCCAGCGGGTATAAAGATGATAGCCTGATACGGGAAAAAGTGACCGCAGATATCTTCAGGGGCCTGGGTGTTCCTGCACCGAGGACGGCATTTTACCGGCTCTTTATCGATTGTAATGATGGCGAAGGTGCCAAATACTTTGGACTGTATACCATGGTTGAAGTACCGGCGGCTCCCCTGCTGGAGGCCCAGTTCGGGACGTCTGACGGGAACCTTTATAAACCCGACGGAACCACGGCAAGTTTTGGGGCCGGGCCTCTTTCAGAAGAAGGCTTTGATAAAGAGACGAATAAGGACGAGGCCGATTACAGTGATGTCAATGCACTGTATACCGCCATCAATGATACCATCAGTGACAGTGAGCGCTGGAGAATCAATCTTGAGTCTGTTTTTGATGTGGACGGTTTTCTCAACTGGCTTGCGGTGAATACGGTTATTCAGAACTGGGACACCTATGGCACCATGACCCATAACTACTACCTGTACAACGATGATGGACGGTTGAAGTGGATTCCCTGGGATAACAATGAAGCGCTGAAAGACGCGGATATTGCCGGTCGGCCGCCCCTTTCCCTTGAACTGGATGAAGACCTCCTGGACAGTTGGCCCCTGATCCGTCGTATGCTTGAACAGACGGAATACCAGTACCTGTATCAAAAATACTGTGATACGGCGGTGGCCGATTACTTTAACGCCGAAAACATGCAGGCCATATACGACGACGCCCATGATCTTATTTATAATTACGTTGTAGGGAATGACGGTGAACAGGAGGGGTATTCCCTACTCACCAGCGATACGGCCTTTATTAACAGCCTCGGCTACCTCAACGCCCATGTTAAAAATCGAGGGGATGCGGTGGCCCTCTATATCAACCCCTGATATTCCTGGGGATGTGCCGGTTGGATCAAGCAAAAAGGATCAAATTTCAGGAGGCATGACAGTGCGCAGACAGAACAAGGGAAACTGGCCGCTTTATGCGGTATGGCTCATCATTTTGGTTTCAACCATTGCCATAACCCGTTTCTATGGTGTGGAGAGTTCAAGCTTCTATGGAATTGCGGAGACCCGTGAAATTGTTGTTAATTTTGAAGATGCGGTTGAAATCAAAAAAGTCAGTGTCACAGAGGGGCAATCCGTTGAAAAAGGGATGTTGATGGTTGAACTCAGCAGCCCGGATCTGATGTTGAAGATCAATCACATCTCACATCAACTTGATCAATTAAAGGCCCAGAAAGGGGTTGATCAATCAGCGGTCCACTCCAGGCTGAGACAGTTAAAGGCGGAGAAGGCTGCCCGGAAGAATGAGCTTGAGAACCGGATCGCACAACTTGAGAATCAGTATAAAATAAACAAGTCATTGCTTTCCGGCTTAAAAAGTACTCCCAGTGGCAGCGGGTATGGGGACAATGACGGCAACAGCCCCATGGAACTGAAGATCAGAAGTTTAAAAGAAGAACTCAGACTCTGCATCAATCCACTCACGATTCAGATTGAACTATTGCAGAAAACCCTGGTCAACGCGAAAGATCCCATCAAAATTCAGTTGGAACGGCTTGAAAACGAGTTGGCCCTGCTCTGGAAGGAAAACAGCAAACTAAATATATACGCACAGATTTCAGGAATTATCGGTTCGGTCAACTTCAAGCCCGGGGAAACGGTGTCTCCCTTTTCCCCGATTCTGACACTCCATACAAGGACCCCTTCATTTATCAAAGGATACATCTATGAGAATGCCTACGCCGACATCGGTATGGGCGAAAAAGTAAACGTGGCATCCCTTGCCATTGCAAACAGCGTCATTACCGGTTCCGTGGTTGGCATCGGCGCACGAATTGTGGCATATCCTGAACGGTTGAGAAAACATCCCGACCTGCAGATATGGGGTCGGGAGGTGGTCATCCGGATACCGGTCAACAATCATTTTATCCTGGGCGAAAAAGTGCTGATCACCTCATCTGTAAAAAAGCCGGGGGTTGCGGATCAATTGAAACGATTGTTTACCCCTTCCGAAAGCATTGCAGGTATCCTGCAAGCCTGTATGAATTATTCTTTTCAGGGAGAGATCCTGCAAGCCAGTAAGAATTATTCTTCCCAGGGAGAAATCCTGCAGGCCTGTAAGACCTTTTTTCCCCAGGAAGATGTCCTGCCGGTCATCCCCCTTTACACAAAAGGGATTGAAGCGTCAGCGCTCTTATATCTTGAGGCGATTGACAGATACATGGTGTTGAGCGATGACACGCCCGGGAATGCGCCCCTTGTGATGCTTATGGATTACCATGGGAACATAACCAAGGAAGAATCGATTGTCGGACTTGATAAAATAAATGACATGGAATCGGTGGCTGAAGGTGAAAAAGGGATTATCTACATCGCCCCATCCCTCAGTACCAACCGGAAAGGCAAGATTAAAGCGGCAGGAAAACATCTTATTTCGATCCAACGACACGGGGAGCATTTTGCCCTTGTCGGAAGGACAGATCTCTATTCCCTGCTTATGACCCATGCCAAAGCGGAACGGGGTACCCCTTGGGCAGACTTTATTCTTGACGGCATTTCGGAGAAATTACTTTATATGGAAGGCATGACGTATAGGGGGGGCGCTCTTTTCCTAGGTTTCAAAGCCCCGCTTATGAACGGGAAATCGGTTATTCTCAGAATCAATGAAATAGACCGTGCCATGAAAACGGAAACACTCAAGCCGGGTCAAATTTCCATCTGGAAAAGTGTCTGTCTGAGACATGGGAAGGATCAAACCCAGGAGCGTATTTCAGACCTGTTTTACTTTGAAGGGACCCTTTATCTTACGGGGACCCCCTTAATGAAAAAAAAGGGATACCGATCCGGCAGTCTCTGGAAGCTGGATGAAACAACCGGGGCACCCATTTGCCTTACCGGTTTCAAGGATCTCCAACCCGAGGGCATGGCCGTGGGAAAAGAGAAAAACACACTGATGATTTGTTTTGATCAGGGTCGGAAGGAAAAATCAAAAATATGTGTCGTAAAGGTAAAATAATGAAAAAGTATTGTGTCATACTAGGGGTTCTTTTTTCTATTATAGCAGGTTTTGGTGTTTCCCATGCCGTCGAAAACAGGGACGCATTGACCATTAACGAATTTATAGTGACGGCAAACAATGATTTGAAACTTCAAAATCAACAAGAACTCACCCGCTATCTTAAGGGTGCGCCTGCCAGTACCCCCTACATTGATCGCATGGAGTTCAGGACAAAAACCGAAGAATTCGATCTGGAAAAACAGAAGTATTCACTCCGATTTTACCCCAAGGGCTGGGGCGAGACCACCTGTACAAAGCGGGTGACAGAACGGGTCAACCAATCCTGCCGGACCGAGCAACGCAATGACTACAACACCGCCCTGAAACTGCGCTATGGTCTGGTGCTTGATTATCTTGAAACCGCTTCCCTGATCAACATGAAAAAGGAACTGGCCACCGTGTGTGAGGACAGGATCCATGTGCTGAAGAAAAAAAGTGCCGGCAGCCTTTCATTTGATATCAGTGACCTGATTTCGGCAGAAGAGCTGTTAACAAAACTTCGGCTGGAACTTGTGGGGCTTGAAAATGAAATAACCGGCCTCACCCACCAGATAGGCGTTGCGGCCAATTCCCAGGCGCCGGTTGGCTTTGATGAGGCATCCCTTGTGCAGATCAGTACAATAGAAAAAGAGATGAGCGGGCTCTCCCTGGAGACAAACGTCAATAGTATCAAGCTCCAGGACCAGAAAAACAAGATGGATCTTGCAAACAGCAAGTATAAGCTTGAACAGGCAAAAAACAGGGATTACTTAAGTTTTTTTCAGGTATCCTACGACAGTGAGGATTATGATGATTCAAATAAGGCCTGTTCCGTTGAATTGGCAATCAAGTTGCCGTTCATCCATTCCGACCGGGATGGGGTGAACCGAAGAAAAGTAAACTACATGAAAGAGCGCCTGCAGTACAGGGAAGAAATGAGAGCGCTTGCTGAGAAAAGGATTTCCCTGACCCGTTCACTTGACCGGTTGATCAAACAATATGCGTTACTCGCAGCTACTAAAAAGAACAACAACGCCGAAGTTTCCTTTAAAGCATATTTAAAGATGGACGGCATGGATCCCCTGAATCTCTTAAAAATAAGGGCATCCATCATTCAAAGTGATATTCAACGGGTAAAAACCGGGTTCAATATACGTTATCGGTTTATCGAATTATTGGATATGATGGGGAAACTTCCTGAAAAGCCCTTTAAAAATTACATTATATTATAAGGAAATCTTCCCTTGGGCAGCCATAACCAGAAAGCCATTCCGTCCCTGCTTGAACGATATGAACTAAAATATTTAATCCCCGTTGGGATGATGGATCCCATCTCAGAATTTGCCTCGGTTTATTGTTCTCCGGATAAATACGCCCTGGATGCGGCCAATGGTTTCTACAGGGTGAACAGCATCTATCTAGATTCACCGGCGTATCTGTTCTTACGAAGACGGCTTGAGGGCGTACAAAACCGATTCAACATGCGGATTCGGTCCTATGGTGACCATCCGGACTTGCCGTATTTTCTTGAAATCAAACAAAAGACAGGGGGAGTGGTCCGAAAATACCGGGTACCGGTAACGGACAAGGACTGGTATCGAATTTATACAGAACCCGGATTTGAAGAAAAACGTGACCATGGCGGCGTGACGGAGAATATCAATAAAAAGCTGTTTGAACGGATGGTCTACACCTACAATGCAACCCCTAAAATCCTGACACAATATTTGAGGAAAGCATGGATCAGCGATGTGGACGATTATGCACGGCTCACATTTGACGTTGACCTGAGATTCCGGCAGGAAACCGGGTACCGACCCGTGCCAAACCAGGGTGAGATGGTTTCATGTGATCACACCCTGGCCTTTGATCCCGGATGTGCGGTAATCCTGGAACTGAAATGCTATACCTCCCGGGTGCCCCTATGGATGATTGATCTCATACGCTTTTTTAATCTGGAGCGGCGGAGTTTCTCAAAATACCTTACCGGCGCATCAGAGTTGATGGCACTCCATCGCTATGATGCCGATTCAAGGATCTCGGCAGTTTTATAAAACGGCTCAACTTTCTGCTTTGGCGGCATTTAAAGCTGAATTCCGAAAACTGAGTAAAAAACAACCCGGCAAATACACCATCCACTTATATGGAGAATAAAATGTTAGACACACTGACACTTCAAACCGCGACCTCTAATTCAGGACTGTTAATTATCATCTATACCATGTTTGTCGCATTCCTCCTGTCGGTAACCCTGGGAATCACCTATATTAAAACCTTCAGGGGGCTTTCCTACTCAAGAACCTATGTTCAGGCGGTGATCCTGAGTTCCATCGTGGCGGCAACCGTGGTTCATGCCATTGGAGACAGTCTTGCCCGGGGACTTGGGATGATCGGCGCCCTTGCCATCATACGGTTCCGAACAAGTTTCAAAGATCCAAGGGATATTCTGTTCATGTTTTCCGCCCTGGCAGCCGGAATCGGGTGCGGGGTCGGCGCATACAACGTGGCCGTTATCGGGACCTTCGGATTCGTACTGACCGCACTTTTACTCCACGTTACCCCCCTGGGGCAAGCCGGCACCTTCGACGGTATGCTGCGATTCAACATTACAACCGACGATGGGAGCAGGCATGCCCTTGAAGCACTGCTGAAGAAATACTGCAAAACCTTTGTGCTGATCACATTAAGGGAGATGCAGCAGGGAGAGCGCCTGGATTATGCCTACCATGTGAAAATGAAAAAAAACCGCGAAAGTGCGGGACTGATCAAGGAAATGCCGGAAAAAATCCCTTCCGTTCGAGGGCTGGGACTGATGCTCCAGGAGACCACGGTGGAGCTGTGACCCCTTTAATCTGAAATAAACATCCGAATTGACAACGGGGCCTGGCATAATTTTCTTCCCTGTCGAAAAGAAGCTTTCAGTTCAAGGAATTCATGCTGATCGGCATCTCCGTCACCTCCTTAATTCTGGGAATGATGGTCATTGTCTTTAAGGATTTTTTTAAAATCCCCTTCCTTTATGCGACCATTTTGGGCGTGCTGGTTTCCATGTCTCCGGTTACGGTACCGGAGAACTTAGGCAAATACCTGTCACTAGTGGCCAAAGGGATTGACATCCTCGCCAAGGGCGCCATTCCCCTGTTGATCCTGAGCCTGGGCTATTCCATAAACCGAACCCGCCTGCCGAACCCGCCTGTTTCTCTTGAATCAAAAAAACGGCCATTTCCATTTCAGGGCCTCTGCCGGGAAAAGCAACGGCATGTTCGCCGGGAGTTACCTGGGTTTCGCCCCCGGCAATATCGTTCAGGGGATTGTTCCGTTGAACGGCACGGCCGCAAAAGAGAGAGGCCTTGAGACCAACCTGGACCGCCATGAATTCAAGGGTAAACATGTCTATCTCGCTCCCATAAATGGGATGATCAGGGTTTACGGGATTCTGCTTTTTGAGCGGAACAACTCTGATGGGACGCTGGGGCAGCAGACTGAACAGGATCCGTGACGAAGACCTGTTACTGGACAATATCCTCGAACTGATCGATCTTCATCTTCACATCGATCTATGTTCATTGATGGTTCTGGATCCCCGAACGAATGCTCTATGCATCAAAAAAGCGGTCGGTATGGATGACGTGGATATCTCCGGAATCCGGGTCCCTGTTGGAGAAGGAATCGCAGGATATGTTGCTGCAGGCACCCGGCCGTTGCTGATACGGGATATATCCACCGACCCCCATCTGGTCCGCCGGGAAACGCGGAAAAACCCATACACGACCAATTCTCTTCTAAGCGTGCCCCTGGTGGCAGAAGGGCGGGTGATTGGCGTGATCAATGTGAACAATCGCAAAGACGGCCTTTCCTTTACGGAAGAGGACCAGGCGTTGCTGACCGCCATCAGTTCGAAAATCGCTCTTGTGTTGCAGCGTTCCTATATGAAGCTGCAGCTCAAAAAGAATAAAACGCTGGATGAAGAGATCAACCGGTTCATGGTCTGATCCGGGCCGGGCATTCCTGATTAGAAATGCCCGGCCCATTTAATAATGTGGCACCGGGTTCTTTAAAGATACCCAGACAAGTGCCTGTATTATTTTTTCAAAAACTTCCGCCTCACTCCGGCAAGACCGGCAAGCCCCCCACCCAGCAGAACGATTGCCGCCGGTGCAGGCGTAGGGATAGGCAGTTCACCTTCAAACGAGACATGGTTCTGCTGCATGGGACCATCCCAGGAAGATGCGATGATGGTTCCCCAGACCACGCCCGAGGGAGAAATGACGTCGGCTTGGGGAGCCAAAATGCTTCCCTCAACCGCGATCCCGCTCAATTCCAGCGTTGTTGCCTCATAGAAGTTAAACAACACCCGATCGTTCATGGGGGTCAGTGAGTTTAAACTCATGTTGGTCAAACCCGACGTTTCTCCGGAAACGTTGAACAACACAGTTGCTCCCGGAGCGATGTCAGTCACGTTATAGGTATGGGCATTAAGCAGATCGTTTCCGTCCAGGTTAAATACCTGAAGGCCGCTCACGCCATCGCCGGTCAACTGGAAGCTGCCCCCTTGATGTTCCACAGTGCCATTGCCCACCTCTTTTGCCAGTGCGGCAGACATGGATTTGAGGTAGGCCGCTTCGGCCGCAAAATCTACGGGCAGATTTGCATCGTTTTCAACGAGCTTGCCGTCCGCCACGTTATAGCCCGGCATGTTAGCTGAACCGCCGACACGGATATCCCCGTAATAGACCCTGCCGCCGGTATAGGTAAGGTCACCCCCGACAACCAGTATGTCATCATATTGGCCCGGTTGCAGTTTGTCACCCACGCTGTAAGAACTAAGCGTTGCATTGCCACCGACCGCCAGACGGCCTTCCGTATCTGAAGAACAGGCAAAATCATTGAAAATAAAGGTATTGAAAGCCCCTGCCGTCCCCAATGAAATCGAAGCCGCCTGGGCAGAGCAGGCAACGGCCAGGAGTGACACAAAAAGTGCTAATAAAAACCATATTCGCTGTTTCAATTTTCTGGTTCCTTATAGTGGACCCAGGTTTTAAGACAGCAGTTTAAGTTGTGCATAACGAATCCATCCGCCTAAGGTTTGAACAAAAG
>JAEINR010000160.1 GCA_016342325.1 Desulfobacterium sp.
TTCGTGTCCCGTAGTTTTTTGATTTGAAGAACAATCAGATTTTACAGCATGAATGACTAAGCCGAACATTTACACAACTCGTTATTAATTATGACCATGGCTTTCCATCCTTTTCTCGCTACAGATTTTGTTCTTTTATGTGACTTTCTTGGGAAATGCCTATAAAATTTATTACAAATTAAAATCAGATCGTCAAGAAAAAAGGTTGTTGCTTTTTTTCTGGTTGAGCTAATCAGGATTAAGCAGGAGGTGGATCTGGAGATGGCCGAGATCCGTCGCCGGGCATTTTCCACTCCAATGTGGGCATGTACCGGCCCACACCCTTGCCGCTGTCATGCCCCTTCCCGAACTCTTTCCCGGGCCCTGTTTTGCCGGCGCCCTTGCCATGGGCACAAAACCCGAGGGGCCCTTGGGGGATCACCTGGGTTACTATTCCCTCTGCCACGGGTTTCCCTATCTTGAGGTGGACAAGGTCTTCCACCTCAACCACCATGGACACCCTGGACTATTCCTCAGAGGGGCTGAACATGGGATCCAAGGTGGTGATTGCTGCGGCAGGCGAAAAGCGGGTGGATTGCTTTGGGGAAAAAGGCCAGGCGCTTCACGGCATTATTTGATTTTTTTCTGCTTGCCCAAGAGTGTTTTTCATGTTTTTATATGAAAGTTTTGTTGTTCTCAACAGGCATGGGGGGTATGAATACAGGTCTGTGTATCAATTAAAACTGAACGTTGGAACTTGAGTAAAGTATAAATAGATGACAGATCTTATTTTTTGTCAGGGAGAAAGCTGGAATGGGAATTGAAATTTTGCAGGAATTATTGACCGGGTTGGGTAATGCCTCCGGAATTGAAGGTCTTCAGGCCGATGATTCGGGATTTTGCCTCATTGAGGTCGATGGCATTGTCTGTAACATGCAATATGTTTATGATACTAATTCATTGTATGTCTTTGCCGAGTTGGGAGAAATACCGGCCCACCTGCTGGGGAAACTGGCCCCTGAACTTTTGTCGGCCAATTTGTTTGGTATTAAAACAGGTGGCGGAACCCTCTCGTTGCTTGAAGAGAGCAATCAGTTGGTGTTCAGCCATCAGACGACACTTGAAAATATTGATGCGCCCCGTTTTGAACAGATATTGGAGAATTGTATCAACTATATGGTGCACTGGAAAGAGGCGCTTGGCAAAATGATAAAGTCCAAAACAGAATCTGAAACATTTGACGCTCATCTTTATACCCACATAAGGGGTTAACATAATCTGAGGGGCTGATGTGTTAGATATTCAATCATTTCAAAATGCTGCAACCACTGACTTTTCCCGGACGATCATTGATCAGCAAACCCAAACCCAGGCGCTGAAACAGGACAGCGGCAGTTCCTTTTTTCAAAAGCTGTCACAAAATAACGCACTGCACAATGCCTTTAAAAGTGCCCTCAGCCAACAATTCGGCAGCAATGTAGCCAGCCAGGCCATGAAGGGCACCTTTCGGTTTGGTTCATTTTCATCACAAAAAATATCAAAAATTATGAACAGGGCGGTGATTGCCAATGGCAAGCAGCTTGCTTCTCGCCTCCAGCCCACCGGAATCAAGGACCCTGTGGTTTCAGCCACGGTGTCCGAAGGTCTTCGGATGATCGGTAATAAAAACTGCCAGACCGCAGTGTTTAATGTTGAGGACAGATTTAACAGGGGTGAAATTCACCCGCCTGACCCTGAACACGGAAAGCCTGGTACCACCATTGGCGGGTTTGAATTTATAGAGCTTAAGCAAAAAGGGGTTGAGCCCGGATTTGTGGGGAAACTTGAATGGACAGATGCCCATACCCAGGCGCTTACAACAAATGATACACCCATGAACAAACTGGCCATGGGGTTCATAGGGGAGCAGCTGAGTCTTATTTCCCAGCCCATGGAACCGGCGACGGTGGGTATAAAACAAAGTGCCCTTGAGTTTCTAAAGAAAGAAACCGGAAACCATGCCCTCACTCCTGATGATGTGTCGCCCATGCTCAGGGATAAACCAGAACTTGCTTCCCGGGTCAAAGAACATGTGCTGGGTGATAAATCCTGCGGTGAATATATTCGAAGGGATGTGCGTGCCCATACACCGGCGCTGAATCAAAAACATTATATTAAACTCGATTATGCTGAATCAGATAAGTTTAAGTTATCCAGCAGGATGGTCCAAATCCCCAAGCGATCTGCCAAAGGGAGTTTACACCGCTTCTTTACGGCAAAGACAAAGCAGGCGGCCAATCGCAATGCCATGAAAGAGGTGATGGCAAGTGATCTTATGCGGTCCATGGGAATTGAAACCCAGCAGGCCCATCTCCTAAGGGCAAAATATCAGGACGGATCCGTAAAGCTTTTGATTGAAGCGCCCCACATGCAGATGGTTTCGGAAGGCGAAGGCGTTCAAAATTTCAGTGATTTCAGCGGTCGTCTTGTGGACGGATTCCTTGTAGAGAGCCAGGAAGATCTTGGAACCCCTTCACAGGCCATTGCCAAAAGGGATCAATTCGCTTCCGATACCAGTATCACGGCCCTTGGCAGGAATAAAATTTTTATGCTTGCCCTTGCTGACAGGGATGCCATCGGTTCCAGGGGGGATAACAAAGGACGAATCGGCAACACCTTTGCCGCCATAGATCCCGGTCATTCACTGGAAGGGCTTATGGGATTTCGTAATATTAACAGCGATTTTTCATTTGAGAACGGCACCTTCGCAAAATTTAAAAATTTCTCAATTTTTGATGATTCAAGTTATTCCGAAAAGTTCATGGGCGTCACACAGCTCCAGACCATGAGAGACAATGGCAGTGACCTGGCGGTGTTTGATAACTACGATGCCTGGATCGACTCTGAGATTAAATCCCTCCAGGGAGACTCGAATAATGAAAGTCAAATTAACGATTTTCAATCAATGAAAGCAGAGCTTGGCAAAATGAAAGAGGCCTGGACCGAGAGACGGGATTATATCCTGGACACGGTTTTTGGAGAACGGCTTCAGGTGGCCAATGACAAGCCCGCTGTGATTGAAAGCCTCGATTGCCTGGAAAAATTAACCGCCAAGGCAAGGATTACCTCCCCCTCGGGTAAGGTTCACCTGCATCATTTGCAGACAAGCGGTAAACGTGCGGAATGGCATGTGACAAGGGATCTGGCAGGGACAGGATATCTCCTCCACGCAGATACCGGGAAACAAGGCATGGAGAAACTCCAGCGCTTTTTCAGCAATAGCCATACCGCGTTTGAACCCAAAATGGAGATGGATGGCAAGCGCCTTATGCTCCATGTCCCTCAATCGGAGATTGAGACATTCACCGGCCTGATGCAGGAAGGAAATATTCTTGATCATAAGATTGAAATCGGTGAAATAGCGGAAAATGACGCGGATCTTGCCCGTCAAATGGAGATACCCGGTGAGGACCCGGTCAAGTAAGCGTGGCCCCCTTTAAAAATACCATGTGGCGATGACATAGCCTTTTAAAAGGGCGCCCGCCTGTTTTCCGGTGGGCGTGTGGATGGGACCACCGTATTCTGTGCCGCTTGCACCCACGGGTATGTCCATGCCTGCTAAAATCCGGGTGGAAGACAGCACATCCCATGTGAACCTTGGCTGAAGTAACATGGAGGGGTCATTTAAATTAACAATGGTTGACAGGAAAATGTTCACCAGGGGATGGGCTTCAAACTGAACCTGGGTTGTGGCATACCACCTGCCCATGGTAAAAAGGTCGCCGCGTTTTAAACGCGTTTGCAGATTTCCATCCCGGAGCGCATCCGTGGGGTTGGTTTTCCCAAGGCCGTTATAATATACCTCACCTAGTCCGTAAAAATTGTGTCCCCCCCATACCCAGGAATAATCCAGATTTGTAACCACGGAAAAAAATCCGTCTGAGCTATCGCCGTCCATGGCGGTGTAGGTGAGATCGGTTCGCCAGGCGGCATCTTTGATATAGCGAACCATGCCGATGCCCAATACCGTGTCCTCATAATGCCTTGAAAAAAGTAGATCCCAGTCAGATGCCAGGGCTGTCCACTGGGCTTTTCCCGCAAAGGAAGAGGCGTTACCTGAAACATTCCCGGTCCCGGGATTCCGCCGGGGTACATAGGCCATCTGAATATCTGAAAATGGCCCGGAAGACCCCTGGATCACCACCATATCGTCACCGGCTTTATAGTCTCTGATCACGTCCGACGGCGCAAAGGGGTTTAATAAATCCATGGGGTTGAATACCAGGCCGTTTCCCCAGGTAAGTGCCTGACGTCCGGCACGAACGGTTATTCTGTCATTGGTGTAGGTGGCGGAAAGACGATCCAGGCGGTGATACATCAGCCTGTTTTCATTATCGGTAATAACATGGGTCAGGGAAAACAGTCTGCGATCATCCGATGGGGGGCCGCTTATAAGGGACGCACCCTCCGGAATGAATCCTGGGAGTTCTCCCAGGGCCTTCCGGGATTGCCCCCCTGAAAGGACCACTTCATAATGGGCTTCAAAGGAGAGCCTGTCCCCCACAAAGAGGGTTCCGTTCAGCCGGGTGTCAAGGGCCCCGTCAAGAAACGGCCCGGTATCGCCGGTAAGTTCAAGGAGGTGGGAACTGTCATACCCGGCAACAGACCCCTGGGCCCGGATCTGTCCATTCCATTTACCCTCAATCTCGGCGGCATCCGCCATTTGATGAATTTGGAAAAATGCAATCACCAATGACAAACAAAAGGTAAGCCGTTTACGGTATGTCCCTAGCACTTGGTTTTATCTGCTACTATCTGTCCGTCTTTCATGGAGACGATGCGTTTGGCCGCTTCCATGACCATGGCGTCGTGGGTGGAAAAAATAAATGTTACATGATGCTTTTGGTTCATCTCCCGCATCATTTGGAGCAGGCTGTCACCGGTTTTGGAATCCAGGTTTGCCGTGGGTTCATCCGCCAGAATAATCGCCGGGTTGGACACCAGGGCCCGTGCAACCGCCACACGCTGTTGCTGTCCCCCGGAGAGCTGGGAGGGCTTTCTGTCATATTTATCTTCAAGCCCCACATCGTTCAATATTGCCCGGGCGCGTTCCTGTCGCTCTTTTTTGCCCACGCCCTGGAGCCTTAAAATATACGCCACATTTTCTTCAGCGGTCAGCACCGGAATCAGGTTGTAGGATTGAAATACAAATCCTATCTGGGTGAGTCTCAACTCAGCAAGATCACCGCTGGACATGGTGCTAAATGCCATGCCGTTGACTGTAACCTCTCCGCCGTCCGGGGTATCCAGGCCGCCGATGAGGTTGAGCAGTGTTGTTTTGCCGGATCCGGACGGCCCGGCTAATGCCACAAACTCTCCGGTTTCAACGGTAAGGCTTACCTTGCCTAATGCCGTTACTTTAACATCTCCCTGGGTGTATATTTTGGAGACATCCCTTGCGGTTACAGCGCTCATAGTTTTTTGTCCCTTTTTTAGCATTTCACTTTTTACTTTGATTCTTTTTCCACGTGGGTTTTTCTTGGTTCAACTTTGTCGCATGGTTTCAACGGGGGTGAACCGTGCCGCTTTGACTGCCGGGTAGATGGAAACCAGAAGCCCCAACAGCAGGACCACGGCGTTAGCAATTAAGATGTCACCGGCATTTATAACCGGTAGAATGATGCGGGACATGCCCCACATCTCCGTACCCTTGGAAAAAGCACCCAGATCGATTCCTGTTTTGGCAAAATAACAGGTCACCCCCAAACCGAAAAAGGTTCCCCCAGCGCACCCGAGCATAAGGAGAAATAAGCTTTCCCCCATCACCATGCGGATAATCCGGCCAGGCCGCATACCGATCGCCTTTAACAGGCCAAACTCCCGCATGCGCTCATACACTGCCATGAGGACAGTGTTGACAATGCCGAATCCCATGGCAATAAAGATCACTACAAACCAGATCAGAAGAAATACATCGAACATGGCAAGATATGCTGTAATCGCAGGAAGGAGATCTTTCCATCCATACACAGACACGTTAAACGGTTTAAGCACTGCCCGGCACAGCATGACGAATTCCGTCAGTTCCTTGCTGCTGGTTTCCCGGGCAAGGGTGACGGCAATTTCAGTGGCGCTTTCTTTTTCGTGCACCAGTCTTTCGGCCGCCGGAAGTGAGATAAATATGTACGCTTTTTCCGTTACTTCCATATCCCCATGGAAAATACCTCGAATGCGAAATGCCCTGGACCCGGATTCACCATCCCCACGCTGGGTTGTCACGACAAGTTTTTTGCCGATGCCGGTCTGGAACTTTTTCGCCAGGGCAGCACCGATTAAAATGCCGTTTTTATCGGAATCTGTGATGGGGCTGCCTTCCATGGGAGCGGTCCCTATAAACGACATTCCTATTTCTGATTTCGGGTTTATGCCCACGATTTCGATCCCCGCAGATTCCCTGGCATTACTGACCACTCCGTCAATCCGAATCCGCCGGGTCAGCCTGGCACTTTCCGGTAAAACAATTTTCAAGGCTTTTAAAATGCCGTCAACGTCGGATAATCCATGGGAAATATCTGGGTCTGATCGATAGTCCGGATGCTGGACCTTTATATGCCCCACCATATTGTTGATGGCATTGTCCACCATCCCCCCCACCATGCCCCGCATCAGGGCGGCTAAAATAATCATGGCGGCAACGCCGATAAGGATTGCGGTGAGAATAATGGCGGTGCGTCTTGGGTTTCGCCAAATATTACGCCAGGCAAGTTGAGTGTACATAAGCGCTCCTTTCTTAGACCGCCTTCATGGCATCTACGGGTTTCAGGTGTGGGATTTTAAGGGCGGGAAACAGGGCTGTAAGAAATGTCACCACCCCTATGATCGTGGGTCCGACAAGCAGTGATAAAAGTGAAAGCCGTGGATAAAGCCTTCCGGACATACCATATTGGGCCATCAGATCTGTCGCACCCCCCATGGAGATACCCGCATGGGAAAAATATACCGTCAGGAGAGCCCCGGTAACCATTCCAGCCAAAATCCCCACCCCCGTCATAAACATGGACTCCATAAGCATGACCTTTACAAGGCGCCTGGGGGTGGTGCCGATGGCCATCATCACCCCAAACTCCCTGGTGCGCTCAAAAACAGCCATGAGAAATGTGTTTAAAATGCTGAAGGCAACCACAATGATTAAGATCCCATACATGATGATTCCCCCCACAAGATCCATCTGAATCGATTGCTTCAGACCCGGTGTCAGGTCGATCCAGTCTAAAACCGCCAAAGGTTTCAATAGGGGATCCTTTTCAAGAGCGGCTTTTAAGGGAGCCGTCTGGCTTAATTCATCAATGATTGCTACAACGGTATGAACCGCGCCGTTCATCACGAACAGATCGTCAAAATCCGTTAAAAGCATCTGGATGGCGGCGCGATCCACAGCATCTATGCCGGATTTGAAAATGCCACGAACCGTAACCACCGTGGCTGCAATGGATCCATCAAAGGATTGCCCCAGAAGCGTCAGCTCTTTGCCCACACCCGTATTGAGCCTTTTTGCCAGAAGTGCACCGACAATAACCGTATTCGGGGCTTTGTCGGACAGGTAATCCCCGTTGCGAATCAAAGAGGGGATAGTGAATACCTCTTTTTCCCTTTCAGGATCTACCCCCGTAACCAGCACGCCACGGATTCTTGTGTCGCTGGATGCAAGCACAAAGGTTTGGGCTCTTGGCGTTACGGAATCAACCCCTTGGGTTTTGGAGAGTTTATCCATGATCGCTTTGGGGGTTGGAACCACGTTTCGCATTTCAGGCTTCGTATTATACCCTTTTCCCTGTACCTGAAGATGACCTGTGGCAAGTTTAACGGAAGCATTGATCATGCTCTCGTAGGAACCAAACTGAAACGACAGCATAAACACCAGCAGCATGGCGGCAAACCCTATGGCCATCATGGTGAGAATGGATCGTCTTGGGTGGCGCCAGATATTCCGCCATGCAAGGCTCAAATCATTCATGGTTACCTCCGTTTGGTCTTTAAGCTGGACAGGGAAAACAGATTCTTTGCCAGGGGTACATCAAACCCAAGCGCTTTGTAGGTCAGTTTTGTGAATTTTTCCGTTTCCCCTGCTTTTTTCATGATCCAGACACTGGGGAAAAGCCGCCCGCCCAGGTCGGAAACATCATGGGTGGTCATCTCTTTAACCAGTAGATTGTCCTCATCGAAAAACGCCTCCCGCAAAAGGACGCCGTCTTCACGGACGGTCAGCTCTAACTTTCCCCATACCACCGGGGCCTCTTCATGGGGAATGGAGGTTACCTCATAGATCGTAATGCCGTTTTCCGACCTTGTATCCGTAATGGTGTGGGTGTAATCCTCCACCATGGAGTCGGTTTTGGAAAGATCGTTGTTGGAGAAATCAGACCCCATCCAGGATTGACTCATCATGGAGGGCGGCAGCTTGATGGTACGGTTGACCTTGGGGTTATAGGTCCACATGTTCCGCCCCTTTTTCAAGGTGCCGTTACCGGCATCTTTTGCCGGGGATTCGATGAAAAAGAGACCTTCTGACTTTCCCCGGGTCCAGGCTTTCATCACCATGGTACGGGAGAAATCCGGGCGCTGGATGGTCATCTCAATCACCGCAGCCGATGTTTCCCCACGCATATGCTTGAATGCCCTGTCCACGACACTTGCGCCATCCTCTGCAACAGCGGGAAATGGCAGAAGTA
>JAEINR010000161.1 GCA_016342325.1 Desulfobacterium sp.
TTTTATTTAAGTTTAATCCGTTTTTCTGCCATATACTAAATATTTTAATTATAATTCAAATAAGCGAAATGTGAGATGGGAACGTAATCTCCTTTCCCTTTTAGACCCGACCACCGGACAGACCTCATTATACCGGGGAGGTAGTACCCTGCCATGGATATTCCGATGGCTCGACCCTTACCTGGGTTCGCCCCCACAACAACCAAAGCAACGGTTTCTTTAAGAACGGTATTTAAAAGTGATTGAACTGAGGCAGAAGACTGAGATTCACGAGTATTAAAAAGCGGAAAAGACATTACTCAATGTTCTAAAAACGGCTCTTATTCTTTTTTCGTGCTCCTATTTAACAATAGTATGTCGTTTTCCATTGTTGTCAACAAAGATACGGGTGTCCCAGGGACCCGAAAAGGGGCTAGGCTTTTCCATCGACACCATCCCTCCGGGGCTTTCACAAAGAAAAAGGGCCCCCGAACCAACTCAACGGGAGCCCTTAACCAATGCACCAATACAAGGAGGTGAATGTGAAGCAAACCTTGCGAGAACACCGTACCACAAACTGACCACTATACCAAAGCCTATTTTTTCAAAGGTTCGGATTTCAATGGTGGCCATCTTTTATTGCCCCCTAGGACACAGGATAGTCCTTCAAAGATAATAGATGCCCTGGGGTATGGCGGTTAAAAATCAATACCCAGGGTCACCCCCACAGTCCGGTCCGTCATGGGATAGCCCTGACTATTGGAATAGACTTCATCAAACAAATTATTGACGTAGAGTTTCAAGGTGCCTTTTTTGAGATGATGCCAGTCATGGAACAACTGCTGCTCCACTGCAAAATCAAACACATGGTAGCTGTCCAGGCTGACCTGGTTCACATACAGATCGCTTGGATCATCGTCAACAATGCCAATCACCTGCTGAACCTGTTTGTCCTGAAATTTGTAGTCAAAAAGCAGCAATGTGTTTTCAAGAAGATTGTATTGAAGCCCTGCATTTAAACGGTGTTTGGCTCGGTCGCTTAAATCCTGGTCAGCCCATTCCTCCGGTCCGCCGTTGTGGGGACCTTTGTATCTCCATTCGTTAAAGGAATAACTCAGATAGAAATAGAGTGAGTCCAGAATGTTGCCGTTGAGCTCCACATCAACGCCTTCCTTATGCACATCCGCAAGTTCAACCATTCGTCGTCCCCAAAGGGCCTGCTTAAAATAATCAGTGGCTGCGTTGGCCCAGATGCTGTAATCTTTAAACTCATAATGGGAAATATCCACGTTAAGGGCAATATTTCCCCACAATCTTCGGGTTACAACCACATCATATCCAATGCCATGGGTGGGATCAATTTCCACCCCCGATCCCCAACTGCAAACCTCACAGTAATCCCTGGGTGTCCATATTTTACTCACACCCAGGGAGACGGATGTATCCCTGAGCCATGGCGCATGGTCATCCATCTGGTAGGTGAGAAAAGATTTGGGAGTCCATTTATCATAATTTCGATTCACATGGGTTGAGGCATGGGAAGGATCTTTAAAGGCCCCATCCGGGTGTGCGGAAGACGGTTCCCACCAGTTGTTCCAAGCGATATCGATGTCTTCGTACCTGAGGCCGGTTGTTAAAGAAAGACGGGGAATGATCTGCCATTTATCCTGGAGGTACCCGGCCCATGTTTCAATTACTTTTTCCGAATATTTCTGGTACAGGTGAGCCGTATCCATGCCCACGGTAATCTGATGGGTGTCAGCTAGGTTAAACTCATTTTTTGCAAGGGCACCATAAGAAACATAATTGGTTGTATATCGACTGTAATCAAAACCGTCACGGTGATACGCTTGGCCTTCGTCCGTATAATATGCCCCCAGGGACCATGTTCCCACGGATGAAGGCTGCATAAAATCAAAGCGAAGGGAATGACCATCATAATCCCTTTTGCTGTCATCACCCGGGTTCTTCCACCGGGGAGAGACATCTTTTGTTTTAACCACGGGATAATCGGTATCATAGTCTTGCCTGGCAGGATCATTGGCACAGGGGATTTCCCGCTCAAGGTCGCTGTAAGTGCCGGTGAGACGGATATAGCCCCCGGATGGCAACTTGTAACCCAGCCGTCCGGTTACCGTATCTATGTCAGCCTGGTTGTTTCTTAAATATCCATCCGTATGATATTTTTCATAACTGAAATCTACATTCACACGGCCTTTTCCACCGCTAAGGTCCACCCTTTGGGCCTGGGTATTGTAACTTCTCAGACTTGTGGAGATGTGGCCGTCCAATTGTGCTGTTTCAAAAAAAGCCGGCTCTTTGGTTTTAAAATTAAGGACACCGCCAAAACTTTTACCATCATAAAGTGCGGAATGGGGGCCTGAAAGGATTTCAATGCTATCCACCAGAGAAAGGGGAATCATGCCAAAGTCCACATAATGCCCCCCCCACCATCCACCGGTCTTTTGAATGACCAGGCCATCCACTGAGACCAGAAATTGACGGATGTCAAACCCTCTCATCTGGATACTGTCGGATTCGGGAACCAGGTCGCTTTCTCCACGAAAATCGATGATGGCCCGATCCTTTAAGATATCCAGCACATTGGCCGGCTGCCCTGCAATATTGTAATCGTCGAGAAAGACCTCTGTTTTGTTGGGACTGAGTTTGACGTTCTGGGCCGTAACCCTTATTTCCTCTATTACAAAAGTATCATCCGACGATTTATCCGAAGCCTTGTTTTCATCGGCCAGGACGGTCCCGGTCATGGGCAACATCAAAAACAAAGCAAAAACAAACATTCTTTTCATCACTACCATTCTCCTTTTATGGTTCAATTCTTTTCCTAAAATTCAGCCTGAAAAGCGATTTGCCAAAAAGACAAAAGCCTGAAAGGCTTCCATGGATATATTCCGTATCCTTGGAAGCCTTCCAGGCTCCATTGAGTGGTATAACGTGTTTTATCGCCGGGAATTTAACTCCCGGCATTTTGTTTCCCGGACCTTTACGCGGTCTTTTAATCCAAAAATATTCCAGGGGACACCCTCTCCCCCCAAACGGCTTCTGCCGAAATTATTACAAGCAAATATTTACTAATATTCTCATATAAAAAAGTCAAGTTTTTTTACTTCGACAATGGGCCATCCAGCTGGGCGTATGGATGTATAAACGCGAATCCCACTGGGGCTATCCTGGATAACATGAAGGGAAATCACTTCACCTGTAGTCCACGGTTTATACAAAGAACATCTTGAATTAACCATTAAAAGTGACTATGATTTAGCATAATTGATACCAGTGGAGGGTATTCCCTACGGTTGCAGCGATTAAAACTGAATGAAAAATCCTTCACAACCGAATTCCTTTTACTTACAGCAGGACTCAAATTCATTGCAGGATAGGCAATACAACATTTAATTTTACGGTGGGCACCATAATTGCAGATTTGCACCCATTGATGCGATAACACGAACAACCTAGTAACGATTTCAGGAGACATATATGAAAAAGACGACTGCCGGCCCCCGTTACCTTTTGAGCATCTGTTCTTTTGTTTTCATTTTCATTCTATCCAACGCGGCCCTGGCGGGCCGGATGACGGAACGCTTTGGCGGATCTGCCCCCACCCTGGACATAAGCGAGGTAATGGAAGATGCCTGGTTTTCATACTATTCGCCCAATACGACAAGCCAAGTCCTGTACAGCAGTTATGGGAAACCATTTGAATTGGCCGTGGGCATGTCCCAAAGGATAGCCGTGAGAATTGACCTGGACAATATTCCTCCGGGCACAAATATCATCAAAGCGACCTATGTACTTCCCTTTTCCAGCAAAACATATCCACTTTACAACGACGCCTATGACCTAGGCCTCTCCCTATACAGGATCCTTGATCCTTCAGGCACAGGCACCTGGGACCTGGGAACCATAAACACCCGATATAAACAACAGCCGGAACAGGGAGATGCCGTTCCCTGGACAGATGAAGGAGGCACCTTTGCAGACTGCGTTGACCCGGAACCTGTTGACACGGTCCATAGTGTGGGCCAGGGAACGATCCAGTTCTATTATTTTACGATCACCGATCTTGTGCAGGAATGGGTGGATAGCCCGGGGGCAAACCTTGGATTCAGTTTTGATGCAGCCGTGGCATCGGACAGGATGGAAAATCCAAACCTAAGGCCCTACCTTGAAATCACCTATGACACGCCTGGTGCCGAACCGCCGGACCAGGTCTCAGGGGTTGACGTGTTTCACAGATCCGGGCAGACCTTTATCACCTGGCAGGAGAATGGGTATACCGGACAATTTTACGACATAAACTATCGGATTTACCGTCATACCACCCCTATTACCCGACATAACCTTGACCAGGCACAGCTAGTGGGAGAAGTTTTCCAGGGCTCATCCCATAATGCCAACCGTTCCTACAGGTCAGGAGAGCATCACAATTATAAGATCATTGAAGGGGATCCGGAACTGACGGACGCCACCGGTCTTTATGTATACACACCGTCCCTGGCAGGAGAGTTCTTTTATGCCGTGACTTTTTCAAAAGAAGGCGATGAAAACCGCAGGGATTTTTCAAGTGGCAATACCACACCCCTGGCTGTGGTGGAATCGATTCAAACACCCGGAGCCGTCCTGCAAAATGCCTGGGATAATAATGGCGATACCGTGCAGGAGTTTGTGCACTGGGCAGATACGACCATGAGCTACCGGCCGGGGTACGGTTTTAATTTTATGATGAACCTGGATAGCAATTATTCCTCCCTGGCAGCCGTGCCCCTGGAGATTGCACTCACCGGCAGAACCGCAAATTACAGGCAAACATGGGTCAATAGCGATATGGTCACCATCTGGTATTCGGATTATCTTCCACCCACAAAAAACATGCCCCTGGACGGGGTGCAAGATGGCACCGTTTTTCCCGAGCTTGACAACGGCGGCCTTTATGATTCCCTCCAGACCTGGTATTCAGGGTGCAGTTCCTTTTACAAAACCCAGAACAAACTCAGTGACGGCATATTTGTCCCTTACACGGAAAACCGGATTTTACATGCCCTCGGCGTGGCACAGGACCGCTACAACATTGATCCGAATCGCATCTATCTCAGGGGAGGTTCCATGGGCGGAACCGGGTCCATGAGTCTTGGCCTTAAACATCCTGAGGTATTTGCATCGGTTACAGCCACGGTGGGCTGTCCCAACTGGCGGCTCAACATCCATGAAATTGATGACGCCTATGCCGTGGTAAGGGAAGGATGGAGATCCGAAGGCAACAAACTGTGGGGCAAAGAAGGTGACGCCGTTCTCCATGAAAACGGCACCCCCATATGGGACTGGATGAATGCCGGATGGTATGCAAAAAACCATGCCGGGCAAGATATGCCGTTTCTTTCCATGGGCAATGGCAAGCGGGACGGTTCCATTGTTTTTTTCCCCCATGCACGGTTTTACAAGGATATGAAGGATGCGGGACAGGCCTTTGTGGCTGATTTTTTTGACGGAGGACATTCCAGTGGTTCCGCCTATGATCCCCGCTTTGGCACCCTGTTGAAAAACGAAAGTATCCCGGCCCTGAAAAACGTATCCTTGGATGATGATCCGGGCAGTATCCACGAACCAACGGGCATGACCGCAGTCGTCTCAAGTGCTCCCCTTGTATTTACAGGGGATCCCCAGGGAGAGATCAACGGATACCGGCTTCTGGAGTGGTCCCGTTCCTGTAAGCAATTCAGCAATACAGATGCTGCAGATGATCTTGTGGACCTGCCGTCCCGCTATGAAATGGCATTCCGTGTTGAACCGTCATCCCCCCACACCCAGGCATCCATTGACATCACCCCCAGAAAACTCCAACGATTTCAGGTCACGGCTAGCAGGGAATACTACTGGGAGAATAAAGATCTGTCAGATCACCAGATCATCCAGAGCGGCCGGGTCATTGCCAATGGAAACGGTCTGATCACGATTCCCGGGTTTGAAGTCAGACAAAGCCTGATGGGAAACAAACTGATCATCATCCCTGCATCCGGCCAGGAGCCCATCAAACCGGTACTCGACCCCATCGGGGACAAGCGTATTGGCCAGGGAGAAACATTGGTCTTTACCATAAATGGGTTTGACGGCAACAATGATCCCCTTGTGTTCAGCGCGTCCCCCCTGCCCCCTGGAGCCACCTTTGATCCGGGCAGCCGCACCTTTTCATGGACACCTGGAAACCCGGATGCCGGAAATTACGACGTGACCTTTACCGTGACCGACGGGGCGCTTTCTGATGAAGAAACCATTACCGTCTCCTTTGACGCCACCGCCCCGGTTGTCACCATAAATGAACCTCCAGGGGGGCTTACCCAGGATCAGGGAATGATTTCCCTGTCCGGCAATATGACTGACGATGTAGCGGTAGCCTCGGCCACCTGTATCATCACCTATCCTGACAATACAACAGAAGAACGGCCCATTCGGTTGGTGTCAGGGGCATGGCAGGCCACGGGCCTCTACCTTGCCAAGGGCAGCAATACCATCACCATCACGGCCCTGGATCTTCTGGGGCATTCAACCGTCAAGACCCTTATCATTAATCGCATTGTCCCGGAAAGGACCCAGGTTGTTGTCTCTTCTGTTCCGGAGCTTGAAAATGCCGTCTCCTCCCTTGAATCCAACCGGGAAATTCTAATCATGGACGGGACCTACGATATTTCATCCATGATGGTGGTGGGGGGAACGTGGGCAAACTCAAGCACCCTCTCCAACGTCGTCATTCGCAGCCAGAGCGGTAACCGGGAGGCCGTTGTCCTCAAGGGAACCGGCATGTACACGCCTGGGAATGCCGATGTCATGTTCCTGTTCCGAAACATTGTGGATTTCACCCTGGCTGACCTGACCCTTAAAGAGGTGTTCTATCATCCCATCCAGGTCCAGGGAGAACAGGGCGGTAACCGTCCCTGTTTCAAGAACCTCCATATTATCGATGCCGGTGAACAGTTTATCAAGGTGACCCGGAGTACGGATGACCAGCTTTTTTGTAACCGGGGCATTGTTGAACGCTGTTTGTTTGAATTTACCACCCATGCAAAGCACTGGCCCGCCTGGGGATATTATACCGACGCCGTGGATGTACTGGGGGGGGATGGATGGATTATCCGGGACAACACCTTCTCCAATATCCGGGCGCCCCATGACGGGATATCACCGGACGGTATTGCAGGAGCGGTGATCCTCATGTGGTGTGAATGCAAAAACACCATTGTTGAACGAAACAGGTTTATTGAATGTGACATGGGCATCCAGTTTGGAAATCCCGGCGGAGACGGTGTTGACCATGACGGCGGCATTATCAGAAATAATATTTTCAGTAGGACAGGTGAAGGTGATGTGGCCATCAGCCTGAACCGTGCTTCCAATATCAAAGTGCTGCATAATACGGTCATGCACCATAATACCTTTCCATGGACCATGGAGTACAGATACCAGGCCGAAAACGCCCAGCCGTCAGGAGAGTTTCTGGCCAACCTTACGGACGGCCCCATTGTGGCAAGGAACAATGCCGTGGCACGGGTTGAGGACAACCTGACCCATGCTGAACCCCAATGGTTTGTCAATGACGGTGGTGATGATCTTCACCTGGTCCAGGGGGCTCCGCCCATCGATCAGGTGACGGCAAGTGAATTTGCTGCAGATGATATGGACGGAGAACCGAGATATCCCGGCATCCCCGCGGATATCGGGGCTGATGAATTTCAACCCTTTGATCCGGATATGGACAAAGACCTTGATGTGGACGGGGAGGACATTGCATTGATAATCGCATCAGGCCGTGATATCCGTGAAATCATTATAGCCCTGGCCCATGCCTTTGGTCGGTAAGACTTTCGCGGGATGGAAATGGCGGGTTTTATAAAAAGTTACCCTTTACGCCCCCATTTTTCCTCGCCCTTTTTGGTGGCGATGTATAAGTCCTCAACTTTCTTCCTTGCCCAGGGCGTCTTTCGCAGGAATTTAAGGCTGGACTTCACAGAGGGGTCGTTGTTGAAACATCGGATGTCGATGCGTTTGCCCAAGTCGTCCCAGCCATACTGGTCAACCAGACTTTTCACGATCTGCTCCAGGGTCACACCGTGGAGCGGGTTCTTGGTTTGTTGTTCATTCATGTCTAAACCTAGTCCTTCTTTTGGGTAAATATGGGACCACCCAGTGAAAAAAGGGGTGTGGTCCCGGCTAACGCCTTTATGGCTCTGGTCAGACCAATTGATACCCCGACTTATAAGAAATAATGGGTTGGTATCACGTCATTTGACCGGCACTATCGTACCGCATTTCAATATATCGATTAAAAGTCTATCTCGAATATAATAACAGCAGAAGAATAGCAAGGCTATTGTTATTGACATCTTAACGGGTGTCCCCTACCCTTCCACATGGGTCCCCAAGAACCCGGGTAAATTTCTTGTTTACCTAGGTCGCCTATATAGCGAAAATAAATAGAATCATCTATGATCACAAATAGTAGTTGGATGTAATAATATCAATCGGTTACCATCACAACAATGCAATACTTTATCATGTG
>JAEINR010000162.1 GCA_016342325.1 Desulfobacterium sp.
TGAAGTCGGTTGTTCTCCAATTTAGCAGGAAATGTCCAAAAAAACATGCTCAAAAATAAATTTTTTCCGAGGTCTGTGATTATAAGATTCCCAAAATATATAATGACAACGGCGAGCCCAAAGGCATCCTGGTCGATATCCTGGGATATGCCGAAAAAAAAATGGACTGCCGGTTCACCATCAAGCTCTATCCCTGGGCACGGGCATATCTCCATGCAACCCAAGGTAAAGGCGGCATCGTTGGATTGTCCAAAACAAACGAACGGCTGAAGATATTTGACTATTCGGATGTGGTCTACCATGATGAGGTGATCCTGGTGGTCTTAAAGGGAAAAGAATTCCCCTTTGACAAGATCGAAGATTTAAGAGGAAAAAAACTGGGGATCGGCCTGGGCGGCAGCTTCGGGGAGGCGTTTGAAGCAGCAAAGAAATCGGGCCTGTTTTATGCGGTCAAAGACTATGGTCCTGTTGCGCGCCTGCATAAGCTGTTGATGGGCGGTATTGACGCCGCATTCATCAGCCCCGGCAGGATCGCATTTTCTCAAACCCTTAAAAAAGATGAACAACTACTTAAAGCCAGAGAACGGTTTGCGATCCTCCCCAAACCCTTTCGCCAGGACCCCAATTTCCTCGGATTTTCCAAGGACCTGAAGATGCAACCGTTTCTCAAAACCTTTAACCAGGTATTAAAAAAGGCCCATGAAAGCGGCGAGATCGGCAAGATCATCGACCAATACACCCGCCTCGACTAAACCGCCTTTTTCTTTTAATGGAAAATGTTTCTCTAGGAAATCCCCAGCCATGGGGTCCCATCATTTTTTCCCTGGTTCCAGGCCGTGTCAAATTCCCCGGGAGTCATCCTGGATTTAATCCTTGCAACCAGGGTGCAGGGAAACGCCCAGACCCTGAATAGCGCTGTGGGGCAGCTTGGATGATGGAACACAAGGCTCAAAAGCCCGCAAGCCGCCACATCCTCTCCGGCCTGGGCCGCAACGGCTGCTGAAGCCAGCAGCAACAGCACTTTCAACTGGGGCTTGTGCACGGATGAAGCGCTTCCGGTGGCTGCTTTCAGGTGAAATTCCCCAGCAGAAAGATCTTCTTCTAAACAGGCAAAAAACGTCATACCCAGGTGGGCCGTAAAACGAGACATCCCGGTTTTCAACACCTTTCCAAGGCAGGTTTTCCCCAGGCAAGGATCACCGGCCGCAACAAGAACAAGCCCCTTCAGGGCCTGGGCTCTCTGGTACCGTGACAGGGCAAACCCAAGATCCTTTGAGGTCCCAAGGGCCTGATCCGCCAGCAAGGCGGCCTGGGTAAGATCCCCTTTTAAAAAAGCGATCAATCCCAACTCCTCCCAGCAGCTCACCATTCCCATGGGCGCGTTGATTCTCCCAAAAGACGCTCCAGCCGACCGGAGGCAGGATTCAGCCTTTTCCAAGTTGCCCATGCACAGCTCGGCCGATCCGATATTACCGAGGGACCACGCACACTTGATCGCATCCCCCAGCTTGCTCCCGACCCCATGGCTTTGCCTGAACCCCTGGATCGCCCGGTCCATCTGGCCCAGGGCCCGCCGGCACAGCGCAATACGGATGGTGACCCAGAAGGAATGCTCTATCCCGGGATCCGCTTCAAGGCTCAAGCGAAAAAGCCTGATAGCCCGCTGATAGCGCTCTTGTTTATAGGCAATGGCACCCATTAGTAAAAGAGCAAATGCCCGGGCTTTTCCGTCGCCACGGTTCACGGCTTTTCTCAGCCAAGCGTGGGCAACCCCCGTTATCTCCTGGAACGCCTCCAGGGAACAAAGTGACGGATCCTGGGGGGAAAAGCCCTGGTCATGCATATCAAACCAGCACACAAGAATCACACCCAGGTCCGGGTTTTCCCCAAGAGCCCCCTGGACCAACTCCTTGGCCGGGCGAAACATTGCTTCACCTTCATGATAGCGGGTGTGCATGTCAAAATAAACGTACAGGCCCGTGGCTGCACAGGTAAGAGAAGCAAGATCCCGCTCACCCACCGCCCAAAACCATGCCTGGCGGATATTGGCAAAATCAGCATCCATGCTCTCCCGGCAGGCGAGCATCCCTTCCCCTATCAGCTGTTTTCCATTTTCATTCACCTGGTTCAGGTAGTAATGTTCATGGGCATCCATCATTCCTTTCTCCAGGTTCAACTTGGCAAGCTCCTCCCGGACATACTGACGCAGGAGCGGATGGATCTCAAAACGCCCGGTTCCGGGATCTGCTTTGAGCATGGATTTCCTTACAAGGCTCGCTGCAATGGCGGCAGCTACATTCCTTCCGATGCTGGTCACGGCGGCCACGGCATCCAGGGTAAAACAGTCCCTGAAGACCGAAAGCTTCATAAATATCTCTTTCTCGTTTTCCGGCAATCGGTTCCAGGAAGAGTCAAACACGGCCCGCATGCTCTGGTGGGAAGGGGGAAGATCCCGGATCTCGGCCTTAAGGAAATCCAGACTCTTCCGGATCTCATCCGCGATTTCTTCCGGTGGAAAGATCTCCGCCCATCCGGCGGCCAATATCAGCGCAAGCGGCATCCCCTGGGTCAGCTCACAGATGCGTATAACCCCATTCACATTTGCGGCATTCAATTCCATATCCGGCCTGACCATCCGGGCGGTTGAAAAAAACAGCGCCACAGCATCATACCGTTCTTCTACTTTGGAAATGGCATGTTTGTCCATCGCCTGCAATGCCAGGCCAGGGCACAAAAGACCTGATAGAGGAAAAAGATGTTCTCCCTTGAGCATCAGGCGGGTTCTGGAGGTTGCAAGGATCTTCAGGCCAGGCGACCGGTTCAGCATTTTCAACACCAGCATCCCGGCTTCCGGCAGGTGCTCAAGGTTGTCCAGCACAACAAGGGGGTTCCTGGGACCGAGGAAATCAAGCAGCTGGCTCAAGGGATCGCTCATTTCGTCAAAGCTGAGTCCAAAGGTCCTGACCAGGGCGGACACCACGGCTTCCACGGAGGAAAGATCCCCAAGGGAAAGAAAAAAAACACCCTGGGGAAAACCATCTCCCAGGGCAGATGCTGCCTCCATGACAGATGCTGCCTCCAAGGCCGGTGCGGCCTCCATGACAATTGCTGCCTCCAAGGCCAGCCGGGTCTTACCGATCCCCCCGGGCCCGGTCAGGGTCAAGAGCCTCACCCCAGGGTCGGCCATCCGGCCCACCAGGGCCTTGATCTCCTGTTTTCGCCCCACAAACCGGGTGGATTGGGCTGGCAAATTGGTCAATGGCAGGGAAAACGGCTTTTCAGGCGCAAACGGCTTTGTTCGAATGGTTGCGGCAAGGGCCGAGGTTGCCTTGTCCGGCAGGACGCCCAGCTCTTTTTCAAGCAGGTCCTTGCATTTTTCATATTGGCGAAGGGCAAAGCCCTGTTCACCGGTCTGGCAGTAAAGCCGGATGAGCTGCCTGTGGGCTTCTTCGTTCAAAGGGTCCAGCTCAGCCCAGTTCTGGGCATGACCAATGGCCCGGGGATACTCCCCCCTAGCCATGCTCCCTTCTGTCACGCCCGCCATGACAGAGATTGCCCTGAGGCAAAGCCCCTCGGCCTGCTCAAATTGCCAGTCGTCAAAATCCGGCGCGTCCCCAAGGCTGAATCCCGCCAGAAAAAAACCGTCATAAATCAAGGCCGCCTCTTCCAGGGCCGCCACGGATTCAGCGCCGGAAGATGCCCGGGCCGTCAGCTCCCGGAACCGTATCACATCCACCCAAAGATCCCCATGGGGCACAAACCCGATGGTGTCCCGGTCAATGGCCAGCCAGAATTTACCCAACGCCTTTGTCATCACTGAAAGGGTGCGCCGAAGGGAAGACCTTGCCCGTTCCCGGTCAACCTCCGGCCAGAACAGGTCCGCCAGCCTCTCCCTGGAATGACTTTTCCCCGTGACCGCAAGGTATGCGGCCAGGGCCAGGGCCTTGCGCCGCCCAACCTTGATGGATGCCCCGTTCAATGTAAAGCAGGGCGGACCGAAAAATTGAAACCTTAACTCCGTCATGGCAATTTTCTCCTAGGCCCCCTAAGTATAATAAAGACAACTTTTTTACAATTTTTTATTGGTCACGCCTTTGGGAACGCTTTGGGGGACGTTTGGGGAACGGTGACATGCTATAGCCTGTTTCAAGAGTTCAACCCGTTACAACCAAACAAGAAGGAGTATCAATTATGACGACCTGGATATTACCTGCATCTGTGACACTGATGTGCTGGGGAATATGGAGTTTTATCCCCAAGATCACCACCCGGTACATCAGCCCCATGAGTGCCATGATCTATGAATCAATCGGAGCCGCCATCATGGGGTTGATCGTCCTGGCCCTTGTTGATTTCAGGCCGGACATCCACGTCAAAGGGATCTGCCTGGGCATCGCAACCGGCATCATCGGACTGACCGGCTGCCTTGGGTTTCTTTTTGCGGTCAAATCAGGAAAGGTATCGGTGGTGGCCATGTTCACCTCCCTCTCCCCCGTGATCACCCTCACCCTGGGATGCCTGATTTTAAAAGAGCCCCTGACCCTCAAAGAATGCCTGGGCATCCTGAGCTCCTTTACCGCCATCTTTTTTTTCACCACATAACAGTTCACCCAATGTCTGAAGGAGGAACAATGCAAAACCATACCGTCAATGGACCGGAGTTCACAGAAAAGCTTGAATCGTTTATGGAAGCACTGGGACTTACCGAAGAACCCATGGGGATCTTTTACACCGATAAAAAGCCCGCCACAGGTTTCACACCCAAACCTCAAATGTCCTTAAGCCGGCTGCCCGAAGAATCCAACGGCGAGATCAACTGGATCTCCTGTGTCCTTGGAAAAGTAAGGAGAGCCCGGTGGGAAAAGGCGGCCGCCTATTTTGACCAGGAACATTACGGCTGCCTGGGCGGCGCGTTTTTCATGGGATTAAAGCCCGATTATGAGGAATTTGAACCCGCACTCCTCTCAACAGGCATCCCCGGCAAAATGGAGGGGGAACACTATGTTGACTCCCCGGAAACAGGTAAGGCGTTTTACGATGGTTTTGAACCGCCCAAAGCCACGGCTCCGGTACTTGTTATCCAGCCCTTGAGCTTGTTTAAAGAAAAGGAACAACCGGAAATCGTGGTATTCTTTCCCAACCGTGAAACCATGATCGGCCTGAATGCATTGACCGTTTTCCTCACCCGGGACCCTGAAGCGGTCCGGATCCCCTTTGGCGTGGGTTGCTGCGGGCTGATCTCCTGGCCGAGAAAATTTCTCCACCAGGGAAAAACACGGGCCGTAATCGGCGGCTTCGATATTAACTGCCTCAAGTACTTGAAAAAGGAGGAACTGACCTATACCATCCCCTTTGACCTGTTTCTGGAGATGCTTGAGAAATGGCCCCAAAGCATGGTGGGAACCAAAGCCTGGAAGCGGGTTGAAAAATAACCGTAAAACACAAAGGGACCCTTCTTTTCCATGGTACTGACAAAATATTATTTGTCACCTTAACAGCTCGTAGTATGGCAAACATGCTACGGGCTCAAAACCGAGTTTTACAGCCAAATTATATGAACCATGATTCCCTCGCCTACAAGCCCAGACAGGCTCCAGTCCGCGTTCAAGACAATATTCAACCAACTTGGCGCTGATAATGCTTGCAAACCCTCTTCGGCGGTAGTCTGATTTTGTTTCCATTCCCAATTCCAGCATTTCATCATGCATAAAGGAAGAGAATGCAACCGCAACCGCCTGATCTTCCAGCATTAAAGCGAAACCAACCCCATGCAATGCAAAGTCAGACGCATTGTTCCAAAACTTATTGGGGACAACACTGCCATTGGTTTCAGCATAGAGCATTTTATCGACATCACAAAAGCGGTATGCCGTTAGATCTATTTGGCATTTGAATTGGTCGAATTTCCCTCGATTGAGCTTAAAATTGACACGTGTGTGCTTAACCACAGCCCCACCGGAATCATCCTGGGATCTATCGCTGTCAAAAAGAGTTAGCCTGCTTCCAAGAATTCCATCAATTCTATTTTCAAGTTCTGAGGGAAAGATCTGCAACCACTCTCCTGCGGTTCTCAAGCCATTGCCACCCAGCATATAGTCCTTTAACTCAGCGTGTAAGAATTCATCACTCACATCCCCATAAAGCAAGGACATGCCATAGGAATGGAGAACATAGAAGGCCCTGGGGTCTGCCGAATTATCAACATAAACCGTTCCACCGACATGTTGCTCAAGCACAGATTTCGCAAAAAGAGTGTTGATGGTAACGTCTTTTAACCTGGAAATGGCCAATTTATGGTCACGGCGTGGCAATAATTTCATTAATTTTTCACCTCTCCTGTGATCATGGATGATGGTTTAATAGACACCTTCCCAGAAAGACGCAAGAAAGCCGCCGCCCCTAACCCTACTTTGCCATGGGCGGATCACGGCCTGTTCAAGCCCGTCCGGGGAGAGCTGCCCAAGGAACTGTCAGCTTGTTAGGATGTTTTCTTGATTGCCGACCTCAATTAATACTTTTATATTTTTTGCAATACCATCAGGCCATTGGTGAAAACCTAAATATTTTGCCTTTTTTTGAAATGAATCCGAGTCGTCTTCAAAACCAACGCCAGATATTAAATTATTCGTTTCCGATTCAGTAAACCGGATAGGTCCAACAACATTATTTTTCTGCTCTTTATTCATTGGGCAAACAATCTGACATTTTAAGCAATCATAGACACAATGATGTACCGTGTTCGGTAACCAATCCGGAAATGGCTCACCACTTTCATTTAAATAGGATAAGCATCGTTCATTGTCTATTAGAAATCGACCCTTTTGAATTGCTTGTGTGGGGCAATTATTCAAACATGCATTACAATTAGTGCACTCAGAAGCCATAGTAACATCTGTCCAATACGCATCATCACAGGGAATATCTGAATAATACCCTACAAAAGAGAAATTACTACCCATTTCATCAATGTAACTAATATTATTTTTTCCATATACGGCTAAACCACTTTGAACAGCTAATCGCTTTAACGGAATCTTACTTGCTGCAGCAACTTGATATTTTAGTGATGATAAACCCTTTTTAAGATCATTTTCTGTGTTTTCAAAATCAGACATGACAGGGCTTAAGAAATTATATGTCCTATCACCATATACAAACTCTACATTTGCATAGAGGGGATGTGGTATTGCGATAAGGATTATTGATTTTACAGAAAAACCAACATTCGGTACATCAAAAGTATACAGATCATCAACAATCCATTTTTGAAAACCATTGAGTTTTTCATTATGTTTAAATTGATCAATTTCATTTCGAACATTTTGCAATCGATGTATGGGAATAATTGTTGCTTTTTCACTATTAACAAATGCTTTATTTATTAATGATTGTATGACATTCATAATCTCTATTTTACGTTACCGCATCCTTTAATAAAAAATTAACCTATCGCTGTGCTTAACCGGCCTGACAGAGTTAATTACAGGTTTCAAAATCATTTACAAATTCAAAAAACAACATTAAACAACGCCCGTGAGTGGACCGAACTCAAGCGCATGTTATGCCTCAACAAAGTCAAATTGCAAACTTTCCAGTTGAAAAGCCGACGGCACAACCTAGGATTGCAGTCATGGATAGAATTGGAAAAACACTTTTTGGATCCTCTTTCAAAACAAGTAATACAATAGGCAAAGCAGAGATCTCTGCAATGACAATACCTTTGAGCCAACCAGAAAGAGGTAGTTGAATATACGAAATGATGAATCCAAGAAGAATCCAATGAATGAAAGCTGATATTGTTGAATATTTATCAATTTTCTGAATGATCATTGGGATGATATCAATTATTCCGGCAATGACTCCAATTCCAAGTGAAATAAACAACTTTTCCAATGTGACTCCTTTTAAAGATTCTGCCCATAACGATGAACTCACCTGCCCTGGGCGTTGGATGGTAAATATTCGGCTTAGTCATTCAGAATTTATTTTTTCAACAACACCCTAAATTTTTTGTTGAGAGGATACATCC
>JAEINR010000163.1 GCA_016342325.1 Desulfobacterium sp.
TGATTGTGGATAAATATCCATGTGCAGCTTAAACTAATTGTTTTTTTGTCTTGACTCAGGGGTCCACTTTAGAGAGATATTTATTGTCATGCACGAGATATGTGGAGTTGAATCCGGTGCGGGCAGGTTTGGTAAAAAAGCCTGAAGAGTGGAGATGGAGCAGTGCCGGACCCCATATGAAAGGCAGAGATGATATCCTTGTAAAGACAAAGCCATTGCTTGAAATCGTGAATAAACCCTGGGATGATTTTTTAGCCTCGGATGTACGGAAATCGCAAATAGAATTGTTCAGAAAACATGAACGAACCGGGCGGCCTTTGGGGGATGATTCTTTTGTTGCGAAAATGGAATTGCTTTTAGACCGAAAACTCAAACCCCAAAAACCAGGACCCAAGAAGAAAGATAAGTAAGGTGTCCCCGGAATATTGTGAAGAAGAAAGATAAGTAAGGTGTCCCCGGAATATTCAAGGGATTATAAAAGGAGGGTTGGGCCAGATGTGGCTCAGCCCTCTTTTTGTTTGAAGTTTCCTAATCTCTGGACCCTTTCCTGTAGAATTCATATTTTCTCTCCCAGTGATCTGTGATAGATTGTTAATGTATCCAATGTGGATAAATCTCTCTCTTCAATTTTATCAAAATCAGGATGGTTTATCATGGCACGAATGGCAAGAGCTGTCGCGCCGGGAATGCCCCACCATGTAATACAGAGGGGAAACAGGCGTCAGCAGACATTTTTCAGTAATGAAGATTATCAAAGTTATTTGATGTTAATGTCCGAATGGTGTGCCAAGTTTGAGGTGCAAACGTGGGCGTATTGCCTTATGCCAAATCACGTCCATTTGATCATGGTTCCTGAAACAAAGGAGGGCTTAAATAAAGCTGTTGGTGAAGCCCACAGGCGGTACACCAGGCGGATCAATTTTCGTAAGAAATGGCGTGGTCATCTCTGGCAGGGGCGGTTCTCTTCTTTTATCATGGAGGAGAGGTATCTGTTGTCATGCACAAAATATGTGGAATTAAATCCTATTAGAGCAGGGTTGGTGAAGAAGCCGGAAGCGTGGCAATGGAGCAGTGCCGGATCACATATGAACGGCAAAGATGACATCCTTGTAAAGACAAAACCATTGCTGGAAATAGTGAATAAACCCTGGGGCGAATTTTTGGCCTCGGATGTGCGGAAAGCGCAAATAGAATTGTTCCGGAAACATGAACGAACCGGGCGGCCTATGGGGCAGGAATCTTTTATTTCAAATATGGAATTGCTTTTGGGCCGAAATCTCAAACCCCGAAAACCGGGTCCTAAAAGAAAAGATACGTAAGGTGTCCCCGGAAAAAAATAAGGTGTCCCCGGAAAAAAAAGGCCGGTCTTCCTTGGGAAGCCGGCCTTTTTAAATATTGTTTACGGATTATATCAGGGTGCTGCTTCCGGCGAAGGGGGTGTCACCTCCTCGGAGTAGGTGTTTGACTGTCCCAGGTTGTTGGTCACGGTCAAGCTGGCCATATATTTGCTGGTGTTGCCGTAGGCACGGGAGGGATTGGGGCTTGTGCTGGTTGAGCCGTCCCCGAATTTCCAAAGCCAGGAGGTGATGCTGCTGCCGGGGGCGCTCGTTGATCTGTCCTGGAAGATGACCGTACCGGTTGCGGCATCGCCGTCTGAAGCGGCAAACAAAGCCTTGGGCGGGGCCGTGACCGACAGGCGTGCTGAAGAATAGTTGTTCTTTGGGGTGGTGACCTCCACCCGGAGATCCTCGGTTGTGGCCAGAACATCACCATCGTCCTTGGGGACCAGAACAACGCTGTAAAGGTTAGGGCCGATTCCATTGGCCACGGTAAAAGAGGCCTTGCCGCTGATTTCAGCGTTTTCAGGGGGGATGACCTCAACATGGGTGCCGTTGGGCAAGGAATTGCCGTAATTTGTGCCGGACAGGGTGATGTTGATAACTCTTGTGTCGTTGGTATTGCTGAACAGGATGGTGCTGGACGGGGTGAACTCGATATTTGCAAAGCTTTCGGCCATGACGATCTGTATGCTGTCCCGGACATGGATGAGATCCGTGGCGCAATTCACTGATCCCGGTGCGTACAGGGTGCCGTTGTACATGCCGTCGGCTGGGGTGTATAATGTGTCATTGTTGAAATCGACGAAATTTTCATCCAGGTCCCGGGCGCCGTTGTAATCCCTGTCCAGGAATGCCTCGGCAAGGTCGGTTAACAAGAGCTCGGAACCACTATCATAGAGACCGTTTCCGTTTAAGTCCTGGAAGCTCTCTTCCCCCACGGCATGGGCCAGAATGGTCACCCGTCCGTTATGGGTCAAAGGAGAACTCGGGGTGTCGGGCCGGGGATCCTGGCTTGTCCACTCCACGGAGCAGGCCCCGTTCTGGGTATAGCCGGTGCTCTGGATATTGCCGCCTTCGGTGGTGAAATAGATGGCCGTGCCGTCGGGAACCGGGTTGTTGTTGATATCTGCGGCACGGACGGTGATGTTGACCTTTTCCCCGTCATAGGCCATGGCTTCCGGGTTAAGGATGTCCGCACTGATGGAAAAGCTGTTCTGATCCGGGAAACCCGTGGAAAGGATTAGTTCGCTGGATAGGGTGGACAGGGTGGTGTATTCCACCTCAGCCTTGACCCGGACCGAGGTGGGCAGGATTCCGGACTTTACGACGACCTTTACCTTGCCTTCGGAATCGGTTTCCGCACTGGTGGGATCCAGGGTCAGGCCGCCCATGGCGGTGGACAGGGAAAAGTTTACGGTCTGGTTGTAAACCGGGTTTGTCTGGTTGTCCTTGACGATGAACTCAACGGTGGACTGGGAGGGAAGGGAGCTGGCGCTGGTGGCTCCGGAAAGACCGATGAGAGTGGGGGTGGCTGAGACAAATTCAATGGTGCCGGCCACGTTGGTTTTGTCTATGGTAAAATTTTTGAAATCCGACGGGGGCGTGTCCGTGCTGTCTCCGGGAATGTCAGATGTGACGGTGACCTTGTTGGATCCGATGCTGGCCCCTGCCACAAGCTTGAACGACATTTCTACCTGTCCATTGGCATCGGTCACATCGCTGCCGTCGCTTGAATCGATAAATTGGCACTGTTCGTTCTCAAAGGCAGCCTCGACTCTCCTGCCGGCAGCCGGCTTACCATCCGGGGCCGTAACCTTTACCTTGAGCTTGATAATGTCGTCAAAGCCGACTTCAGTGACCGCAGCGTCGGTGGTGGCATCAACCATCTCCAATGAAAGGGCGTACTTTCCCGTTGCCGGTGTAGAACCCTCTGGTTCACTTGATCCGGGGGAGCCGCAGCCTGAACAACAGATAAAAATGAGAAGTAACCCTAGGTAAAATGGTAAACGTAAACGGCCTTTCATAGTCTTTACACCCTTTTAGTCATAAGTACGTTTTATAATGGTCATGGTGGGAAAGAATAATCATAGGTAATTCAAGCGGTCTTCCTCACCTTTCTTTGTGTCGGAACTTGACCGTATACCTACGATAGTCATTTGCTTTTTGTCAAGGAGAGTGTAAAAAAATCAGACAGCTCTGGGGACAGGGCGGATGGGCCTGTTTTATCCCACATGGTTATCTGCTAAAACATCCTCAATATCTTCATCTGTTTTGATGACAAGGGGATCCTGATACCCCACGCTTGCGGGGGCTGCAACGGTTTTCCTTGCAATGGAAAAGGAGCCCAGGCTTGCTGATATACTCCAGTCCTCCAACTCAAAATTTAAGAACCTTATTTCCGGCAGGGCGGAAATGGCCTTGCACAGAAGTTCTATCTCTTCGACGCTGAATTCACCCCCCTGGATTTTTGTGAGTTTGCCGTGGAACCAGGCCGTCTTGCCTGAAAAGGAGAAGACAAGTCCAGCAATGTCTGCCTTATGGCTCACCAGGCAGGATTTGATTTTTCTGTTTGTCTCGTATCTGGATATCATTCGACTCATGGGGGAATGACTTATACGTTCGGTAATAAAAAGTCAATAATAGAAAAGTACATTGTCAGCATTCTCTAAATCTGATACCTGAAGCAGATTATGGAAAAACAACAACAACTTCTGGTAGACAAAGTGACCGTCCGGTTGGCTGATTCAAGGGGAGGGGTATGAAAAAGCACCGTCGATCCCTTGGCATCTGCATCGGTGCCTCCACCGTCTCTTCGGTGCTTCTTGGGGAGAACAAAAAAGAACGTGACAAGCCGGTGATCATAGAGTCCCGGGTTTGTTCCCACCTGGGAGATCCCCAGGGAGTATTGGTGTCTGAAGTTGAACGGTACATGGCACAGTCACCTGATTTCATGGCCATTACCGGCCGGCACCCAGAGCAATGGGTTGATCTGCCGGTGATTGCGGAACCCCTGGCATTGGAGAGCGCCTACCGTTATGTGAAGCCCGAAAATGTGGACTGCCAAGGCCTGGTTTCTGCCGGGGGGGAGGCATTCATGGCCTATGGTCTGGACGGCCTGGGCAGGATCACCGGGGTTTTTGCCGGAAACAAATGCGCTTCAGGCACAGGGGAGTTCTTCTCCCAGCAGTTGGGTCGGATGGGACTTTCCCTTGACCAGGCCATGGCGCTGGCCGATTGTGACGTGCCCCACAGGGTTTCTGCCCGGTGCTCGGTCTTCTGTAAGTCCGACTGTACCCATGCAACCAATAAAGGTGTGCCGAAAACCCGGGTAATTGCGGGGTTGTGCAAGATGATGGCCGATAAGATCGTTGCTCTCCTGGTAAAGATCGGATCCGGGAACATCATGCTCACCGGGGGGGTGGCGCAAAACAGGCTGGTGGTCCACTACCTGCGCCGACGTTTGGCCGGATTGATCGTCCCGGATGAGGCTCCGTTTTTTGAAGCGCTGGGGGCCGGGGTGTGGGCCCTTGGCCATGAAAGCGGTTTTTCAAAAACAGGCGTTCTCCTTTCCCGGGAAAAGCCGTCCTCCTTTGAGACCCTGCCCCGTCTCTCAACATACAAGGGCAAGGTACGGTTTGAAACCCTTCCCTTGGGGGTCCTTGAAATGGGAGGTGCGTGCATCCTGGGCCTTGATGTGGGCTCCACCACCACCAAGGCCGTGCTGATGGAAAAAAGCACCCGGTCCATCCTCTGTTCGACCTATCTCAGGACAGACGGTGATCCGGTGGGTGCTTCCCAGCGGTGTTACAGGGCCATCCTGGGCAAGATCGTAAAAGGGAATCCGAAGGAGAAGATCTCCATCATCGGGGTGGGGGTGTGCGGGTCCGGCCGGTACATTGCCGGACTCCACGCAGGAACTGACGGAATTATCAACGAAATAACCGCCCATGCAGCGGCTGCCGCCTATTTTGATCCTGATGTGGATACCATCTTCGAGATCGGGGGCCAGGATGCAAAATACACACGCCTCACCAACGGGGTGGCCGTGGATTACGCCATGAACGAGGCCTGCTCGGCCGGCACCGGATCATTCCTTGAGGAGGCCGCCCTGGAGACCCTGGGGATTGCCATGGAAGATATTGAGGAGTCTGCCATGGCCGCCCAGGCGCCGCCCAATTTCAGTGACCAGTGCGCAGCGTTCATTGGCGCGGACGTGAAGACCGCCATCCAGGAAGGGCTTTGCGTGAACGATATCTCGGCAGGCCTGGTGTATTCCGTGTGCATGAATTACCTGAACCGGGTCAAGGGAAACCGGTCTGTGGGAGCGACCATCTTCATGCAGGGAGGGGTGTGCTATAACCGCGCCGTTCCCGCTGCCATGGCAGGACTTCTGGGGTGTTCCATGGTCGTTCCCCCGGAGCCTGGATTGATGGGGGCCTTTGGTGCGGCCCTGGTGATCCAACAACGCCTGGATCAGGGAGAGATGCAGGCGCAGTCCGTGGACCTTGCCCGGCTCATGGCACGACCGGTCAAGGTGCTTGAGCCCTTTGTGTGTAAGGGGGGCAAGGAGAGGTGCGACCGGGGGTGCGAGATCGCCCTGTTGGACATCGACGGCCGCAGGTATCCCTTTGGTGGTGCCTGTAACCGCTACGACAATCTCAGGAACAGGCGACAGTATGATGTGGGGGAACTTGATCTTGTGAGGGTTCGCCAGCACCTGGTGTTTGAAAAATATGGACCCAGCCGTGGGGCAATGGCCCCGGGCCCCAGGAAAAGGATCGGCCTGAACCGCAGTTTTTTCATCAACACCTATTATCCCCTGTATGCTAATTTTTTTGCCCGGTTAGGCGTTGAGGTGGTTCTCCCGGAAACCTGTTCCCAGGAGGGGATCGATGGGCGGGGGGCGGCCTTTTGTCGCCCAGGAGAACTCAGCCACGGGTTTTTCAAGGCCCTGGTTGATGCCAATGATGATCTTGACTACCTGTTTTTGCCCCATGTGAAGTCCCTTGAGCCGGCCGAGGGCAGCGAAAGCGCCCTGGTCTGCCCCCTGGTCCAGGGGGAACCCTCTTATCTCAGTGCCGCTTTTGCCACGGAAATTCAGCAATTGGAGAAAGGCGGCACAAGAATTTTAAAGCCCTTGATGGATTTTTCCAAGGGCCTTGAACGTTCTGAAAAAAGTTTCATCAGAATCGGACAGGCCCTGGGTCATGGAAAGGCTGCGGCCCGCAGCGCGTTCCGGTATGCCCTTGCAAGGCAGAGACAGTGTTTTGAGGCGATGAAGCAGGCCGGGCGCAGGGCCCTGGCAGCACTTGAAAAGGACCCTGACCGTTTTGCCGTGGTGGTGCTGGCGCGCCCCTATAACGGGTTTGCCCGGGAGGCCCACATGGGGATTCCAGCCAAGTTCGCCTCCAGGGGCGTCATGGTTATTCCCCATGATTTCCTGTCCCATGGAAACGTTGCGCCCAAAAAGCAGATGTACTGGGGCATGGGGGATGCCATACTCCGGGCCGGGGCGGTGGTGAAGCAACACCCCCAGCTGTTCGGCACCTATGTGACTAGTTTCTCCTGTGGCCCGGACTCCTTTGTACTGGGCTATTACAAGGAACTCATGGGGCAGAAACCCTCCTTGGTACTTGAACTGGACAGTCACAGGGCAGATGCCGGGATTGAGACCCGCATCGAGGCGTTCCTGGATATCATCAAATCCTATCGCAACGTTGCGGTTGTGCGAAATGCAGGCCGTGGTGGCAGCAATGTTCCGGCCAGGGTTGTTATGAGCCAAGGGAATCCCGTTGTTATTACTTCCTCCGGCGAGGTGGTAAAACTGAAGCATCCACGGGTAAAAATTCTGGTGCCCTCTCTGGGGGAGCTGGGCTCCCAGGCCCTGGCAGGCATTTTACGGAGCATGGGGTTCAATGCCCTGGCCCTGCCCCCCGCCGATGAGGCCGTTCTATCCCGGGGCCGGGCCGCCACCTCGGGCAGGGAATGCCTTCCCTTGATCCTGACCACGGGCACATTACTGAACTATGTTGAGAAAGAGCGAAGGGACAAGGAGGTGGTGGTTTACTTTTTTGCCACAGGTTCCGGTCCCTGCCGGTTCGGCCAGTACCAGGTATTCATGGAGGATCTGATCAGGGGCCGGGGAATCCGGGATGTCGCGTTGATGACCCTGAGTTCGGAAGATGCCTATGTGGGGTTTGGCACCGTGTTTGAGCGCCTTGCCTGGTGGGCCATCGTGGTCTCCGACGTCATGGAGGACATCCGCTCCATGGTTCTTGTCAATGCTGTTGACCGGGAGCGTGGCCTGGAGACGTTTCAGGGCATTTGGAAGGACCTTTTGGGGCTGTTTGAAACCGGGAGTTCCAGGAAACTGAAACAGGGCCTTGGCCATGGGGCGGCATGTCTGGCCATGATTCCGCTGAAAACCACGATCGCCCAGGTGCCGGGGATCACCCTCACCGGCGAGATCTTTGTCCGGCGGGATCCCCTTTCACGCCGGCACCTCACCGAGGTGCTGGCAGATAAGGGTATCACCACGGTCTGCTCGCCGGTGTCAGAGTGGGTCAACTATTGCAATTACATGGTGGATCAGGGGTGGGGTGATGCAAATGGCCTAAAAAGGCGTTGAAAACGACTGATAAAATGTTCCCCAAAGTGATCCCAATCATGC
>JAEINR010000164.1 GCA_016342325.1 Desulfobacterium sp.
CCCTATAAAAAAAAATGAGGAATATGTATGACTACTAAAAACTGTTGTCAGGCATGTTGCAAAAGAGCCGCACCCATCAGATTTCATGTGTCAACCATGGAATAGAACAGGGCTGCGGGGAACTGATCCTGATTTTAGACTGTGACCATGTGCCAGCACGGGATTTTCTCAAAAAAACCGTCGGATTTTTTCTCCAGGACCCCAAATTATTTCTGCTACAAACCCCCCATTTTTTTATCAACCCGGACCCGGTTGAAAAAAACCTTGGGATCTTCAGACAAGGTCCCAGTGAAAATGAAATGTTTTACGGCGCGGTGCATCCGGGACTTGATTTCTGGAATGCCTCATTTTTCTGTGGGTCCGCCGCGGTGATCCGCCGCAAGTACCTCATGGAGGTGGGGGGCATTGCGGGCGAAACCATCACCGAAGATGCGGAAACAGCCCTTGGGCTACATGGGCGAGGGTACAACAGTGCTTACCTGAACGAGCCTCTGATCATTGGCCTGACACCGGAAACATTTGATGATTTCATCCTCCAGCGCAGCCGATGGGCCCAGGGTATGATCCAGATCTTCATCCTTAAGAATCCATTGTTTCAAAAAGGACTCTCCCTCTTCCAGAAAATCTGCTATTTTAACACCTGTTTTTTTTGGTTCTTCAGCTTTGCACGAGTCATCTTCTTTTTTTCTCCCCTGGTGCTGCTCTTTTTCGGCCTGCGCATCTATAATGCCTCCCTGGTCCAGGTCCTTGCCTATGCGGGACCCCATCTGGTAGCAGCCTATTTTCTGTCCAATCATCTCTTTGGAAAATTCAGGCATCCGTTTTTCTCTGAGCTGTACGAAACCATTCAGAGTATTTATCTTCTGCCGGCCATTATCTCAGCCATTGCCAATCCCCGGTCCCCGGTTTTTAAAGTCACGCCCAAGGCCGTGTCCCTCCATGAGGATTTCTTAAGCCACCTGGCGGTGCCGTTTTACCTGATGCTGTCCACCTCTATCCTGGCCTACCTGGTGGGCATCTACAAATGGGTGACAGCGCCGTGGATGGCCGATTCCATTGCCCTGTGCATGGCATGGAACACCTTTAATATTATAATTGTGCTCTCCTGCCTTGGGGTTGTATGGGAAAAACGCCAGATCAGAAGAATGCACCGTTACCCAACCAACGAGACGGTTGAACTTGAATTCCCAGGCAATGAAACCAGGGGATCAGCACAGATCATTGACCTTTCAATCTCCGGGGCCGGCATTCTCGTGGCGGCATCGGAACACAACCGGATTTCGGATCATATCACCCTCCACACCACGGACAGTTACGGAAAACAATTTGTCCTCCCGGCCACGGTTATCAACAGCAGGCAACAGGGCCACCAGACCCTGCTGGGCTGTGAATTCCAAGAAGACACCCCTGAAATGCGGACTGAAATCATCAATTTTGTCTACGGCGATAGCAGCCGATGGCAGCTAAGAGGGCAGGAGCGTCAGGCGAAACCCGTCAGTAATCTTGTCGGTTTATTCAGAATATTGAAAATCGGAATCAACGGATCCGTATTAAATTTCAAAGGCGTATGGCGCATCCTGAGACGGAAAGTTTCCATCATCTTATCCGGTATGGCGGCATCACTTATTCCAGGAAAGAGAAAAAAATTATGAAACGAGTCAGCCAGTTCGTATTACTGATCATGGTGTTTGCCATTCCCCAAAATTTACAGGCCCAAATTATTGATCTCCCGTTAAAAGAGATCCTGCAGGTGGAAAACATCCGCCTTGAGGGAACCAATGGCAACACGGACAAGCATGAATTCAGTCTGCCTATTCCCCGGCGGTGGTCAATCAACACGGCCATTCTCACCTTTGGCTACACAAATTCCACCGCTTTGATTAAAAACAGGTCTCGCCTGATCTTTTCCTTAAATGGTAATCCCCTTGCCCAGGTGCCTCTGGATCCCCAGACCCCCCAGGGGCAAGTCAGCGTTTCCATACCGGTCAAACTGTTAACACCCGGTTACCATCCGTTCCGGTTTGAGGTGGCCCAGCACTCTGCCCAAGGAAACTGTGAAGACCCCTCCGCACCGGAACTATGGACATGGGTGGAACTGTCCGAAGCCAAAATTTCATTTGATGTCACCCTGAACCCCGTTCCCGAACGCCTCTCGGCCATCGCCGATTTTCTGTTTGATCCCAGAAATCCGGCGGTTCCCCCTGTGAACCTGATCTTTCCCAAGATCACGGAGGCGGCCATGAAACCGGTGGCCCTATGCGCTTCCGGGGTGGCCCTCCGCTATGACTACCGGAGTGTGCCGTTTGTATCAATCGATGGCTTTCGGTCAGGCATGGATACGATTCTCGTGGGCCCTGAAGCCTTTATAAAATCCAGGCTGGCCCAGCTGGACCTCCTGGATGCCGATTGGAGCGCCAACGGACCGTTGCTGGCCATCCACCCCCTGCCCCTGAAAAAGAAAATGGTATCGGGTCAGCCCAAAATCCTCACCGATCCTGACCATTGCCTCGTGGTTGTCACGGGAAAAGACTGGGACGATGTCCTGACAGCGGCAAAAGCATTTTCCCTGGTGTCGTTGCCCCTGCCCGACAGCCCCTGGGCCCTTGTGAACGACCTGATCATTCCGGGAATAGACCCCTATACCCTGAAAAACGGCCTGACCCAGAACAAAGCGTATTCCCTGTCAAACCTGGGATTCTCCACAACGACATTCAAGGGGACCCACCCTGTTCCCCAAGGGTTCGGGTTTCGACTTCCGTCTGACAGTCACCTCCTCCCCAACAGCCAGGCCACCCTTTCGCTGAATATGGCCTATGGCGCCAATATGCGCACAGATTCTGTCATGAATATCCTGTTGAACGACAAATTTGTTGCGGCCATCCCCTGCAGTGACGAATCGGGCGGCAACTACAGTCATTACAAGATTCGGTTGCTCCTCTCCTCCATGAAGCCCGGGTATAACAAACTCACGTTTTCCCCCGTGCTCACGCCCCTGATCACGGATAAATGCACCATGATCCAGACCGGCAACCTCCGACTGACCCTGTTTGATGATTCCACCTTTTCGTTGCCAACCATTGACCAATGGATCGAGATGCCCCAACTGAAAGCCTTTATGACAGATGGATTTCCCTTTGGCCGGTTCCCGGATATGAGGGACACAACGATTGTCGTTCCCGACCAAACCCGGCAATCATTCCTCACCGCCCTGAACCTGGTGGCGCTGGCCGCCCAGAAAACAGGTTTTCCTCCCCTGGAAGCCTCCTTTCGGCTGACACCGCCTGAAACATCGGACAAGGATATTCTTATCGTATCAACGGCAGATACCATTCCCGACGCTTATTCGACCAAAGCCCCATTGGATCTCTCATCATCGGGCACCCTGCGCTATCCCCATCTGACCCGCCCCAGGGGATACGACCCCGGTCAGGATGGGGGCTTTTGGTCTAAACTGCTTCCCCATAAAGGTGCCAGGGTGGTTGATGTCTCCCTCCAGGACGCCCAGTTTGTGGTCACACGTTTTGACCCCTTTCTGATGGTCAAACGCGCGGCATTGATGCAGTTTCAGTCTCCGTTTAAAAACAACAGAACCGTGATGGTGCTGACAGCCCATACCCTTGATGATATGGCAGCGGCCGGAACGGCTCTCTGGGATAGGGGATTACAGTCCTCGAGCAGTGGGGACACCCTGCTCATTGATCTGTCCGATCCTGCGTATAAAACCACAGCATTAAAACTCGGACCAAGCTATTATCTCGGGAACGTAGGTTCAACGCCTTTTATCGCGTATTATACCAACACCTATCCGAAACAGTTTATTCTCCTTCTCCTTGGGCTCTCACTGGCAACGGCCCTTTTGATTTATATTTTTCTGAAGCGAAGAAGCCGCCGGAGGATTGTTGATGAATAGAATGAAAAAAGCACTGCTGGCCATGGTGATTCTGCTCTGGGCCTTTGGCAGCCAGAGCCATGCCCAGCCTGGCACCTGGGCCTATTATAAGGATCACTTCATCTCCAAGGACGGACGTGTCATTGATCTCTATCAAAACCGGATAAGCCATTCAGAAGGCCAGGGTTACGGCCTGCTGCTGGCCCTGGAGAACAACGACAAAGCCACATTCCAGACCATCAACAACTGGACACAACGCAACCTCAAGGTGAGACAGGATGCGCTTTTTGCCTGGAGCTGGGGCAAACGCATCACCGGGGACTGGGGCGTCATTGACTATAACAATGCAACGGACGGAGATCTTCTGATGGCCTGGGCGTTGATGGAGGCCGGGGAAAAGTGGCATCGCCCGGACTATACGGCATCAGCCCTAGAAATTATAAAAACCGTCAAACAATTGCTGGTTGTCCAACGCGAAAAGCACCTGCTTCTACCCAGCTATTTCGGGTTCGACCATGGAGATGAGATAACACTCAATCCAAGTTATTTCGTCTATCCGGCCCTTGCCCGGTTTGCCCGATCAGATGATGCGGTTTTCTGGAAGCGCCTATACACAGACTGTTTGGAACTGTCCCGCCGGTCGTCCTATACCCGTTTAAAACTACCGGCGAACTGGGTGACCTTGGATAACGCCGGTCAACCGTCCATGATCGACAATAAAAAAGGACAGTTCGGGTACGAAGCCATTCGGGTGCCCCTTTACCTGGCACTGGCCAAAGAGACCACGGCCCTTGAGTCGTTTAAAGCGTATTTAACCCTTGCTGAACAGCTCAACTATCTTCCTTTGTCGGTGAATCTTTTTGATGAAAACATTTCACTCAAAGAGGCACCGGCGGGGTTTTATGCCATCATGGGACTGTGTTCAACGTTAATCGGACGCAAGGGGGCTGCCGATGACCTCTTTGCCAAGGCAGCCGCCAAGATCATATATGAAACCGATGATTATTATTCAAACACGCTATATTTGCTCGCCATGGCAGGGGGTCGCCCATGAAAACAGATCGATGGCTGCTCACGGTTCTCTGCCTTGTTACAATGGCGTTCACCTGGCGCATCCAAACGGCGAATTCAGGCCAAACACCGAACCTGTCAACCGCCTGGCGCTACTATAATACGGGTAAATATCCAAAAGCCGACGCACTCTTTTTAAAAATTTCATCCAGTCAGGGAACGTCCCTGTCCCGGGAGGCCCTGCTCGGCCTTGCTTACACCCGCATTAAATCAGGACGGACACAATCATCCAAGCCCTGTTAAAGGCCCTGGTTGAAAAGAACTACAAGCTTGGTGAAACACTTCCCACCCTCATGGGGGCCTTGTCTGCCACCGGAGAGTTTAGTACCATGGCATCATTTCTGCCCCGGCTTCCAAAAAAGGAGCGATCCAGATGGCATGATACCATCCTGGAAGGCAGGCTGAGATTATTATTTTCCCCGGACATCCTTGCCGGGAAAGCTCCTTTGTCCATGGACGATATAGAAAGAAGCCAGGAGGCCCTGGAGCGCTGCGTTGCCCCTGACGTTTTCTTCCATATTGCCGGAAGACTGATTGATCAGGGGAAGACGGATGCAGGGGGAGAACTCCTCGAAACCCTTCTTGCCTGTGACACCGACCTGCAGCTTCGCCTGGGAATCTTGAGCAGGCTTCCCGGTGGATTTCCCCCGGAAACGGCACTGACTATGGTCGATCAGCAGATAAAACAGCACCCAGGGCTCTCCCGGGATCAATATGCCAAAGGAGTGCAGGGCCTCAAGATACGGCTGTTGCAATCAACACTGAAGACCCTTCCCACCGGATCGGACAGCCGTATGGTTGTGATCAAACAAATTCTTGATTTAGCCCCCAATAATCCCGTTGGCCTGACCGAGTCCGGCTGGCATTTTTACCACAAAAACAGCTATGACCGCGCAATCCCGTTTTTTCAACAGTTGATGATCCTGGAACCGGAGAATATGGACCATGTCCTTGGACTGGGCTACTGCCTCTACCAATTTAAGCGTCTGGATGAAGCGGCCGTGCTCATGGAGGCGGATCAGATCACAGAGACGGAAAAAATCATTGAGCTCAAAACCCTTGTTTACCATGCCATGGCCCAGGATGCGCTGGCAATGGGGGACACGTCCCGGGCAGACAGGCTCTTGGGCATACTTGAAGGACTGTTTGACAAAACCGCTTCCCCCGCTACGGCCCAACAGCTTCTGTCCCTTTACAGTCGGGCCGGTGACACAAAAAAAGGATGGCACCTGTCCCGGCGGCTTTCCGCCGAAGGGTCCCAAGCCCTTAAGTCAGAAGCCGCCGCCTATTATTATCATCAAAACAGCCCGATTTCCGCATCCCAGACAACCGATGATTCCGACAGATGTTTTGCCAATGCAGATTCCCCCAGAATTCTCGTGTCCACCCACCAGGGAAGCAAGGACGGGGATGACGGGACATCCCGACGGGATGAAACATCGTTTATGGCGCAATTGGTCGTCCCCTATTCCCTCGGCTACCAATGGCGTATCGATTTTGAATCAAGCCGACTGTCAAGCGGTTCCGCCCCTCCGGTCTATAGTGTGGGCAGTTTTTATCGATTCCGGAACGGACAAAAACAGCTGGCACCCGTAACCACAGACGAGACGGCATCCCACCTGACCCTGGGTTGGAAAAAAGAAGGACCGCTCCAGTGGGATCTCCTTGTGGGCACGTCTCCCATGAATGGCCCCGTTGAGGTGACTCCGGTCTTCAGCATCAAGGCGGAAATGGACCAATGGGAATTTGACATCCACAGAACCTGTGTCACGGAATCCATCCTGTCCCATACCGGTCTTGGCGATCCCTTTGGCAACGCACCATGGGGCCGGGTGGTTAAAAACGGCTTTGAAGCAGGCAAATCATTTGATCTGGGAAACCGGTACTGGTTGAGCATGAAAGCCGGGGCAGACATCTTCCGGGGAGAAAATGTCTGGGACAACACCGCCTGGCATGTAAATACCGCTGTGGGACGGAGCCTGCCCTGGAACGACCACTTTGATATCACCTACGGCATATACCTCACCGGCATGGGGTTTGAGAACAATACAAACTTCTTTACCTATGGCCATGGCGGATACTACAGCCCGGACGTCATGGTGACGGGCGGCCCTATTTTCAGAATCAAAACGCCTGAATGCAAGGGATATTGGCTGGATCTCCAACTTTCTGCCGGCTGGATGACAGAACGAACATCAGACAGTCCCCGGTATCCCCTTGGCAATGAAACCATGACCGCCTTGACCACCGACGCCCTTGACGAGCTTCAGGGTCGCTACCAGGGAGAAACAAACTCCAGATTGGCCTATGCCGTAAATATTGAAGCCTGGAAATTCATGACACGCCACCTGGCCCTGGGGGGATATGTCACAATGGAGAGATCCTCGGCCCATTACGAGTGGCGAACAGGGATTGGCCTGGAGCTGTTCTTTTCCCCCCAGACCGCTTTCTGGCGTCAACGGTCCCTTGCCCACAGGTCCGTCCTCTGTCGAAATTAACCTGTTTATTGCATTAAGATTCAGATTGATGTAGAAAAACATATGAATAATTTAGAAAGCTATATCCGCACTGCTCTGGTAACCGTAACGCTGATTCTGTGCCTCCTTGCTTCCGGCTGCAGTGACGATGGTCTGCTGCCGGATTCGGTAGGAAAGACCTACCCGGAGACCTTCAGCTTCCTGGATGTCGGTATCAATACCCTCTATTCCAAGGAATTGAGACAACGTCTGAGCAACGTTCTTGGTGATGATGCCATCCAGAAAAACAACAGCATTGATCTCGGGATCAACAGTAAAACCTTTTTAAAGGATTATTTTCCGACCTTTCACGCCATCAATGCAACACTCAACACACCACCCATGGAACGGGTAGAGCATAAATCCATCAAACTGATGTATCGCTATGCCAAAAATAAGGGTCTTGCTTTCAGTTCAGACCTCGGAATTAGGATATTGAGTTGATATCAAGAATTTAATATTTTAGGGTTGTTGAGTCGTTTATGGAC
>JAEINR010000165.1 GCA_016342325.1 Desulfobacterium sp.
TGGCGGAGAAAGAGAGATTCGAACTCTCGATGGAGCGATTAACCCCATACTCGCTTAGCAGGCGAGCGCCTTCAGCCACTCGGCCATTTCTCCGGATTGTTTGGCGGAGGAGGTAGGATTCGAACCCACGGAGCTTTGACACTCAACGGTTTTCAAGACCGCCGCCTTCAGCCACTCGGCCACTCCTCCGAAAGACCCAAGCTATATATCACCCTGTTCTGGTGAGGTCAAGCATTAAATCAATATTTTTTTTAAATGGATCTTGATATTGACAGACGGGATAATTGAACTATAGTTTTAGATTTACTGTCTGCAAAGAATCAGATTTTATATATAGGTAAAGGGAGATATGCGATGAGACAGAAGTTTACGTTTGAAATTGATGCAAAAAAGGGCAAGTTAACGCTTTCGGAATCGGCAGAGGCTGATCCGGGTACTTTTTTAAAGTTGCACTTTGAAGAGTATGATCTTGAAGAGATGAAGGCGGTTGCGGTCAAGGGGCAGGACGCCTTTATCGAAATCTTGAGACGGAAAAACCTTTTTCCTTCCTTGTTCCTTGCGGAAAAGCTGTTTGGGGCTTTTACCAGCTTGATTGCAGAAGGGGGAGAGAAGCTCGTGATGGACTACGATGATATTGATTCGTTTCCTTCCTTGGAAGTTGCCGAGGCAGAGGAGGACGAAGACGTTGAGTTGGATAAGCTCTTGTCCACAGATGATAACGATCTGAGCGAGGATGATATCAAAGAGATCGATCCCGAGGACGACACCCCGAAATTTCAAATTGATAAAAATTCAGAGCAAGAGAATTAGTCCTTATAATGAAAGAATCCATAAAGCAACTCATCCTTGACGGAGCCCGGAACGCCTATGAAAAGGGCCTTCTGAAATCCGACAACTTTCCTGAGATGGAGATCGAAGAACCCCGCTATGACGCCCAGGGCGATTTTTCAACCAACTTTGCCATGGTTTCAGCCGGTGTGCAGAAGATGGCCCCAAGAAAAATTGCCGAGGCCGTACTCGCCTGCATTGAGGATGCCGAATCGGTCATTGAAAAGACTGAGATCGCAGGTCCGGGGTTTATTAATTTCTTTTTAACCACTGCTGCCTGGTATCCGATTCTTGATACCATTGTCCGTAAGGACGACCGGTACGGCTCTACCGGGTTTGGGGGCGGCAAAAAGGTACAGGTGGAGTTTGTCAGCGCCAACCCCACAGGGCCCCTCCACGTGGGTCATGCCAGGGGGGCTGCCGTTGGCGATGCCGTTGGCAACATCCTTGCCTTTGCCGGGTTTGATGTTCAGAAAGAGTACTATATCAATGATTCCGGAAGGCAGATCAGAACCCTGGGGCTTTCTGTCTGGCTGAGGCTCTGCCAGATCCTTGGCAGGGAAGTCGATTTTCCCAAGGACTGCTACCAGGGAGATTATATAAAGGATATCGCCCAGGAACTCCATGGGAAGATGGGTACGGATCTTTCCGACAAAGAGGAAGCCGAGGCTGTTTCCATTTGCGCCAAATACGCAGCCTCCGTAATTCTTGAGGGGATCAAGGAGGATCTGGCCGGGTTCGGTGTCGAGTATGACCAGTGGTTCAGCGAGCAGAGTCTCTACGACTCCAACCGTGTCCAGAAGGCCATCGAGGATTTCAGGGCCAAGGATCTCATCTATGAGAAAGATGGCGCCCTCTGGTTCAGGACCTCTGATTTTGGTGATGAAAAGGACAGGGTCGTTGTGAGAAACAATGGCATTACCACCTATTTTGCTTCGGACATCGCCTACCACATGGAGAAGTTTGACCGGGGCTTTGACCGGGTTATCGATGTGTGGGGGGCAGACCACCACGGTTACATCAACCGAATCAACGCCTCCATCGATGCCTCGGGCCGAAAAAGCGACCAGTTTGACGTTATTCTGGTTCAGCTTGTCAATCTGCTCAGGGGCGGTCAGCCCGTTGCCATGTCGAGCCGGTCCGGCGAATTTGTCACCCTCAAGGATATTGTGGAGGAGGTTGGAAAGGATGCAGCGCGCTTTCTCTTCCTGAGCCGAAGCTATGACAGTGGTCTTGATTTCGATCTTGAGGTGGCAAAGCAGCAGACCAGTGAAAATCCTGTCTACTACGTGCAATATGTCCATGCCAGGATCGCAGGCATTGTAGCCAAGGCTGTGGCAGAGGGGATTCTTGACAGTGATGAGCAGGAATGGGCCGGCAGTGCTGCAAGGCTTGTCGAGCCTGAAGAGATCAAGCTGATCAAGATTCTTGCATCGTTTCCCGAAACCGTTGAAAAGAGTGCCGCAACCCTCCACCCCCATGTTGTTTTCACCTATCTCATGGGTCTGGCTTCGGCCTTCCACAGCTATTACAATAAACATAAGGTGATCACCCAGGACAGGGAACTCTCCCGGGGTAGACTCTTTCTTGTCACTGCTGTTAAAAAAGTGATCAGGAACGGGCTGTCTCTTTTGGGTGTGTCTGCCCCTGAAAGGATGTAGGACGTAAGCGCTTTGGACGGAAAAATAGGCTTTTCCAGAAATGTTCTCATCCTAGCGATTGGTCTTTTTGCCTGCTTCTGGATGTTTGTTATAGGGGTGCTGGTGGGGAGGGGAACCTCCCCCGTTACCTTTAACACCCGGGAGTTTCAAGATAGCCTTGCCCGGATTGTCAATGGTTCCGAAAACCAGCAGAAACCCTTTGAAAAACCGGCGCTGGAATTCTACGAAGTACTGAAGAGTCCGGCCCGTACGACCCGTTCAACGCCTGAACAGCACAGTGAGATCCTTGCGGCCGTTGTTGAGAAAACGTCCTCCGAAACTGACGGGGGAGGTCAACAACTGGCCATGAAAAGGAGCCTGAAGGCCATGACCTTTCGGCCGGGAAAGACAGCCAAAGCAAAGACAGCCAAAGCAAAGTCCCCTGTTGTGAGTGTGCCAAAATCCCCTTTAAAAGTGGCATCGGTTCCGGTAAAAACGGCACCCGTTCCGGCAAAAAACGTGGCAAGTCCCGGCCGGGGGGAGGGTGTCTATACGATCCAGATCGCGGCATACAAGGAACTGAAGGATGCCCTGGAGTTGATGGAGCGGCTCCGGGTAAAGGGTGTTCAACCTTACAGAACCATGGGGCGGGTAGGCGATGATATCTGGCACCGGGTCAGAACGGGCTCGTTCAAGGATGTGGCATCGGCAAAGCAGGTGATGCAGCGCCTCAACCAAAAGCGGTTCAAGGGAATGATAATAAAAAAGGAGTGATGATGAAGATCTCAAAAGAGGATGTGGAGCACATGGCACATCTGGCCCGCCTGGAAGTGGATGATTCCCTGGTTGAGAAGCTTTCGACCCAGGTGAGCGGAATATTGGATTATATAGATATCTTAAAGAATGCCGATGTCTCCGGGGTTCCCCTTGCATCGGGTGCCGCCCTTCAGACCAATGTGTTCAGGCAGGACAAGGTGGAGCCTTCTCCCGGGCCGTCGGTTACATTGACCAATGCACCCGACCGGGATGATGATTTTTATACGGTTCCCAAGGTCGTGGGATAAAGGAGAGACATTGATGGATTTACACGCACTTACCATAGACCAGGCAAAGAAACTGCTTGCCTCCCGGGAGATCTCCTCGGTCGACCTTGTCTCCGCCATGCTGGACAGGATTGACGCCCATGACGCCAAGGTCGGGGCCTTTATCACCGTTGACCGAGAGGGTGCCCTTGCCGCGGCATCAGAGGCGGACGCACGTCTGGCCAAGGGAGAGGACGCACCCCTCCTTGGCATTCCCGTGGCCTTGAAAGACCTTCTTTGTACCACCGGGGTCAGGACCACCTGTGGATCAAAGATTCTGGAAGACTTTGTTCCCACCTATGATGCCACTTCGGTAGCCCTGCTCAAAGCGGCCGGGGCTGTGATCCTTGGCAAGACCAACATGGATGAGTTCGGCATGGGGTCTTCAACTGAAAATTCCGGCTTTCATGTGACCCGGAATCCCTGGAACCTTGACCATGTTCCGGGCGGTTCCAGCGGCGGGTCGGCAGCAGCGGTTGCCGCACAAATGTGCACGGCATCCCTTGGCACCGACACCGGCGGGTCCATCCGTCAGCCCGCCTCCCACTGCGGGATTGTGGGGTTGAAGCCCACCTACGGCAGGGTTTCCAGGTTCGGCCTTGTTTCCTATGCCTCCTCCCTGGATCAGATCGGTCCCATTACCCGCACGGTTCGGGATGCGGCCATCATGATGAACGTCATCGCGGGCCACGATCCTAAGGATTCCACGTCGGCGGCAGTTGATGCACCGGATTTCACCTCGGCCCTTGACGCCTTCGACAGCCAGGGGCTTTCCGGAATGAAGGCGGGCATCCCCAAGGAGTATCTGGGCATGGAGGGGCTTTCTCCCGAGGTTGAAAAAGCCTTTACCGATGCCCGTAAGGTCCTGGAGGATCTTGGGGTTGAGATTGTGGAGGTCTCCCTTCCCCACACCGCATATGCCGTTGCCGCCTACTATGTACTGGCTCCTTCCGAGGCAAGCTCCAACCTAGCCCGGTATGACGGTGTCAAGTACGGGGCGCGGCAGAAGGGTGCCGACGGTCTCATCGATATGTACAAGAAGACCCGGTCCAAGGGGTTTGGCCCCGAGGTACAGCGCCGGATCATCATGGGAACCTATGCCCTGTCGGCAGGCTACTATGACGAGTACTACGGCCGGGCGTCCAGGGTGAGAACCCTGATCATGGATGATTTTTCCAAGGCCTTTGAAGGTTGCGACATTATCATTTCCCCGGTTGCCCCGACACCGGCATTCAAGATCGGAGAAAATGTGGATGATCCGCTGACCATGTATTTGAGCGATATTTTCACCCTTTCGGCCAACATGGCCGGCATCCCCGGATTATCAGTTCCCTGCGGCGTTTCAAAAAACGGACTGCCCATGGGGCTACAGATCCTTGGAAAACGGTTTGACGAGATGAGCGTCATCAGGGCAGGTTACGGATTCGAGCAGAGTGCCCCGTCGTTTCCAGGGCTGCCGGAACTTTAACAACACCCTTGGGAGGAGTAAATGACCCATCCAATGCCTGAAGGCGAAAGTATAAGGGCCGCTGTCCGCTGGATATCGGAAGAGCGAATGGACCATCCGGAAACGAATCTCGTCGCCCTTGTGGATGCGGCCTGCATCCGGTTTGATTTAAGTCCGGGTGACGGGGAGTTCCTTCTGAGGTTTGTCCGGGAAAACGACAGGTGAGTTGCCATGGTTGATGTAAGAATCCTTCCGGATATCCTCTCCAATAAGATCGCCGCAGGAGAGGTGGTGGAGCGTCCTGTCTCCGTCGTCAAGGAGCTTGTTGAAAATGCCCTTGACGCCGGCGCCACAAGGATCGTGGCTGAAATAGAAAAGGGGGGGCGGGATCTTATCCGGATCTCGGACAACGGCTCGGGCATGTCCCGGGACAATGCCCTCCTCGCCTTAGAGCGCTACGCCACCAGCAAGATCTTTACCGATGAAGACCTCTTTGCCATCAAAACCTTTGGTTTCAGGGGGGAAGCCCTTCCCTCCATGGCATCGGTGTCCAAGTTTACCCTGACCACCCGGGAGCATGACAGCGATGTGGGCACACGGATCCGGATCAACGGCGGTAAAATCGTGGATGTCTCCGATGCAGGGGCGCCCCCGGGAACCATGATGGAGGTGGCGCGTCTCTACTATAACATGCCGGCCCGAAGAAAATTTCTAAAAGGGATCAACACCGAGATGGGGCACATTGCCGATGCGTTTTCGGGCATGGCCCTGGGTAATCCCCAGGTTGGCTTCCGGCTGTTGCACAACAACCGTCTGGTGAAGGCGTTTTCATCCCCGGCAGACATGAAGACCCGGGCAGGGGAGGTGTTTGGCATGGCAACCCTTCCCCATCTCTGCAAGGTGTCCCTGACCCAGGGGGAAATCGGTGTGACCGGGTATGTGTCTGATCCTTCCCTCACCCGGAGTACGTCCCGGAATTTAAGGCTTTTTGTGAACAACCGCCTCATCGGCGACAAGGGGATTGTCGCGGCAATTTTCAAGGGGTACAAAGGGCGGCTGATGAAGGGCCGTTATCCCCTGGGGATTCTCTTCATAACCCTTCCCTATGACCAGGTTGACGTCAATGTCCACCCCTCCAAGCTTGAGGTGAGGTTCTCGGACCAGCGGCAGATCTTTGGCCTGGTGGTCCGGGCGGTGAACCATGCCCTTTCCGAGGCGGAGCGATCCCAATTGGACATCCCGCTGCCCCTGGAATCGCCGGAGGATCCGGGGGAAGCGCCTGTTGATGATGATCTGCCCAGTCCCGTTCAGACCCCTTCAGGTCAAAGGAAAAAGGCGGCTGTGGTGGACCGTTCCCTGTTCCAGTGGGGGAAGACGGAAGGGGAACCGGTAAAGCCCAAGGTGTCGGAGCTTGAATCGGATCTGCCCTTTCCTGAAATTAAGCCGGCCGAAGAATTGTCACCAACGGTTGTTTCCAAAACAGAGGCCTTGGAACCCGAAACCGGGGAAATCCGTCAAAAATGCCGACCGGACCCCGTGGTTGTCGGGCAGATCCTGGGCACCTACATCGTCCTTGAGTCGGACAGCGGCATGGTCCTTGTGGACCAGCATGCCGCCCATGAGAGAATTGTCTACGAGCGGTTGACGAAACGGTCCGACGCCTATCGTCCGCCCTCCCAAACCTTGGCCGTACCTGAAACCCTGGAACTTACCTACAAGGAGGCCGATCTTCTGGAGCGAATCATTCCGGAGCTTGAAGCCGTGGGTATGGAGATTGAGCCCTTTGGGGGAACCGCTTTTATCGTCAAGTCCGTTCCTGCCATCATCGATGACCGGGATGTCCGGCCTTTGATACTGGATATCGTGGAGAAACTCCTTGAATCGGGAGGGGATGCCATGGATGAAACCCGGGAGTGGCTTGACGAGTGCATCACCCTCATGGCGTGCCACACTGCCATACGGGCCAATCAGGTGCTGAACCGCCAGGAGATGGAAGCCCTGATCCGGGAGCTTGGGCAGTGTGAGAGCCCCAACCATTGTCCCCATGGGCGTCCCATCCGGATTCAATGGGAACGCCGGGAGATTGAAAAACTTTTTAAACGGATCGTCTGATGCTTTAATTGGAAGGAAAGCGCCGGCGGCCAGGCAGTGACCCATGTCTGGCCGCCGGAGTATTTTTATGATTCGGTTAGAAGGCGTCGTTAAAGCTAATGGAGAGCCTGTTCTGGGAGTAGATGCGGGTTTGGTGCTTTTGGTCAACAACACCGTCGGATCGGGTGATGGAATAGATCAACTCCTCTGTTCCGTCGTTGTCCATATCTCCGATGGTGTAGTCGGAAAAGTAGCCTGGAAAGGTTCTTGTCCTGCCATGGGGTGCCAGTCCCATCTCGTCCCAGGTGAGGGACTGGATCGCCCCCTTTGAATAATAACGGGTCTTTTTGAGGACCCCGCCGGCTGAATCCACGTTCTTCACAACAATCAAGGCGTTTTTTGTGTCGCCATCAAGGTCGGCGATAAACAGGCGCTGCTGGAGGAAAACCCGGCTCATCTGGTAGCCGTCATTCTTGTTGTAATGGTTGCCCTTGTACTCCAGGAAGCTTGCGCATCCGCCATATCCTTTGGAACTTCTCCATACTTCTTCGCCATCAGTGGAAAAGATCCGAATGGTTCCTTTCAGGGTCAGGGCGGCGATCATCTCGGAACCGTTGTTCAGAAGGTCTCCATA
>JAEINR010000021.1 GCA_016342325.1 Desulfobacterium sp.
CGTTCACCCATGATACCGGTGGGTCTCACAACAAGGATGGCGATCAAAAGAGTAAAAGTAAAGGCATCGGCCCAGGTACTGGAAACGTAGCCTGCGATGAACGCCTTGAAGATGCCCAGGAGCATGCCCCCCACCATGGCCCCGGGGATGTTCCCGATGCCGCCGATGATGGCTGCCACAAAGGCGTACAGGCCGTAGTTCCATCCCATGTTGAAGTTGATGCCCCGGTAGTAGAGACCAATGAACAGCCCGCCCACGGCGCCGAGAAAGGTGCCGATGATGAAGATCAGGGTGATGATGCGGTTGACGTCGATGCCCATGAGCCGGGCGGCGTCGTGGTCGATGGAGGTGGCCCTGATGGCCGTGCCCACTCGGGTCTTGTCAATGAAGAAGATGAGACCTAGCATGATCAAAAGGGAGACCACCAGGATCACCACCTGGATGAAGCTGATGTAGACCCCGCCGATTTCCCAGGTGGTGGCGGGCAGGATATCTGCGGGAAAGAAGCGCATGCGCGGTCCCCAGATGAGCATGATGCCGTTCTGGATCACCAGGCTTGCGCCCAGGGCCGAGACAACGGCGCTAAGCCGTGGCGCCTTCCGAAGCGGTCGGTAGGCCACCCGTTCGAGGATGATGCCCGCCATGGCGATGATGACGCCGGTTGCGGCAAATATGGTCAGGACCGCCACCAGGGAGTTGGTGCCGCCGCCTAAAAACTGGTCATAGACGGAGAGGCCCACAAAGGCCGACATTGCCACAAGATCGCCGTGGGCAAAGTTGATCAGTTTCATGATGCCGTACACCATGGTGTATCCAAGGGCCACCAGGGCGAAGATGGAGCCAATGGTCAGCCCATTGACAAGCTGCTGAAAAAAAATGTCCATATTGTTGAACCTTCTGAAAATGCTTGGCAGGCTGCCCTGGGGCAGCCTGCTGTTTGATGATCTTTTACCTAACCCGGACAAGCCGGAATCAAAGCGTTCTTCTGATTCTCTTGCCAAAATAACACGAAAATCAGAGATAAGAACCTAGTTTACAACCGGGTAGATGATCTTCTTGGAACCGTCTGCCTGGTACTCGTAAGTCTGGTGGGCACTTCCGGTACGATTTCCGTCCGCAGCCCACTGGATGGGACCGGTGATGCCGGGATACTCCTTGAGGGTGTGGAGGTATGCGGCAATCTTTTTGGTATCTGTGCTGCCGGTCTGCTCAATGGCGTAGAGAAACGCCCTCATGCCGTCGATGTTGAGGAGTGTCCAGATGCTCGGGGGATCCATATTGTACTTGGCCCGGTAGTCCTTGAGAAAGTTGATGGCAAGGTCATAGGGCAGAAGCTCGGGAGAGGGAACATTAATGAGAAAGGACCCCTCGGCGGATTTTCCCGCAAGCTTGATGTAGTCCGGGTTGTCACAGGCGTTGGAACCGTAGAAGTCGGCGGTTACCCCAAGCTGCATCTGCTGGGACCGAAGCAGGCCCGCCTCGTTGTAGTAGCCGCTGAAGTAGATCACGTCAGGACGTTTTGACTTGATCTTGGTGAGTACGGGGGTGTAGTTCTGGGCGCCGGCCTTGATCTTTCCCTGGTAGACGATGTTGCCGCCAAGCTTTTTGATCTCAGCTTCAACAGAGGAGCCAAGGCCCGTGGAGTAGGAGGAAAAATCGGTGATGATGGCGATTTTTTTGTATTTCATCACGTTGATGAAGTAGTTGGCTGTGTAGCTGGCCTCGGCAGAGTTGGGAAAGGAGTTCCTGAAAAAGGTCCAGTAGCCGTGCTCGGTCAGGCTGTCGCTGGTGCCGTCGGTTGTCTGGAGAACGCCCGCACGGTAGTATGTGGCCTGGGCTGCCTCGGCACAGGTGGATGTGTATGAACCGATGACGCCGATCACCCCTTTGTTGACCAGGTCCTTGGCGCAGATGGCGGCCTTCATGGCCGTACCCTCGTCGTCGCAGGTGAAAATTTCGATCTGTTTTCCGAGGATGCCGCCCTTGGCATTGACCTGCTCTGCGATGAGCCTCACGCCCTGGTCGATGCCCTGACCCTCGTTGGCGTACTGGCCGGTGGTGGGGGCCTGTACCCCAATTTTAATGGTATCAGATGCCATTGCCGGGGCAGCTGAAAGGGCGAAAAAAAGCAAAAAAGCGGTAATCAATTTAACCATTTTGTTCATAACCATCCTTCTCCTGTTAAACGTCAATTATCATTAGCGATCGCCATTTTCTTGGCAATCCACAAGCAAAGCCTCCTTGTTCTTCATGCGAACGATGAATCGATGCACATGATTCTCCGCAACCCGGGTAGCGTCCCCGGGGCGATGGTGCTTGACCGCCGTGACCATCTCCTGGAGATCCTTGAGGTTCTCCGCCATCCGGTCCAGGGTGTTGTCCAGGAACCGATCATAGTACTGCCGGATGTTGTCGTGAACCATTTCGCTCACAAGCCGGTAAAGGGAATTCCTGGAGATCCTGGCCAGTTCCTTGTGAACCGCCTGGTCCATGTCCAGAAAATCCTCCCATCCCTCGGTGCCCCTGGCGTTCATGGCTTCGGCCCGTTCAATCAGGGCGTCCAGGCGGTTGATATCGTCCGGGGTCGCCCGCTCTGCTGCAAGGGCGGCGATTTTTCCCTCGATGCCTTCCCGGAATTCGCCGATATCGATTACCGTGAGACTGCCGGACCGAATTAACAGGGCAAAGGTCTCTGTCAGCTGTTCCATGCCGGCCTGTTTGACGATGGATCCGCCGGCCGTGCCTACCTTGATTTCGATGAGACCCTTCTGCTCAAGCACGCGCAGGGCCTCCCTGAGGGTGCCCCTGCTGATGTTGAAGGTCTCCCTTAGCTCCCTTTCCGGGGGCAGTACATCTCCGGGTTCGAGCCGACGATCAAGAATGGCTTCCTGGATCTGTTCAACCACATCCTGAAAGATCCTGTTTTTCTTGGCCCGTTGAAAATCAGGAGTTTTCTTTACTGGCATGCTCCTCCTTTATCAACATCGTGATACTGTAATGGTTAAACCATTCGTAAGGGATCGATCCTGGTTTGTCAAGTTGTTTTCATTTGCTTTTTCTAAACCCGTAATTGAGTAAAAACAGGGGTTGTTCGGGCTAAATGTTCAAAAAATCTTGACTTTTTCCCTCGCAAGCACCATATTTTCATGGTGATATTAATTGAAACTAAAGATTTGAGGAGACTGTTCTAACCAATGTTTATCATGGGAAATTTTTTTGAAGCCATTGCCGTGGTTCTTGACTACGCCTTGAGCATCTTCATGTGGATCATCATTGCCCGGGCCGTACTCTCCTGGGTCAATCCGGATCCCTATAATGCCATCGTCCGGTTCATCACCAATGCAACCGAACCTATTCTCTATCAGATACGAAAGAGAATTCCCTTTGATCTTGGCGGCCTTGACATCTCACCTGTCATTGCCATCCTGATCGTCATTTTTCTCCAGACCTTTGTTGTTGGAAGCCTGCATCGACTGGCCTATACCTTGTCCTAGAACTGAAGAGGGGTTTGAATGGGAATTACACCTGAGGTTATCAAGCAAAAGGAGTTTGCCACACGGTTCAGGGGGTTTGACGTCCATGAGGTGGATAATTTCCTCGAGGATGTTGCCTACGAATTTGATAAGCTGAACCAGCAGATCCTGGCCATTAAAGAGGAGAGCCATCGGTTCGATCTCGAAAACCAGGGCTACAAGAAGCGGGAGACCTCGTTGAAGCGGGTGATGATCCAATCCCAGAAGGTGCTGGACCAGATGAAGCAAAACGCCAGGAAATCGGCGGAACTGGTGATCGCCAATGCCGAGGTCGAGGCGGAAAAGATACTTAACCGGGCCCACCAGAGGCTGTCACAGCTCCACAGCGACATCACCGAACTCAAGCGCCAGCGCATGCAGATCGAAATGCAGATCGGCACGGTGATCGAGTCCCACTCAAAGCTATTGGAGATGAGTAAGGAGGAGGGCAAGGCCTCGGACGCCACAGACTCGAGCCTGCGATTCATCAAGCAGGCTTAACCCAGGAGTGATCCATGGCAAAAATCGATGCTTTTTTCAAACTCATGCACGAGCAGGGGGCTTCGGATCTCCATCTCGTAGCTGGCCAGCCGCCTGCGCTGAGGCTCCACGGCGACATTGAACGGATCAAGTACAACGTCCTGACCACCGATGAACTGCGAAGCCTTCTTTACGAGATCACCCCGGAGGATAAGGTCAAGGTGTTTGAGGAAACCGGGGACGTGGATTTCGGGTACGAGATTCCCGGGCTTGCCAGGTACCGGGCCAACTATTTCATGCAGAAGAACGGGGTGGCCGCTGTGTTCCGGGAGATCCCTTCTGAGATCCTCACGGCCGAGCAGCTGGGGTTGCCCCCGGTGATCTCAAAGCTGGCCTCCCTTCCCCGGGGGTTGGTCCTTGTTACGGGTCCCACGGGCAGCGGAAAGTCCACTACATTGGCCGCCATCATCGACCAGGCAAACAGGATCCGAAAGGATCACATCATCACGGTGGAAGATCCCATCGAGTTTGTCCACAAGAGCCAGGGGTGCATCGTCAACCACCGGGAGGTGGGGCTCCACACGGCAACCTTTAGCGCGGCCCTGCGGGGGGCGCTCCGGGAGGATCCGGATATCATCCTGGTGGGGGAGCTGAGGGATCTTGAAACCATCTCCCTTGCCATCGAAGCCGCTTCCACCGGCCATCTTGTGTTCGGCACCCTGCACACCTCCAGTGCTGCCAAGACCGTGGATCGGGTGATCGAGGTGTTTCCGGCAACGGAACAGGCCCAGATCCGCTCCACCCTGTCCGACGGCCTCCGGGCCGTGGTGGCCCAGACCCTGTTCAAACGGATTGATAAAAAGGGACGGTGCGCGGCCATGGAGATCCTTGTGGCCACGCCGGCCGTGCGAAATCTCATCCGGGAGGCAAAGACCCACCAGATTCCCTCCATGATTCAGACCGGTAAGCAATACGGGATGCAGCTCCTGGACGATGCCATCATGCAACTTTATAAAAAGGGATGGATCAGCCCGGATGAGGCCTATGGAAAGTCCAATAACAAGTCGATCTTCAGGCCGTTCCTCAAGACGCCGCCCGCAGATTTCACTGAAGCATAAAGGAGGGGGCCATGCAGAAGCAGGAGATGGATCACATCCTCGAGAAGATGCTCGAAAGCCAGGAAAATGTGTCGGATCTCAACCTGACCCCGGGAAAACCGTTACAGGTGGAAAGCTCAGGGGAACTGGTCCCGGTGAAGATGGCGCCCGATTTTTCGGTGTTGACACCGTTTCAGACCGAAACCTTCGCCCTGAACCTGATTAACCAGGATCGGCGACTCATTGAGACCCTCTTGCGGGAAGGGTCCTGCGATCTTTCCTACGCCCTTGGCGACAAGGCACGATTCAGGGTCAACATCTTTTCCCGTTCCGGCAACTACGCCATTGTTTTAAGAAAGCTTGAGACCGCCATCCCCACCATTCAGGACCTGAACCTGCCCGAACCCTTTCACAAGATGGCCACGGAAAAGAACGGGATTATCTTTGTCACCGGGGCCACGGGCAGTGGAAAATCCACCTCCCTTGCGGCGCTCCTGGACAAGATCAACGACACCAAATCGGTCCACGTGATCACCCTGGAGGATCCCATCGAGTTCCAGCATCCCCAGAAATGCTCCACCTTTAATCAGCGGGAGTTGGGGGCGGATTTCGATACCTTTGCCTCTGGGTTGAGGGCGGCCCTTCGCCAGGCACCCAAGGTGATCCTGGTGGGGGAGATGCGGGACAGGGAGACGGTGGAAATCGGGCTTTCAGCGGCCGAGACTGGCCATCTTGTGCTTTCCACCCTCCACACCGTGGATGCGGGCCAGACCATCAACCGTATCATCGGCATGTTTTCCAGCGAGGAGGAGAAGCAGATTCGTATCCGCCTTGCCGACACCATCCGGTGGGTGGTATGCCAGCGGCTGTTACCAAAGACCGGCGGTGGCCGGGTGGCCGCCTTTGAGCTCATGGGGTCCAACCTCAGGGTCAAGGATTCCATTCTCCACGGCGAATCCGACGGAAAAACATTTTATGATATCATGGTGGCGGGAAAGGCCTTTGGCATGACCACCTTTGATGAATATATTCTCTCCCTTTACGAACAGGGCGCCGTCACCGAGGAGGTGGCCATGGCCTACTCCTCCAGGAAGGATGCCGTGGGCCGTGGGCTTGACACCATCAAGAGTTCAAGGGGGGAGGCGACCACCGAGATCGACTCCCTGGAGATCGACCATGGATATGAGGGGGCGTGATGGATATCGTCTGCAACAGCTGCCAGGCAAAATTGAGCATCGCGGATCACAAACTGCCAAAGGGAAAAAAGGCCTCGTTCATCTGTCCCCAGTGCAAACAGCGGATCCGGATCCCGGCCATTGGTGGGCCGAGCCAGGAAGAACCGGTTGCGCCAAGGGCCTACGATGCCACAGAGAAACCCTTTGATTTTGTGGAGGAAGACAGGCGAACCGCCCTGGTCTGCATGGCAGGGGAGGCGTCCAGAACCCAGGTTTCAGATGCCCTGGAAGCCATGGGGCTTGCCGTCACCTGGGCCACTGATGTGAACCAGGCCCTGACCCGCATGAAGTACCACCTCTTTAATGTGGTGGTGGTGGACGATGAATTCGACACCCCCGAACAAACAGGGGTGCTGGAGACCCTCCGGGCCCTGGAGATGGTTTCAAGACGGCGGATTTTTGTCGTCCTTGTCACCCAACGATTTCGTACCCTGGACAACATGGCCGCCTTCCATGAAAGCGTTAACCTGGTGGTCAACGGGAAGAGTCTCAATGATGTAAAAAGGATCTTTGTGCGGGGCATCCAGGACCATGACCGTTTTTATGCGGTTTTCACGGATTCCCTCAAAGAGACAGGAAAGGCTTAAACTGATGACGCATACGTGGAAACAACGGCTAGTTCCCCCGGACCAGGCCCTGGCAAAGATCGAGCCCGGTATGAACCTTTTTCTGGGAACCGGTGCGGCAGAGCCAAGAACCCTGATTAAGCGCCTCATGGAGTCCAACGAATCCAACCTCACGGATCTCACCCTGATCCAGATTGTGAGCCTGGGGGACGCCATCTCCATTGACGCCCTGCGGTCGAACAAGTACCGGTTGAAGACTTTTTTCTCGGGGTGGGTGGCCAGCGAGGCCATCACCGCCGGTCGGGTGGATCTGATCCCCAGCCGGTTTTCCGCCATTCCCGCCTTGATCAATGAGCACCAGATTCCCGTGGATGCCGCCCTGATCCAGATCTCCGAGCCCGATGAAGACGGCCTCTGTTCCCTGGGGATTGCCGTTGACGTGGCCCGCCAGGTCATGGCCCAGGCTGGCCTTGTCATTGGTGAGATCAACTCCACCGTGCCCCGCACCTTTGGCGACACCTTTGTGTCCATGGACGAGTTCGATTTTGTGGTGGAAGGCCGGGAACCCGTGCTCTATTTTCCCTGCTGGAAGGTCGATGATGTGTATGACAAGGTTGCGGCCAACGTGGCCTCGGTGATCGAGGACGGCGCCTGCCTTGCCTTTTCTGCAGGGCCCTTGTTCGAAGCGTTGCCCAAGCACCTGGCCACCAAGCGTCATCTGGGTCTTCACACTCCCTTTATCACCGATGCGGTCATGAAACTGATCAAGAGCGGGGCGGTGACCAACCGGCGAAAATCGAACTATCGAGGCAAGACCCTCACCTCCTATGCCCTGGGATCGGCCGAGCTGATGCAGTGGCTGGACAAAAATCCCATGGTGGAGTTCCAGGGGGTGGCCCAGGTGTTCAATCCCCTGGAGATCGGTCAAAACAGCCAGTTTGTCGCCATTATTCCCGCCAGAAAAGTGGATCTTACAAGCCGGATCGCCATGCACATGGGCCGGTGGAACGTCACCTCGGGTCCGGGCCAGACCATGGATTTCTTCAACGGCGCCGAGGTGTCCCGGGGCGGGTTCAACATTTTTGCCTTGCCCAGCCGTAATCTTGCGGGTGAGGCCAATATTTGCATCTCCATCAAGGCGTTTTCCAACCAGATCAATTTTCCCGATTCCGTGAATATGGTGGCCACCGAATACGGCATTGCCTCCCTGGCCGGTCGGACCGTCAGGGAAAGGGCCCAGGCCCTCATCGAGATCGCCCACCCGGACGATCGGTCAGACCTGATTGAGCAGGCTAAAAAAGATAAACTCCTCTACCCGGACCAGATTTTCCTCCACGAGAGCTCCCGGCTTTATCCCAACGACATTGCCGAGAACCACACCTTTAAGAACAACACCCTGGTGCGGTTCAGGGCCATCAAACCGTCGGATGAAGAGGGGATGCGCAGGCTCTTTTACCGGTTCTCGGACGAGGCCATCTATTACCGCTATTTCACCCCCGTCAAGACCATGTCCCACGCAAAGATGCAGGAGTATGTCAATGTGGATTACCGGAATGTGTTATCCATGGTGGGGCTTGTGGGGTCACCGGGCCAGGGCAGTATCATTGCCGAAGCACGGTTTGCAAGGCATAGGGACAAACCCCTTGTGGATGTGGCCTTTATCGTGGATGAGAAGTTCCAGGGCCTTGGCATTGCCACCCATCTCTATCGCATGCTGGCAAGGCTTGCCCGGCAGCGGGGGGCCAAGGGAATGACCGCAGATGTCCTGTCCTCCAACCTTTCCATGATGAAGGTGTTTGAAAAAGGGGATTATCCGGTGCAATCCCGGTTCGAGGATGGGGCCCATGCCCTGTTCATCCCCTTTGAACCGGATAGCGGAGAGACGTTCTAGGGATTATCGCTATCCCCTGGGAATAGCGCATCTTTAATTACTAGGCCTGGTCGGCGATGATGCGCAGGCCTTCCAGGGTCAGGGTGTTGTCCACGGTCTCGATGGTTTCGGACACGTCTGCGATGAGTACGGCAAGGCCGCCGGTGGCAATAACCTTGGGGACGGTTCCCATCTCCTTTGCCATCCTTTTGACCATACCGTCCACCAGGGCAGCGTTTCCAAAGATGAGGCCTGACTTGATGCTGTCGATGGTGTTGTTCCCGATCACGGTTGGCGGCGCCCTGAATATTTCGACCCGGGGCAGTTTGGACGCCCGCTGGAACAAGGCTTCGGCCGAGATCATCACCCCGGGGGTGATGGCCCCTCCCAGGTATTCGCCCTTGTCTGAGACGGCGTCAAAGGTGGTGGCCGTGCCAAAGTCGATGATGATCATGCTGGTATGGTACCGCTCAAAGGCGGCCACGGCATTGACGATCCTGTCCGCTCCCACCTCGGCCGGGTTGCTGTAGCGAATGGGCATGAGTTTCTTTACTGAGTCTGGGTTGATCCAGAGGGGTTCCTGGTTGAGATAGTCCCTGCAAAAGGTGTCCAGGATGCTGTTGGCTGTTGGAACCACCGAGGATATTATCGTTCGCTTGATGGTTGACATATCAAAGTTCTTGTCTGCAAAAAGTGCCTTGGCAAGGATGTTGAACTCATCGGTGGTGCTTTTCCGGATGGTACTGATCCGCCAGTCCACAACCAGGGTTTCCTTGTCAAATACGCCCAGAACGGTGTTGGTGTTTCCCACATCTATTACCAGCAGCATGGCTCTCCTCTACTCAATGGTTACGGTGAACAGTTCGGGTCTTGTGTCAGCCAGTATCAGACCCACGGGAAGCTCTATGACCGCCCGGCGGACGTAAACCCCGGGGGTCAGTCCTTCCAGGTCAATGTATATCCTAAACTGCTCCGTGAATCCACTTTTTTTAAGCGTATTATGGGGGCCCTTAACCTTTATCTCCATGGTGGCCGGAACAATGGTTGTTTTTGGGGGTGCGTTTTTCGTGGTGATGGGGATTTGTTCAAAGGTTTGGGTGACAATGGTTTCAACGATGGGAACCGTGGCCACAACCATGGCTGTGGCGGTCTCAACCGTTGCCGAGAAATCAAGGTCCAGGGGAAGGTTCTTCTTGAAGTTTTCCCTGGCATTGCTGATGTCCACGGGTTTTGTCAGGATGAAGGTCAAGGCGTCCAGGGCGGATTCCGCACCGATTACCTCCACCACCATGGGGTCTGTGGCAGCATCAAGGACAGTGTAGCCGGGTGCGGGTTTCCCCGTGTAGGGGACATGGACCGGAAGGCGTTTTACCAACTTCTTCTCCAGGCGCACCGTGATGAACGAAGGGGTGATGCTGATGATGTCGATCCTTGGGTGGAGGGGAATCCGCTCCTCCATCACCGGTATGGAGTAGAGGCCCGGGTCGATGGTGCTGGCGGTTCCGGCAGGATCCAGGGCAAGGTCTGTGTAAAGATCCACAAGATAGCTCAAGTCCTCCTGGCTTGCCCGTTTTATTAGTCTTGACGATCCTTTGATCCGGATCTCCAGGTTGGTGGCATGGGACGGCATCTTAACAAGGTTTGAGGGGGGGGACGAGAATCCCAGGGGGACAAGGAGGTTGGTCTCTACCGGCTCCGGGCTACACCCCGTTAACAGGATGATGACAAGGGCTGTGATGACGACAAGGCGCCCCATCCGGGATCCTCTGTGGCGATCACAGGCGTTTTTTCGGTTTGGGTCAGGCATTCATGATGGCTGTAGTGATACGGGCCACTGGGGCAAAGGCTGCCACGTCATGGACCCTGACGATCTCCGCGCCGTTCAGGAGGCAGGCGGCAGCTGCCGCCATGGTTCCCTGTTCCGCCTCAAGGTCATCGGCCTTGACGGGCTTACCGGTGGCGTCGGACAGGATCTTCTGGATGAACGACTTCCGGGAGGGTCCCATGAGAACGGGGTAGCCAAGGGCCTTGATCTGCTCAAGGTGCTTGATGAGCAGCAGGTTATGGGTCACTGTCTTGCCGAATCCGATACCGGGATCGAGGATGATTCTGTTCCTCTGAATCCCGGCTGAAAGGGCGACCTCGATCCGGGCCGTGAGATGGTCAACGATCTCCTGTATGAGGTCGTTGTAGGACGGCTTGATCTGCATGGTCTCGGGGGTCCCCTTCATGTGCATGAGGATGATGGGCACCCCGGTATCCCGTGCCACCTCTGCCATGGCAGGGTCGGTCTCCATGGCAGAGATGTCGTTGATGATCCCAGCGCCCGCCTTGATGGCCTCCCGTGCCACGTCGGCCTTGACCGTGTCGATGGAGATGGGCACATCAATCTGTTTTGACAGGCGTTCGATTACTGGAATGACCCGTTCCATCTCCTGGTCTGCCGGAACATGCTCGGCAAACGGCCGGGAGGATTCCCCGCCGATGTCGAGGATCCCGGCGCCTGCCTTGACAAGGGCAAGCCCGTGGGCCACAGCGTTATCCAGGCCCAGGTATTTGCCACCGTCGGAAAACGAGTCCGGGGTGGCGTTGAGGATGCCCATGATGCAGGGGCCCTTGTCAAAATCCAGGGAGAATCGGTTCCATTCCATCCGGTTTGTCATTATTTGGTCGTCCCTTCCTCCGGGGTCTCGTCTTCATCCCCAGGGGCCTGGTCTGCTTCGTCGTCGGTTGACTCTTTTGCTTCAGCGTCTGTAGACGTTTTTGCTTCCGTGTCGTCGTCTTCAGCTGTTTCTTTCGCGTCGGTCTTCGGTTTAACGAATTTCTCGACGGAGGGCTTGAAGTCAGGCTTCATGGACAGAATCAGCTCGTCCAGTTCCTCGCCCATGACCGTTTCTTTTTCCATGAGAAGATCGGAAAGACGGTGGAGGATCTCGATGTTTTCGAGCAACACCTCTTTGGCTTTGGCATAGTTGCGGTTGATGACGTCTGATACCTCCGCATCGATCTTTCTGGCCGTATCCTCGGAATACTCCCTGGCCTGGCCCACATCCCGTCCGATGAAGATCTGCTCGTCACCCTTGTCAAAGGCAAGGGGACCCAGGTTGTCGCTCATGCCCCAGGTTCTGATCATCTTGTTGGCCAGGGCTGTTGCCTGCTTGATGTCGTTGGATGCGCCGGTTGAGATCCGGTTAAAGATGATCTCCTCCGCTACCCGGCCGCCATATGCCACGGCAAGTTCGCTCTGGAGCTGGTCCTTGTACTTGAAGTCCCGCTCCTCGGGCAGAAACCAGGTGACCCCGGCCGCTCGTCCCCTGGGAATGATGGTGATCTTGTTCACGGCATCGGTGCCGGGCAACAGTCTTGCCACCAGGGCATGGCCTGCCTCGTGGTAGGCGGTGGTTTTCAGTTCGTCTTCCCGGCGCACCTTGGATTTGCGTTCAAGCCCCATGTAGACCTTGTCCTTGGCATCTTCGAAATCGTTCATGTCAAGCTTTTCATGGTCCCGTTTGGCTGCGAGCAGCGCTGCTTCGTTCACAAGGTTTTCAAGGTCGGCACCGGAAAATCCCGGGGTGCCCTTGGCAAGGACCAGGGTGTCGATATCGTCGCTCAGGGGGGTTTTCTTCATGTGCACCTCGAGGATGCCCTCCCTGCCCAGGATGTCGGGAAGGTCCACATAGACCTGACGATCGAACCGGCCGGGTCTCAGCAGGGCGGGATCCAGTACGTCGGCCCGGTTGGTGGCCGCCATGAGGATAACGCCTTCGTTGGATTCAAATCCGTCCATCTCTACCAGGAGCTGGTTCAGGGTCTGCTCCCGCTCATCGTGTCCGCCGCCCATACCGGCGCCCCGCTGGCGGCCGACGGCATCGATCTCGTCGATGAAGATGATGCAGGGGGCGTTTTTCTTGCCCTGGGCAAAGAGATCCCTCACCCTTGAGGCACCCACACCCACGAACATCTCCACAAAGTCGGAGCCGGAGATGGTATAAAAGGGTACGCCTGCCTCGCCGGCAACGGCACGGGAGAGCAGGGTCTTTCCGGTTCCGGGGGCACCCACCAGGAGCACGCCCTTGGGGATGCGGCCGCCGAGCCGGGTGTATTTGCTTGGATCCTTCAGGAAATCAACGACTTCGGTGAGTTCCTCCTTGGCTTCGTCAATGCCGGCCACATTGTCAAAGGTGACCTTGTCCCCTTTGTCTGAGATGAGCCGGGCACGGCTCTTGCCAAAGGACATGGCCTTTCCGCCGCCCCCACCCTGCATCTGCCGCATGAAAAAGATCCACACACCGATGAGAACGATCATGGGTAGCCAGGAGACGACAATGGACATGAGCCAGGACGATTCCGCAGGGGGCTTGGCCTTGATGGCCACGCCGCTGTTTCGCAGGGTTTTGATGAGTTCTCCGTCCCGGGGAGCAAAGGTGGAAAATCGTGATCCGCTGTTGTCCGTGACATAGAGTTCCTGGCCCTGGATCACGACGCTCTGGACCCGGTCGCTCTCAACCATTGCAAGGAATTCTGAGTAGCCGATGGAGGTTTCTGCCACATGCTGCTGGTTGAAGATATTATATAGCATCACCATCATCAGCACTATGACCAGCCATAGGGAGAGGTTCTTGTAAAACTGATTCAAGAGAATTTCCTTTCTGATAGGTTAAATTTAGTTAAACATACATTCAGAAACCATAATAACCATGTATTGCGATTAGGCAAGAAAAACTTTTTTCTTGTTCTGCAACCGTTTCTTGCTTTTGATCGCTCTTCCGATCTCCCTTAACGGACGGGATTCCTTTTTAAAACAGAGGGCGTTGTTTTGCTTGATGATCCGGATTCGGTCGGGAAGGTCCAGGCTCTCCCCCGGGGTGGTGGCGGCGGCAAGCTGTGCGATGGCGTCGATGTGGGTAAGGGTGATCCGTTTCAGGTCGCTCTTGACCCGTTCCAGGGCCTTTCGCGCCACCCGTCGCTTCAGGGCCGTGGGCAGTGCGTTAAAGGCATCCAGGCAAAGCAGGACCTGGGTGTCCGACGCCTCGACCTTTGTCCTTTCAAAAACCGTCCCGGTCTCGGTTTCCATCCAGGCCTCCTCATCCCTGAGGATTCGGCTCAACCGGTTCAGGGTCTGGGTGATGCCGGGGTTGTACTCTTTCTCCAGCAGGGGGATCAGCAGGTGCCTGACCCTGTTTCTCAGGAACACGGTTTCCAGATTGGTGGAATCGGTCACATAGGCCTGGTTTTCAGCGTTGAGAAACGCGATGATCTCCTCCCTGGACTGCTCCATCAGCGGCCGGATGATCCAGTTGTCCCGGGTGGGGGGGATGCCTGAAAGCCCCTTGGGGCCGCTTCCCCGCAAGAGGTTCATGAGGATGAGTTCCGCATTGTCGTTAAGGTTGTGGCCAAGGGCGGTTTTGGTGTAGGCGTTCTCCCGGCAGATCCGTTCAAAAAAGGCGTAGCGGACATCCCTTGCCGCCTCTTCAACCGACTGGCGGTTCTTCCGGGCAAGGGCTGCCACGTCCACCCGCTCAAGGTGGAAGGGGAGCGCATGGGCTTCAGCAAGGTTGCGGACAAACCCTTCGTCCCCCAGGGACTCCTCGCCCCGAAGGGTGTGGTTGATGTGGGCGATGCCCAGATTCAGCCGGTACTCGTTTTTAATGGCGAGGAAGGCCAGGAGCAGGGCCACGGAATCGGGTCCGCCTGAAACCCCCAATAGGACGGATTGGCCCGGCAGGAGCATTCTGTGGGCTGCCAACGTCTCGCAAACTGTGTGAATAAAGGGTGCTTTTGTTTTTGCTATAGGTCTGTCGGATCTCTCTGTCATGGTCATTTGCGTCTTGATTCTCTGGGTTGCGGTTGTACCGATCTTTGTCCCGACCGGGTTCTCTCTTCTGGGTCAGAGCTCTTTCTTTTGGATCAGAGTTATCTCTTTTGGATCAGGGTTCTCTGGGTTTGGTTCTGCCACTTCACGGTGGGCCGGATCTTCTTGATGTTGTCCAGCCGGTTCTGGTCTTTTAAACGGTTGTATATCTCTACCCAGGCGCAGGGGATGTTGGGGTTTACCTCGCACATGCTGCCGCTTGTGCCGCCGCAGGGCCCGTTGAACAGCCCTTTTGCACACCGGGTCACAGGACAAACCCCGCCGGTGTAGCCCACCACGCACTCGCCGCAGGCCCTGCACCGCTCTTCGTAGACGCCGATGTCCCGGTCGATGCCGATGGCGACGGTGTCCACGGCCGGAAACATCGGCACTCCGGGATAGAGCTCGGCCATGTACTGGCAGCCGGCACCGCAGGCCATGGAAAGGGCGCAGTCATATTTATCGATGATCTGTTTGAGTTCATCGATAAACACGGGGTTGCACTGGCGTTCGATGGTGTATCCGGTGGCACGGCCCGGTTTCCGTTCCGCCTTGAAAACGAGGTTGAGCTCGGCACAGAGCCTGTCCACCTCTTTTTGCCCGCCGCCAAGGCATACCGAGGCACAGCCGCCGCACCCCACGATCAGTATTTGGGCATAGTCTTGGACGGTTTCGACAATTTCCTTGAGGTCTTTCTGGGTTACCTTGATCATTATTCTATTTTTCCTTCTTCAAAGTCGTGAACAACGCCCTGGGACCTGCAGATCTGCCTTGCCAGGGAGATCAGTGAGGGAATGTCTATCCCAAGGGGACAGTAACACCGGGTGCACAGGACGCACCGTTTCCACACAATGTCCCTGATCTCTTCCAGTTCGGCCCGGGTCACCTTTCCCTTTTTCTTGTAAATCGTTCCAATGCTGTTGATCACTTTGTGGGAGGGCATGTACTTGGGATCGTTTTTCCGGCATCGGTACAAAAAACAGCTGTCCGCACAAAGGGCGCAGTGGGCACAGCTCTTGAGGGAGACCACGACCTCCTTTTTTCTTTCCCAGAGGATCTCGCGAATTTTCCGGCTGTCTATTTCCGGTGGGTTCTGTATGGTCATGGCAGGGGAGGGTTGGCACGTTTATCGCCAGACCCTGCTTCCTCCTTTGCCCAGGGTGTTTTCATGGATAAGGATAAACCGATTGATGAAAAAGTAGATCATATGGATGAACCTAGTAAAGGGAAGGGCCATGATCATGATCTCTCCCGAGACCACGTGGGCGGAAATCATGATGTCGTAATTGCCGATCTGGTGGCAGGCAAGAATGCCGGTCAGGAAGGGCGCGGCAACCATCAACAGCATCAGGAAATCCGAGGGGGTGGTGATCGCCCTGACCTGGGGGACCAGGAGCCTCCTTGCGAGGAAGAAAACGCAGCAGGCCAGAACCACCAGAATCAGGCAATCGGTGGCACCCTCCGAAAGGCTCGGAAAGCTGATTCCCATGGAGAGGTCCAGGAGGATGTTGTGTGCAAGGACAATAAAGGGGGTCAGGAGAAGGGTTACGTGGAAGATGGTGGTGGTGAGCATCATACCCGGATCCCTGCCGAACACCGTGAGCCGGAACATGGCGAACCGATAGGACAGGCTATTTCTATCCAGGATCTCCGGCTCTCTTTTCCGGGTAAGGTCGGTCTTTTGTTGATACCTGGGATGTCTGGCCCTTGATTTGCTGAGGCTGTAAAATGCGATGACCTGGTAGAGGGTGCCAGCAAAAAAACATATGAATGAAAACCAGACCATGGGACCATTGATAAAATCGAAAATGCGCACGGCAATCTCCATATGTTAAGTGGTTCGGCTGGGTGGAGCAATGGATGGCTGCTGGGGTAAAATCCTAAATCATTCTATCTATCTCAATAAATCCATCTACCTCAATAAATGAATAGTATGAAACATTTTTTTGGGCAAGTAAAGTCCTTCTTTGATAAAAAAGGATACCTTTGATATAAAAAGGAAGCCGGGATTCTGGCGGTTCTGGTGTGGAGACGTAGATGCGGGTGTGACATATAATCAGTAGTAAGGGGAATGCGATGATGACAAACAACGATATATTGCGAATGTTCAGATATGCCATGGATATCGGTGACGCAAAGGTGAGTGCGGTATTCGCCCTTGCAGGCCGGGATGTGGATGAAGAAACGATCAAGACCCTGCTTAAAAAAGAGGATGAGGAGGGCTATGTTGACCTTGATAACACGCTCATGGAGGCGTTCCTGGACGGGTTTATCCTCCACGAGCGGGGTCCCAGGCAGGAGGGTGGCAGGCCGGCTCTCCAAGAGGCCCTGACCAACAATGTCGTTCTGAAGAAGTTGAGGATCGGCCTGAACTTTAAGGAGGATGATATGATCGAGATCTTCCGGCTCGCAGGAAAGGATGTTTCAAAAGCCATGCTCTCGGCCCTGTTCAGGAAAAAGGGGCATAAAAATTATAAAGAGTGCGGGGATCAGTTCCTGAGGAATTTCCTGAAAGGACTTGCCCTGAAATATCGGGGGTAAGGCGTTTTATTTCACGGGTTTTTACTTGCTTTTTTCTTTCAAACAAGCCTATTAAACATCCATCAGGTGCTCCTGAAGGGAGCTAAGAGGGAATTCCGTGTGAATCGGAAACGGGCCCGCCGCTGTATTTGATGACGAAAGCCGCAACAATGCCACTGTTGTTCGTGTGACGGGAAGGCGCGGTGATTAGGTTCTTAACTTTGATTCTGGCTTGTCCAGGTTAAGATAAGTCAAGAGTCAGAAGACCTGCCTGATATTAGAGGTGCTTTTCCGTGGAAAAGGATGCACTGTCAGATCTTGAGGAAAGATAGGGATGCCCCGGATCGATTATAAATCGGTCTGGGGCTTTTTTGTTCCCTGGGCCCTAGGATTTGAAAAGGAATTGTAAGATGAAAGCAGCTAACGTTATGTCCCGGCTGACAACGGTCTCTCTCCTGTCCCTTCTGCTTTTCGGCGGAAGCGTTGGCACAGGCTTTAGTGCGGTGATCGACACCACGGTTCATGAGCTTGAAGAGGTGGTTGTCACCGCCACAAACCAGATGAAGGTGGTGGACACCCCCGCCAGTATTTCCATCATCACGGCTGAAGAGCTTGAACAGATGGGCGCAAATAATATCATTGAAGCGCTTCGGAAAATTCCCGGGGTGAATGACACCAGCGCCAAGGATTCCGCCATCACCATCCGGGGGAACAGGAGCGCCATGGCTGGCGGCCCTGTGATCCTCATCGACGGCATTCCCCAGAAAGTGGGGGACTACCAGTATGACGAGTTCAGCTTTATCCCGGTCTCCCAGATAGAGCGGATCGAGGTGCTGCGGTCGGCAGGCATTGCTTACGGACCCGGGGCGGCCCGGGGCGTGATCAACATCATCAGCAAAAAAGGGGACGCAGATGGCGCCTTTGGGTTTGACGGCGGCGTCTCCTACGGCTCCTGGAACACCCACAACGAATATGCCGGAATCTCCGGCGGGAAAAACAGCTGGGATTACTATTTAAACGCCACCAATTACCATACGGACGGGTATGAGGATGAAGAGACCGACCGGAACTCCGCCCTGTTTCGTGTCGGATATACGATCCCGGACGGCACCCGCATCGGCCTTAAGGGAAATTTCATGAAACGGGACTCTGACTTTGCCTACGGGTTTGTGAAAAAGGGGTGGCACCTGGAGAATTATCGCGATAAGAGCCATTTTCCCAAGAGCGAAACCGATCCGACCCTGTGGTGGCACACGGAAAAAGAGCAGGAGGAGTCCACCCTTGCCCTGGAAATTTCCCAGCGGACCGAGAGCCATTTCTACGACGCGTCTCTCTCCTGGACCGGGTATGATGAGGATTACGGGGACCTTCACTACCTTAAGGTGAGCCCCAAGAAGATCTACCAGGATGATAAGAACCAGGATACCTATGCGTTTACCGCCTCGGGCGGGTGTCACCTGGATTTGGGTTCGGTGGGCTACACCCCCACCGTGGGCGTTAATTTCGAGCAGATGAAGTTCGACCAGACACGGGTTTATGCCAACGATGCTGGAAAGAACACCGACATGTACGATTTCGACATTGACCAGAAACAGATGGGCCTGTTCTGGGACAACGATTTCCGCTTTGCCGAGCGGTGGGGGGTGAAGGCGGGCGGTCGCGTGGATCGCGTGGACGTGGCGTTTGAGGACCGGGTGCCCACCCGGGTGGATGAGGCCACCACCATGTTCAGCTGGATCATTGCCCCGAGCTATCATTTTTCCGACAAGGGTTCCGTCTACTTGTCCGCCGCAAGAAACTATTGGTATCCCACCCCCCGGTATTATGCCTGGGCTGCTGAAAAGGGCGGGGATATCAACCGTCCCGAAGACCTCAAGCCCGAGGAGTCCATCACCTATGAGGCCGGGTACAAGCATATGTTTTCCAAGATGCTGACCATTAACCTCACCACCTATTATGCGTTTTACAACGACAAGTTCTCCACGGTGTACGCCCCGGGCGAGACCACGTCAAAGGGGCAGAAGAATGTGGGGGATGCCGAGGCAAGGGGAATCGAGGTGGAGCTGGACGGCCGGTTGAACCGCTTCTTTGGTTATCGGTTCTCCGGGGCGATCCAGGATATCGAGTGGACCTCCGGCCAGATGAGTGTTTACCTGCATCCGTCGGACAAAAAGTCGCTCCAGGCGCTTGACGGGTATCAGATCTACGATATCCCGGAGTTGAGCTATGTTGTGGGGCTTGATTTCTATCCCATGGCGGGACTCAAGCTCAGTGCCGACGTCAACTACACCGGCTCCAAGTATGTGGATTACCTGAACCGTATCGAGTATGAGAGCAAGACTACCCTGGATCTGTATCTTTCCTATACCCGGAACAACTGGAGATACTGGGTCAGCGGCAAGAACGTGTTTGACGAGGAGATTGAACGGGTGAGCAACAGCACCGGAAACCTGACCGGTCCGGACGGCGAGTATGACAATGCCTATTATGTCCAGGACGGTGCCTATGTTGAGGCGGGGGTGAGTTACCGTTTCTAACTTTTTTGCTTTGATTGTCGTGGTGTCCCGGCAAGGGAATCAGGCGATAAAACCAAAGCAGGGGATCCCTTTGGGGGATCCCCTGCTTGTCATGCTTTCAACTAACTCCCCCAAACGGTTGGGTAAAATCAATGGGCCGGGGGAGTGTTTTTTCGATTCCTGTCGCTGCTTTCTGTGTTGTTCCTGGGCAGGATCAGGTTCATGGCCACCCCGAGGATGCCGGCAAGGCCGATGCCCTGGAGGCTGAATTCTCCTGTGGAAAAGCTCATGCCGCCGATGCCGAACACAAGGATTAGGCCCACGATGGAAAGGTTTCTCGCCTCTGTGAGATCTTCACCGGATTTGACAAGGGTGTTGAGTCCGATCACCATGATTGCACCAAAGAGAAGGAGCATGATGCCGCCCATGACCGGGGTGGGGATGGTCTGGAGCAGGGTGCCGAATTTGCCGACAAATGCCAGGAGCATCGCCGCAATGGCGGCCCAGGTCATGACGGCCGGGTTAAACACCCGGGTCAGGGCAACAGCCCCGGTGACTTCGGAATAGGTGGTGTTGGGTGGTCCGCCCAGGAAGGATGCAAGGGCTGTTGCAACGCCGTCCCCCAGCATGGTGTTCTGGATGCCCGGATCTTCGACATAGTCTTTTCCCGTGACGCCGCTGATGGCCAGGACATCGCCGAAGTGCTCGATGGCAGGCGCAATGGCAATGGGAACGATGTAAAAAATGGCCTGGAGGTTCCACTCGGGAAAGGTGAAGTTGGGCATGGCCAGCCAGGGCGCTGCTGAAATGGGTGAAAAGTCCACGATCCCGAAGATAAGGGAGAGGACGTAGCCTGCAATGATGCCGCAGAGGATGGGGATCAGCCGAAGAATACCCTTGCCGAGGATGGAGACCAGCACGGTTACGGCCAGGGAGGTCAGCGAGATGATCATGGCTGTTTTTTCAGGAAACAGGACAAAGGAGCCGTCCCCTGTTTTTCCCATGGCCATGTGCACTGCCACCGGCGCCAGGATCAGGCCGATTACCATGATAACAGGTCCCGTGACAACCGGGGGAAGTACCCGTTTGATGATGCCGCTTCCCTGCCATCGGATGAGAAAACTCAACAGGATGTAAACAACGCCTGCAGCACACAGGCCGCACATGGTGCCCGGGATACCCCAGGTCTGAACGCCGTACATGATGGGGGGAATGAAGGCAAAGGAGGAGGCCAGGAATATTGGGATTTTTCCTTTGGTGATGACCTGGAAGACCAGGGTTCCGGCGCCTGCGGTGAAAAGTGCTACGTTCGGGTTAAGGCCTGTGAGTAGCGGTACCAGTACCAGTGCCCCAAATGCCACAAATAGCATCTGTGCCCCTAGCAGGGCGTCCTTAATTCGAAAATTGTATTCTGTTGATGAATTGGTGCTCTCCGACATGCTCTAGGTCTCCTCCTTGTATTAAAAATTTATATGAAACGCTCTCCAAGGTAATGTGATCCTAGGAGTTGGCTCCGCGTCTTTGACCCATTTTCCGTTGTGGCCGAAATGCAAATGCCATGTTTCGGCCATGCCGGTTATTTGGTGCCAAATATCTTGTCGCCGGCATCACCTAACCCGGGAAGGATATACCCGACTTCGTTGAGGCGCTCGTCAACGGCCGCCACATAGATGTCCACATCCGGGTGTGCCTCCTCGATTCTTTTGATTCCCTCGGGGGCGGCCACCAGGAAGAGTCCCTTGATCCTTGTGCAGCCCGCTTTTTTCAACAGATCGATGGTGGCAAGCAGGGTGCCGCCGGTGGCCAGCATGGGGTCGAGGATCAGGGCGATCCGTTTATCCATGGCGCTGGCGGTCTTGACATAGTATTCAACCGGCTGGAGGGTCTCTTCGTCCCTGTAAAACCCGACAACACTCACCTTGGCCGACGGGATCAGGTCGATCACCCCGTCCATCATGCCAAGGCCCGCCCTGAGGATGGGCACGATGGTGATTTTCTTGCCCTTGATTCTCTGGACTTCCACAGGTCCGGCCCATCCTTCGATGGTCTTGACCTCGGTTTCCATGTCCTTTGTCGCCTCGTAGGTGAGGAGTCGTGCCACTTCCGATGAAAGGTCTCTGAAGTCCTTGGTGGTTATCTCCTTCTGCCTCATCAGTCCTAGCTTATGCTTTATGAGTGGATGGTCTTCTACGTAGACAGCCATGTCTCCTCCTTAGTATTTATTGTTATAAATGTTGATCAATTGATAAATCCACCAAGAATATGAAAATAATGGCACCATAGTCAAGAAAAATGAGTGTTGTGTTGATATTTTTTTGGTTTTGTGGTGAAAGGAGGGAATGGAAAAATATAGCTATATCGAGGTTGCCGTGGCCCTGCCGGTCCATGGCACGTATACATATAAGGTTCCCCCTGGAATGGTTGCCCAGGCGACCCCGGGCATGCGGGTGCTGGTTCCCTTTGGCCGACGACGGGTGACAGGCTACGTCATTGCTCCGGGCCAGGGACCGTCAGGGTTTGAGGCAAAGCCGATCCACGAGGTGTTGGATATGGAACCCCTGTTTCCGCCGTCCATGATCCAGCTGTTTCAATGGGTTTCAGACTACTACATCCATCCGTTGGGCGAGGTGATCAAAACCGCCCTTCCCAAGGGGTTGAACCGGTACGACGTCTCCGTGGTCTCTTTGGCGGACACAGCGGAGACCCTTGATCCGTCGACCCTTTCCCCACTGGAGCAGGAGATCGTGGCCCTGTTGAAAAAACGGGGCACCCTTCCGGTGAAGAACATCCTCGGCCGGGGGAAAACACCTGCCACGGCCCTGGTGAAGCGCATGGCCAAGAAGGGCTTGATCCGGGTGGACTCCAAGCTTAAGAAAGACCAGGTTCAGATGAAGACGGAGAAGTTTATCTCCTCCACCCGCAAGAGCCGTGAAGGGGTGAAACTCTCCACCAAGCGGAAGCTGGTGTTGGATCTTGTGGAACAAAAGGGGGAGATCTCCCTCCAGAGTCTCAAGGCCGATCTTCCCACTGCCCCACGGCTGGTCAAGGTTCTATTTGAGGCAGGTTTCCTTGGGATAACGGAACGACAGGTGTTCAGGGATCCCTTGGGGGATACTGTGGATCCGGACGTGCCGCCCCAGCTGACCGAGGAGCAGGCCCTGGTGGTGGACCAGGTGCGATCCACCATGGACAAGGGGTTCCAGCGGTTTCTTTTGTCCGGGGTCACGGGCAGCGGAAAAACCGAGGTGTACATGCGGTTGGTGACCGACGCCATTGACCGGGGGCTGGGTGCCCTGGTGCTGGTGCCTGAGATCTCGCTTATCTCCCAGACCGAGCGTCGGTTCCGGGCGCGGTTCGGCAATAAGATTGCAGTACTCCACAGTGCCCTTTCCATGGGCGAGCACCTGGACCAGTGGAACCGCATCACCACCGGGGAGGCCACCATCGTGATCGGTGCCCGGTCATCCATCTTCGCGCCCATCAACAAGCTTGGGATCATCCTGGTGGATGAGGAACACGACACCTCCTACAAGCAGGAGACAGGCCTTCGGTACAATGCCAGGGACATGGCCGTGGTCCGGGCTCAATTTGACGGCATTCCCGTGATCCTGGGCTCTGCCACTCCCTCTGTGCAGTCCTATTACAATGTCTGTGAAGGGCGCTTCCAGGAACTCAAGCTGGAAAAACGGGTCAACCAAAATCCCCTGCCGGAGATCGAGCTTGTGGATCTGAAGAAGTACAAGGATTTTCGGGGCCGGGAGCGGATCATCACGCCGGAGCTGTCAAAGGGGATCGCCCAGAGTCTTGAGCGGGGGGAGCAGGCCCTGATCTTCCTCAACCGGCGGGGGTTTGCCACCTATCCCGTGTGCGAATCCTGCGGGGAGCCTGTGAAGTGCCGGTTCTGTGATCTCACCATGACGCTGCACATGGACCGAAATGAGTTCCGTTGCCATTTGTGCGGGTTCAGCATCTCCATGAATACGCGCTGTCCCAGTTGCGACGCCAAAAAGATCAAGCCCCTGGGATTTGGCACGGAACGGATCGAAAGCATGCTCCAGATCCTGTTTCCGGACGCCCGGGTGGCACGGCTTGACCAGGATACCAGCAGTAAAAAAGGGGCCATGGTTTCGATCCTGAAAAAGGTGAAGCACCGGACCGTGGATATCATCGTGGGTACCCAGATGCTGGCCAAGGGCCATGATTTTCCTTTTATTACCTTGGTGGGGGTGATCTGCGCAGATCTTTCCCTGAACTTTCCCGATTTCCGGGCAGGAGAAAGGACTTTTCAGCTTTTGGCCCAGGTGGCGGGCCGTGCCGGCCGGGGGGATCGAAAGGGCAGGGTGGTGATGCAGACCTATAACCCGGAACACTTCAGCATTGAGGCGGCCAAGAACCAGGATTTCATCGAGTTCTATCACAAGGATCTGCCCTTTCGAAAGGGGCTCTCCTATCCGCCCTTTTCCAGGATCATCCAGCTGAAGATCACAAGCACGGACAAGGAAAAGGTGAAACAGCACGCCCTGTTGGTGGGGGAGGTCTGCAAAAAGATGCTTGATAAAGATACGGAAAACGGGCATTTTATCCAGGTCCTGGGTCCCATTGAGGCGGGCATTCCAAAGATCGCCCTGCGGTACCGATGGCAGATCTTGTTGAAAAGTGTCTCGGCAAGCCTGTTGAACCGGCTTGTCAAGGCCATGGTCGCGGAGAAGAAAGCCTTTGCCAACAAGGATGTAAAGGTTTCAATTGATGTGGATCCCTATTACATGATGTAGGAGAGGGTGATGGAAAGTCTATCCAAAGGGCGTTTATCAAAGCTGCTGGTCATCGATAACTATGACAGCTTTACCTACAACCTGGTGCAGATGTTCACGGGTTTCGACCTTGAGATCGTGGTTGTCCGGGCGGACAAGATTTCGGTGGAAGAAGCAGAGGCCCTTGACCCGTCCTATGTGCTCATCAGTCCGGGTCCCAAAGATCCGGTCCATGCCGGCGTGTCCATGGATGTGATCCGCGCGTTTTACGGCAAGCGGCCGCTTTTGGGGGTGTGCCTTGGCATGCAGTGTATCAACGAGGTGTTTGGCGGCAGAACGGTTCGGGCGCCCCTGCCGGTCCACGGAAAAAAAGACTGGATCAGCCATGGCGACCAGGGGATGTTCAAGGGTATGCCCTCTCCCTTTGCCGCCGCCCGTTATCATTCCCTGATCATCGATGGCATCAACCCAGATCTTGAGGTGACTGCCTGGAACAGCGAGGGGATCGCCATGGGGGTTGAGTTGCCCGGTGCCCGGCTGTTCGGCGTCCAATTTCATCCGGAGAGCTTTCTCACCGATCACGGTCATGTTCTCATTGAAAATTTTATTGCAGCAGGTCAACCCGGGGTCGTCCCGGAGACAGACGCCCTTTCCCATGCCTTGTGAGGGGGCGACTATCCCAGGAGCTTGTTAAAGAAAAGGTAGGGGCCAAGATTGTCAAAGTGCTCCCGTGACGAGAACTCCGCACTGACGTAAGCGCCAGCTGAGGCGGTCACCACCACCTCTTTTTTCACCATGGACTGCTTTGCATCGTCCAGGACAAATTCCAGTTGGAGCTTGTATCCGGGGGTGATCTTCTGGTTGATGTTCAACATGATTGTCACGCCCCTGGAGTTGAGCCGCTTGACGGTCATGCGTCCGCTCCTCCTTCCATCCTCCCTGCTGGTGTAGGTGCCCCAAAGCTGCATCTTTTTATTGGTCTGTCCCAGCTGTTCCAGCACGGCACGGAAGGTGTGGCCGCAGCAGCAATGGCATTTGATCCGGGTCTTGGGCTTTTGGATGTTGTGCTGGGAGAGCTGCATGATCTTTTTTCTGTTGCAATTGGGGCATCGCAATGTGGCCGTGTCAAGGCTGTCTATCAATATTTTGTTTGCCATAGTATACTCCGTATCATTATGGTTGACTGTCCGGGCTGGCCACGGATGGTATGGCTGCCTCTGAAGAGTTTCTATTTCACAATTTGTGCCATAATTAATAAAATGTTTGATCTTGCGGAATTTATTGACTATTGTTGAAGAAATGGCGGTTTTGGACTGGAGTTGATCCTGGAGTTGGTGACGCTATAAAGCATTAAGCCGTTCTATTTTATCAATATGGTGATATCTCATTAGGTGGTAACAATGGAAAATTCTTCGTTTGATCTGTTTAAATCCTTTGCAGGGGAGCTTGACCCTGAACGTCTGCAAAAAAAGTTTCTCAAATCCCTGCTCAAGCTTCAGAATGTCCAAAGGGGATCGATCTGGATCAAGAAGAACGAAAGTTACGAGTGCATTGAGGCCGTTGGTGCGGAAGGGGACAACATCAAGGGTGTCCGCCTCTCCACCGGGCAATCCAGCATCGTGGGCTGGGTGATAGAGAACGGAAAGATGACGGTTTCCGATCCTGGCCGGGATGAACGCCATTATCGGGAGCTTGAGGAGAACCTTGCCGTAAAGAGCAGTCTCATCCTCTGTTTTCCCCTTTTCCTTAAGGATCGATCCGTGTACGGGGCGGTCCAGATCATCGACACCACCCCGGATAAGAGTCACATCAACCTTGATAAGCGTTATCTAGAACACCTGCAGAACCTGGTGGACATCGGGTCCGTGGCCCTGGGCAATGCGGTTCTCTACCGGGAAAAACTTGAGGAGGCCGAGAGTCTCAAGAACGCCCTCAAGGAGTATCAAGGGGAGACGCCCATCGTGGGGCAGAGCAGGGCCTTCCAACAGAGCCTGGCCCTTGTTAAGAGCTATGCCGGGTCAGACTTCCATGTGTTGATTACAGGGGAGAGCGGCACCGGAAAGGAGCTTGTGGCAGAACGGCTTCATTGCTCCGGGCTTCGTAAAAACAATCCCTTCCTGGTCCAGAACTGTAGCTCTATTCCTGATACCCTGCTTGAGAGTGAGCTGTTCGGCTATAAAAAAGGCGCTTTTTCAGGGGCGGTCAGGGACAAGAAGGGGCTGTTCGAAGCGGCCGACGGGGGCACGGTGTTCCTGGACGAGATCGGGGACATGCCCATGAACATCCAGGCCAGCATCCTGCGGGTGCTCCAGAACAACGAAGTCAAACCCCTTGGTTCCACCCGGGTGAGGCATGTGGATGTGCGGATCATCTCTGCCACCCACCGGGATATCAAGAAGATGGTTGCCGAAAACACCTTTCGCCAGGATCTCTTTTACCGCCTGGCCGTACTGCCCATCCACCTTCCCCCCCTGCGGGAGCGGCGGGAGGATATCCCGCTTCTGGTCAAGCATTTTCTCGCCAAGGAAGGGGCAAAGGCTGGCGTTTCACCCAAAGGGGTGGGGTCCGAGGCCATGCGACGGCTCACTGCCTGGTCCTGGCCGGGCAACATCCGGGAACTTGAGAATCTCATCAAATACCTCATGGTGGTGACCGACGGTGAAACCATTGATCCTGCGGCCATCTCCCTGGATTTTGAAACCGCCGCCATGGGTGGCGATACGGTGATCCCCCAAGGCCCGGTGGGGGAGGCCCGGTTGCCGGCCAGGGTGACCCAGGCCGGGGAGATCGATTTTGGAACGTGCACCTGGCTTGAAGTGGAAAAAAACTATGCCCTGTATCTCCTTGGAAAGAACTCCTGGAACGTCACCTGGGCGGCCAGGGATTCTGGCCTGAACCGTTCCACCTTTGCCTCCCGCCTCCGGCGGCTGGGTATTCGAAAACAGAAACGGTAGCCTGTGTCTACAGGCGTTTGATTCTGCCCGCAACATGGGGGAGGCCTGAGTTCGCGTCCCTCAGTTCAAACGACACCGTGTTGCCAAAGGTTTCATACCCCAGGGCCACCCTGGCCGGCAGATAGACCGGCAGCTTGAACCCGGCTTCAACACCCATGGGAAATTCAAAGGCGGTTTTGCTTTGGATGGCGGCAAGGCTCCTTGCAAGCGTAAACATGCCATGGGCAATGGGGGATCTGAAGCCCAGGAGCCTGGCCGAAAACCCATAGAGATGGTGGGGATTGTAGTCGTTGGATGCCCGGGCATAGGCCCGGCCGGTCTCTTCGGCAAGGTCAAAGATCTCTTTCACCGGCAGGCGGGTCTGGCGTGGGTTTTGTTTTTTCTTTCTCCTGGATCCCGTTGCCCTGCGTCTAGAGAGAAAGGTGGCCACCCCTTCCCACACAAGCCCATTGTCGGATCTTACCTCAAGAAAGCACTCCAATGTCACTCCCTTGTCGCTGGTTGTCATGCGCTTCAGTCCGCATTGGGCGTCCAGGATCTCTTTTTCGTCCACGGGCCTGTGCTGAACTAAGTTTTGGTGGGTATGGATCAGGCCCATGGGGCTGATGGGGAAAAAGGGGGAGGTGATGAGTTTGCCCAGCATGCCGACGAACAGGGTTTCAAGGTAAATGGCCGGCAGCACGGTCTGGTCCATGGGTTCACAGCACACCCGCCGGAACGCTTTGATCCGTTCAGGGTCGGGCTGGATGCGGTCCATGGAGACCCGCATGCCGTGGATCTTTTGGTCTGTCAATGCGCCCTGGCGTTTCGAAAGGGAGACCAGCAGGGCCTTTGAAAAAACGTTTCCCATGGAGGGGGCGTTGGAAAGGGTCAGCGCGATCTCCGGGGTTGCAAGTTCCACTCTCTGTGTTTCCATGGGCTCTCCTTTTCTCTATTTGGCGATATGGGCAAAGCTGCCCGATGTCAGGTTTTTGAGATCTTCCGGGTCAAGCTCAATGTCAAGGCCACGGCGACCGGCACTTACATAGATGGTGCCGTGGGTCCGGGCTGAATCGTGGAGCACGGTTTTCAGCCTTTTCTTCTGGCCCAGGGGGCTCACTCCCCCCAGCACATAGCCGGTGGAGCGCTGGACATGGTTTTTGTCGGCCATCTTGGCCTTCTTGGCGCCAAGGGCTTTGGCTGCGGCCTTCAGGTCCAGCTGGTTTGTGACCGGAATCACGCACACGGCAAGGGTTGAGCCGTCCAGCTCAACCACCAGGGTCTTAAAAACTTTTTCCGGTGCCACACCGAGCTTTTTGGCCGCCTCTTCGCCGTAGGAGGCCGCATTGGGATCGTGGTCATAGGGGTGGAGTGTATATTCTATCTTTGCTTTTTTCGCGCTCTTGATTCCAGGGGTCATGGGTCTTCCCTTGTGTAATGTTTTACATATTTTCCCATGGATTCACTATCAACATCACACTTTCTTGTAAAGGGATATTCGGCCGGAACCCCTCTGGCGGGCCGGTACCGAACCGGATGGGATCAAGAATCGTGAACCGGTCTGGAAAAGTGTTCAAAATTTTAAACTCAATGGTAACATTGTTTTTATCTATTTATTTCAGGGGGTTATATCTTTGATTTGGGTGGAAGACACCTGGCGTGTTCAAAAATTTGAATTTTCAAGGGGGGCCACGGTCCTGTTTTCGTGGGCCGTGTGATGGCTATGGGTTTTGTTTATAGAAATAAACCCTTTGATTACAGCGATCTATCTGGAATGCTGTGATTTTTTTGGGTGCGTTTTAGTTTTTGGCAAGCAACTTGCATTAGCTTAAGGGTAAGTTAGCAGAAATGTTAATTTCATCTTTTTTCTCCTTTTCTTAAATCGGCTGTCCGGATTTTCCGGATGGCCTTTTTAAGTTTTATGGGGTCATCATCTCTGGGGTCAGGCCTAGCTTATTGCCCTTATTGAAAACACCTATGAAGAACACTCCGGACATCTGAATTACCGATTTGACACTGCTTTGGAAAGTCATGTAGAAGACACCACTCAATTTGAGTCTTTGACCTATAATTCTGAAGAGAGAGTTCTGTTTATGAAACACCTGAAGTTCATGTCCTTCCTTGTCGCCCTGCTGTCTGTTGCCGGAATCGCCCATGCGGGTAAAACCCTGGATGCCATAAGATCCAAAGGATATGTTCAAGCCGGGGTCAATACCGGCGCCCCTGGGTTCTCCATGCCCGACAACCAGGGAAAATGGCACGGCCTGGATGTGGATATCGCCCGGGCCGTTGCTGCCGCCCTTTTCAATGATCCCGAAAAAATTCGATTTACCCCGCTTTCCACCCAGCAGAGAATCCCGGCCCTCCAGTCGGGTGAAATAGACATCCTTTCCAGGCAAACCACCCTGACCCTCTCCCGGGACACGGCAATGGGAATCGAGTTTGTCTCACCTGTATTCTATGACGGCCAGAGCTTCATGGTTCGAAAGGAGATGGGGATCAAAGAAATTAAGGAACTGGACGGGGCAAGTATCTGCATCCTGCCCGGTTCCACCACGGAGATGAACGTGGCCGACTATTTCCGGGCCCATGACATCTCCTTCAAGCCGGTCCAGATCGAAAGCAGGGAGGAACTTCTCAAGGCCTTTGTTTCCGGTCGATGCGACTGCCTGACCAACGATGCCTCTTCCCTGGCCAGCCAGCGAACCATTACGGGGAATCCTGACGCCTATATGATCTTTCAGGAGTTCCTCTCCAAAGAGCCCCTTGCCCCGGCCGTGCGACAGGGAGATTCCGCATGGAAAAATATCGTTAAATGGACCATCTTTGCTTTGATCGAAGCGGAAGATCTCGGCATCACATCCGGGAATGTAGACACCATGCTCAAGAGCAACAACCCCAGGATCAAACGGTTCCTCGGCGTCACCCCGGGCAACGGCAAAAGCCTTGGGTTGTCCGAAGATTGGGCCTGCAACATGGTTCGCCATGTGGGCAATTATGGCGAAGTGTTTGAGAGAAACCTTGGAAAAACCACCCCCCTTAACCTGGATCGGGGTCTCAACGCATTGTGGAAAAACGGCGGCCTCATGTATGCCCCTCCGTTTCATTAAGATCGTTTGAAAAACACCATTCTCTTGGGTCCGGGCATTGCCCGGACCCGGGAGCTGCTATTCTTTTGACCGCGCCCAGCCCCTGAGACATAAAAATCCATTGAGAAAAACCCTCCATACGAAAAGAACGTTATTCCTGCCGTTGCTCTTAACAGGGTGTCTGCTGTGCATCTCCTGGCACCTGTACAAAAATGTCTCGGCCAACCTGGCCCGCCAGGCCATTACCACGGGATTTGAATTCCTCACCCATGAAGCGGCATTTGAGATCGGTGAGTCCCCCATCTCCTTTTCGGCTGCAGACAGTTATGCCAGGGCCCTGGTGGTGGGATTCTTAAACACCCTCAAGGCGGGGTTGGCCGGCATGGGCGTGGCGCTTGTTCTGGGACTTGCCGTGGGCATGGCCCGGCTCTCCTCCCACAGCCTTGTCTCGTTTGCTGCCGCATGCCATGTGGAACTCCTTCGCAATGTGCCGGCCCTGTTGCAGCTTTTTTTCTGGTACGCCATTCTTAATTCCCTGCTGCCTTCTCCCCGCCATGCATTGAATCCCTGCTGGGGGGTCTTTCTCAGCAACCGGGGGATCATGTTCCCCGCCCTTGAATTCCATCTGGCCGAATCCGTCGGCGGGATCTTGGGGGGTGTTTCCCTGGGCTGGAGCGTTCCGTGCCTGGCGGGGTTCAATTTCAAGGGGGGCACGACCTTTTCCCTTGAATTTACCGCCCTGGTCCTGGGGCTTGGGGTCTACACCTCGGCCTTTGTGGCAGAGGCGGTGCGGGCGGGGATCACCGCCATTGGCCGGGATCAGTGGGAGGCGGGCAAAGCCCTTGGCATGCATCCATCCGTGGTGTTCAGGCGGATCATATTTCCCCAGGCCCTCAGGGTGATTATTCCCCCGGTGACCGGGCTCATGCTGGGGCTTATGAAAAACAGCTCCCTTGCGGTTGCCATTGGGTATCCGGATTTTCTTTCCATCGGCAACACCGCCATCAACCAGACCGGCCAGGTGGTGGAGGGGGTGATGATCATCATGGTGGTTTATCTTGCTTTAAGCCTCGTCACCTCGTTTGCAATGAAAAAATATGACGCCTACATTTCAAAAGGGTGGATAGGATGATGAAAACAGACCTGGCAGGTTCGGTAAAAAAGAGGGTCAAGGAGTGGTTCGATACCCCCCTCCATTGCCTTTTTACCCTGATCATCGCCCTTCTCGTCTGGAAAGCCGGTGTCCCCTTTCTCAAATGGGCGATCTTCAACGCCAACTGGGGATTTGTCAGGGAGAACCTTCGGTTTATCCTTTTTGGTTTCTATCCCCCCCAGGAGCAGTGGCGCCCCCTTGTGGCCATGGTGCTGCTTGGGGTAACGGGCGCTGTCACCGTCCAGGCAAGGCTCTCTTGTAAAGCACTTGCGGGGATGTGGGCGGGATTTTGTATTATGGCTGCATTTCTTCTGTACGGTGGCTTTTCACTCCTTGTGCCGGTGGAGAGCGCAAGGTTCAGCGGACTTCCCCTGACCCTGATTCTTTCGGTCACCGGGATCGCCGTCTCTTATCCCCTGGGCATTCTCCTGGCCCTTGGACGAAACTCACGTGCTCCTGTCCTGGGGGGCGTGACCCTTGTGTACATCGAAATTTTCCAGGGGGTGCCCCTGATCAGCCTCTTGTTTGTCTCGTCCATGCTTTTTCCTTTGTTTCTGCCGGAGGGGGTCAGCGTGAGCAAGCTTTTAAGGGCGGAAACCGCCATCATCCTCTCTTCTTCGGCTTATATCGCCGAGGCGGTTCGGGGCGGTCTCCGGGCCGTAGAAAAGGGGCAGTACGAGGCGGCAAAAGCCACGGGCATGAACCGGATCGGCACTCTGTGGTATGTGATTCTTCCCCAGGCCCTGCCCATTGCCATGCCGGCCACGGTTAACCGTTTCATCACCCTTTTCAAGGATACCTCCCTGGTTATCGTTGTGGCCCTGTTCGATCTTCTGAAGACGTCCCAGACGCCCCTGGCCAATCCCAAGTGGATGGGTGCCAGTGCCGAGGCCTACCTCTTTGCCGCCATGATCTATTTTTGCTTCTGCTTCACCCTGTCCCGGGTGGGCAAACGATTTGAAATGTGAAATGGGGTCAGGCCTAGCTTATTGCCCTTATTATAAAAAAATGGGGTCAGGCTTAACCTGTTGGTTTATTGCTCTTATTGTGAAATGGGACCAGGCTTTGCGTATTGTTTAATTTGACCATGTAATATTTGCAGGAAACGCCATCGCACACGCCTGGCCCCGTACATCATGCCTGTAATTTGTTTACCGCGGTTTCAAGATTTGCCAGGGCTTTTTTTACGACCGACAAGGGGCAGGCCAGATTCATGCGCATGAACCCGACTCCCTCCGTACCGAACATGGCACCGTCATTGAGGCCGAGCTTGGCCTCCTTGATCATGAATTCGCAGAGCGCTTCCTGGGAGAGTCCCAGTTCTCTGCAATCGAGCCACAACAAATAGGATGCCTCCGGTTCCATGGCCGATATGCCGGGAATTTTTTTCTCAAAAAAATCCATGGTATGGGAAATATTTTTCCCAATGTAATCCAGGAGTTGCTCAAGCCATGGCTCGCCTTTTTCATAGGCCGCAACCAGGGCCGGGTTGCCAAAGATGTTGCCAAACCCCACATGGACGGCATTCAATATGCGCTTGTATTTTGCCATGAGCCCATGGTTGGGAATGATCACGGCAGCGGTTGAAAGCCCGGCCGCATTAAAGGTCTTGCTCGGAGCCACACAGGTGATGGTGAGTTGGGCGATCTCCGTTGAGATGGATGCCGCCGGCGTGTGCCTGAATCCTTTGGCCACAAGATCGGAATGGATCTCGTCCGAAATCAGGAGCAGGTCGTTTTCAACGCAGATCTCCCCAAGTTGTCTCAGTTCCTCTTTTGTCCAGACCGTCCCCCCGGGATTGTGGGGGTTTGAGATGATCACCATCCGAGTCTTTTCGTCGATCACGGATTTTAGATGGTCGAAATCCATGCGATACCGGCCGTCTTCAAGGCGCAAGGGGTTGCGGATAAGTTTTCTGTCATTGTCCTCAACCACAAAGTAGAACGGATGATACACCGGGGGTTGAACCACGATGTTGTCTCCCGGTTTTGTCATGGCAAGAATGGCCATGGAGAGTGCCGACACCACCCCGGGGCTGAAGGTGATCCAGTCTTTTTCAATGTTCCAGCCGTGGCGCTTTTCCATCCATGCTTTTACCGACCCGTAAAAGGCATCTTCCCTGAGGGTGTATCCAAAGATCGGATCCGCCATGCGCTTGTTGATGGCATTCACCATGAAATCCGGTGTCCTGAAATCCATGTCCGCCACCCACATGGGGATCACATCGTCGGTACCGAACAGTTCCTTGCACATGTCATACTTGACTGAGCCGGTTCCGGCCCGTTGGATTATTTCATCAAAATCATATGTTTTCACAAGCGATATCCTTTCTGTTGTTGGGCATTTCCTTTATCTCTTATACCCACCCGGCCTATTTGTACATGGGGGGCCCTGGTTCAGGCCCGTTTTTTTCGGTACTGGGGTGTCATTCCATGGCAAGGAGTGCGGCACCGAAAGCGCCTGTGTATTGGGGATGTTCGGGCAGAACAACATCCCCATTGATCTCTTTTTGGATGAGGTCCTGGATGCATCGGTTGTTGGCAACGCCGCCGGAAAAAACCAGGGGCACGCTGCCTGTCACCCGTTTGACCATTGAAACCGCTCGTTTTGCCACTGACAGATGAAGCCCAAGGGCGATGTTCCGGGGGTTCTCCCCCCGGGCCATGAGGGATGTGGCTTCACTTTCGGCAAACACCGTGCACATGCTTGAGATGGGGCAGGGATGATCCCCCTTCATTGCAAAGTTGCCAAACGCTTCGATGTCCTGGCTAAAGGCCAGGGCCATCACTTCGAGGAACTTTCCTGTGCCGGCGGCGCAACGGTCGTTCATTTCAAATTTCTTTACCTTGCCGCTTTTGTTCAGGGAGATCACCTTTGTGTCCTGGCCGCCGATGTCAAGTATGGCCGGCACATCCGGGAACCATGCGTTGGCGCCTTTTGCGTGGGCCTTTATCTCGGATACCACGGACACGGTTTTTTCTTCATCAATGCCATTGTGTCGGCTGAACAGATGCCTGCCGTAGCCAGTGGCCATGAGCGCGTGGTACTGGATACCCTCCAGAATCTCTGCACACTTTTCCATTGGATCAAAAGAGGTTGAGCACTTGCGCTTCTCAACGATCCCTCCTGTTTCATCAACCACAACGAGCTTAATATTTCTCGATCCTATGTCCAATCCTGCAAATTCCATCTGCCCTCTCACTTGAATGATCCACGCCCAAACGTAAAATAAAACACCAATAGAAGCCTTCTTCTATTCTTGCCATAAACTGAAGTCAAATCAATTTTCCCAATGGAAAAGCCAAATTGGATATAGACAATCGATTAGACATATTAAAAAGGGAAATGATATCTGTTCGGGTCAAGATTTACACCATCGAAACCCATTCAACCGAGCAAAGGAGCCCCATGGACAACCAAAGCATGGCCTATTTCAACGAATTCAATAAACACGCCCTTCTTGAGCTTGACAAGGCCCACGATCAAGGCGTTCAAATAGCAGGTCTCTACTGCATCTTCGGACCCACGGAACTGGTCAGGGCCGCAGGTGCCATTCCGGTGGGGCTTTGCGGAAAAAAGCAGGAGCCCATCCAGGAGGCGGAAAAGACCCTTCCGGCCAACCTCTGCCCCCTTATTAAATCAAGCTACGGTTTTGCCGCCGGTAACACCTGTCCGTTTTTCTCGTTCTCCGATTTCATCGTCGGAGAAACCACCTGCGACGGCAAGAAAAAAATGTTCGAGCTGATGGACGAGATCAAACCCACCTTTGTCATGCAGCTTCCCTATCGCACCCTGGGTGATTCTCCCCTTGAGTACTGGAAAACAGAGATCCACAGATTAAAAGCCTACATTGAAGAGAAAACAGGCAACACCATCACCCCGGAAAAGCTGAACCACGAGATAAAACTTCAAAACCGGGTCAACGGCCTTGTCCAGGAAATCGCGTTGCTCATGACAGAACCCGACGCCCCGATCTCAGGGCCTGAACTCCTCAGGATCCTCGAGACAAAGGGCTATGCCGTGGACCTTGAGAAATACGCAGCGGATCTTATCGCCCTCAAGGCCGAACTTGAAGAAAAACGGGCAAACATGGCCAAAAGCGATACAAAGCCCCTCCGTATCCTCATCACCGGCTGCCCCTCGGGAACAGGGTCGGACAAGGTCACACGGCTTGCCGAGGAGTGCGGCGCCCTGGTGGTGTGCCAGGAGAACTGCACCGGCGTAAAAGGCCTCTACTATCCCACCGAGGAGGATGCCCAGGATCCCTTTGCCGCCCTTGCTGAAAGATACCTCAAGGTTCCCTGCTCCTGCATGACGCCCAACACGGGCCGGCTGGATCTCGTTGGCAGGCTTGCTGAAGAGTATAACGTAGACGGGGTGATCGATCTCACCTGGACCTGCTGTCACACCTACAACGTCGAGTCTTTTTCCGTTGAAAACTTTCTCGACAAAAAACTGGACCTGCCAATGCTTCAGATCGAGACCGACTACTCTGAATCCGACAGTGAGCAGATAAGAACAAGAATAGAAGCATTCCTGGAAATGCTGTAAATCAAGCAAGAAAGAGCGTTTTTGTCCTAGGCGATCCCTGTCCGGCCGTTCGGGGTTGAAGTTTTATTTGCTCTGTGGGTATAAAGGAGCAGGAAACAATCCCGACAGGAGACAACCATGGCAGACGCTCTTTCTTTTTCCGTGATGACCTTTAACCTGAGATTCGGCCTGGCCGACGACGGCGACAACGCCTGGGACAACCGAAAAAAAGCCTACCCCTCCCTGTTCCAGCGCTATCAACCCGACTTCATCGGATTCCAGGAGGCCAACAATTTTCAGACAGAATATCTTGCCACCCTCCTTGACCCGTACGACTATATTGGAAAGAGAACGCCTTCCCCGGACTTCTGGCAGAATAACCTGATCTTTCACAGCAAAAAATGGGTCTGCAAGGAAAAGCGCCACTGCTTCCTGAGCGAGACCCCGGATGTGGAAAGCCGGCTTGAGAAGAGCCGCTGGCCCCGCCAGTGCACCCTCGGCCTGTTCCAGCAGGGATCAGCCCAGGTGGTCATGGCCAACACCCACTTTGACTTTTTCGAGTCGGTCCAGAAGCGCAGCGCAGAGCTGGTGGTCGATTTTATTTCCGACTTCCCCAAGGATCTCCCCACCATTATTACCGGGGATTTCAATTGTATTCCCCTGGAAGCCGCCCATGCCGTCTTCACCCAAAACGGGTTTGAGGATGCGTTTACCGGGGCCCACACCTGCACCTTCCACGGGTTTACCGGCAAGGACCGGGGTGGGCATATCGACTGGATCCTCTCCAGGGGCAGGGTCAAGGTCCACAGAAAAGAGATCATCCGGGATCAATTTTCAGGGTTTTACCCCTCGGATCACTTCCCGGTTTTGGTTGAATTCACCATCGAGCCAACATCCCACTAAAAGGCTCATTTTGACCAGGACGTCTTTTCCTTGTAAGCTAAATGTTGCCCGGGAGATTGCAACTGTCATGACTCTATAGATCATTGGTATTAAAGAATTTATTAAACTCAGAGGAAAAAATGGAACAAGCCAGGCAATCCAAACTAAAAAGAGATATCTCATCAGAATGGTTTCACGCGCTTGTGGCGTCTGCGCTTGAGGGCATTGTTATTATGGACGACAAAGGCCGTATTCTCGATGTAAATCCAGCTGCGGAAAAGATATTCGGTTATCGCAGCGAACAGGTGATCGGATATACTGTTTCTGAAAAGCTCATTCCTCCGTCCAAGCGCAAGGCCCATGAAAATGGCCTAGGCTCATTTCTCACCACTGGAGAGAAAAAAAATATTGGATGTCGGGTGGAGACAATTGCTATGCGGGCCGATCTGTCCGAATTCCCTGCAGAACTTGAAGTGATTTCGATCAGCCCGGAAACATCACAAGTGTTTATTGCTTACATCCGAGATATTTCTGAACAGAAGCAGGCGGAACAGGATCGCTTGCAATATGCTATGAATATCAAAAAGACCCTTCTGCAGACCATTTTGGCTGTATCACGAACCGTCGATATACGCGATCCCTATACCGCCGGTCATCAGCGACGTGTGGCCCATCTGGCTGCAAGCATCGCCCGGGAATTAGACTTGTCTGAAGAACGGATTGAAGGGATCTTTCTTGGGGCACTCATCCATGATATCGGCAAAATAGCCGTTCCCTCTGAAATCTTAACCCGGCCCGGACAACTGCAACCTGAAGATATCGATTATCTCAAGATCCACAGTCAAAAAGGATATGATATCCTGAAACCCGTAAATTTTCCCTGGCCGGTGGCTGAAATTGCGCTTCAGCATCATGAACATCTGGACGGATCGGGTTATCCGCAGGGATTGCGGGGAGAAGATATATTGCTGGAGGCCCACATCGTCAGTGTCGCCGATATTGTCGAATCCCTGACAGCCCATCGCCCATATCGCCCTGCCTATCCTCTGAATGAAGCGCTGGTGTTTATCAAGAAAAACGCCGACAAACTCTATGGGCGGGATATTGTTGAAGCCTGTATCCAGCTTTTTAAAAGTGGTTATCATATCAATGCCATTGATATGGATGAACTGAACTGGCTTGCTTCGTTGAGCGGATGAATCAACCTGAAGCTTGTATGGCAATTGATGGGAAACCATATTGCCGTTTTGTCCTTCTATTACTCAATTGATAATGGTTTCCTGAAAAAAATCTGTCTTCCATTATTCCACCGTGCTGATGCTGAATTGAATCCCAGTTGCGTATATATTCTAGTGGACGCCTGGTTGTTCTCGTTGGTGTCAAGACAGATGGTTGCGCAGTTTTTCTCAATGGCTCTATTTATTGAATATTCGATCAACCGTTTGCCCGTCCCCCCCTGTCGATATTCCGGGTCGACAAACAGGTCCTCGATTCCGGCCTCAATGCCATTTGCCCACATATTGAACCGGTATCGCTGTAAAACATACCCCACGGGAGAATCGTCATCATCCAATGCCAGGAAAAATTCAGCGTCACCACCGGCCATGAGTTTTTTGATGCCTTCCGTAAACGCTGTGTCTGTTGGTTCTTTACGATCAAAATGATTTCTAAAACTGATGACAAGCTTGGCAAGTAAATTTAGATCATCGGATGAAGCAATTCTAATTTTCATGGCTAGTATCTGTTGTCCTTTACTTATTTTGAAGATCACTTATTCAAACGTTATTGACGCGATTTTATGGACATCACCGCTGACAATGATATTACTTATTACACCTTTGTTTACTTCCAGGCAAACGTCTATTTTGCTGGGTCTGCCAACCCTGCGGCCCTGGCTGATCTGAAACGGCGTATTTCCCGATGCACGTTCGGCTTTGAATAGAAAAGCGCCGGCAGGACCGGCTGCGCTGCCCGTTGCAATATCCTCTACCTTTCCCTCGTTATCCCAGGTACGCCCTTCCAGTGTATTTACATCCAACACATAGGCAAACTTTGCGCCATACCGGTTTAAAAGGGATTCAAAATCCCGGGTCGTTATTCTTGCCTGCTCGATACCGCTGATCACAGGAACGATCAAATAGGGAAGCCCTGTGGAGATGACCTCCGGGGGCATGGCGGCCATATTCTCCTCACCCAGGTTCAGTGCCGATAGCACCTCAAGTGTTTCCGATGGCTTTAAGGTGCTGATGAACTGGGGTGCGCCCTGTTCCATGGACGCCGAATAGTAGTCTTCTTTAGCGTGGCTCATGAGACGGACCGTGGTCGACCTGAGCGCGACGTCCCATTCATGCCGCTCCTGGGTGCCGTACTCCTCGTGGAGGTGGGCGGCCAGACCGAGAAGGGGATGGCCTGCAAAATCCAGTTCTTCTTCCATTGTAAAGATTCTGGCTTTAAAACGATTGGTTTCCGGTTCTCTTTCAACGAAAATGGACTCGAATTGACGCATCTCCTGGGTTAACACCTGCATCTCCTGGGTGGAAAGGGGGGGACACTCCCAAAATATGGTCAGTCCGTTGCCGGTTAATTTTCCATGGGCAAATACATCGACCAGCTTTGCCTTGATACCTTTGATTTCCATGTTGAACCTCACTTTCGTTAAGTATATCAAGGCAAAAGCCGACCGTTGAACGCTTGCTATTGGGTTGAATGCCGTGGCATCCGTGTGATCACAGGGCGTTTGTGCCCGTGATGGCGTGGATGGCGTTGACTTTTTTCATGAGTTGATCAAACTGTTCCGGGAGCAGGGACTGGGCCCCGTCGCTGAGGGCCTCGTCGGGTTTGTGGTGGACCTCGACCATGATGCCTGCGGCACCCACTGCTGCGGATGCAAAGGCCAGGGGCATGACCTGGTCCCGGACCCCGGCTGCATGGCTGGGATCGACGATCACGGGCAGGTGGCTCTCCTTGTTCACCGCCGGGACCACTGAGAGGTCCAGGGTGTTCCGGGAGTGCTTGACAAAGGTTCTGACGCCCCGTTCACAGAGGATTACCTTGGGGTTTCCCTCTTCCATGATATATTCTGCGGCCATGAGCCATTCCTGGAGGGTGGCGGACATGCCGCGCTTGAGTATCACCGGCAGTTTGGAGCGTCCGGCCCGCTTTAACAGGGAGTAGTTCTGCATGTTCCGGGTGCCGATCTGCACGGCATCGGCATAGGCTTCCACCAGGTCAAAGTTTTCAACATCCATGGTTTCGGTGACAACGGGAAGGCCGGTTTCTTCTCTGACTTTGGCGAGGATCTTTAAGCCCTCTTCGCCAAGTCCCTGGAAGGAGTAAGGGGAAGACCTGGGCTTGAACGCCCCGCCCCTGAACACTGCGGCCCCCGACTGTTTAACGGCCTTTGCAATGGTCAGTGCCTGGGCTTCGCTCTCAATGGCGCAGGGGCCGGCGATCACGGGCAGGTCTTTGCTGCCGAACAGCACGCCGCCGATGGATATCACCGTGTTTTCTTGTTGGAATTCCCGGCTCACAAGTTTGTACGGCTTTGTCACCGGAAGAACCTCCTTTACACCTTCAAGGCCCATGAAATGAGCAGCATCCACCGATCCCTTATTATAAAGGATCCCGATGGAGACCCGGTCTCCGCCGGGGATGGGCCTGGCTGTGAGCCCCCTTCGTTCTGCAGCCGCTACAACCGATTGAACTGTCTTGTCTGTGGTTCCTTTTTTCATTACTATCAGCATTTCTACCTCCATGACGGTTTTTTAGTATCACCAAACACCTTTTGCAGCAATAAAAAAAGGTTGCGGCTAACGCCCCAACCCAAAAACAAAAAAGAGGTTGGGGGCTTGGTGCCCGCAACCTCTTGTTATTACCTATTTTTTATCGTATCAGACAGAAAAAAGTGTGCGGGCATCCCTAGGTGTCCAGGAGCGCCACCACTTACCAGCGGCAGAAAACTGGCATGCCGCAAAAAAAACAATTTCTGTTTGATAATAGTTCATATTTAATCTACATAGGGTTACGGACGAAGTTTTGTCAACAAAAAAACATGAAAACAATGATTAAACATGGTTCTTTCATGGAGTTCATCATCCACAGGACCAGGCTTCTCACCCAAATCGCTGGACACAACGACCCCGGTCGTAAGGAGACACCACCATGATTGAGACACTGGCGCGCGACATCTTCTGCATCAAGATCCCTTTGCCCGAAACTCCGTTGAAATCCCTCAACTCCGTGGTGATCAAGGGCAAAGAGCGAAATCTTGTCATCGATACCGGGCTGAACCATGACGACTGCTTTGCTGCCATGGACGCAGGACTGACCGAGCTTGGTATCGACCGGAACCGGACCGACTTTCTCATCACCCATCTCCATGCAGACCATTTTGGGCTGTTGCACCGGCTGCTCACGCCGGACTCCAGGATTTATTTCAACCGTCCGGAAGCCGAACTCCTGGAGGCCTGGGAGGGGTGGGAACCCATGCTCGAGTCGGCACGGGTGAACGGGTTTCCCGCGGATAAGCTGCGGCAGGCGCTGGAGAACCATCCTGGGTTCAAGCACGGCTCCAAGTGGAAGCCGGGCATGCGGATGATCCATGATAATGACGAGATTTCCGTGGGGGAGTATACCCTCAGGTGCATCGAGACCCCGGGCCATACCCTGGGTCATATTTGCCTGTATGAGCCGGAAAACAAGATCTTCATCTCAGGGGACCACATCCTGGGGGACATCACCCCGAACATCCAGTGCTGGGAGGAGGGGGAGAACCTGTTGAACGACTATCTTCAAAGCCTTGACAAGGTGTACCATTTGGATGTGGCGCTTGTGGTGCCCGGCCACAGGAGTTTGTTCACGGACATGAAAAAGCGGATCGACCAGCTCAAGGCCCACCACATGGAGCGGCTTGGGGAGGTTGAAACCATCCTCTCCAAGGGGGCCCAGGATGCCTATGAAACCGCGTCCCAGATGACCTGGGACATCCGGGCCGCCTCCTGGGACGACTTCCCCATTGCCCAGAAGTGGTTTGCAACCGGGGAAGCCATCTCGCATCTTCACTACCTTGAACACTCAAACAGGATCGCAAAGACCCTTGACAGGGATCGAATTATTTATTCGGGGTGCTGAGCCGTTCAAGCTCCTCTTGCCTGAGATCTTTTCTGAGTACCTTGCCCACATTGGTCTTGGGCAGGCTGTCCCTGAACTCCACCTGGGTGGGGAGCTTGTACACGGCCAGCCGTGTTTTGCAGAAATCGATGATCTCTTTCTTTGTGGCCTGGGCATCCTGTTTCAAGACCACAAAGGCCTTGATCTGCTCCCCCCGGATCTCATGGGGGATGCCCACGGCACAGGCCTCAACCACCTCGGGGTGCTGGAACAGCACCTCGTCGATGTCCCTGGGGTAGACATTGTATCCTCCTGAGATGATCATGTCCTTGATCCTGTCCACGATGAAAAAATAGCCGTCATCGTCCATCATGGCGATATCCCCGGTGTACAGCCACCCATTCTCCAGGGTCGCCTGGGTCTCTTCGGCCATGTTCCAGTAGCCCCGCATCACCTGGGGGCCCCGCACTACAAGTTCCCCCGGCTCATTTGCCGGCATGGTGAGGTTCCGGTCATTGAGGTTGGCGATCCGGCATTCGGTGTCCGGGAGGGGCACACCAATGCTACCGATCTTTCGTTTGCCTTTGCCAAAGGGGTTGACATGGGTGGCAGGAGAGGACTCGGTCATGCCAAAGGCCTCGATGATGGTGGAGCCTGTTTTTTCCTCAAACTGGGTGATGATCTCCTGGGGCAGGGGAGCGCTGCCCGAGATGCACACCTTGATGGCGGTCAGATCGCAGCTTTCGATCTTTGGATGGTTGAGAAGCCCGATATACATGGTCGGCACCAGGGGGGCCAGGGTGGGCCGGAACCGGGTTATGGCCTCTAACAGCTGTTCGGGCTGGGGTTTGGGCACCAGGATGTTGCCCCATCCCCTGAAGATGGGAAAATTCATGGCAACGGTGAGCCCCATGACATGGAAAAAAGGCAGGGCGCCCAGCATGATCTCGTCCGGGGAGTCGATCTCCGGCAGCCAGGCATTGAGCTGCTGGATCTGCATGCTCAGGTTGGCGTGGGTGAGTTCCGCGCCCTTGGAGAGGCCGGTGGTGCCGCCGGTGTACTGGAGCATTGCCGTGTCGTCAAACGCGATTTTGGGCTGTTTGGCAAGTTGGGGCGCCTGTTTGATGAGGGGCTTCCATGGCAGGAGGCCCTCTGCCTTTGTGACTTTGGCCGCAAGCTTTTGTTTTTTTGCCACCAAAGGAAAGAGGAGATTCTTGGGAAAGGGCAGGTAGTCACCGATGGAGGTGTAGATGATCTTTCGGATGGATGTCTCCCCACGCAGGGCCACCATCCGGTCCGCAAGCAGATCCAGGGTGATCAGCAGAATCGCGTTGGCATCGTTGAACTGGTGACGAAGTTCCCTGTCCGAGTAGAGGGGATTGTTCATCACGGCCACGGCACCGATCTTGAGCACCCCATAGTAGGAGACCACACAGGGAATCACATTGGGCAGGAGAATGGCCACCCGGTCTCCCTTTTTTATGCCCATGGCCAGGAGGGTGGCGGCAAAGGCGTCCACCATGGCACTCAGGTTTTTGTATGTGAGTTCATACCCCATGAACGAGAGAGCCATGGCATTGGGGCGTTCTTTGGCGCTTTGGTCGAGAAATTCGGGAAGGGTTCTTTTTTCATAGTTGACCGTTTCCGGAACGCCGTTGTCGTAGTGGGCAAGCCATGGCTTTAACGCGTAGGGATCGATATCTGTTTTCATCTCAAGCCTCCTGTGTCTGTGGGATTATCGTTAAGAACTCCTGTTGTCGTTGTAAACATGGTCTGTCATTTAAAATTTAATTCTTAGTCCGGACATGAGCGCATCAATATCATCGAAATCGCTGTCGGTCCGGTCCAGTTCGTAATGGCGGTATCCAAAGTAGAGCTCCGTGTTCCAGTTTTCCAGCTTCTGCACCGCCAGAACGCCAATGGTATCGCCCTTGTCATCGTTGACCTTCATCTCTTCGAATTTGCCGTAATCGATGGCAAAGGCGGTGCTGCCCAGGTCAAACAGTTGGGCAATGTAACCGATTTTACCATAATAATAGGTGGCATCCTCCCTGGCGGTGGATTCGTCTTCCCGCATGCCGGAGGCCATGGTCAGGTTCAGGCCGTTGGTTGCCAAAAAGGACAGGGACCCGGACACCTGATTATCCTTGGAACCCGAACCACTGTAATTGACATAGGAGACGGCGCCGGCGGTTTTTATGCCGGCTATTTCTCCCGTATACCGCAAGGCCAGATCGTCACCATCGGTGCCGTCATCGGAACCGCTGGAAACCGCCAGGCTGAACCCTTTGCATGAAGGCGAATCATAGCGAACCCGGTCTTTTCGGTTGAACCCGTCCAGGTTGTTGAATGCATCGCCAACCGTTGCATCGGAGAGGCTGTTTGGGGCGTCATCAAAGAAGTGCATGCCGCCGGCCAGGGAATGGGTCTTGGACGAGCCCACCACCGTTGTACCGGAAAGATCAATTTCGGTTGTGCCGTCGGAGGCGGTTTGGCCCTGGCCCAGGGAGAGTTTTCCGAACCGGCATTGGATAAACACTTCTAGGATCCGGTCGGTGAACCCATCATCGTCCGTATCGGACAATCTCTGCCACACCTGGTTGCTGGCGTTGGATTCATATTCATACTCCATATGGGCGCCCACAGTGAATATGTCATTGGGCTTGGCCGTTGTTATCACGCCGATTCGGGTTGAACTGTTGTCGTTGTCCACATGATAAAAATCATCCTTGTCTCCATCATTGGCATAGAGGACGGCCCTGTTGATCTGGCCATACACCTCCACCTGCACTTTGTCTGTTTTGTTCACCACCATGGCTGCGGTGGCAACATTGCAGAACAGCGTAAATCCAATGCTAAGGATGCTTAAAAGAATACGTTTTTTAACAACGATTTCTTTCATTCTTCCCTCCCCGTTGCATACACGATGAAAAATGATCTGCCCGGCAAAACCCGCATTTTTTTTTAACTCGTAAACGATTTCCCCCGTAAAACAGGTCGTCGATTGGGTGAAAAAAACTGACAATCAGTCTTGAATTGCGGAAGTGCGGTGATTCTTGTTCCGTCGAGTTTATCCGTGTTTTGTCTGCGTGAAATCGTGTACTGACAAACGCCCTGGAGTTGGGAATTCCTACGGCAAAAAATGATGCATGCCATTGAAAAACATGCATCATTTATTACTAACAGAAGCGTGTTGTTTGTCAAGAGAAGTGTGGCAAAGGGTAAAAAAACCGTTCTCTGTAAACCGGCACAACGCCACCATGGGAAGGGCTGTGACGTCCTCCCGGTCAGGTGGTGGGGGACGGTGCCAGGGTGGCCTCGGGCATTCCCTGGTCCAGGTATTTTTCGGCAAGGTCGATGTAGACCTGCTTGCCGAAGTTCCAAAGCTCCTGGTCCTTTTCGTTCACATCCCGGATGAGCCGTGCGGGATTGCCCGCAGCCACCTTTCCGGGTTCGATTTTCTGGTTGGACCGAACCACGGAACCTTCGCCCACGATACTCCATTCGCCTGTTTCGGAGAAGATGCTCAGGATGGCCCCCATGCCCACCACCGAGTAGTCGCCGATGATGTTGCCGTGGAGGATGGCGCCGTGGCCCAGGGTCACCATTTTGCCGATCAGGTACAGGCCGCCCGGGGGGGAGTGGATGATGACCCCCTCTTCAACGGCCGTGCCGTCCCCGATGACGATGCGGCCGTAATCCCCGCGGATGATGGCCCCATGGCCGATGTAGCAGTTGTCTCCGATCTCGACATCTCCGATGACCCTGGCAAGGTCGCTCACATAGCTTCCCCTGCCCACCGAGGGTGTTTTTCCGTCAAAGTGATAGAGCATGGTTCCTCCTTATTATAGGGCCTGTTTTTGTTGCAACCGATACAGCCGGCATCCGTTCGAGTGCCGGCGTCCATGGTTTACATCAGTTTTGTGATGATCTCCTTCATGATCTCCGTGGTCCCGCCGCCGATGGAGAGGATCCGGTTGTCCCGGTAGAGCCGTTCCACCACGGCGTCACGCATATAGCCGTAGCCGCCGAAGATCTGCACCGCATCAAAGGTGACCTTGTCGCTCACCTGGCAGGCAAAGTTCTTGGCCATGGAGATCTCTTTGATCTGGTTGACCCCGGCATCGATCTTGGCTGCGATCCGGTAGGTGAACTCCTGGCTCACCTCCACCTGGGTGGCCATCTCGGCAAGCTTGTGACGGGTTACCTGGAAGCCTGAAAGGGGTTTGCCAAAGGCCTCCCGCTCTGTTGCATACTTCATGGCCTGTTCCAGGGCGATCCGGGCGGTCATGTTGGCCATGATGCACAGCTGGAGCCGTTCGCTCTGGAAGTTCTCCATGATGTAGTAGAAGCCCTGGTTTTCCTCGCCGATGAGGTTCTCCACCGGCACCTTCAGGTTGTCCAGATAGATCTCGGCCGTGTCCGAGGCCCACCACCCGGTTTTTTTCATGGGGGGGGAGGTGGAATAGCCCGGGGTGTCGGACTCGATCACCAAAAGGCTGATGCCGTGGGCACCCTCGCCCCCGGTGCGCACGGCGCAGGTGAGCTGGTCGGCCCTGACCCCGCTTGTGATAAAGGTCTTGCTGCCGTTGACCCGATAGTGGTCTCCATTTCTCACGGCCGTGGTTTTGATGTTGGCCACGTCCGAGCCGCCGCCGGGTTCGGTGATCCCAAGGGCCGCGATCCTGTCGCCTGCGATCACAGGCCCGGCAAACCGCTCCTTTTGCGCCTCAGTGCCTTTTCTGATGATGGGGGGGATGGCGATGTCAAGGGAGCCAAGGCCTGCCACAAGCCCGCCCGAGGTGGAGCGCATCAGCTCCTCACCCACCACGATCTTGAGAAATATGTCCCCGGGGGTGCCCCCCAGCTCTTCGGGGTACCCGGTTCCCATGAGGCCGAGCTCCCCTGCCATCTTGTACAGGTTTCTCGGGAATTCGCCCTTCTCCTCCCACGCGTCGATGTTGGGGAGGATCTCCTTTTGTACAAACTCTTTGACCGATTTTCGCACCAGATCGTGCTCTTTACCGAAATAATGCTGAAAATCGGTTGTTGAATCGGCGTGATGGGCCATGGCAAAACCTCCTAGGGTCTTATGGCTGGTTTACGTGTTGTTTTGGCAATAGAATCCGAAAAAAAACGTTGGTTTCGGCGTGTCCGGGTTCGGTTAAACCTTGGGCCCGGTGGACGGGGGGCCTGCAAATGCCTGGGCAATGGCCATCCACTCTTTTGCCGTCTCGCCCTCCACCCGGAGGCCGGTGTTGTCCACATGGCGCCGCTGGGTTATCACCAGGCAGAAGTCCAGGGCCGTGCCCGTGACCCGGTTGGGCCACGCGTCATCCCCAAAGGTCCAGGTTTCATTGGGCGGACCCGTCAATTCCACATAAACCTTGTCCGTGGGTTTTGCCATGCGCCGGTTGACATAGGCCCAGCCAAAGGTCTTCACCCCGAGAAGAGCAATGTGCTCAAGGCCCGGGGTCGGGGTGCGCTCGATCCCCAGGGTGTCCAGGATGTCCTGGCCGTGGGCCCAGGTTTCCATGAGTCTGGCCGTGGCAAAGGAGGGGGCGGTCATGGGGGGGCCGTACCAGGGATGTTTTGTGCCGGGATCAAGGGATTTAAGGGCCTGGACCATGACGGTGCGCTCTTTTTTCCAGAGATCCATGAGTGCCCCGGGATCGAGGTTCCTGGCCGGGGCAATGGAGCGCTCAAACATATCTTCCGGGTCTTTGCAGGTTGCCAGGAGTTCTTCAAGATGGGCCCGGAACCCCTTGGGGTCGGTGACGGCAAGGGTGGCCTTGTTGTCGTAATAGGCAATGTGCCCGATCTCCTCCCGGATGCTCCAGTTGCCAAAGGGGGTCACCCGGTCCCATTCGTCCGGGGCCAGGGCCCCAAGGGCCTTGTCAAGGGTGCGGTACTCCTTTTCAATTTCTTGGCACAGGGTCTCCATGAACACCTCCTGCTATAGTTGGATTGCTGCGAGAAATCCGCCGTGGATGGCGTCGTTGATTTTGCCAGGGCGTACGCAGTCGCCAATGGTTGTGTAATTGATATCTTTATCTTCAAGGGCCTTTTCAAGGGTCTGCACCGGCCGGGAGCCCAGGGCCAGGATGATGGTGTCGAAGGCCTCCTCTTCCTGGGTGTCCCCTTTTTGGACGCTTACGTTTCCGTTGGCCACGGATTCCACCCGGGTGCTTGTATTGACCGTCACCCCGTACCGGTCAAGGTTGCCCAGGAGCACCCAGCGGGTGGATTTGCCCACATCCTTTCCTGCCCGGTCCAGCATTTCGAACACGGTCACCTTGGACGATCCGTTGAACATGTGGTGCTTCAGGCGTTGGGCATCCATGGCGTCATAGGTGAACAAAAAGTGGAGCATCTCCGGGGAGAGGGTGCCCTTGGTCGCGGCAAAGAGAGCCGTTTCAAGGCCCACGGCCCCGCCGCCGATGACGGCCACCTTGGCGCCAAGGGGCGGATTGTTTTTCAACACGTCCCAGGAGGTGAGCACCTTGGGATGGTCCACCCCATCTATCCTGGGAACAATGGGTTCAGCCCCCTGGGCCAGGATCACGTGGTCAAATGCGCTCTTTTCAATGAACGCCGGGGTCACCTCGGTGTTGAGATGGACCGGGATTTTGCAGCGGTGCACCATGGCCCGGTAGTACCGGAGAAACGCGTTGAGCTCCTGCTTGTGGGGCGGGGCTGCGGCAATGGGAATCTGGCCGCCGATATCGCCCGCCTTTTCAAACACTTCGACGGTGTGGCCTGCCTGGGTTGCGGTAACCGCCGCCTCAAGGCCTGCCACGCCGGCCCCCACCACCATGACCTTTTTGGGGGAATCGCTCTTGTAGATGGTGCGTTCCGTTTCAAAGCTGGCCCGGGGGTTGCCGATGCAGAACACGGGCTGGCCCGAGAAGATCTGGTCGGTGCATCCCTGGGAGCAGGCCACACAGGGCCGGATCTCATCGGCCCGGTTGGCTGCGGCTTTTTGGGGCCAGAAGGGATCCGCGATGAGCACCCGTCCCAGGTTGACCATGTCGGCATACCCCTCCTGGATGAGGTTGTCCGCCTCGGCCGGGCTGGTGATGCGGTTGGAGGCCATCACAGGAACGGTGACATTTTCCCGGATGTTTTTGGCCAGAAAGGCAAATCCTTTTCTGGGCAGCTCCATGGGCAGCTGGGGAACCCTGGACTCGTGCCATCCGCCGGTGACGTTGATCACGTCAATCCCAGCCTCCTGGTATATTTTGGCGATCTTGGGCATTTCAAGATCGGTGTTGCTTCCCTCCACAAAGTCGTTGCCCGCCATCCTGATGCCAAGGGGGAAGTCACTGCCCAGGGCCTTTCTTGCCCGCTCGATGGTCTCCCTTGGAAACCGTGTCCGGTTCTCAAAGCTTCCGCCGTAGCCATCGGTTCGCTGGTTCTTCAGGGGGGAGAGAAACTGGGTCATGAGATAGCCCGCCGATGCAATGATCTCCACTCCGTCGAACCCGGCTTCCCTTGCCCGCATGGCGGCCCTGGCAAAGCTTGCCTGGACCGTATCGATATCCTCGTGGTTCATCTCCTTGGGCATGGTCTTGGAGTAGTTGGAAAAGATGGGAGAGGGGGCCAGGGGCGTCTGGTTGTCGATGAGAAAGGGATGGCTGTATCCCCCGGCATGGAAGAGCTGGATCCAGGGGCTTGCCCCGTTCTCCCGGATGGACCGGGTGAGCTTCTGAAATTCAGGGATCGCCTCGTCATTGTCAATGCCAAGGGTGGCAATGCCCGACCCGATATAATCGACGCCCACGGGGCCTACCGTGACGATGCCGGCGCCGCCCTTGGCAATCTCGCTGAAAAAATGGTGGTAGCGGTCATTGAGTTTTCTGTCATAGGAGAAAAGCACGCCCAGGGACGGGTAGGCGATCCTGTTCTTTATCTCAAGGGTGTTGATGTTGATGGGGCTGAATAGGTTCGTATACATGGCGCTCCTTAAAATCCTGACAGTTTTGCGATCACATCGCTCATCACCTCATTGGCGCCGCCGCCGATGGAGATGAGTCTCGAATCCCTGAAGGCCCGGGATACCCGCATTTCGTTCATGAATCCCATGCCGCCGTGCATCTGGAGGCAGCCGTCCATCACTTTGTTGAGAAGGGTGCCGCCCATGAGCTTGCCCATGGAGATCTCCTTTGACGCGTCCTGGCCCGCCATCTTCATCCGCACGATGTGGTAGGTGAGCTGCTGGAGGGCTTCGATCTCGGTGAGCCACTCCACAATCCGGTGGCGGAGGATCTGTTTTTTGATCAATGGCTTTCCAAACACCACCCGTCCCTTGAGATACTCGATGGTCTCGTCGATCATCTCCCGGGCACCGATGTAGGAGAGGGGCAGGGCGCTGAACCGTTCGTGCTGGAACTGCATCATCTGGTGGATAAAGCCTTCGCCCTCGGTGCCGATGAGGTTCTCGGCCGGGATCTTCATGTTGTCGAAAAAGAGCTCGGCCGTGTCGCTGGACCGCATGCCCAGCTTGTCGAGCTTCTTGCTCACGTGATATCCCGCAATGTCGGTGGGGACCACAAACAAGGAGAAGCTGTGGTAACCGGGATCGTCGCTGGTCCGGGCAAGGAGCGTGAGGAAATCAGCCTGGAGGCCGTTGGTGATAAAGGTCTTTGACCCGTTGAGAATGTAGTGGTCCCCCTCTTTCTTGGCAAAGGTCTTGAGGGCTGCCACGTCCGAACCGGCATCGGGCTCGGTCACGGCAATGGCGGCCACCATCTCGCCCTTGAGGGCGGGCTTGAGGTAGGTCTGTTTCAGGTATTCGGAGCCAAAATCGTAGATGGACGGGGTGGCCATGTTGGACTGGACCGCAATGGCCATGGGGATGCCGCCGCACTGGATCCTGGCAAACTCCTCCAGCACAACGGTCTCGTACCAGTAGTCCAGGCCCTCGCCCCCGTATTCCTCGTCGTAGCGGATGCCGATGAAGCCCAGCTCCCCCATTTTCTTGAACAGATCGTGGAGGGGGGTCATGCCCGCCTCTTCCCACTCTTCAACATGGGGGTTGATCTCCTTGTTGACAAAATCCCTCACAGCCTTTCGAACCAGTTCATGCTCTTTGGTAAAGTAGATGTCGCTTCCCATGGGTATATGTCCTTATGTTGGTAAAGTTAAAGTTAAAGGGTATCAGAGAACCTTTTTGAATCCGGGGTGACCCGGTTAAGTTATCCTAGGATGGCGGCCGGCACCTTGATCCGTTTTGCCCTGAGATACTCGCCCAGGGTTTTTGCCTGGGGATCGGTCCTGACGGAGGCGGCAACCCCTTCTCCCAGAACCCCTTTTATGTAGAAATTGAGGGCCAGAAGATTGGGGAACTCGTGTCGGTCGATCTCAAACGCCTCCATGTCGGGCAGCAGTTGTTTCAGCCGCTGGCAGGTCAAAAAATCGTATAGAAATGAGAAGGCCTTTGGATCCTTTGCCCAGACTCCCAGGTTGGCATTGCCGCCCTTGTCCCCGGACCGGGTGCCGAACAATTGTCCCAGGGGAATTTCCGTGAGCTCATCCATGGCCACCGCTTCCATCTCCATGGTCACAGGGTCCACCGTGACGGTCTCGCCCATGGGGTCAACGCTGTCCACAATAAGCTCAGTGTTGTTGACAAACACCTTTTCCTGGATGAACTTTTTGCTGACAAGGGTGGGCCAGTGCTGGATGGCCGGGCTTGCCTTGGATGGGGGGGCGGTGAGGGTGAAGCCCGGGATGCTCGACAGGGCGAGCTCCACAAGCTTTGCGGAGAAGAGCTTTCCCACCTTTTTCTGGTCCGGGTCCATGAGGCAGATCCTGAGCTGTGCCAGGGCCTCGTCGTTGTTTTTCGGGTCCAATTTGTCCGACCGGATCAGCTGGACGTCCACGGCGGCGAATTGATCTTTTCCCCCGAGAAGATCGAACAGGGCCTCCTCAACCAGGGCCGCCTTTTTTTCAATGTCAAGGCCAGTCAACACAACGGTCATGGTGTTGCGAAACCCCCATAAATTATTGATGCACATCTTGGAGAAGGGGGTGGGCGGCTCGCCCTTGGTGTTTGATGCCGCCACCCGGTCCTTGCCCGCCTGTTCCAGGCGGATGGTGTCGAACCGTGCCGTGACGTCCGGGGTGAGGTAGCCGGGTTCCCGTATCTCGTACATGAGCTGGGCCGTGACCGTACCCACCGAGACAAGGCCGCCCGTGCCCGGGTGCTTGGTGATCACAAACGATCCGTCTTCATGGATCTCGGCAATGGGAAATCCCATGTTTTTAAAGGACGGTACTTCGTCAAAGAAGGAGTAGTTGCCCCCGGTGGCCTGGGTGCCGCACTCGATGATGTGGCCGGCGGCATAGGCCCCGGCCAGTCGGTCCCAGTCATCCTTTTTCCAGCCGAACTTCCAGGCGGCAGGACCGGAAACAAGGGCGGCGTCCGCGATTCGTCCGCCCACCACGATGTCCGCCCCCTGGTCCAGGGCCGTTGTGATTCCCCAGCCCCCCAGGTAGGCGTTGGCCGTGATGGACTGGGCCTTTGCTTCTTTCAGGGGGATGTTCTTGTCCAGGTGGGAGAACAACTCTCCCTTTTCTTGCAGGTCGCCAAGCCTTGGCAGGAGATCGTCCCCCTCAATGCAGGCGATGATTGGGCTGATGCCCAGGGCCTTTGCGATCTTGCCAAGTTCTGCTGCAAGTCCTTTGGGGTTGAGGCCGCCGGCGTTGGCAACGATCCGGATCCCTTTTTCCATGCAGGCGCCCATCACCCCTTCCATCTGTTTCAGGAAGGGGGTGGCATAGCCGGCTTCCGGGGACTTCATCTTCATGCGGAAGAGTAGGGCCATGGTCAGTTCTGCCAGGTAATCCCCTGTGAGTACATCGATCCTGCCGCCTTCAATGAGCTCCTTGGCCGCAGTCATGCGGTCTCCCAGAAAGCCGCTGCAATTTGCGATGATCAGTTTCTCGGTCATGGTCTCTCCTTTTACTCGCCTGTGAAGACGGGCTTGCGTTTTTCGAGAAAGGCGGTGATCCCCTCTGTGGCGTCCTTGGTTGTGGCCACCTTTGCGAGCTGGTCCGACAGATGGTTGACCGCCTCCCCAAGCTCCATGCCTTCAACGGCGTTAAAGGCCTTTTTGCCAAGGGCCAGGCCAATGGGACTCTTTGCGGCCAGGGCGGACAGCACCTTGTCGACCTCGTTGTCAAAGCTTTCTTTGGGCACCATCCGGGTGATCATGCCCATATCCAGGGCCTGCTTTGCCGTGAGTTTCTCACCCATCAGGATCATCTCCATGGCTTTTTTCCGCAGTACATTTCTGAAAATCAGGGCACCGATCATCATGGGAAACAGCCCCACGTTCACCTCCGGGGTGCCGAACAGGACATCCTCCCGTGCGATCACCATGTCGCAGGCCAGCATGAACCCGGTGCCCCCGGCAAGACAGTGGCCGTTGATCCTTGCCACCGTCGGCTTTGGAAACTGGTAAAGCCTGGTGAGAAGCCGGGCATAGCTTTGGAACATATCCGCCGCGCCCGCTGTTGCCATGTCGCCCCCAAGGTCGGCTCCGGAACAGAAGACCCGGTTGCCCGCTCCTGTGATGCAGACCACCCTTACCGCCGGGTTGTTTTCAGCCCTGTCCAGGTAATCAAGGAAGAGCCTGACTGCCTGGCCGGAGATGGCGTTGCGGTGGGCTTCACGGTTGATGGTGATATGGGCGATGGCCTCGTCCCTGGAATATATAAGGTCGGTTTCCGTCATAACACTCCCTCCTTAATAAAGGGTTATCTTTTTGCTTAGCAATAACGACAATAAGCTAGGCCTGTCCTCGCATTCTTTCGGTAATAAGCGAATAAGCTAGGCCTGACCCCGTATGTCGACCAGAATTTCACCCGGCATCACCTTGTCGCCCTCGGCCACGTTCACGCTTGTGACCTCACCTGGGTAAGGGGCGGTGAGGGTGGTCTCCATCTTCATGGCCGATACCGTTACCACGGCATCTCCTTTTTCCACCTGGTCCCCGGGACTTACAGCCACGAGGATCACCACGGCCGGCATGGGCGGGGTCACCTCGGTTTCGGCCGAGGCCATGCCCTTGCCGCTGGTTTTTCTCCTTTCAGCCAGATCCGCGTCCCGGACCGTGAAGGTCCGTCCTTCGATCATGACGATCTTGCCGTCATCGGTTCGTGTGACATGGGCATTAAAGGTTTGTCCGTTCACCTGGATGGCGATCTTATGATCCGAGATCCGTGCAAAAGAGACCTCAAACGCGTCCTGGTTCCTGGCGGCCTCAAAGCTGTTGTCGCCGGTGATATCCACATGGACCGGATCGGTCCTGTCGTTGATGGTCAGATTGTATTCCACAATACCCTCCAGATGCGATTAGAGTTTCCAGTTCCCAAGGGTCTGGAACGGGGTGGCCACAGTGTCGTTGGCAGCTGCCTGAGCCGTGGCGGACTTCGGGGGCGCAAGTTCGTCGGCAATAAAGGCGAGCATGGCCATGGCGTCTCCAGCGTCCCCCGGATGCCAGTCCGAGAAGTGCTGATCAATGAAGTTGGTGAACACCTCCCCTTGGACAAAGGGCTCTGACCGGAGCAGATCCATCAAAAAGTCGGTTGGGGTGCGGACTCCCAGGATGACATACTCCTTTAACGCCTTGACCATCTTGGCAATGGCAAGTTCCCTGGACTCGGCATGGACCACCAGCTTGGAGAGGATGGGATCGTACTCCACCGGCACCTCGGCCCCGGAATATACCCCGCAGTCGTTCCGGATGCCCGGCCCCTTGGGCTCCTCCAGAAAATCAATCCTGCCCGGGCAGGGGAAAAAATCCTTTTCAGGATCCTCTGCATAGATCCGGCATTCGATGGAATGGCCCCGGGGGACAATCTCCTTTTGGGTGTATTCAAGGGGGTTGCCTGCGGCGATCTCCAGCTGCTGGCGAACAAGATCGATGCCCGTGGTCATCTCGGTGACGGGATGCTCCACCTGGAGCCGGGTGTTCATTTCCAGGAAATAGAAGTTGTTGGTTTCGTCCACCAGGAACTCCACGGTGCCGGCATTGACGTAGTCCGCAGCCTTGGCCGCGGCCACTGCGGCATTGCCCATCTCCTGTCTCAGTTCCGGGGTGAGGGCGGGGGACGGGGTCTCCTCGACGATCTTCTGGTGGCGCCGTTGCACCGAGCACTCCCGCTCGAAAAGGTGGATGGTGTTGCCGAAGGTGTCGGCCAGGATTTGGAACTCGATGTGCTTTGCCCGGGTAAAGAACTTTTCAATGTAGATGTCGCCATTGCCAAAGGCGTTTAGGGCTTCCCGGGAGGCGGCTTCCCAGGCCTCGACCATGTCGGCCGGGGCGTCGACCCTGCGGATGCCCTTGCCGCCGCCCCCGGCCGTGGCCTTGATCAGGACGGGGTATCCCAGGGCTTCTGCCTCCCTCAACAGGGTGGCAGGGTCGCTGGTTGTGCTGGTGAGTCCCGGGGTGACGGGGACGCCGCCCCGCACCATGATCTGTCTTGCCGTGATCTTGTCCCCCATCTCCTGGATCACCCGGGAGGGGGGGCCGATGAACACGAGCTTCTCCTGTTCGCATCTGTTTGCAAATTCGGGGTTTTCCGAGAGAAACCCGTACCCGGGATGGATGGCCTGGGCGTTTGTTGCCTTTGCTGCCTCGATGATGGCATCGAGGTTGAGATAGCTTAAGCTGGGTTCCGGGGGGCCGATTCTTACGGCCTGGTCAGCCGCCAGCACGTGGGCGGCATGGACGTCGGCGTCTGAGTAAACCGCAACGGTTTTGATCCCCATCTCCCGGCAGGTGCTGATCACCCTCAGGGCAATTTCACCTCTGTTTGCTACCAATATTTTTTTGAACATGATCGATTTCCTTATGGGGGGCCAAGGGTTTACATTCTAAAGACGCCGTATCCGTGTACATCGTCCCGGATGGGGGCGTTGAGGGCGGCCGATATGGCAAGTCCCAGAACGTCCCGTGTCTTGGCCGGATCGATGATGCCGTCGTCCCAGAGCTGGGAGGTGGCGTAATAGGCATTGCCCTCCTTCAGGGCATTGGCCATCACAGGCTCTTTGATGAAGTTGACCTCCTCCTCGGTCATGGGGTCCAGGCCCATGCGTTTGCGCTGGTCATTGGTGATGGTGATCAGGACATCGGCGGCCTGGGCTCCGCCCATGACACCGATCTGGGAGTTGGGCCAGGTCCAGAGGAACCGTGGAGAATATGCCCGGCCGCACATGGCGTAGTTGCCGGCCCCAAACGAGGCCCCCACGACCATGGTGAACTTGGGTACCGTGGCCGTTGACACGGCATTGACCATCTTGTGGCCGTCTTTGGTGATGCCGCCCCGCTCATACTCCTTGCCCACGATGAAGCCGTTGATGTTCTGGAGGAACAGCAGGGGGATTTTGCGCTTGTCGCAGAGCTGGATGAACTGGGTCGCCTTTTGGGCGCTGTCTGAAAAGAGAATCCCGTTGTTGCCAAGGATCCCCACAGGATAGCCGTGGATGTTGGCCCAGCCGGTCACTATGGTGGGACCGAACATCTCCTTGAATTCCAGGAATCGGCTGCCGTCCACGATCCGTGCGATCACTTCCCGGATGTCATAGGGCTTTGAAAGGTCGGGGCTCACGATGCCGTAGAGTTCTTTGGGATCGTAGAGGGGCGGTTCCGGTGGTGTCATGGTGAGCCGGGACTTGTCGTTTTGGGGCAGGTTTTTTGCGATATTCCGGATGATTCGGATCGCTTCGGCATCATCCTCTGCATAGTAGTCCGACACCCCTGACTCACTGCAGTGCACCTCGGGCCCGCCGAGGTCGTTGGCCGAGACCTCTTCGCCTGTGGCCGCCTTGACCAGGGGGGGACCCCCCAGGAAGATGGCGCCATGGCCTTTGACATGGACGATGTCGTCGCACATGGCCACCCCGTAGGCACCGCCAGCCGTGCACAAGCCCATCACCCCGACGATCTGGGGAATGCCCATCTTGGACATCATGGCCTGGTTGCGGAAGACCCTGCCTCCGTCGTCCAGGTCGGGGAAGATTTCAGACTGCATGGGCAGAAATGCGCCGGAGGAATCCATGAGGTTGATCACGGGAAGGCGGTTTTCCATGGCAATGGTCTGGCCACGAAGGGTTTTCTTTACCCCCATGGGATAGACAGCACCGCCCTTGATGGTGGCATCGTTGATGCTGATGAAGCATTCTTTCCCCCCCACCACGCCGATGCCGGTGACAATTCCTGCCTTGTGGATCTTGCCGTCGTACATCTCCTTGGCTGCAAGGGGCGCGATCTCCAGGAACGGGGTGTTCCTGTCCAGGAGAAGCTCCAGCTTCTTTTCGCAGGGCAGCTTGCCCGACTCCTCCTGGCGATGGAGGGCCTTTTCAGAGCGTTCGTGCATGGCCCTGTCCAACTCCTTGTCGAGATCCGCCACAAGGGCCGTCATCTCCTCATAATTTTTAGTGTACTCTTTTGAACCGACATCAACTCGTGTTTCAATAACATCCATAGTCTTGCACCTTTCCTGGGTTCACTTTCCCATGGTATTGATATAGCGCTTTATGTTTCAGTCGATGGTGCTGTGAATCTTTCTTTTATTTGGATACCCTCCGCAGGCTCCAGTAGGAGGTTTCCTCCTCCCTGGGCTTGATTCCTTGGATGATGGTATCTATTAAAGGATCCACAAGCTCCATGAGATCGTCGGGTTTTCCCGTCATGAGCCAGGCGGTCACCACGTGTTCGATGGTGCCGATGATCATGGCCCGGACAAGGTAGGGGTTGGTATCTTCCTTGAACTCGCCTGAGGCCACTCCCGCTTCCACGATGGTGGTGATGTTCCTGATGCCCCTGCGGATCACAAGATGGCCCTCGGTCTCAAGGAACCGTTTGTTGTGCTTGAGGATCAGCATGATGATGGCGGCAAAGTCGGGGTTGTCCTTGTAGGAGGTGAAAAAAAGGTAGATCACCGCCCTGAGCTGGTTGGCCGCCCCCCGGATCATCTTGAGGTGGAAATCGGTGGTCTCAAAGAGCTTGCTTGCCGTTGCAATGGGGATGGCAAAGAGCAGCCCTTCCTTTGTGGTGAAATATTCGTAGATGGAGGCTTCGGAGATCTTTGCAAGCTTTGCGATCTCGGCAATGGTTGCCTCCTGGAATCCTTTTTGGGCAAACACCTTTTCTGCCGCCCGCAGAATCTGTTCCTTTCGTACTTCGATTTTCTTGGAATTCGCCATACCGTCCTTGCTTTTATACTGTTTTGCATGGTCCTTATCTAAGGGCTTTCCTAACTTCTCTACCTTGAAATAAGTCTGAGACTTTTTATTTTGTATAGAAAATAGAGTGAGACTTGATAAAAAGTCAACAGGTTTTTTCGCAATCGTCTATTTTCTTTGTGGTAAGTAGTTGAAAGTTACCGTTTAAACAGCGTTTTTTTCTTTGTGACGATGAATGCGCTAAAATGAGGGGTAAGTTGGGCTTTTAGGTAGAAAAGATAGTGGTACTTTAGGCTGTTGGTTTGTGAGGGTAGTCATTGATATGATAACTATAATCTGAAGGTTGTTCCGTGGTAGTAGGGGTCGGTAATGGAAGGAAAGTAGGTAAAATAGAGTGGTGCATGCATTCCTGCTTTGCCATGGGGGTGTTTTTTTCGCCGCCTTGTCCGGATGGTTGCCTGGCCCTGTTTGCAAAAGGGTATCTTCAAACCGTGGAATCTGATATAAAACCTCACTTGGTGTGATAACAACGGAAGGTACGAACTTCCAATAAAAACAGATAGGAAACAAGAAAGCCATGAAGAGTCGTTTGATCGTCAAGGGTAATTTTATATTTACAAAAGCGTCGGAAAAGTTTGAGATATTTAAAGATAGTTATCTGGTTGTAAGGGATGGCCGGGTCCAAGGCATCCATCCACAGCTTCCCGGAGGCTACGAAGATTGTGAGATCCTGGATTACGGCGACAGGATCGTGATTCCCGGATTCGTGGATCTCCACCTCCATGCCGCCCAATACCTTCAATGCGGCATCGGCATGACCAAAACCCTGCTGGACTGGCTCAACGACTACACCTTTGATCTGGAGCGGCAGTTCCAGGACCGGGCGTTTGCCCGGGCCGTGTATTCGGAATTTGCCGCAAAGCTCGTTGCCCACGGCACCCTGAGGGCCTCGGTGTTTGCCTCCTCCTCCACGCCGGGCACGGAAGAGCTGTTTGACGCCTTGAAGGCCCAGGGGATCGGTGCCTATGTGGGAAAGGTGAACATGGACAGGAACGCCCCGGATTTCATCCTCGAGGATACGGCCACCTCCATTGAAGGCACCCGGTATCTGATCGAGAAATACGGTGACGAGCCCTTGGTGAAACCGATCATCACCCCGCGGTTCGCCCCCACAAGCACGGACGCGCTCTTGAAATCCCTGGGCGAGCTTGCCGTGGCCGAGGGTCTCCCGGTCCAGTCCCATCTCAACGAAAACAAGGATGAGATCGGGTGGGTTCAGTCCCTGTTCCCCGGGTCCCGGCATTACTCCGATGTCTATGATCAGTACAACCTCTTTGGCCAGACCCCCACCATCATGGCCCATGCCATCTACTCCAACGATGAGGAGGTGGCCCTTGCAAAGAAAAACAAGGTGTTCCTTTGCCATTGCCCGGATTCCAATATTAATGTCAGGAGCGGCATCATGCCGGTGCGGCGTTATCTTGAGATGGGAATGAACCTGGGGCTTGGCAGCGACATTGCCGGGGGCCACAGGATCGGCATGAACGATGCCATTGTCCGGGCGATCCAGCTCTCAAAGCTGAGGAGCATGGCGGTGGAAGGGGAAAAGCCCCTGAGCGTTTCAGAGGCCTTTTATCTGGGCACAAAGGGGGGCGGCCGGTTCTTCGGCAAGACCGGCAGCTTTGAGCCGGGCTACTGGTTCGATGCCCTGGTGATCGAGGAGTCCCCTTTGGTGAAGGAACGGTACAGCCTTGAAGACCGGCTTGAAAAATTCCTCTACACCGGCGATGACCGGCATATCAGTGCACGGTTTGTCCAGGGCAACATGTTGTGATGAAAACCCGGCCGGGCACGTCCCGGCCGCCGGGTGGGGGTGGGGGTAATTCGATCTTCCGGCGTTGAGCCACTCCATCAGATCCGATGCGGTCTTCTCCGGTGCTTCTTCCATGGGTACATCTTCCAGGTGTGCCGTTAAACTATTTTAGTTGCAAGATGCAAATAAAATGCTTGCACATTGCAAGTAAATATCGTAATCCTGATCCATGAACCCCAAAAATCCCCTATCCCAGATCCCCCGGCAGGAGTTTGATGATACGCTGTTTCGCTGTTTTCGCGCCATCTATCAATTTGAGCAGGCCAAGGTCCATGGTTTTGGCCTGAATTATGACGCCATCTTTTTGCTTCAGTTTTTACGCAGGCAATCTCCGGCAAGAATGAGCGCCATTGCCCAAGAGATGCAGATCCCCATCAGCACGGCCACCCGAATGGTGGACCGGTTGGTGGCCAAAGGCGTGATCTCAAGGCAACGGGCTTCCGGAGACAAACGGATCATGCTCGTCTCCCTGGAACCCAGTGGGGAGCGCCTGGTGCAGGCGGTTGAAGACCATTCCTTTGAGATCCTGAATCACAACCTTGCCGACGTTGATGACGCTGACATCAAGGCGTTCTTTGAGACCGCCCGTTTAATGGAAAAAATACTTAAAATACCAGAAGCGCCTTGACCGGTTGAGCTGTGAGGGCAGACCGCGACTGCCGAATTGATACCTGATTACCGAATTGTAATAAAAAATGGGATCGATTCATATGGGAAGCGCTAAACGTCATGGATGCTTCGGATTCAAAAGGAGATGGGCCATGCATTACGATTTTGCGATTATCGGCAGTGGGTTCGGTGGCAGTGTGTCTGCACTGCGCCTGGCGGAAAAAGGGTATCGGGTGGCGGTGATCGAGCAGGGGAAATGGGTGGATCCGGCCCGGATGGCGGCGGCGGCCCATGATGAAAAGAAATTGTTCTGGATGCCGGGCGTGGGGCTGGATGGTTTCTTCAGCCAGTCGGTGTTCCGGCATATGGGCATGGTGGGCGGGGTGGGGGTGGGCGGCGGCAGCCTGGTCTATGCTGCCGTTCTGTTGCGGCCCAAGGAACAATTTTATGAAGATCCCCTGTGGAGCAGCCTGGGCATTGACTGGAAAAGGGAGATGGCCGTGTTTTACGAAACAGCCTCCCAAATGCTGGGGATCACCCCAAACCCGGGGGTTGGCACCATGGATGAGTACCTGAAAAAAACGGCCCAAGAGATGGGGGCCGGCGCAACCTTTGGTCCGACCCCCATGGGCATCTATTTTGGTACCCCCGAGGTGATGGCGGAGGATCCGTTTTTCAATGGCCATGGCCCGGTGCGGACCGGCTGCCACCTGTGCGGGGAGTGCCTGACCGGGTGTCCCCACGGGGCAAAGAACAGCCTGGACAAAAATTACCTCTACCTGGCCCAGCGATCCGGGGCGGTGATCCTTCCCGAAAGAAAGGTGGTGAACATCGAACCCCTGGAGAACGGGACCTATCGGATCTCCATGACGCATCCCCTGGGACCCTTAAAAACCCATCCTCCCCTTACCGCATCCAGGGTTGTCGTTGCCGCCGGGGTGCTCGGCTCCCTGGAATTGCTTTATCGATGCAGGGACGTGACCCGGACCCTGCCCCATATCTCCCGGCAGATGGGCAAGATCGTGCGCACCAACAGCGAAGCCATTGTGGGTGCCCTGTCTCCGGACCCGGATCTGGATCTCTCCGGGGGAACGACCATCTCTTCGGATTTCTATCCCGACCCCCACACCCACATCACCCAGAACCGGTTCCCCAGGGGATTTACCTTTAATAAATGGTACTTTGCCCCCATGACCGACCATGGCCATCCCCTGGTCCGGTCCCTGTTGACCCTGGGTAAAATCCTGGTCAACCCCCGGCCCATGCTTGAAAATTGGTTTGCGAAAAACTGGCACCGGCGGGTGACCATTCTCACGGTGATGCAGGATCTCGACAACCAGGTCTCATTGGGGTATGGCCGAAGTTTTCTGTTCCTGTTTCTCAAGCACCGACTCAAGACCGTTCCGGTGAAAGGCAGGTCAGCACCGACCAACCTTCCCGTTGCCAACCGGGCTGCATCGATCCTGGCCCGGCTGACAAACGGCACGCCCTTGAACATCCTCATGGAGAGCATGATGAACCTGTCGTTTACGGCCCACATCCTGGGCGGATGTCACATGGGATCTTCCCCGGACAACGGGGTGATCGATACCCGCCATGAGCTCTTTGGGTGCCCGGGCATCTACGTGGTGGACGGGGCGGCCATCTCCGCCAATGTGGGTGTGAATCCAAGCCTCACCATCGCCGCCATGGCCGAAAGGGCCATGGGCCTGATTCCCGCTAAAGGAGAGATGCCCAACGGCTATTTATCAAACCCCATCACAGTTCAAAAGGAGACCCCTGTGAAAAAGCGTGTGAAGCGGTTACTGACGGTTTTTTTGGTGTTCCTCGCGCTTAATCTGGCCCTGACCGGGATCAATATCTTCCAGAAAGGCGGCCCCCACGATGGCCGGTCCATGGAAAAGATCCTGGGTCGGCCCCCGGCCCAGGCGGTTTTAAGGGACATTGAACAGCTTGGGAAACCCGAGGTGATGCAGCTTTTTTTCGCAGCCCGGGTTCCGGATCTCTTAACGATGAAAGGCGAGTACAAGGCGGTCACCCTGGGGGTGGGGGTGCTGGCCCCGGCCGTGGATTTCTATACCCATCATCTTTTCGGGCCCGGCCACTGGGAGGGCAAGGCATTCTATCCCATGGGAGAAAACAAGGGCCGGGGGTACAATATTTTTTCCGTGAAGGATAAAAACAAAGACCCGGTCAAGGCCCGGGCAAGGAAGATGGCGACCTATGTGGGACCGTCCAATATCGATGGTAAAACATCCTTTCACCTGGAATACCGGACCCACAACCGGGGGCTGGTGAAATCCATGCAGGATGAGATCCGGCAGATCAATGACCGCCTCTTTATCGGCATGGGTCACATGGCCGTGGGGGGAGGGGCCTTCAATCCCGCCCCGTTTGTCCTTTACGGCAAGCCTGCCCCCTGGGTGGGTGCTGATGATCATACCAAAAACGTGAGGTAATCCGGTGGACTTACCCCATGACGGTTATTTCCAAATACCTGGATTGTGGTGAGTTTCATTTTGGGTTTGCCAGGGTCAAATGTCAAGACTGCGGTCATGCATATCTGTTGGCGTATTCCTGTAAACGAAGACACTTTTGTCCATTCTGTCACCGGGAAAGGATGGTCTAGGTCCCGGCAGAAGAAGTAACCGACGGTATCGTCAAAGTGGTTTACACCTTTAAAGACAAAAAACCGAAAAACAGTCAATGCCCGGGCTTGCTTGCCAGGCGGGTCTTCTGGTCGGCTTCGCCTGTGGTTTATCGGTTCCGTTTTGCCGGAATCGGCCCTGATCCTTTCCGGATATTGCCCAGTGTTTATATGATGATCGGCATGGTATTTGCTGTGTTGCTGGTGGTTTAGTGAAATGGTGCAAGGTATTTGCTTCTTAACTCTGATTTACCCGTTATTTTGGCAAGAGAATCAGCAACTTTTTTTGGTTCCGGCTTGTCCTGGATAGGGGTCCTGGCCGTATTGAGAATGCATTGCACCCTTTTTTACCACTTATTCAAACGTGCAGGGGTGTCCTGGGTATCAGGACAATGCCCCCATTGTCTGTCCTGGATATCGGGACTGATGATTCCGATTCCCCTGGTCCGCACTTTTGGGTCAGGGATGGGCATGGCATGTAATTAAAACCCGAAATCAGGGAACAGTACAATGCAAAGCGTTTATTCCTATTTATTAAAAGCATATGAAAAAACAGCCCACGAGCTTTTGCTCAAAGCCAGGTTCACCCTTCAGATCAACCTGGTTCTAGGGGGATTGATGGTCATGCTCCTTGGAAATTCTCTTTACACCAACGGGTTTAACGCACCAAGCAGCATTCTTCTTTCCGGCCTGCTCATCATGATCATATCTGCTTTGCTATTGGTCCGGGGTAACTATACCCAGGCCGTCCATCTTCTTCTTATCACCGGTTTTTCTTTTCCCTGGATCATGATGTTTACCCAATCAAGTGAATCTGCACTGATTAAACTGGATACCATCGTTTTCATTCAGGCATGCATTGCCGCGCTGCCGCTGGTGTTTTTTAAAAGCCGAAGGCCCATGGTCGTCTATTTTTTGCTCAATTGCTTTGTTTTTGTCCTGTTCAACATTCACATCCATCAGACAATGGCCCTGACCCGTGCAGAGCATCTGGACTATTTCTTTGATAATCTGTTTATGATGACCTTCATATTTGTCCTGGCGTACAACCAGTTCAATATCTATCAACGGGTGGTACATAACCTGGACATGGAGTTGATCCGCAGGGAGAAAATCGAAACGGCACTAAGAAGTGTGCGCAGCCTTTTGAGCAGCACAATCAACTCAATGCCCTCGGTCATCATCGGTATTGACCGGGACTGCCGTATCCTTTTATGGAGTGCGGCAGCAGAACAGATGACCGGCATCACCAAAACCTGGGCCCTGGGAAAGCAACTGTATCAGATTATGCCTCAATTCTCCGCCTTTGAGCATACGATTAACGGGGTTATCAAAGAAAAGGTGATTCTTAAAAAAAACAAGGTGCCCCATTTCCATTCTGAACAGGAACGGTTCATGGATATTACCATTTATCCGTTAACCAATAATGACGATGAAGGGGCCGTGATCCGGATGGACGACATCTCGGAACGGATTAAAATGGAAGCGGCGCTGATTCAGAATGAAAAGATGCTGACCATCGGCGGGCTTGCCGCAGGGCTGGCCCATGAAATAAACAACCCCCTGGCCGGGATTATCCAGAATGCCCAGGTTCTCGATAACCGTCTGAACAAAGACATGCCGGCCAACACGCTTGCGGCAGCGGATCTCGGTATCCCGGCCACAGCCATAAAAGCATATGCTGAAAAAAGAGGACTCTTAAAGCAAATCCATCACATCAGCACGGCTGCCAAACGGGCGGTTAAAATCATAGACAATATGCTTGGATTTGCAAGTAAAGTAAATGACTGCAGACGTGCGGTCAGCTTAGAGCTTCTCTTGGAAAGCACGGTTGAACTTGCCTGCAGCGATTATGGCCTGAAAAAGGAAAATCGGTTCCACGCCATTGAAATCGTAAGAGACTTCGCCACCCAGCTTCCGAGCGTCAACTGTGAGCCCAGTAAGATCCAGCAGGTACTGTTCAATCTTTTAAAGAATGCAGCCCAGGCAATGGCAACGGCGGAAGGGCAGATCGACAATCCAAGGATTGTTTTAAAACTTCATAAAGAAGACGGGATGGTCTGGATAGCGGTTCAGGACAATGGACCCGGCATGAAGGCTGACGTTGTTGACAGGGTGTTTGAGCCGTTTTTTACCACCAAAAAAGCAGGTAAGGGGACGGGCCTCGGACTTGCCATTGCCCATTTTATTATTGTGGAGGACCACGGTGGTATCATGCGTGTGGAATCCGACGGCAAAAGCGGGACCGGGTTCATAATCGGTCTGCCGGTCAGCTAACATGAAACCCAAGCAAAACCAATGAAAGAGAAGATGATTTTCCATCGAACAATACAGAATATAAAAGCATTGGCCCGCCTGGATGCATTTTCCAGGGATGAGAGCAACCGGCGCAAACAGTTCAATGCCCTGGTATTATTCGGGCTGCCCACCATGGGCGCCTATGGGATATACAACCTTTTAAACGCAGATTATTTTGACTGCTGGTTCATCTTCCTCTCGGCAGCGGGCATCATGATCGGCTGGCTCCTGGCCCGGCGTCTTGATGATCCCGGCCCGGTCTACCATGTGAATACCTTTTTGTTCAGCCTCCTGGCCCTGGCAATGATGATCTCCGGTGGTGAAGGGGGGTCAAAACTGCTGTGGATGTATAATTTTCCCCTGATTTCCTATTTCTTTTTCGGGCCTGTGGCGGGATCGGTGTGGCTTTGTGTGATTTTGATATCCATCCTCGTTGTTCTGTGGCCGCCGTTTGGGCTTTTTATCACGTACCCCTATCCACTGGAAATGAAACTGAGATTTTTATCCACGTTTCTTATTTTTTCCGGCGTTATCTGTTGGGTTGAGTATTTAAAGACCAGTTATCTTGCAAAAATTAAGCACAAGACCCTGCGCCTTGAACAAGAGATTGCATCACGCAGAACTGCGGAAGCAGCCAGGGAAAAAACAATTTGTGAATTACAGCTGGCACTGGACGAGATCAAGACCCTGAGCGGCCTTGTGCCCATCTGTGCCAACTGCAAGAAAATAAGGGATGATAAAGGGTTCTGGAACGGTCTGGAACCCTACATTGAACAACGCTCAACGGTCTCTTTTACCCATGGAATGTGTCCTGAATGCGAGGATGAGTTATACGGGGAACAGGGCTGGTATATACGGCGTAAAAAAGAGCAGAAGGCCAAGCAGGTGGCAAAGGCCTGATCCATCCTTGTCTTTTTGCGGACAAAAATAAATCCCCATCTTGAGAACAGGGGTCTGCTCCTGGTTGAATGTTCTTGACAAGTGAGGATGTGTCCTATAAGGACTTGTATAGAAGACTATACTGTGCAGGGTTTCATCTATAAAAAGATCCCATTAAAGCAGACGTATTTTTTTAAAAGGAGAGAAAATGAAAAAGAAGTTTTATCTGATTGGCCTTTCCATGTTGGTTTCCTTATCCATTCTTGCCGGATGCACAGGACTTCAATCCCCTGATCCGCTTTCTTCGGGCAAGACCGCTTCCGGACCCGAGACCCTCCGGGCCATGACCTTTAATATCTATTATGGCGGGGTTCCCGGTTACCGGCGGGATACGGTTAACACCATCCCCTTCCTCAATTCCGATATTGACGGAATCATCCGGGGAATCAAAGCTGCCAAAGCGGATATCGTCTGTATCCAGGAAAAACTCAACGAATGGAATCCGGATCAAATCGGTCCCAACATGGCAGCGGTGGTCGCCAAGCGCCTGGGCTGGTATTTCAAGGATCAGCACAAGGTGGATGGCGCCTGGGGAGACCTGGCGTTTATCTCCAAATATCCCATCGTGGAAGAAGGTACCACGGAAAGTGGATTGGGTGTGATGGTGGATGTTCCCGGACTGGGAAAACTCATGGTGTTCAATATCCATGGCATGTCCTATCCCTACCAGCCCTATCAGCTTAACTCCATTGAGTACAAGAACGCGCCTTTTATCACTAAGGAAAAAGAGGCTATCCATTATGCCAGGAAGGCCAGGGGGGCATTGGGTGACCGGGTCGCGGGGGAATTCAAGACCTTGCCTGCTGATCTGCCCGTCCTGATCATGGGAGACCATAACGAACCGTCCGGGGACGACTGGACCCAGCGTGCGGCCGACGCCGGGCTTCATCCCATCGCCGTAAATTACCCGTTGACAGGCACCTGGAAATCCCTGGGCATGACCGATACCTACCGGAAAATCAATCCCGACGAGGTGAAGCATCCCGGCGTTTCCTGGATGGTTCATGGAACACCAAAGGACAAAGGGGATCACGATCGAATCGATTTTATTTTTGCCCGGGAGCTTCCCGGACGGTTTGAGATAAAGGACTGCCAGTTGATCGGCCCTGCAGCCTGGGCGGACATTATCATCCACGACGGCCTATGGATCTCCGATCACAATGCCTTTGTGGCGACTTTGAAGCTCTTTCCTAAAAAATAGCACTGCCTTGGCCTTGCCCGGAGGAATGTTTTCCTCCGGGCAAGGCTGTCGGAATTACTATCCCAATTATTTCATCCCGTGTTTAACCAGGATTTTATCATAAGAACCTTCCGCTTTGAGGGCGTCCATGCCTGCGTCAAAAGCATCCCGTATTTTTTCATAGTCAGGCAGTTTCTTGGAAATCACCAAATAAATTTTGTCGATTTCCAAAGGTGGGGACAGAGAAATGATTTTATCTTTGTAAGTCGAGGTTTCATTATTCAGGGAAAAATTGACAGAGTCTTTTGAATCAAGCACCAACTGAATTCTGCCAGCAGCCAGTTTCTTGATATTGAGCTCGGTTTTAGCGACGGTCTCGATATTAAAGCAGCCGTATTCCTTGAATCGTTTTTCGTAAAAAGATCCGGTAAACATTCCTAATTTCGCTGGGCACAGCTCCTTCACATCATTGTAAGAGGGAGTATGACCCTTTTGAGCGAAAAATAAGATGGGATTTTCCCAATAAAATTTGGGATAAGCGAAATATTGGGTTCTCTCTTGGGTATAAGATGCCCCCAACAGGGCCTCTTTTTTACCTGATTTGGTCAATTCCACTGCCCGTTTCCAGGGCATGAACTCAATTCTTGACTCATAACCGGATTTGGCCAGAGCAGCCTGGCATATTTCTGCAAAAAATCCGTTATTTTTCAGTCTTTGGTCCGTATACGGCGCCCAGTCTGTTGCGGCAATAACAAGGGGGGACGCCTGTGCACACAGGGGCATGAGGGCCAATAGAAAAACAATACACCATCTTTTGAACATGTGATGCTCCTTTTTAATTCGTAACATCAATTTTGGGATAGATCTATAACGTTATTCTAACTTATGATTAGAATTTGTTGTCTGTCAAGTTAAATTAGTGGTGTCTGGTTAGGGTATTGCAGGAAAAAATATACAAAAAAAGCTAAATTTTACTTGGCGAAATTATTCTCAACGGGTGGTCAAGTTTGGCAGAAAGGTTATCACAAATTGATGCTCATCGGGTACAGCAAGGGATGGCAAAAGCAGTAAAGAATAACTCCAAAAGATTACCATCGATAAAAAAATGATGAGGGGTGCAGGGGGCATCGGCCCCCTGCCCAGGCGGTTTTAAGGGCTATTGTTTTGTGGAGGAATGGTGCACATTTCACTGGTTGGAATTTATTGATTCTTTTGTCGATAATAAGCAACTTCCTGACCTTGAAATCTTGATGATTTTCCCTTCATCTCTGCAGGCCACCAGGATATCTCCGTCACGGTTCAGGGTAATGCCCGTGGGGTCCTGCAATCCTTCGGCGATTAAGAGGGGGGTTCCGTCGGGACGAATGCAGCCTAGGGTTCCTGTTTTCCTCTCGCTGAAGAAAATCCAGCCCTTGTGATCAATCGCAAGGGCCCCTGGGTGGTTTAACTCTTCGGCCAGGATTGTACGGGATCCGTCCGGGGAGATCATTACGATTCTTCCTTTATCCTTTCTCTCTTTTTCATGGTGAATTACATACAGGTTACCCCGGCGATCCATCACCATTGGTCCGGGATCTTCCAAGCCCTTTGATATGATCTGTATTTCTTTTTCCAGCGACGGCGTGGTGGTGGCGTCTTCCGGTGTGCTGCACCCCGTGCAGAGGAATAGAGTGGCGATTGCCGCACCGATGAGAAAGTGAGTCGTTTTTGTTGATTTGTCTGGATGATCCATGACATACCTCCGATTTTTTGGGATTGAATCGTTTGAATCCTTAAAGAGCTTGATTTATAGATACATCGGAGATATTGATATGTCTAATATATATATGTGTAGTGATCGATATGGAAAACGAATCGATAGAAGGGTGAATCCTTCGGATTATTCAGACGGTCGATTCAAACTGGCCGCCGATGGGTGAAATCCGGAACCGGAAAAGGAAGATGCATATGGAACTCCGACAGCTTAAATACTTCGTTGCCGTGGCAGAGGATCTTCACTTCGGTAAAGCCGCCCGGCGTCTTCATATTTCTCAACCCCCTCTGTCTCAACAGATCATGCGCCTTGAAGAGGAGATGGGGGCAAAGCTGTTCAACCGGACGAGTCGTTCCGTGGCGCTCACTCCGGAAGGTGTTTATTTCAGGGATGAAGCCAAGGCTGTTCTGGAACGGATCGACCGCGCAGCAGAGACGGTTTCGTCCATGGCAAGGGGGGAGGAGGGCGCTCTTTCAATCGGTTTTGTCGTGCTTGTCACCCAGACGGTGTTTTCCGATGTGGTGATGGCGTTTCGCAAGGAGTGGCCCAAGGTTCGGCTTGACCTTCGGGATATGAGTACCAACGAGCAGCTTGTGGCCCTTGCATCCGGTGATATCGATGTCGGTTTTATCCGGTACTACGGTCACTCCCTGAAAGGGCTGGCCCGGAAAGTCTTTCTTAAGGAGTCCTATGTGGTGGCCATGCCTGCCCAACACAGACTGGCCGACAGATCGGAGGTCCGGCTGAGTGAGTTGAAGGGAGAGTCGCTGATCATGTTTAACAGGGCCTACCACCCGGGACTTTTTGATACGATCCTGGAACTTTTTTCACAGGCCGGAGTCAACCCCTCGATGATTCAGGAAACCCACCGTCATATAACGGCCATAGCGCTTGTTGCCGCGGGCATGGGGATTGCGCCCATGCCCGCTTCCATGGGGCGCCTGGGCAGGGAAGGGGTTGTTTATCTTCCCATCGCAGACCCTTTTCCCACGGTGGAGGTGGTTGCCGTCTGGCCGGAGGGACGATGCTCTCCCGTGCTCGAATCTTTTCTGGATCTGTTGGAACGGTTCTGTTTTTCACCCGCCCATTGATGCCGTCTGCTCCCCGGCCCGTTCCCGTGCTGACCAGCCTTTTTCTCAAAACAAGCTCGTGACGCTGAAACAGGTTAGTATTTGTCTACAACTTTTTCATGGGGAGCACACAATAAGTCTTTTGCTTTACTGTAAAGCCGTTTTCTTATTGCGGGGATTTTTGTTATCAGCATCATGAATAAAATGAATAATCTCTTTTTATACTGTGTGTGAGGAAAGTCATAAAACCGGTGCTTTTTAAAATACCTGTGATCTGCCTGAAAGATAAAACGTAATTTTCCAAAAACGTCATCCCTGAAGATCTTTTTGCTGGCAACGCCTAAAAAAGTATGGGGTTTAATGTAACCTGAATTTGCAAAGGAAACGGAATTTTCTGCTAACTGCTGAATGTCTTTGTTCAAGATTTTGGAGTCGGCGCATTCATCTGTGACAATTTCGGACAGATTTGTTTCCTGAAATTCAGAGAGTCCGTCCACAAAATCGTGGAAATAGGAACTGATTTTCCCGGAAATCAATATACCCAGCTGTTTCCCTTTCATTTCCGGTACATGGTTATAAAAAAAACGTCTGTCAAAATACGTTTTCCATTTGGATGAAAACATTCTCCCGTTTAATTCCAAAGCGAAAACAACAATGTCCGAAGAAATTACCTTTGAATTATAAAAAGAGATAAAGTCATCTTTGTATACACATTGATTATCATATCCACATTCTGTACATCCAGACCTCGGAAAAAATTTATTTTTGAGCATGTTTTTTTGGACATTTCCTGCTAAATTCAGAGCTCCTGACATCTGA
>JAEINR010000166.1 GCA_016342325.1 Desulfobacterium sp.
GAGTTCCATGGAGAATGGAACTATTGGGTGTCTCCGTCGGAGGCTTTTGCATAGTTTATTTTCTAACAGACCCTTACGAGAAATGACCCACTATTTGCTTTCATATTTTTTTTTCATTGTCAATCCTTTAAAAACAATGGTAGTAATTATTTCCATTATGAAACCATACAAATTAATGATCCCGTTGGCCCTGGTTGCGACGATATTCCTTGTGTCGCCTGTTTTTGGCACCCCTTCGTCATCTCCTGTCAATTCCTACTCCCGGCTTGCATCAAAGATACGCCCCTCGGTTGTCACAATTCTTGTGTATGACTACGGCGGCCAACTCAAGCAGATCGGCAGCGGTTTTTTCTACAACAAAAAAGGAGACATCATAACCAACAGCCATGTGCTCACCCCCAATTGCCGGGCCGAGATAAAGACTTCCTCAGGTAAGAAATATCCCGTGGGCGGCATCATCCAACGAAACGAGAAAAACGATTTTGTAAAAGCCCATACCCACATTCCTCAAAAGAGCCCCTGGCTTGCCATTGCAAAAAAGCCCCCCCGGGTCGGTGATGAAGTCATGGTGGCCGGAAGTCCCATGGGACTGGAACAGACCATCTCCGAAGGCATTGTCTCTGCCTGGCGAAAACTTCCTCCCAAGGGAAAGGTGCTCCAGATATCCGCTCCGGTATCCCGCGGCTCCAGCGGTGGTCCGGTGATGAACATGGCAGGTGAGGTGGTCGGCATTGCCACCTTCCAGATGGTGAACGGACAAAACCTGAACTTTGCGATTCCGGTCTCAGCAATCTTCAGCAAACCCGAAGCAAAACAGAAAAAGCTAAAAATCCACAAGGATAAGAAAGGTGCCATCATCATCAGCGATTAGACCGCCTTGAACAGGCTCCCCGGCATCCTCCCAAATGCCATAAAAACCTAACCTGGACAAGCCAGAACCAAAGCGTTTTTCTGATTCTCTTGCCAAAATAACACGAAGACCAGAGATAAGACCCTAAAAGAAGTAATTCCGGACAATTAAAAGCGGCAGTCCCACATTTCCGATATCAATACAGAAATGGCACACCATGGCAGGAACGATGCTCTTGTTTTCCTTGGTAATGGTTCCCAGCAGCATGCCGTAGAGAAACGCAAAAAAGGCAAATTTTATCCCGCCGATAAAATAGTGGGTCACACCATACAGAAATGCCTGAAAAAAATTTGCAACAACATGGACACCAAACACCTTTTCAAGAAGCGTCAAACAGGCCAGGCGGTAGACGACCTCTTCACTGTATGCATTCAGCAGACTGAAAAGCAATATGGGAACCACGACCCCCACCCCATGGAGGTTCCATCGGTTTACCTGAAAAAGATAGACCGAATAGAGACAGCTGATAAGCAATCCCAGCCAGAATACATTTGAGATTTTTTTCCACCTGAAGAACCTGAGCCAATTGGAATCAACCCGATTCAACCAAAAACACAGCAGCGAGCACAGTCCGGCAAACACCCCATAGAGGAAAACGTTATAATAGAGTTTTGCATTGGAATGATACCCCCTGAACGGCCAGTCAATGAGGTTAAAATAAAACAGGGATACCACCAGTGAAACAAGCAGCATATAGGAAACAAGAAAACCGGCCAAAGAGGAACAATCCCTTCGGCTTGGAATGGCAGTTCGCTCTGTTTTCTCTGTTCGCTTGAGTTTACTTCTGAGCACAATGAAACCGGCCATGGTAAAAAAACCGATCATCACAAGCTGGGCCTGGGTCAGCCCAAAGGCAATAACCGGATTGGTGCGGATATATTCAATACTGAACCGGTATACGGAATAACACCCAAGATAGAGCGCAACGATTTTGCCATCGACCCTGATCCGGGCAATCCGAGTAAACAAAAAACCGGACACTTTTTTTTCTTCGTGCTCCAGGGCGAACACGCGCTTTAAAAAGAAAAAAAGCAATAGATTGAACAAACTCTCATACAGGGGAATGGGATTGTGAAAGCGAACCTGGGTTCCAAACACCTCCAGGCAGATCTCGTGGCCCCAGCAGCATCCGGCCATGAGGCAGGCCACCCTGGCAATGGCATGGACAAGGGGAATGTGCATGAAAATGGCATCAAACACCTGCCAGAATCGAAACCGGAACAACCGTATCAGCATCCCGGTCATGATAACCGGTACAATCAGACAGGCATGGAAGGTGTGCTTGGTTCCCCGGAGCAACTGGTCCATAAAAAGATGAATGTTCCAATAGCTGACAGGGTAGTAAAACATGTTGGCCGCCCTGGAGCTGTAATAACCCAGGGGAAGCGCCAGGCAAAAGAAAGTGAGCAAAAAGCCGAGCACCCGTTTTCGTTCATACCCAAGGGCAATCATCTTCCGGTAAAGAAAGACACAGCCGATAACAATGGCCGTCAAAATAATCGTGTAATAGGCGCCGTTGACAATGTCGAAAAGCACCCCCCGGCTGTTTATCCAGAAACCCAGAAAATATTTCAGCATATCTCAAGGCCTACTGGGACTGCATGCCGGGCAAAAGGGCATTCTTCTCACCGACCACCGACCAGTAAAAATCTGCAAAATAAACGGTTTCCCTGTGGGCTTCCAGGATTGCACCGGTGGGAATATTGGGATTCCCATTTATATCATTGGGATCGGGGCTGCTGATGCCAAGGGTGTGAAGACCAAACTCAGGAATATCCTCGGTGGTAAAGTTATAATCCTCGGTGGTAAAGGTTCCCGTAAAGGTGGTCACAGGATCATCGTCATCATCCCTTCCAATCTCAACGGACTTGATATCACTGCCCACACACCCGATCATCCAGCTGGGCTTGTCAATGACCTTGCTGGTATATCCCTTTTTCTTGTCGGCAAGGCCTTTACCCCAGACCGCCTTGGTAAAATAGTCGCCGTCCTCAGGCCAGTGAAAGGTACCAATCCCCTGGCCCCGACGAATGCTGTCCTTTTTGTTTTCATTACTCCCCAGATCATCCGGGGACGTAATAAAGGCGGAGATGGCATTGACCCGCTCTTGACCGTTATCCCCGGTGGTGGGGTCACAATCCAGATCCCCCTCCATCTCATACACCTTGGCAAGCAGGGTGACCCAGGGCTTGGGGTAAATCCGGTAGTTGGCCCTGGCGGCAAAATTCCTGTATTTTTCTTTGGTATTGGCAAAATCCGGGTATTCATTTCCCCTTAACATGGAAAGGGGCTTGACAATGTAACCCACCGGGCAGGAGGGATCATCGCCCCACTTGGAAACCGGTTTTCCCTTATACTCGTGAGCGTAACGGTCAATGGTACCTGGATCCCTCACCGGATCCCCCGGGGCCTGGGGCTGGAAGTGGGGAGCAAAATGCCCCAGGATGGTCACCCCGTCCACGGTGGTGGTGCCGAACAGGTTATAGGGATCTTTAAGCTTGTAGGCCTTATAGGATGTGCTGTACATATGAAACTCGGGATCACACCCTGCACCATCCTCCTTGGTCCCTAATTTCTGGTTTCGCCTGTCGCCTGGAATTTGTCCTTCCTGAAGGGTTTCATATCTTTCGGTATAATCATCTGAATTAAGCTCAAAAGAATCATCATCGTTATAATAATATTTAACGCCTCTTTCGAGGGGATAATAGTAGTGGAGAGTCACCTCTTCGTACTCCAGCAGGGGAACGTAGGAAAGCCATTCCCAGGGCGAATATTCTACCCAGGAGCAGCCGGCGGGGCGCTGGCTCACGTTTTTCTGCCACAGGACAAGGTAGGGGATGCCGTCCAGGGGAGGCTCATCGTCCCACGTGGCGGGCGTAAAATCAGATTCCGAGCAGGTGCTGATCCGTGCCGTATTTCTGTTGGAACCATGATTGGCAAAGAGGTTGTCCGAAATATCGTCTTCCTCGGTGCGGTAGGTTGAAATCTCACACCCGGACCCGGTCTCGATGGGATCCGACCGCCCCTGGATCCCCCGCATGATGGAGAGCCCGTAATAGACCCAGTCATGCTCGGAGCCGCTGTTGGGTCCCTTGGTCCGAAAGGAAATACCGGGCATGTAACAGCCGGGATGGTTAATATAAAAATCTTCCGACGTGGTGTCGGACAGGGTGTCATCTTCTGTTGCGGTAAACTTGATCTTTGCCTGGAGGTCATAGCTCAGCCGGTTGTCTGAATTTCTCCAGAGGTCCCGCAGGAAATTGGACTCGTTCAGGTCACTCCAGTCAACAACGGCCAGGGACTCCTGCTGAAATATATTTTCCGACGCCATGTAGGCATAGGTGGACTGGGTCTGGTCCACTTTGATCATCTCATGTCCGCCCTGGGTCACCCGGCTATGGGACCCCATGATGCTTCGGACAGGGGGTGCCGCCCCCCCGCCGCTCACCCGGGAAGGAAGCCTCAGCAGTGGCTGGAAATAGGAGATGGTCTGGGAGATGTCGAGGCCCCCTGGATTGACCCGGCCCGTGATATCGATCTTGGCAAACTGAACAAAGGAGATAACGGTATTAGCGGTCACCTGGATGCCCCCGGAAGGAAAGTCCGGCCCTTTGGAATCGTTATAATAGTGAATCCCGGTCAGGTCATTGTTGACCAGGGCATCATACTGGAGAACCCAGGGTTTGGCATTTCCGTCAATGACCCATATCACCCCGTTCTTAGGGGGAAGTGCGTCCACAGGGCCTGCCAGCCTGAGGGAGTTGGAGGACGCAGTGCCCCACTCGGTTGCGTTCAAGGTCTGGGCGGCGGCGGGAAATGCGCCGGGTAACACCGGCCAGGTCATATCCGGAATAAACCCAAGGGCTGTCGTCGGCGTAAGGCGCATGCTGTCATCGCCCCTGGACGACACCCTGCAACTTGCAAGGTTTTGGGTCCCGTTACTGACGTTGGTGAAAACAAAGGGCAGCACATCTCCACTCTGGACGGTGTTTGGAATGGTGACGCCACTTCCGGTACCGCCGGGAACGGTGACCATCATGGAAGTGCCCTGGGTTGAAATATCATACCAATAGGTTTCCATCTGGAAAGAAAACTGGCCCCCCTGGAGGGTAATGTTCCCTCCCAGGTTCAGGGTGCTGATGAAGTCGCTGTCCGTGGTCGACTCTTTTTTCTGACCAAGGGCATAATGGTAACCGGATTCCGCCAGGTAGTAGGCCCGCTGGGTCAAACCGGAGGTGGTGGTATTCATGAGTGTCGAACTGAACATGGTCACCATGGCAGCCCCCAGCACGGCCATGATCAGCATGGTGATGATCAAACCGATGAGAATGCTGCCCGAGGCACCTTGGGCCAATGGCATAAACCCCTTCCGGGCTTTAACAACGCCTGTAAAAAGCCGTGTGAGCAGCCAGGCAATACACGGAAAGGCGATCAGTCCCACGGGATAATACAGCAGCAGGAACACCATTCCCACACAGGGCAACAGCAGCAACCGAACCACGGAACCCGCCAAGGGGCTGCCGGAAATATGCCCTGCCCACCCCGGGCTGTTGCGGTAATAGAACGCCACCAGTTTTCGTCCGCCGGACCAGTCAAGGAGGTATTGGTCCCGGAACTGCCTGAACAGCCTCACAGCAGGAGAATCCCCTTGGCGATTGAGGGCGGTCCGGATAAAGCAGAACGCCCCCATGGAACCGGCATCCATGCCCAGTGAAGAGAGATCAAGATCAGCATCCGAAGGCGCTTGATTTCTAGGATAAATGGTATCGGTAAAGGAGATGGCCGGGGAATTGTCCCCTTTGACGCCCAGGGTGAGGGTGACCCGTGAATTAATGATCGCACCGGGTGAAAAGCTGCTTATCCTGTCGGCCAAAAGATATTTGGTCAGAAGGGTATCATCATCACTCAGGTAGAGTTTACCCGATGCCGGGTCAAGGGAAAAACACTCATCCTGGCCGTTCCGAACGACCTTAAAGGCGGTATCACTGATCTTCTCGTAACTTCCGGACTGCATGTTCAGGATACTCTTACGCATCCGTGCCATGGCATAGTGGCTCTTCTGGGTCAGGACGCCCACCTCCCGTGCAAACAAAAAAGAGCGGGTGGCCTGGACCAGGCCAAGGCCGGCCACGGTGGCCATTATTCCCACAAGCACAAGGGATACGATAACTTCAATAAGTGTAAAGCCTGAACTATTGGTTTTTCCCATGGATCACACGCTCACTGTTTTGATTAAAAAATCATGCTGTAGGTCAACCCGGATTTCCCGGTGATGTTCACCCCGAGAAACGACCCGCCGACATCCGACACAAAGGAGTTGGTGGAACTGTCGTACCGCAACTGTTGGAGCGTACCGATCATGTTATCGGGACAAGGGGTGCTAAACGCTCCGCTACGGATATCTGAAGCAAGGTCGTCCACATCAAAAGAGGTTCTGTAGGATTGAACGATGCAGTCAAGGCAAACCCCCATGGACTGGCTATCCATGGTGTCCAGGGCGGGCTTTCCGCTTTGCTGCAGCGCCGTTCCAGAATAGGAAACCAGCATGGACCCAAGGATCGAGGCCACGATCAGGGTGATGATGATCTCCAGCAGGGTAAATCCGCTGCTGTTTTTGAACGCACATTTGTTTCTCATTGGACAAACCCGGTTTGCTGAATAATGGTGAACGTATCTGAATCACCGTCATCATTGATGGTAATGGAACGGTTGGCAGACAGTGGCAACGGTCCGGTTGGATCAAAGGGAACACCCCAGTCGTTAAAGGAGATGTCAAAGACGGTCATGGAGGTGAGCCCGACATCTGTCAGGGAGACCCTTGCATTCTCCTGGCCGGGCAACGGGACCGGAATGGTGTTATCACGGTTGTAAAGCCAGTACCGGGTGCCGGTATTATTGGTGCAGACCCCCCAGGTGGGCAGGTTGGCAGGACTGTCATCCGTTGCCATGGCCCGGGTCTGTGCGTACCGGATGTGGCCTTTGATCACCTCGGTCTGGGCGGCAAGATCCACATCGTTGTTTCCAGCCCTGGTCGCAACAACGGCCGATATGATACCAAGAATGATCAGTACCGCCACGATTTCAATTAGGGTAAACCCCCGATTGTTTTTCAACATTAAAGGCATTGTTTTCATTCCGGTAAAAGAGTCAACGTAAACAAGTCAAACCAGTAATTATTGAATCTGAGAAAACATGTCAAGGAGAATCCAAAGGTTTTTCCTTATCACTACACCTGGTCCTGTGCAACCGTTTTACTCCCAGGCAAAACGTCTCCAGTTGCGCCTCCACCAGCTGGGAAAAAGGGGCACCATCGGTTTCGATGGCCAGAAAAGGCAGGTTCTCCTTGTCCATCACCACGCCCAATACGGCCTCTGACAGCCGGTTCGGCATACATCCAAAGGGACCGATGGCAATGATGCCGCAGGAGCGCTCTTTGATCTCCGACAGACTGGTGCCAACGGTTAAAATAGCTTCGCCATGGAGATGGGGAGAAATATATTTTTTCCCCTGGTCCACATACTCGCCAATCCTCGCCCCTCCTGGACGGACAAGGCCGGATCGGGCAAGCAAAGCTTTTATGAGAGTCTCGTCCCTGTGCTGAATTTTATTCCGTATCTTAAATTGAAGTTTCCTGCCCCAGGGAACCGCCCCGGGTTTATACCCCTGATCTGGGCTGATGCAAATCAGCCCAATCCCCTTATAATGTTTGTTCCTGTTTTTGTTCCCCATTTTTGATCGCTTGATT
>JAEINR010000167.1 GCA_016342325.1 Desulfobacterium sp.
CCTCTCAACAAAAAATTTAGGGTGTTGTTGAAAAAATAAATTCTGAATGACTAAGCCGAATATTTACATATGCAAGTGCATTATCCGTATTAAAATACGGACTTACAGAACAATGGATTGAGCACGGCTTTGCAGGTCTGTCTTGCCATACACCGTTGTCTTTTCAACCTCTATCCTCCCCTAAAAATAAAATGACGCTATTGACCTGTCATTAATTTGTTGCTAAGGTAACGTTACCATGACAACAAAAAACACACAATTCAAAGAGTTTGAACTTTTCGACAACCCTGCTTTTCCGAACCGGGATGCCAGAGGAATGATTATCCATCTGATGGATCTTGAAATCAGTGCAGGGATCCGGCGGCGGTTTGAAGCGGCGGGAGATGCCATTACCCCGGAAAACTATGTGGTGCTGGGCGTGCTCACGACAAAAGATGGGACCCATCAAAGCCAGCTTGCAAGGCTCACCCACAAAAACCGGCACAACATGACCCGCATCATCGTTGCCCTTGAACAGAAGGGCTATGTCCAGCGACGCTCCGATGGTGGGGATAAACGGCGGTTGCTTGTGTTCCTCACCGACCCGGGACGGGCGGTTCTGAAAGAGTATGCTCCCATTGTGGCTGAATTTTCAGCCCTGGTGTTCAACGGGTTATCCGAGGAGGAGATTAAGGTGATGCACCAGGCCCACCTTCGAATCCTGTCGAATCTGGGGTTTCAGTTCTAATAACCCAAAAACCAACAATGAATTCCCACTGAATTGAATCGGCCTCCGGCGCCATTGCCGGGGGTCATTTTTTTTGAGATACGGGCTGTTTGCCCACAATGCACACCCGGGCGCCGATCAGGTGTGTTTATACGCGGTTCATCATTTACAACCCCCGGTTTTAGTGGGGGAGTACGTCATAAACTATCTAATTTTTTTGGAGAACAATCATGAGGATTGGAAGAATAAAATCCCTGTTTTATCGTTTACATCTCCCGTCAGGTGTCAAGGGACTGTTTGTCCCCATGGCTCTGGGACTCGTTTTGATCACCTCTTCCGCCCTGGCCCAGGGAGGGGTCGCCTTCAAAGCCCCGGTTTCCACCATAACATTGAAAAAACAAGCCATTCAATATACCCAAACCGTTCCCGGGCGGGTCAACGCCTTTAAAGTGGCGGAAGTCAGACCCCAGGTCACAGGAATTGTGCTCGAGCGCTTTTTTCAAGAGGGCGGAATGGTAAAAAAGGGGCAGCCCCTTTACCAGATTGACCCGTCAACCTACCAGGCTGTGTACGATTCTGCCCGGGCGGATCTCCTCAAGGCCCAGGCGCAGATGGAGGCGGCCCAGGCCCGTGAAAAGCGGTATGGCCGACTGGTGAAAGACAAGGCAGTGAGCCGCCAGGAATACGATGATGCCCATGCCGCATGGCTCCAGGCCCGTGCCTCGGTTGCCGTGGCCAATGCCTCGGTGGCCCGGGCAAAGATCAACCTGAATTATACCCGGGTCTATGCGCCCATCACGGGGCGTATCGGTAAATCAACGATGACCGAAGGAGCCCTTGTGACGGCCAATCAGGCCAAGATGATGGCTGAGATTACCCAGCTCGATCCCATTTATGTGGACATGCAGCAGGCCAGGAAAAAACTGTTTGAACTCAAACAGAAAAGTATCAACACCGACAAGGTCATGGTCAGACTCGACTATGGGGACAACCAGGGCGTGTATGGCCACATGGGGGAACTTCAGTTTTCAGAGGTCACCGTGGATCCGACCACCTCGTCTGTGGTGCTGAGGGCGCTGTTTCCCAACCCTGAGGAAGAGCTGTATCCCGGTTTTTTTGTCAGTGCCACCCTGTTTCTGGATAAAGCCCAGGTGCTTTTAATTCCGCAGAAAGCGGCTATTTTACAGCCCAGTGGAAAAATGGTGGCCTGGGTGGTGGACAAGGAGAACAAGGTCCACCCCCAACCCATTGAAGTGGAGGGCTCCCATGGGAACAGCTGGATTGTAACCACGGGCCTTAATGAGAACGATGCCATTGTCACGGAAGGTTTTCAAAGACTTCGCCCCGGCGTTGAAGTGGAAGCATCTCCGTCAACCCTGGCTCTTGCCCAGTAGTTTTACAGCATCATGGAATAAGGAAGCATATCATGTCACGATTTTTTCTTGATCGCCCGGTGTTTGCCTGGGTGATCGCATTACTCATCATGCTGGCGGGGATTTTATCCATCCCCCAGATGCCGGTGGAACAATACCCGACCCTGGCTCCGCCCCAGATCTCCGTAGGCACATTCTACCCGGGAGCTTCGGCAGATACGGTTCAAAACTCAGTCACCCAGGTCATTGAACAGCAGCTGACCGGCATCGATAACATGCGGTATTTCAAGTCCTCCTCCGATGCCACCGGTAAAGTGGAGATCATTGTCACCCTGGAGCCGGGCACAGATCCGGACATCGCCCAGGTCCAGGTGCAGAACAAGGTACAGACCGCCATGCCACTTTTACCGGCGGCCGTCCAGGCCCAGGGGGTGGTGGTGGAGAAGGCCTCGACCTCCTATCTGTTTGTGACAAGTTTCTACTCCACCAACCCGGAGATCGGCCAGACCTATCTGGCGGACCTTGTGTCCTCCCGCATCCAGGACCCCGTCTCAAGGGTGAAGGGTGTCGGGTCCGTGAGCACCTTTGGCTCTCCCTATGCCATGCGGGTGTGGCTCAACCCGGAAAAGCTGTATGCCTACAATATGTCGACCAACGAGGTGCTCCACGCCATCTCCGAGCAGAACATCGATGTATCCGCCGGACAGTTCGGGGCCCTGCCCGCCGTTTCCGGGCAGCAGCTCAACGCCACCATCCTGGCCCAGTCCCGGCTGAAAAACGTGGACGAGTTCAAAGACATTATTCTGCGCGTCAACGAAGACGGGTCCCAGGTGCGCCTGAAAGATGTGGCCGCCATCTCCCTGGGCGAAGAGAGCTATGGCACCGTTGTTGAGCGAAACGGTACGCCTGCCGCAGCCTTTGGGGTGAGCCTTGCCACCGGGGCCAACGCCCTGGATACGGCCAAACGCGTGAAGGATAAACTGGCTGAGTTGTCACAGTACCTGCCGGATGGCGTGGGCTACTCCTTTCCCTATGACACCACGCCCTTTGTGAAGATCTCCATTGAGTCGGTGGTCCACACCCTCTTTGAGGCCATTATCCTCGTCTTTTTCGTGATGCTCCTGTTTTTGCAGAACTTCAGGGCGACCCTGATTCCCACCCTGGCCGTTCCGGTGGTCCTGCTGGGAACCTTTGCAACCCTGCATCTGTTTGGTTTTACCATCAACACATTGACCATGTTTGCCATGGTCCTGGCCATCGGCCTGTTGGTGGATGACGCCATTGTCGTGGTGGAAAACGTCGAACGTGTGATGGCGGAAGAGGGGCTGTCGCCCCTGGAAGCGACCCGCAAATCCATGGACCAGATCACCGGCGCCCTCGTTGGAATCGGCATGGTTCTGTCCGCTGTGTTTATTCCCATGGCGTTCTTCTCCGGATCTGCCGGTGCCATTTACCGCCAGTTCTCGGTGACCATTGTGGCCGCCATGACCTTTTCGGTGATTGTGGCCCTGATCCTGACCCCGGTGCTGTGTGCCACCATTCTCAAGCCCGTCGCCCCGGGCCACCAGGAGAAAAAGACCGGCTTTTTCGGGTTGTTCAACCGGATGTTCAACACGGTCCGGGATGTCAGCCATAGCGCGTCAGGCCGAATCACACGCAACTGGAAACGTTCCATCGCGGTCTACCTGCTGATTTTTGTGGGGCTCGGCTTTTTGTTCGTCCGCATTCCCACGGGCTTCCTGCCGGATGAGGACCAGGGCGTGCTCATGGTTCAGGTCTCCACCCCCGCCTCCTCCACGGCAGCCAGGACCGCATCGGCCATTGAAAAGTATACCGATTACCTGGACGGCAACCTGGCGGATCAATTCCGTGAGTACATGACCGTTGTAGGCTTCAGCTTCTCCGGTTACGGGCAGAACACCGCCATCTCCTTTGTCAACCTCAAGGAGTGGGAGAACCGTGATGAGTCGGTGATGTCCATTGCCGGGAAGATCAACCGGGCCATGTCCCAGGTCAAAGACGCCATGATCTTTGCCTTTTATCCGCCGCCCATCATTGACCTTGGAACGGCCTCCGGATTTGACCTCCAGCTCATCGATTATGTGGGCGTGGGCCATGAAAAACTCATGGACGCGCGGAATCAGATTCTGGGCAAGGCCCGCCAAAACCCCAAACTGGTGGGTGTTCGACCCAACGGGCTGGATGACGTGCCCCAGTACAAGATTGAAATCGACATGGAAAAAGCCCGGGCCCTGGGGCTCTCCATCGGGGAGATCAACGCCACCCTCCAGACCGCATGGGGGTCTGCCTATGTCAATGACTTCATGGACAACGGGCGTGTGAAAAAGGTCTATGTCCAGGGCCAGGCCAAGGACCGGATGCAGCCCTCTGACATCGAAAAATAGTGCCCTTTACCTCATTTTCCACAGGCCACTGGACCTATGGGTCGCCCCGGCTGGAGCGTTTCAACGGATACTCTTCCATCAATATCCAGGGAGGCAATGCCCCCGGTGTCAGTACGGGTGAAGCCATGGCTGTAATGGAAAAGCTGGCCGAAGAACTCCCCGAAGGCATCGGGTACGCCTGGTCAACCACCTCCTATGAGGAGAAGATCGCCGGCTCCCAGGGCCCTGCCCTGTATGCCATCTCCATTATCATTGTGTTCCTGAGCCTGGCTGCCCTGTACGAGAGCTGGTCCATCCCCTTTTCCGTACTGCTGGCATTGCCCCTGGGGGTTGTGGGATCGGTGATCGCCACCCTCGCCTTCGGCCTGAGCAATGATGTCTACTTTCAGGTGGCCCTGCTCACCACCGTGGGGCTGTGCGCAAAGAACGCCATTTTGATCGTGGAGTTTGCCAAAGAGCTTTATAAATCGGGAACGCCCCTGGCGGAAGCGGCGCTGACCTCATTCAAGCTGCGGTTTCGGCCGATCATCATGACCTCCATGGCCTTTGTGCTCGGGGTGTTGCCCCTTGCCAAATCCACCGGTGCCGGTGCGGCCAGTCAGAACGCCATCGGTATTGCCATCATCGGCGGGATGATCGGGGCGACCTTTCTGGCCATATACTTTGTGCCTCTGTTTTTTGTTCTCATTGAGCGCATCTCATCACTAAAAACCAAGAACAAAAAAGCACTGGAACCAAGCAACAGTGAGGTAATATAAATGAATAAAATTGCATGTATGATCGTGGCTGCCCTGATGGTCTCAGGGTGCTCCCTTGCCCCGACATATCAGCGCCCGGAAAATGTGACCGCCCCGGACTGGTCGTCGATTCAGGGTGGGGCAAGCACGAAAACCGATCAGGGGCTTGTCACCGATATTCCATGGAAAACGTTTTTCCTTTCCCAGGATTTGCAAACGGTGATCCAAACAGCCCTTTCCAACAACCGGGACTTGAAAAAAGCGGTGCTCAGTGTTCAGAAAACCCAGGCCCTCTACAACATTGAACGCTCCAAGCTGCTGCCGGATCTCAATGCCGCCGGCACCGGGGACTATCAAAGCGATTTCCACGGCAACGCTGTGGATAAATATCAGGCCGGCCTTGCCATGCCCTACTATGAGATCGATTTTTTCGGTCGCATCGACAGCCTGGGCAACGTCGCCCTGAACCAGTACCTGGCCACCGATGAAGCCCGGAAGAGCATCACCATCTCACTGATCGCCCAGGCAGCCAATGCCTGCCTTCAATTGACAAGTGACCTGCAAACCCTGGAGATGTCCAAAGATTCCCTGGAAACCCGACAGCAGACATACGAGCTGGTGAACAAAAGCTGCCAGAACGGTGTGGCCACCAAACAGGACCTGTCCCAGGCCCGCATTGCCCTGGAATCCGCCCGGGTGAATACGATCCTGTTTACCCGCCTGGTGCTGTTGGACAAAAACGCCCTGGTGGCCATTATGGGAACCAAGGGCTTCTCTGTTCCCATGTCAACAGCGCTTGACGAAACAGCGGTCATGGAAGAGATCCCTGGGGGGCTCTCATCAGAGGTGCTCCTCAAACGCCCGGATATCCTCGGAGCCGAGTACTCACTGAAAGCGGCCGGAGCCAATATCGGCGCAGCACGGGCCGCCTTTTACCCGCGGATTGCGCTGACCGGTAATCTTGGCTACTCAAGTTCCGACCTTGGAGACCTGTTCTCCTCTTCTGACAATGCCGGATTGGGAATCGGGCCATCCATCTCCGTCCCCATTTTCAATGGCCAACGAAACAAGACCCTGTTAAAGGCTGCAAAGATTGACCAGAAAATTGCCGTGGTTCAATATGAAAACACCCTGCAACTGGCGTTTAAGGAAGTGGCAGATGCCCTGGCCGCAAGAAAGACCCTGGGGCAGCAGCTGGAGGCCCAGCGCATGCTGGTCCGGGCAAGTCAGGATGCCTACGACCTCTCCATGAAAAGGTACAACGAAGGCATTGACTCCTTTTTAAGTGTGCTGGATGCCCAGCGGTCGTTGTTTGCTTCCCAGACCGCCGAAATCGACCTCCAGCGCCAGGAACTGGCCAACAGGGTCAGCTTGTACAAGGTGCTTGGAGGAGGCCTTGCCCACTAAGCGCCCTTCTTGTCATTAAAAGCGTTTGTTCCGTCCGGTGGCTCCGGGCGGAACAAACGCTTTTTTCAGCAAAGGGTCGAACCAATTAAACAGCTTGCTATTTCTGGGAGCTATCGTTTAATTCATTTTAGAATTTTAACAATGGGTTAAGGCTGTATTTTAAACGAGTTGTTATTCTCACAACAATTCTCCTTATAGTATAGAATGTCTCGGAAAGGTATTTTACGGCATACCCACCAATGAGAACCTGAAACCGTGACCATAACACCATAAAGATGAAGCTTATGAAAGATATTTTTCTTAGCCGATTTTCATTTCTCTCAATATCATTGTTTTTGCATCAACAGTAAGTATCTCCATAACCTGCTCTGTCGGCAATACCCAGTGTTTTGCGCTAAGTAACTCTGAAACCGGGATGACTTTTGAAGATGCTGAAATTTGCCATTTGCTTAGCCATTTATCATAATTGACAATTCTTTTTTCAAGAAAAGGATCAGTAATATACTTCTTTATCTTAATCTTACCACTTCTCGTTTATCTTTAAGCTCAACATGACACTTTGCGGCGTAGTCCGTAGCATTTTTCTGTTTTGATAACTGTAAAAATGTGGTTTAACTTGCTCTCCAGTTTTTTGGGGGAGGCTCAACATTAACTTCCTATATCAACCCAAGTTCTTCTGTAATATCAAACGTTAATTTTGAAAGGGGATGTTTTGAAAAATCTTCATGTTTCTTGTAATTACTAAAAGCTTGACGATATACTTCATCGTCAGATAAATATATGTCTGGAAATTGTTTTCTTAGTATCTTGAGATAGTTGTCATTAAAAATATATTTTTTTTTAATTAAATCTGCTACATAATTAGCTATGACCGCAATTGACGGTTGGCACTTATTTTGCTGTTGACGGACAGAACAGCGCAGAAATTTTCACTGTCAAT
>JAEINR010000168.1 GCA_016342325.1 Desulfobacterium sp.
GGTTCGTGTCCCGTAGTTTTTTGATTTGAAGAACAATCAGATTTTACAGCATGAATGACTAAGCCGAACATTTACTATTATACTCTATTCAATGAGGTCCTTGTTGAACAAGCCAGGCGTCATGGAGTGGATTTATCATGAATGTAAAGCCAGTGCTGGGTGATTGGGGAATTCCCCGGATCCAGTCCGTTCAATCCCTGGAAAAAAGAAACTTTGTTGAACTGGATATTCCAGGTCGTGTCGGCAGTCTTTTCCAAGATATGAATACCGGCCCGACCCGGGTTACTATTTGCGGCAGCCTGTACGGTGATGAGACCCGGAATGAGTTTTTGGAGGAATTGCGGGGGAAGTTCCGGGAAGGAAAGCTCGCCACCGCCGCCTGATCCCTTGGGGGCGCTTGATACCGGCCTGCTTGATCAGGCTGGTGATTTCTTGGACTCAGTGACCGGCGCACTGGACTTGATAGATTCCCTTGGCAGCGTATCGGATGTGACCAACCCTACGCCCCCTCTGACCAGTGCCTTGGATGGTCTGAGTCGGCTACCAGTGGATTGGAGGAGAGTCTTTCACCGTTAACGGATATCTTTGGATCGGACGATTAATTGACGATAAAGGGCATGGACTCGCCCTGTTAAGAGAAAAAATATGCCTGAAGGATCATTAAATCTTAAGATCTCAACCCTGCGTGATGCAAGTTCCGCCTAGGGGGTGTGACGGATCTGTTCTCATCACCCGCAGTGACGCAGGGTCTTTTATTGCCACCGCCCTTGCCCGGGGCGCAACCGAAAATACCTATGTGCTTGGGTCGGGTACAAGAATAAAGCTGTTAGGGGCTCCCCTTGACATTGGCTGGCCCGTGGCAGCCCAAGGGGTTCGGTTCACGATTACAAAACCGGATCGTACGCTTGTTTCATTGGCAATGGCGGCACGAACCCGGGAAAAAATAACCAGCGAACCATGGGGATTTGATTCCATACATGCAGACAGTACCCCCCAAGGGTTTACGCTGAATATCCAGGTGATCCACGGGACAGCGGCAGATACCCGTTTGACCTATACCCAAAGGGTTACCCTATACCATTTACTCTAAACAAGGTCTGATTCATATGGCATTTAACATACCGGGTAATAACGAGGCAGGCGATTTTGTGCGGCGACCGGCGTTTGAAGTCAATTTTGGCAGCGGCGGCACTGCCGGGGGATTAACCGCAGGCGTGGGGCTGGGTGCGGACGATCACTGGGCATCCAGTGTGGTGCGGTTGAATGTGGAAATGGGACAGGCGCCTTTTGTGGACGTGGTAACGGTGGAAATCGCGGCAAACAGGGACGCACCTGAAGTGGCCCTGGATGACCCGGGCACCATTTCCCTGGGGTATGAGGACAGTGCCGTTGAGTTGGTGTTTACGGCCATGGTTGATCATATCAGCTCTAGCCTCCATGGGGCCCGACGGCTCCAGGGGGGGGACGGGGGGAGTTTGCTGTCACGGTTGCGCATTAATCAAAGTTACGAACAACAGAGTGCCGGGGATATCGTGAATGACCTTGCCGGCCAGGCAGGCGTGGGCATTGATACCGTCGAAAGCGGTATTGATCTTCCCTTTTATGTCCTGGATGACCGCAGTAACGCCTATGAACACATCAATACATTGGCAAGGAAAAGCGGTTACCTCACCTATTTTACTCCGGAAGGGAAACTCTATTTTGGTCCCTATGCCGAGGGTCAGGCCGTGCAGACCTTTACCCATGGCATGGATATCTTGTCTCTCCAGGTACAGGAAACCATTCCTGTTGTCCAAAGCGTTACCACCATTGGCGAAGGGGCGGCCGGGGGGGAGGGCCAGGAGGCCTGGAGCTGGCTCATAAAGGATCCAGCCCCGGTTACGGCCCATGCCGGACAAGGGGAACTGGTGGGTATAACATCTGACCCGTCATTGAGAAGCAGTGAAGCCGGCCAGTCCGCGGCAGATAGCCTGGCTGATGCAGCCGGTCAAATGGCGCTGACAGGTATGATCATTGTGCCGGGTGCGCCCCTGGTGAAAGTGGGCAGTACCATTGGGATCGCTGATGTGCCCCAGGATAGCGTGAACGGGGCTTGTCGGGTCAGTTGGGTAGGCCATCGCTATTCCAAGCAGCTGGGGTTTATCAGCGTCATTGAGTTCAGCAAGTCAGCAGCAGATGAAGGTCTACCATGACCAGGCCCCATACCCTGTTTGATACCATACGCCGTATTGTGCAAGAGGAGGTCCGTCGGGTACGCACCGCAGAACTGGGTGTGGTGGAGGAGCAACATTCCCATGCCGAGGAATCAGACAAGGACAATTACGGGTGCACCGTGGCATTGAGGGATTCCGGCATTGTCTTGAAAAAGGTGCCGGTGGCCACCCAGCGGATTGGCACCGTCGGTATTCCGGCTGTTAGCGAGCTGGTGCTGGTCCAGTTTATCGGCGGGGATATTAATGCGACGGTTATTACCGGGCGACTCTACAATGATGAAGACCGGCCCCCGGTGAAGGGGATAACCAAGGGGTTCTGCATCTGCCCCTGGGTGCCGGAGACAGCGATGCCGTCCATGCGGAGTTGCACAGCGGTGACAGCCGGGAATTGATCTTTAAACTGGGGGACAGCCTGGAGCTCAATCTCAAGGACGATGACCCGGTGGTGGAAATAAAAGTTGATGGGGGCAAAGGCGTGGTTGCCATTGCCCGGGACGGCGCCATCATCATTGAAAGCCAGGCGGATATTAATATGACCGGCAGCATCAACATCGAAGCCTCGGGTGAACTGAATCTGAAAGGATCCGTGATCAACTTGAATTGATGCCTGCTTTACCTATTCACGTACGAAACGCCATAACAGGATGTAAATCATGGGACAGCCGGCAGCCAAACAGGGGGACCAAATTCTGGGGACCGACACCCATATTCTTATGATTCCCTCGCCGGGAGGGCCGGTGCCCATCCCCTTGCCCCATCCTTTTACCGGACAGATCGATGATGGGTTGAGTGACGATGTTAATATTGAAGGCAAGCCTGCTGCGGTCCAGGGCAGTAAGGCGAGCAATACCCCATCCCGTATTCCCCAGGGCGAGCTTTCGGCATTGGGACACCCCCGGTACGGATCCCGTTTGCATGAACTGGTGGGTAAGGTGAATACGGTAACCACCCACAATCTGGTCCGGCTCTATATCCTGGAAGCCCTGCAACGGGAACCGCGCATTGGAAAAATCGTGAATGTGGTTGTCACCCCTGCTGTGGAAAGACCGTCAAGTGTCGATGTCAGCCTGCAGGTGTTGCCGGTTGGAGAAACCCAAACAGTTACCATCGGACCCATAACATTGGAACTCTCTCCATGAGCTTTAGACGACGAAACTATTCGGAAGTAATGGATAATCTGCTCACCTCCCTGGTTAAGGGGGTGAGCGCGGAGGAGCATCCGTTTCCGTCTTCGAATGCTCCCTATGTCCATTCCCTGGAGCGATCGCCGGCTGTAGACATCATTGCGGTCTATGGCAGCCGCAACGGACAATCCCATGCCTTTGTCAAGGGTAAGGACTATGCCTTGTCAGCGGATGGGACCCAATTGCAATGGATGGAGGAGGGGGGCCACTTGCCACTTGCCACTTGCCGGATAACGGTACGGTTATCCATGTTAACTATTTACCCGGACGCCGGGCAGCCGGGGGGCAATTTTTATTCCCCCGGGCATGCGGATCATGACCGTGGGCAGTAATGTGGAATATGAAACCACCGCTTCTGTGACCGTGGTGGACGGCCAGAACACCGCAAGGGTCCTTGCCAGGGATGTGGAAGAAAACACCCTGGGGGTTGCCGCAGATGAACTGGTTGTTTTGGCAAAGCCCGTTACTGGTATTACCGGGGGGACCAATCCCGCCCCCACCGCAGTCACCAACGCCAATGAAACAGATGGGGAACTGAAAATCCGCGCAAAGAATTTCCTCCACGGCAGTGAGCGTGCCACCCTGGGTGCGATTAAAGAAGCGGTTGCCAAGCAGGGAATCCTGGCGGATGTGGAAGAGGTGGAAGGGGATTGGGTTGATGGGGAAAAAATGCCGATGAAGATGAAAGTCGGCCAGGTCAAAGTAATTCCCCACGTGGACACGCTGGAACCTGAACTTCGGGAACGGATCAACACGGCCATCAGCGATGCCCGTCCCGTTCCCCGCGTATCGAATACACACTACTGGAACCATGATGCCTGTTTGGGAAATAGTATAAATTAAAAAACAAAAAAGGCCCCCAGCGAGAAACGCTGGGGGCCTGATCTATTCTATGGCTGGGTGACTAGGATTCGAACCTAGATTGACGGAGTCAGAGTCCGTAGTCCTGCCATTGGACGATCACCCAATGAAATAACGATGGCTTTATACCCCATGGGAACGGTGGCGTCAATAGATATAGTGACTGAATATGAAAAAAAGTATTTCTGCTAGAACAAAGAACATAGATGTACCAATGGTGTTGTGCCCGTAACTTATCTTCTTTTCTGCGGAAACCGTACACGTGACACCACCCGAGTTCCCAACCGAGAGGAGCAGCCTCCGGGGGATTCCATCCCAAGGATCTATGTCAATTTCAGTCCGGCTGTAATATTGGTATCACCCGTTGCTTCTCTCTGATGACTTCCCCACAAGAGGGTTTATCTCCAATAATCTTGATTTTTGATGATAGCACCCTTGCTATCTTTTTGATCTTGTTGTACCTAAAATAAGTTCCGTTGTGGGTAATTAAATATATAACCCTTCCGGATAACATACAGCAACAATATGTTATTCAGAAAAAAAACTGGTGAATAACTGGTTTATTGAGTAAAAATGAATCACCCAAGGGTACTAACACGCAAAGAATCTATGAGGATCTTAGCCGAGTACGGTCGGGACGATAGCTGGACTATACACTGTTTTGCTGTCGCCGAAGCGGCGGTGAGGGTTGGCGATGTTATAGCGAATAACCGTCCAATTGACTGTTCCTTCCTCTGGTCTGCGGCTTTGCTTCATGACATCGGGAGATACATAACACATGACCCATTACTTCATGGTGTCGAGGGCTATAAACTCCTGTCGATGTTGAAGTATGAAAAGGAAGCCTACGTCTGTGCAGCACACATTCTTTTCGGTCTCAATGCCGCAGATGCCTATCAGTTGGGCTTGCCCGCTCGTGACTTCGTGCCACGGTCTATTGAGGAGAAACTCGTACCGCTGGTCGATTATTTGATTGAGTATGACCAGCCTACTACCTTAGATAGCAGGTTCTCGTCCTTGCGTGAACGCAATAACGGAAACTCATTCTTTTTAACCGGGCTTGATCGCGCGCAGGAATCTGCAAGACAATTCATGAAGGAAATCGAAGAGGAAATCGGCGAATCAGTAGAGAATATTGTCGCGTGTCAATAGGAGAAAAAGGGGGGTCTTGTCGTCTTTTGACTCTTGTCGTCATTTGTTAGTAACAAAATAATGCGCCGGATAAATCGGTGATCATAATGTTCAGAATCCATAAGAAACGACTCAAGCCTTTCCTTGACTTTTGTTTAGCAAAGATAAGTCAAGCAAGGAATAGACTCCACACCACAATAAATTATCAATATAGATTTGAGAGGAGGTTTCACTAATGGGCTATGAAGACAATTTCTATCAGAAGAAAAAGATACTAGGCTACACTGGGGATATTGATGATGATCCGACAGTATACTTTGCGTCAATTTATTGAAAGGCTGGCACTATCAATAAAAGGCCATCAAAATTAAATTTTAATAGGCGTTTATATACATTCTTAAGTTGCGTTCGCTCTTGATTAAAAAGTCTGTTTTGGATACCCTTATTTATCTATAAAAGCGGGCATCATGAATGGGTCGATGGAGAACCCTTTGTCTTTGATGATGTGACCTACACCCTCAAGTTGTCAGACTGCACTTTTGTGGGGTATGGAGATGTGGTTATGGTCAGTGCAAGTCTTCCACTGGCAACAGAGGCCAAGAGGGTTGGTGTAAGGATTGCCCCGAGTTTCACTGCGGTCTATTTTTGCGATACTGAAAATGATTGTGTTCGTAATATCGATACTGCCACCGGCATCATCACGACCCTGGCAGGTCAGGGGGAAGCTCCGCCTACGGTGGAGACAATGGACCGGCCGGCGAGGCCTTGTGAGATGGACCTCTTTCTGTCATCGGCGACCTTGCCGGAAACATCCTTATTGCAGACACTGGGAGCAATTGTATCAGACTGGTGGACCCGGCCGGTTTTCGCCAGGTAATCCGACCCACACCATAGTGAAGGAGATCTATTAGACTGTTCCCGCCCTCGCTTATCCAGCCATGGAAAAGTCCCACAGCAATGGCGATGTTTCTAAAATTTCCAGGCTCAAAGGCAATTTTATCTCCAATCTTATCACGGCTATGGTAGCCCTAAAAAAATGAAATTCTGTGGCTCTTGGAAAAGGCTGTTTAACAAAAGTGTCCACTTTTACTTGACCAGGTCAGTAAGGCAAGGCGTGGGGTTGATGTCTATATTTGGCAAGCGCACTTGGTACGCGACCAAGCAAAATGTTTCACAAATATAATTGAAAACTGGTTTTAAAACAAATATTTATATTGCGGATAGACAGAAGTAGCTGAATTTATTATAACAGTATAGGAAAAATAGATGCGATGCTGTGGAATGGTTCTGAAAATGAACAGATTTGATAGCAGTGATGAATGAAAACGGAGAAAATAGTGGCAAAGATAAATCTGATTCTGTCGATAATCCTGGTGCTTATCAGTACCGATGCATTTTCAAATTCCCTGACACTCAGGTATTTTCAGACGGATCTTCGCTATAACTATCGGATCGAGCTGCTCAGACTTGCTATGGACGGTACACTTGAAAGTGACGGCCCGTATTCTCTTGAACCTGCTACAGTGAAAGCGACACAGAAGAGAGGCCTCCTTCTACTGGAAGATGGAAAGAAAGTGAACGTCGGTTTTTTTGCCCTTAGCAAGGAGAGGGAATCAAGATTTATACCTGTCAGAATACCAATTCTCAGAGGTATACTGGGGTATCGTGTATGCCTTATACGAAAAGACAGCCTTTCTGCTTTCTCGGAAATCGAGACGTTGGAACAGCTGAAAAAACAGTTCAAAGCTGGTTTCGGCAGCCAGTGGGCGGATATGGAAATTTTACGCGCCAATAACATACCGGTTGTCGGAACCGTGAAATATGACAGTCTTTTTAAAATGTTGTCAGGAAGGAGGTTTGATTATTTTCCGAGGGGCATCAACGAGGCATGGAACGAACTGTCCGACGAAAAAACGAATTATTCCGATCTTACAGTGGCCCCGCGTATTGCGCTGTACTATCCTTATCCTGTGTACTATTTTGTTAACAAAGACCATCCTGAAATTGCTAATAGAATTGGGTGCGGCTCTTATGGAACAAAGTAAAACAGTTGTCAATAGAGGAACTCAGCATTGTCGGCACTGGTTTTAA
>JAEINR010000169.1 GCA_016342325.1 Desulfobacterium sp.
ATAGGGCCTCACTATGTCATTCGAGTGAGGCTAAATGATTTTTTTTCAATTTTCAAAGAGCGAAATGTGAGTTATAAAGATGAAAAAATTCAGATCATGTACGGCATCACAGGGCAGAAGAACCTGAAGGAAAAAAGCCTCACCTTTCTACAGGGATATGAGGGATCCCAGCCCGTGCGCATCGGGAACCGGGCGTTTTCCCAAAAACAGAACGATATTTTTGGGGTATTGCTCCATGTGATCGACCAGTACCTGTCCGTGTTCAAGCGGGGAACCATTGAAAACCGGGAGAGCATCTGGACGGTGGTGCGCACCCTGGCAAGACACGTCGAGAAACATTGGGGGCTTAAGGACCGGGGGATCTGGGAATTCCGTGGCATGAAGAAACATTTCACCTTCTCCAAGGTGCTTTGCTGGGTGGCCATGGACCGGGCCGCCAAAATCGCTCTTTATTTCGACAAGGAAGCGTACGCCCGGACCTGGACCGACTATGCCGTAAGGATCAAGGCTCAGATCCTGAAGCACGGGTGGAACCCACAGCTCGGTTCCTTTGTCCAGGCCTATGGTGAGGAACACCTGGATGCCGCCAATCTGCTGATGGCGGACTACGGGTTCATCTGCGCCGACGATCCCATGTATGTAAGCACGGTCAAAAGGACAGATGCCTGTCTGTGCCGGGACGGTTTGATGTACCGATATCGAAATTCCGACGACTTTGGCGAACCCAAATCATCGTTTACCGTGTGTACGTTCTGGCTTGTGAAAAGCCTGTTTCGCATCGGCGATCGTCAGCGGGCACGGGAGCTGTTTGAAAACCTGCTCTCCCTGAGCAACCATGTGGGGCTTTTAAGTGAAGATATCGATTTTACGACGAAGCGCTTGCTTGGAAATTTCCCCCAGGGATACAGTCATCTCTCCCTGATCGATGCGGCCATCACCCTTTCCGACGAAAAGATCACCAAGGGACTGGATCTATAAAATTCCGGAATTCAGTTCAACCGGAGCATTGCGGCAAAGGCTGCTCCCCATAAACCTGTATCCTCCTTTATATTCAAAAGCACAGGAATATCAGCGATGAGTTCCCCATGTGTATCACAATACAGAAACTCTTTGCGAAAAGTATCATTAAGAACAAGATCCGGATTTTTCGCGGCTACGCCACCGGAAATAACGACACCGCCTGTGGCGAGGGCTTCCAGTGCAAAATTTCGACAGGCCCGGGCATAGAACCGCGACGCCCATTGAAGGGTAGCGGTGTGTTTGGCGGCGTGGGCCGCAACCTCGGCAGGGGACACCTCCTTGCCGGTCAAAAAGGCATGGATATGCGACAGGCCAGGCCCGGAAACGACATGCTCCCAAATCACCTGGCTTAATCCGGTGCGGTTCATGATGAAACGTTGAAGCCTGAACTCCGGTTCTCCGGCAAAGGGAAATAGTCCGTGTCCGCCTTCCGAGGCCAAAACCAGATACCCGCCGGCTCCGTCCGGAGTGAGAATGGCTTTACCCAACCCCGTCCCGGCTCCTAGGACGGCCATGACCCCGTCAGGCTGTGCTTTCCCGGGCAGCACGGTGATTGCTTTGTCAATGATGGAAGTACGGCAGGCATAGGCCTGGGCTGTAAAATCGTTGAGCAATATATAATTCGAAATGCCCGAATGCCGGGAAAACGCGCCCATGTCCACAGCCCACCCGATATTCGGGGGAGAGCAATACACACCCCCTTGAACAGGGCCGGCCAGGGCGAGTGCAAACATGTCGGCCCGGGTGGCTTTGAGGGGGAACGGACTTGCAGTGAGCTGTTCCATGAGTTCTTCAAAGGAAGCAACCCCTTTGGTTGGGAACCGGATATCCCCTCCAGGAAAAAGTTTTTGCCCATCGGTTTCAAAGGCTTTGAACCGGGCATTGGTTCCACCGATGTCGGCTGCGATAATGGTCTTCATTGGTTATGAATACCAAATATTGACTGTTTTGAAAATATGGAATTCAATTCAATTTTCTTCCTCTTTTTCATCCGATTTTTCATCCGACAAATATATAGTTTGACGGTTTTGATCTCAGGATAAAATCAAACCGGGAGATACGTTATAACGTGAACATCGATTAGGCAACCCGGCGGACCCTAAATCACACCATGTTTAAAAGTCCCCCCCTCCCCGGGCACCTCCTGGCTCCCTTATAGGAAGACGACCACCACATCATTACTATCAAAAAACGACACCCTCAAAGTAATGAAATACGCAATTTAAAAAAAAGTAATGAGACATATTGACATGAAATTATACATGCCTAATATTGTAAACAAGCGGGAGACCCGGGCCAGCCCCCCAAACAACCGACCCATAAAAAAGGAGGTAATATGATGTTTGGAAACTGGAAAGATATCGACCGGATGTTCGGAACCTTAGATCTGCTTAACAGCAGGATGGACAGGGTTATGAACGAGTTTAACAAGACCCTCGGCTATGATCCGAACTGGACCGTCACAGACAGCGTTCCACGGACAAATCTCTATGACAAGGGAGAACACTTTGAAATCCTGGCTGAAGTTCCAGGCTTTTCCAAAGAGGATCTCAACGTGAAGATCCAGGGTAACTACCTTGAGGTGAGCGGAACGCGAAAGATCGACGCCCCCGAAGGGTACTGCTGCCTCCGGACCGAACGGGGAACCACAACCTTTTTGCGGAGTTTTACCCTGCCCTCGGATGTGGATTCGGCCCGGGTTGAGGCCATGGTGGAAAACGGATTTCTGACCATGAGACTGCCGAAAACAGAGGCTTCAAAACCCAAACAGATCACCATCAGCTAAAACGCACAAAAAAAAACAAATACGAACATCATCACAAAGGAGATTTATCATGGGCGAAAGAACAGACCTTGTCAAAAGAGACAAAACACACCCTGAAACCACCCGCAGGATTCCCAAGGTACGCCCCCTGGTGGATATCTACGAATGCGACAACGAAATTTTACTCCATGCAGACATGCCCGGGGTGAAAAAGGAGGATATTGCCATCGACATCGACAACGGCAAACTCCATCTCTCCGGCGTCAGGGGGATCAAAGCGGAGGGGGCTGCCAACTGGGTGGAGTTCGGCGATGTAGAATATGTCAGGAGCTTTTCCGTGCCCCAGACCATTGATCTCGAAAAGATCAATGCCGAGCTCAAGGACGGTGTACTGAGACTCCACCTGCCGAAATCAGAGGCGGCAAAGCCAAGGCAGATCGAGATCAAGGCGGCTTGACAGTGCCGCAGACGGCACACGGTTTAATAGAGACCGTGTTGGGAGCGGGAGATTTTCCCTGGGAGATCATCTCCCGCTTTTCACCAAGCCAAACAGGGTGAGGGACGGCCCTAAAGGACTATATCAAAGAGCTCGGCCGCGTTTTTCCAGGTGATCCGATCCATGGATTCCCTGGAAAGCCCCGAGCTCTCCAAGCACTTGAGCTCCCTGTCCCAGGCATAGGGAATGTTAGGAAAGTCAGAACCGTAGAGGATCCTGTCCGACCTCAACGCCAACAGGCTCACCGGCGACTCCACCGGCAGGTAGTCGGTAACGGCCATGGCCGTATCCAGCCACAGGTTGTCATAGTCATTGATGAGCCGGGTGTAGGCGTCATACTCGTCCATGCCGAAGTGGGGGATGCACAGCTTCAGATCCGGATGGGTGCGGATCACCTGCTCGATCCTGTCTGCGGAGCACAGTTCATAGGGATCACAAGCATAGGCCGGGCTCTTGGGTTCCCGTCCCCCATGGATCACCATGGGCATACCCCTGCGGGCGCAAAGATCGTAAATGGGTTCCATGGCCTTGCCGACAGGGTCAAAGCACTGGACATGGACATGGAGTTTCACTCCCTTGAGCCCCTGGTCAAAGGCGCGATCCAGGATATCCACCGCCCCCTCCTCCCCTGGAAACACGGTTGCAAGCCCGGTGACACGACCTTTGAACTCAGCCACCTTCTTCACCATGTAGTCATTGAGCCATGTCGAGATGCCGGGCTTGTGGGCATACTGAAAGGCAACCACATGGTCGATGTTATGTTCAAAGAGAAAGGTGAGCAGCTCGGAGGAGCCAAGCTTGTAGCGCACGGGCCAGCCATAGGTGTCGAACCAGTTCCAGACGGCGTCAAAGATCATCTTTGGAAAAAGGTGAACATGGCTGTCGATGACCCGGTTCATGGTGGCGGGAATGGTCGGGCCCTCAATGTCGTTCAATCCGGGCAGCGGGGTTTCCACGCCAAGGTATCCGTCAAAAGCGTCTGTCTCGTCCAAACCGTCTCCTTTTTCAGATATGAAACTCCGATTAAAAACATGCGCAGACAAATCACTCCTCAAGCCCCAGGGTGATCCCAAAAAACACCATGATCGAACCGGTGACCACGTCAAATATCCTGCGCACCCGTACCGTGGATAAAATAACCTTTGCCTTGTCCACCAGAATGGCCACCAGGGTGAGCCATACCATGGCAATGGCAAAGTGGAGCCCGGCAAGAAAGAGGGACTGGGCCAGGGCCGAGTGTTCGGGATCGATGAACTGGGGAAGAAAGGCCATGTAAAACAGCGCGGCCTTGGGATTGAGGCTGTTGCAAAGAAATCCCTCCCACAGGGAGTGTTTCAAGGAAAACGTCCCGGCTGTTTCATTCCCGATTTTGTCAAGCTTCCCGGCTTTAAGGGCCGCATTGAAACTCACCAGGCCCAGCCAGATCAGATAAAGGGCACCCACAAGTTTGAGGGCCCGAAAGGCCCAGGCGCACTTGAGAAGCAGCATGGAAATGCCCACGGCAGAGATGGTTGCATGGAGAAAAAGGCCGGAACAGATGCCGACACTGCTTGCAATGCCGTCCCGCACCCCTCCCCTTGAGGTGTTCCTGATCACCAGCATGGTATCGACCCCCGGCGTCATGGTCAGGAGGGCGATGGCCATCACATAGACCCACATTCCGCTATCCATGGATTCAATCCCCCAGCAATACCATTCCGGCCATCATGCCCATGGACACTTCGTCGGCATTGGTGGTTTGGGTGATAATCTCCATCTTCCAGCCCAACCGCTTTGTCAGCTCCAGAAAATCCACCCCCATGCCGGACATGGACTGGCGCGCCTTGTCCGGGTTGCGGCACCCTCCGGTTCCTGAAAGCACCCGGCAGCCCAGGTATTCCTGGCAGAAGACCTGTTTGCACGATCCCCCGGCAAACCCCTTGGCCCTGGCAAATCCGTTGGCCAGGGCAAAAAGTTCTATCCCGGAAGCGGTCTCATGGATGAGCCGGGTCACCTCGTGGCGCTCCTCGGAGAGCAGTACCTTGGTTGGCACATCAAACTTGAACACCAGAACCTGGTCAAAGGTTTTGAGGTACTCCCGGAACCAGTCCGGTCCCTTGACATTGGGGGGACAGCTCATGGAACTGCCATACCCCGGGCACTGGGGCGTTTTGCAGAATTCGATAAATTTGTTGTCCACCGGCACCTGGTTGGGTTCGATGAGTTTCCTTCCGCTTGTGCCGAGTGTTGCAGCATGGGCCAAGACCTTCTCTGCTCTATCCTGATTCTCCACCTTGGACTCCTATAGGATAATCTTCAATGTATGGTCCGCAAATTCGATGACATCCCCTGCAAAGATCTTCTTTCGCTTGCGGGTCTCGGTCTCGCCGTTGACGGTCACCATTCCTTCAGCGATCACGTGCTTTGCCTCTCCACCGCTCATGACCAGGTTTTCAAATTTTAAAATTTTGTAGAGCTCCACGGGCTCCTTGTTGATCCTTACGTCGTCCATCTTCTCCAACATCTCTCTCTTAAATGGGTTGATTTCCAGCAGGAGATCATTGTTCCTGCAACAAAAAGGACTATAACCACATTAAGTTGCTTAATCAATGATTATCCCATCCGCTTTCGGACCTCAATTTTGATGGACCGGGCCAGGTAAAAACCAAAGCCTGCCGATTATTTTGGATTGATGGCCAGAAATTCGTCGGCCATGGAGACCGCATCCTGGTAGGCGTCCTTCATGGTTTCCTCGGAGATGGCGAGGCGCTGGCTGCTGAGCCTGAGATTTCCCCAGTCTCCCTTCACAAAATCTATGATAACGTCATAGAGTTGGACAAGCGCCTCGTCATGACCTAACAAAGCCTGCTTGATGCGGCGGGTAAATGGAAGATCCTCTAAAACGCCCTCCATGGGCATGTCCAGCATGGCGTCAAGGTTCCGAAACAACCCCAGTGTGAACAACTCTTCATCTGAAAAGCCTGTTTCCACATCCCTTCCCAGAAATTCACACATCCGCCCTGTGATAATGGCGGTGGCCATCATCTCTGTGGGCTTTCCTGCTGCAAGTCCGGTGGATGCGATAAGAAGAATGAACTGCTTGATCGCCCGTTCCCCCAAGAGGGTCACGGCATCCTTCACCGATCCCACGGGAATTCTCCGCCGATAATAGGCCGAGTTGATGAACTTGAGAAGGCGAAAGGAGATGGAAACATCCCCCCGGATCGTACGGATCAGCTTGGAAAAATCGACATTCGTTACCGAGACCTGGGCGATGAGCCGTATCATGTTGATCTTGACAGCCGGGATACTCTTGTTGGTCAGGATCTTGGGTTTTTCAAAGAAATAACCCTGGAAAAAATGGAATCCCAGTTCCATGGCCTTAGTGAACTCCCCATGGGTTTCGATTTTTTCAGCCAGAAACTTGAGTTTGGGGAACTCTGAGAGGGTGATCAACATCTTCTCTATTTCCACCTGGGAAGAACCCCTGAAATCGATTTTAATGATGTCGGCACTCTGGATAAGGGGCGTGAGCTCCTGGGAATAGACAAAATCATCCAGAACGATGCGAAACCCCTTCTCTTTTAACCGGTTCACGGCCCGGACCACATTTTCGTCCGGTTTGACATCCTCAAGCACCTCTATAACCACATTCCTCACAGGAAAGAAGAGGGGAACCTCACGCTCAATAAGGGCCTGGGGAAAATTTATAAAAACAGGCTTTCTCATGGAGATCCAGTTGATTCCCATGGAAAAAAAGGTATTGGAAAGGAGCCTGAACGTTGCGATATCTCCATCCATATCAGGAAAAGAATTTTCAAGCCCATCCCTGAACAAGAGCTCATAAGCAACCGTTTTTTGCTGTCGATCCAGGATCGGCTGTCTTGCAACAAAAATGTCCAAGAAGATCTCCTTATTCATTTAACAGTCACATGAACCCGGGCCTGTATCGGAACAATCCTTTCAAGGTACCCTCCCCCATGCAATGGATGAGCATAAGCACAAAAATTCAGACCTCGGAAAAAATTTATTTTTGAGCATGTTTTTTTGGACATTTCCTGCTAAATTGGAGAACAACCGACTT
>JAEINR010000170.1 GCA_016342325.1 Desulfobacterium sp.
TAAAGGAGGCTACTGCCATGCGGCCAAAGTCCGACAGGGGTTCGCCGGGGCGGAAATGATTTTTGTAGGGCTGGCCGTGCTGGTCGGTGGGAGCCTCAAAAAGCGGGACAACCGATTCGGGCATGACCAATGTTTTGGTTGGCGGGATCACCGGTCCCAGGTTAAGGGGCCTGTGGGCGATCCCGAAAATCAATAATGCTCGGGCGGAGATTGTTCCGGTGTTTCTCTGTGATTCCATTTCGGTGCTCCTTTTGGCTCGGGCCATCTGTGGGGTGGCCCGGTTGGTTGGCGGTGGCTACCTCAATGCTCTGGAAAAGACGTCAACGATCGCGGAACATTCAATAAACTCTTTCTCAAGCTCGGCGTGGCGTTTGCGTATTAAATCCTCGATGATCTCGGGCGGGACAATGAGACTTGAATTGTAGAGCATCCTCGTGGAGCCTCTGTTGCCCTGGATGCTGTTGGCGTAGTTCGTGGTCGGATCCACGTGGACCTTTGCGGTCTCATTGTGGGTCGTATCGTTGTCCATGAAATCAACAGCTTTCCGGAACTCCGAAAGCTCGGCCCTAACCTTTTCGAAGTGACACAATTTACTGTTGATCGCGTCCATGTTTGACTTTGCCTTTTCTGTATCAGGCATTACATCACCTCCGTTTCTTCGTGGATCACATCCACGACGTCGCGGAGAAGCTGATCAACGATTTTGCCCAGGCGCTGGCCTTCGGGGGTGGCGAGCTCGGGGAGGTTGAGGGTGGCGATATCCATGGCGAAGGCGGTCAGCTTTTCCCGGTCGGGGCGCAGGGCTTCGATTCTTGCGGCTTCGATGTCGTCGGCCATGGCCTGGCCGAGATCAAGCTGCACGTTGAAAAAGTGGGCTTCACTCCAGTCACTGGAATACTTTGCAGCCCTGGTCCGGTCAAACTCGTAATTGGTCTCAATGGCCTCGTCCCATGCCAAGTTGTAGAGAGTCAGTTTTTCAAGGTCCATCTGCGAGTTGACCTGGTATGCCTCATCAATCCACTGGCGTTCGAGGGTTGCGGCCCACTCACCCCATGCCGCGGTCTGCTCCCGTTTCTCCAGATCGGCCAGGCGTTTTTTTTCGGCTTCTTCCCGGGCTTTTTGATCGGCTGCGGCCTTGGCTTTTTCAGCTTCAAGAGCCTTGCGATCAGCTGCGATCTTTGCCGCCTCTGCATCCCGTTTAGCTTTGGCGGCTGCATCTGCCTTTTCCTGTTCCTGGGCGATCTTGGCAAGGCGGTCAGCTTCGGCTTTGTTTTTGGCTTCGAGGTCGGCCTGTGTGGCCTGGTCGGCTTCAAATTGGACGGCCCGTTCGTAAGCTCCCTGAACTTGGGGGATTGCTTCCCGAATAATATCCCAGGCATTGGATGCAAACTCCTGATAGGCGTGTTCGTTAGGGGTAATAGTTACAACCGCCTCCAGGTGCTCAAGGATAACGTCTGAACTTAAACCGTACTGCAAGCCGCCAGCGCACAAGGATTTTAGATCGGCAAGCTCTTCGGCGATGGCGTCCGTGCGCTTCTTTTCTGCGGCCATCTTCTCTGCCTTGGCGGTCGCTTCGATGCTGTCAAAGCCTGTGATTTTGTCAGACAGGTGTGTCTTAACTTTTCCGAGCCTTCCAAGGATCACTTGGCCCTCCTGTTCAATAACTGCCACCGCATCCTTTTTGAGATCTATGCGTTTCCGGTCCACGGTGCTAATCAGGGCGTTGACCTTTTTCCGGTGAATTCCGGCCTTCTTTCTGGACTTGGGGTCGGTGACTTCAAATGTAAGGAGTTTTTCTGCATCCCGGATAACGTGTTCGGTGGTGTCGAACTTGACCAGGGCTCCCGGGTTGATCTCTACAATATTGCTTTCCGGGGGCGTTTCTATTTTCTGTGCTGCTGCGTTTCCCATGGTGATCTCCCTTTATGCTGCGTTTTGAGAATCTACGTGTGTTTGAAGTTGCCTACATGCTGCTACACATTGTTCTGTTGTTGCCGGGGGTGGCATTGTTTTGGAAATCTCAGGGAACATTTCAGAATCAGCAACCCATTGCTTCCATTCGGGGGTGGCGTGGAGCGGGTTCAGCTGGTCCCTTTTTGGAAGGTCTTTGAATTTGCTTATTGAGGTTGCCGGTTCGTCCTCTTTTGCGGCGTATCTGAGGGTGTCATACCCCTCTGCCGATGCGAACAGCTTATTTTTAAATTCTTCTCCGAGAGATTCCCGAATATCGGCAGGAGTTTTATCCCAGCACCCCTTGATGTGGACTGTGCCTTGCTCTGCATTCATCAAGAGACGGTTTTCGTACCTCATTTTTACCTTGTCAACCTTTGTCCCGCTACCCACCCAGGTTCGAAGCGCCAAGCCGTCTTGACTTGTTATGTACCCATCTCCGCGACCAAAATAGGGCTTTAGATCGCCAGGGCACTTCAAGGTTCTTTGCTGTGTGCCTTCGTTCATCATCAGTATGGAAACGGTCATCTCGAACATGAAGTTTTTTTCTTGAATGGGTTGAACGCCAAGCGATACAGGTTTTTTGGGATTCTGAAACGACGTTTGCTCTCTTGCTCTAACACAGCAGATTATGTCCATGTCGCACTGTAAAAGAGTGTTCAACAACTTCTTGTGTTCTTTTTTTGACCTTGCCCATCCCAATGCTGTTCTGGCAGCGTTTCCGGCTATGAAATTATCAGCTATCTCCCCGCACCCCCCGGTTCCTTCCCATTCGTGAGTGATTGAGTCGATGATTAAAACCTCAACACCTGCTGCTTCGAACTCTTTAATTGCGGTGGCGTACCTGTCAGGGGAGAATGGAGGAACGAGATCTCCGATCAAGAAAGGTTGCACCTCCCCTTTGTCATTCTTGAGAACATCAGCAAACAGACTGCCACGCTTATTTTCCGTATCCAACAAACCAACTTTGCTGGAATCGAAATTCGTCATACCGTAACCGAGGATCAGGGCCGTGTGTGTTTTTCCCGATCCGCTTGAGCCAGCAAGACCGATTACCATCCGTGCCCCTTCTCTTTGTGCTTTGCGAATATTGAGGATTCCCATTTTACACCGCCTGTATGTAGATTTTTTTCTTAGTCAATGGCAGCCACCCTTTGGGTTTCCTGCCGTCTCCAATCCATTTCGCATAGGCGCTGCAAAGGTCGTGGTATTCGTCGTGGGCAAGGCTTTTCCTGTCGATGTCGCCGTAATCCACTTCCCAGGGTTGGCAGAGGTGAGGGGCTTCTTTTGATGCGACGAGAAAGGGCATTGTCATGCAAACCCCAAGAGCTTCGTTGATCCCTTCCGTGTAGTGGATTTCCTGAATGAAATACTTGTCAGAAAGCATATATCCGAACCGTTTAAAGTCTGCCGTGGTCTTGATATCGAACGGGTGGAATTCTCCATTCAATTCAACCAAGCAATCGATCAGGGCTTTTTTATCTAAACCATCAACTGAACTTGTCCATGCAATGGGAACTTGAAATTCAGCGTTTGCGAGGAGATCCCCCACCAGGGCGTCGGAGTATTTCATGTTCATCATCCGGTCGGCCAGGGTGTGAAGCATGGTCCAATCCTTGGTTGATACTGGGATTTTACCGGGGTGGGCACGGGCTTCATCAAGGAAGGCATGGCGTTTCTTGTAGGTGCCGCTAAGCGCACCCTTTTGGGTGTAAACATAATGGTTTTCGAGGTCTTCTTTTTCGTCAATCCACTTGATCAAGTCATCCGGCATAGTTCCATCTACTGTAGACTGGAAAAAGCGGACATCAAATTCCTTGGAACCGGTCGCCATATCCTGAATGAGTGATTCAAACATCTTGCCAAACTCAAAATATGATTTGAACTGAAATGTCATCAGGGCATGGTCGGGGGAATAGGTCCCCTTGTTGTAGAAGGCCGCGAGGCTTGAGAAATTCAGCCCGGGGAGCTTCCGGTATTCTTCCTCTGTAATTTCGAGCTTTCCTGTTCGTTTGGGTGTCATGCTACCATCCTCCCTGTGCCAATGTTTGCCATACTTGCCCGGCCACACATTTCCTCGTCATCCGCTGCGACCTTCATGGCCTCCAGGATCGCGTCGTAGTCGAGGTTGATGTCGATATGACCCATGTGGTCGTCTCGGGCGTAATCGACTTCAACGCCTACAGGGGCACCGGTGATGTTGATATAGATAGGGAGATCCGCGATTCTCCGTTGAACCTCGTTTTCGCAATCTTTCTCTATTGCCTTGATCGTCTCGGGTGATAACATCTTATTTCCTCCCTGTTATTATGGTTGAAATGCCGCGAACAAAACCATCACGGCCATAAAAAGACTGAGTAATGCGGCGGCTCCGAAAAATGATCTTACATAGAGCCAAGGGTCGCTTTCTTCTTCCTCTAAATTCCACTCGCGGTGCTTCATCTGGTTTTGTCCTCCGGGCTGGCGCAGGCTGTCTCGGGTTTGATTGCTGATATCATCTGGACAATGGCGGCCATGGTGTGACTGACAGGAGTTACCGTCACGATTCCGCCCGTGGATTTGTGGACGTCTACGGCTCCATGTGGGCCTTCGTATCTGTCTGTTTCGCCCAACTTCATGCGTTTGATATTTCTGAGTATTTCGCAGTTTTCCATGGTTTCCTCCCGAGCGGCTACGCCAGTTGCCAGACTCTTGATTTTTGTTCCCGGCCCCGGTTACTTAAAAGTCAAAGTCAAAGAGGTGGGGCCGGGTTACAGCATTGATTTTTTCGATTGGTTCGTCGCGTTATTGGTTGGTGGGTGCCCTGATCTGTGCCATGGTGCCCCCCCCCTATTTCTTGCTTCTGCGGTCCGTATAAGGCCTATTCTGGCCCTGGGATATCTTCCTGAGCCTCATGGCTCTTACTGCTGTTTTTGCTACGTTTGTCATGGCTGTTGATATCGATCTCTTATCAGTCATGACTTGCCGTCCTGCTGCTCGAAAGCCGCGAAAGCCTCGTCGATCTGCTGGTGGGCATACGCTTTAGCAATCCTGATTTCTTCGGTAGATGGCTTCCCACCTTCGAGTTTGTCCTGGGCTAGCACATGGAATCTATTTACAGCCGAATGGACATCAATAGTTTCGGCGAGGAAGCTGTCTTTGTCCGGTGTCGCATTTTTAAAGGAAAGTTCCGCGCCCACCCTTTTGGCTATTCGGTCGGCGATGGCGATTGCAATATCATCATTCCCTCTTGCCATAAGCTCCTCGATAATGAGTTCTACAAAATGAAGGGGGTTTCTACGGGTTTCCCCATGCGTTTCCTTGGAAGCACACCACCTGCCGATAGTCTGCCTGGTCATCTTCGCCTCTTTAATCAAGAAGGTGGTACCGAGTGTTCCTGCTATCACCGAGAACACTTCTGCGGGGCTGTTTGGAAAGTCTGCGGTTCGTTCTTTCATCTCTTTAACCTCGCCTTGATGGGTTATTGTTGTTATCTTTGTATCCATGAAACTTCTTAAACATATGAAATTTAATTCACAGTTTCTAAGACCTTACGGGTGTCTCGGGATGGTACGAGATGTGCAGGATAAAGCGTCATGTTAAGCCCTCTTAAGTTCAAGCTGTTGAGTTGCAGGAATGAAGGTCTTGCCTCTGAGGTCTGCGAAAGCCTCAACCCTGGATTTTGCAAGCTTGTAAATATCTTTGTAGTGGAGGTGTGCGGCCATTCCATCCTGGAGTGCCTTGGAAACGATGGCATCGGCATTGTCGATGGTGGCAAGTTGTCTGAGATTGAGAACGTCCCGGAGGTTTTTGAATTTCTGTTCGAGAAGGAACAAAGACTTGTTCTGCATTTTAGAGATGGCCATGTAGTAACGGTTGGCGCTCTTGCTGCCCTGGGCGATAGCGTATTTAACAAATTCTTTGATGGTGTCGGTTTCTTCTCGACGGGTAAGTTTCCCGGATTGGCGCTGGGCTATCCATGCAGGTTCTTGGCTTTGGAACTGCTGCCGGAGAAGAGCTCTCTCCATGGCTTCGAATGCGTCATAAAAACGGTGCTTCCACTCCATAGCCTTTTTGCCGGTGAACCCCATAACAAGAATGGAGAAGGTTCGGCGGTTCATGTTGTACATTTTCTGTTTTTTGTTCTGAAGGTTCCGGTAAGAGGACTCCGCAAAATTGAGGCGTCCTCCTTCATCGTCCCCGATCAGGTTCTTGATCTTTTTCAGGATATCGTCGTGTCGTTTGCCGAATTTTTCGGCAACGACAAGAGATGTTGTGGAAAGACTGTTTCTTTTAACTTCGACCAGGGAGTCTTGCATCATGCCACCTTTTTACGTTTTTGTTTGCCAGACAATGTTGCCCGTATTTCTTCTTCTGTCCCATCAAGCCAAAGCTCAGGCTTGGTTCCGGTTATTTGTGCAAATTGTTTGGCTCTTTTCCAGGAGGGTAAAGTTTTTCTTGAAACCACTTGGTTTACAAATTGAACACTTACCCCTGCCTGATCGGCTATGTATTGTTGAGTTATCTTCATTGTACCCTCATTGTTAAAGCATTCACTTTAAAGTGTCAAGTAGTTTCTTAAAGTGTTCACTTTAATCTTTTTGATTGATGATTTTTAAAGCTTATGGTTTAAATAGGTATGAATGAGATCGAACATAAGAAACAGGAATTCATAAAGGCCTTCAGGGCCCATATGGGAAGAGATACGAGAAAGGTTTTTGCTGAGAAGCTTAAAATGTCAGTGCAGTACGTTGGTTCTGTCATCAATAATAAGGCATCTCTTAAGCTCGACGCTCAAATAAAGATTGCTAACGCGCTCGGGATGACCCTTGAGGATTTTTTGAATTACGACAAAAGGTCGGAAGAAGAGCCTTTTTACAAAAAAAAGGCTGTATTACAAGACTTTGCAGCAGCAACACATAAAGCAGACCACATTTTTTTTAAAACTCTTGAAAGAATTCAGCCAGAAAAAGCTAAAGTTCTTAAAGAACAATTATATGGTGACATCTCGATATATGAACCAACTCTCGACAAGGAACGCCAAAAAGACGCAGCAGAGCTAATAGATACAGTTCTCCAATTCGGTCATTGGGGGAGAGCTAAGGAGATACTGGAATGCCTTCTGACTATCGAACTTGTAGACTCTTCCGAAATAGACGAAATACATTCTGGTTTAAGGATTCGAGCTGATAAATCGCAAAAAGAAGCGGTGAAGGTTATTAAGGAGTACCGGGAGCAGATAGGTGGAGTCTTGAAGCAATTAGAGGAGTCTGAAAAAGAGAGCCAACCCACAGAGTTACCCTCTCCAGACCTCAAAAAGATTGAAAAAAACAAATTGCCAAAGAACAATGAATCTTAAAGCACAGCCCCGACGGACTTACGGGGGTCTTGGGCTGGCTTGGGATTTGCAGGGTT
>JAEINR010000171.1 GCA_016342325.1 Desulfobacterium sp.
GGTTCGTGTCCCGTAGTTTTTTGATTTGAAGAACAATCAGATTTTACAGCATGAATGACTAAGCCGAACATTTACGACGTTCAAATCGATTACCTTTAAATTTCTCTGCCTTATTATAAGCGCATTTGTATTTACGATCATCTGTGTGCTTGTGATCGCAGACAAACAGCTGACCCGGATAATCGATAAAAGTCAGAATGCCATGTACGCAGAGAAGGTGGATGTGATCTGGGACACACTTAACAGAGCCGAAAACCGTCTTCAGAAGACGGGGCTTGTTGAGGCATACGCAGATGATTTTAAGGAGTCGACCGTAGAGGAGTTGCGGAAGGCGTACTACAAGCATCCGAATCAGGTGATCTATCCATTTATCCTTGATGGGGACTTCAAGGTTGTCATACATCCGGTACTTCCTGCAGGCGACCTCTCGTTGCTACAGCTCAAGGAAGCAAAGAGACTGCTTTCGTCAGAAAGAGGCGATTTCAGTTCCACCGACAAAGACCAGGCAACGTGGTATGCTCACAGGCTATTTGACCCCTGGAACTGGGGAGTCGTTTATGTTGTTCCTCTTGATGTCAAGTATGCCGATGCCTATGCTCTGCGCGATATGCTTGTTGTAGTCATGGTGGCGATAACATTTTTTGTGTTAGCGGCATTGGCGGTTATTCTGAAGCGCTTCACTAAGCCGATTGTGAATTTGACAGAAATCTCCACTCAGATCGCTGGCGGCAACTTGGAGCAGCGGATTGATCTTAGTGCTAAAGATGAGATAGGCACGTTGTCGCGCAGTTTTGACAATATGCGTAAAGCAGTCAAACAGCAGATCATAGATCTTAATCGTGAGATTGACGAGCGCAAGCTAGCCGAGGAAGAACTTCGGCATCTGCGCAACTATTTGACCAACATTATCGACTCCATGCCTTCCGTGCTTGTGGGGGTGGACATCGACGGCAGGGTTACACTGTGGAACAAGACAGCGGAACAAACCACGGGGATCACTGCCGACGCCGCGCAAGGAAAAATCATTTCCGATGTGTTTCCCTGGATGGTCTCTGATATGGAAAGAATAACTAAAAGCATCCGGACCCGGGAAATAAAACAGCGACGAAAAATGCCCCGCCTGTTGGAGAACAGCACCTGCTACGAGGATATGACGATCTATCCCCTGATCACCAACGGTGTGGAAGGCGCGGTGATCCGTGTGGACGATGTCACCGACAAGGTGCGGATGGAAGAAATGATGATCCAGAGCGAGAAGATGCTGTCGGTTGGTGGATTGGCTGCCGGCATGGCCCATGAGATCAATAATCCCATAGCCGGTATGATGCAAACCGCCAGCGTCATGGCAAACCGCCTGAGCGAGAATATAAATATGCCTGCCAACCTGAAAGCCGCCGAGGCGGCAGGCACGACAATGGAAGCGATCCGATACTTTATGGAGGCCCGGAGCATACTTCGAATGATTACGGCCATCGTTGACTCGGGGCGCCGGGTGGCTGCTATTGTGGACAACATGCTTAGTTTTGCCAGAAAGAGCGACGCCCAGATATCTTCCCATCTCCTTTCCGAACTTCTCGATAAAACCCTGGAACTGGCGGCCGCCGATTATGATTTACAAAAACGTTACGATTTCAAGAAGATCGAGATCAAAAAGGAATATGACGACAAGGGATCCTTTGTGCCCTGTGAAGGAGCCAAGATCCAGCAGGTTCTGCTAAACATCTTCAGAAACGGCGGCCAGGCCATGCTGGACGCGCGAATCAAGGACCCAAAGTTTATTGTGCGGACACGGTTTGAAAGACAACGGGAAAGGGTCTGCATTGAGATAGAGGACAACGGGCCCGGCATGGATGAAGCGACCCGCAAACGGGTGTTTGAGCCTTTTTTTACTACCAAGCCTGTGGGAATGGGCACCGGCCTGGGGCTTAGCGTGTCCTATTTCATCATTACTGAAAATCATGGGGGTGAGATGGCTGTGGAATCCCGGCCCGGTTCCGGCGCAAAATTTATCATCCGCCTGCCTTTGGAAGGAAGGAGGGAGGGATAAGACGTTGCTTTTTGTCAACAAAAGCATCAAATCAAAATCAAACCGCCATGGAGATGATTTCATCCAGGGTGGGTTTATGTTAGATATAATCCTTGATATTCCGCCCGCAGACCTGGCCCCACACCAGATTCTCACTGCCCAGCATGATCTGAATCATCTCGCTTGCAGCCTCCGGTGTCATGGCAACCTCCAGGTCCCGATCAATGCCAGCAATTTCATACATATTGGTCGCGACCTTTCCAGGATAGAAGCCCATGACCCGCACCCCCTTTGGAGCGCACTCAACTTCCAAACATCCCGTAAATCCGCGAACGGCCCATTTACTTGCCGAATAAACACTGATTCCCTTACGGGTGTACAGGGCCCCCGTTGAAACCACATTTACCACGGCCCCTGCCCGGCGCTTGAGCATATGAGAGAGAACCGCATGGGACATCCATATGGTTCCCAATGTATTGGTGTTAATGACCTTCTGGATATCCTGGGGTCTGTTTGCCTCAAAATCCCCTTCCAGCCAGATCCCGGCATTGTTCACCAGGCCGTGGATCGGTCCCTGTTCCTGTTCAATTTGAGACACGACCGCCCTGCACTCTTTTTCCCGGCTCACATCCAGTTTATACCCTGACACCCCAATCTGTTGTGCAAGACGGACGACTTTTTCCTCATTCCTTCCGGTGAGAACAGGTCGGGCCCCCAGACGATGCAACCGCTGAACAAGGGCCATACCAATGCCGCTTGTCGCCCCTGTAACTAAGATTATTTTACCTTTTAAACTCATTTATTTCTCCATTTGATATCAATCCATCGGGCCCAACGGTTTTAATTCCATGGAACCCGGAATGAAACGCTCTAGCATATTTTCAATAACCATAGGATCATAATGGGTATTGGAATAATTTGGAAGCATATATTGAGAGCCATTCCGAAGTTTTACCGAACCATGCTATGTGAGCTGAATGTTGAGAGAAACTTTACGAAAATGACAAACATCAACGCAACTGCCTGCCCTTGACAGTGGTGATTGTTTGCGATAAGGTTTTTTATCGGTCAACTGGCCGACAAACCGTCAACAGGCCCGCAAACCAAGGCGCGTGTCTCTTTTTGATGAAGAGAATAACCGCTGTTGGCAGCTTAGCTGGAATGTTGTGTTGGGGATCTATGGTAAAAACGAATGCCTAGGTTATCAAGGAGTAACTATGGGACATTTTCGTGGGGTTTCGTCGGGATCCAGGGTGATGCAAAGGCGCTATATTGCCTTCATGCTCTGGTTTGTGGGACGGGCCATTGTGGCCGCATCCAAGGCGGACAAGGATGTAAAACAAGAATTTGAGGCGTTTCCGGACGGGTTCACGTTCTCATTGGGATCACTCCCTTCAGGACCCCGCATGGTGATTCAAAAAAAGGCCCCGGGCAAGGTCCGGTATCTGGGGCAAGGCAAAGGGGAGGCCATTGATTTGAATCTCACCATCAAGCATCTCCAGGCTTTTTTCATGATTCTTTCGTTCCAGGAGAGCACCGCAACCGCCAACGCCCGGGCACGGCTTTTTGTGGACGGCGGCGTTCCCGAGGCCTGTGCCGTGGTCCGGGTAATGGATATTGTCCAGGTTTATCTGCTGCCGAAGGTGATCGCAAAATTGGCCGTAAAGCGGTATCCGGTCTGGTCCTGGCGGCGTCATATCCTGGGGCGAAGCGTGGTTTACCTGAGAACTGTGACAGGCATTTAAAAGGGAGGCATGCACAATGAATACAAATGTTACCCCGTTTGTTTTCCCATCGAAGATTGGTGCGGGTACCCGGGCCATGGCGCATTTGCCCTATGACCTCAGTGGATTTGGGGCCGTGCGTCCCATGGTGGTTTGTCTGGAATCCGTTGATACGGATGGGGAGCTGAATCCCCTGGAAGACGCCTTTCGGGGATCAGGCCTCACCTTTGGGGTGTATGCCATGGAGGCCACGCCCACCATGGAAACGGTTCGAGAAGCGTGGACCCATTATCACGAAGGGGGGTTTGATGCCGTCATTGCCGTGGGGGGCGCAGTGGTGATGGACGTGGCCAAGTGCCTTGCCGTCGCAGGGGCCAACACCCCTGATCTCCTTCGCGAAATGTTGAATACAGGGGGCACGGTTTCAAAAACAGTACCCTTTGCCTGGGTCCCCACCCTGGATGCCATGTGCGGGGATTCGGCTCCCCAGGCATGCCTTGGGGGGAAACAGATTAACGGAGAGGCCCTGGTTCCCAATCTCATCGCCATTGATCCACGCATGCTCTCGTCCCGTGACCCCTATACCATGGCTGAAGCGGGCCTGGGGGCCTTGGCCACAGCCCTGTGCCTCTATGAAGAAGGAGAGATCCATGGGTTGATCCGCCCCTATGTGCAGCTCAGTGTTCGTCAGGTCATGGCGGGGTTGCTCCCCTTGATGGGGCCTCAAAAGACACCCTCCAAAGGTGCTCTTCGTTGGTTCCCCAAGGAAAAAGGCCGGGAGGAGGAGGTGGCCTATGTGACGGCTATGGCTGTCGCAGGCGCCCTTGAACCCTTGGCAAAGAAAAGCCTCACCTTTAGCCTGGCAAATGCGTTGGCCCCTTTGAGCCGGGTCTCAACAGAGGTGTTGGCTGGGGTGCTTTTGCCTTGGCTTTTGAACCATGTCCACGAACAAAAGGAGCGGGAGCTTTCGTCCATGCTCATGGCCCTGGGGGATATGGAGCACCTTTGTGCCACCCCGGACCCCCAGCGCACCGGGGCGGCCCTGGCCCTGTTGCAGGAGAAAATCAATCGAATCTGGCTTGGGACAGGGGCCCGCCTGCCCCGGACCTTGAAAAAGGCGGGCATCCCAAGGGAACGTCTTTTGGAGTGTAGTCAAGGGGTGGCCGAAGCCATTGAGGGGTGGCATGCCCACGAAATTGAGGCCCTGCTTTTGACCGCCTACGAAGGGCGCAGGGTTCACCCTGAAATGTTGAAAAACGGTTTTATGCAGGAGGTGGTGTAATGCACAATCCAGGCTACTATGATTTTTTTTGCGGGGTAAAAACCGTTGCGAGCCACCAGGCGTTAGCGTGCATCCCCAATCTGCTCCGGGAGCTTGGCGCTTCAAAACCCATGATCATTGCAGACAAAGGGGTCGTGGCCGCAGGGCTTGTGGCCATTGTGGAGGAAGCCCTTTCCCCGGCCATGCCTGCTATGGCGGTGGAGGATGATGTGCCCGTGGACTCGGATGTGACCACGGTCCACCGCATTGCCAAAGCCTATCACGGCAAGGGGTGCGACGCCTTGATTGCCGTGGGCGGCGGGTCGGTCATGGACACGGCCAAGGGGGTCAATATTATGGTCTCAGAAGAGGCCGAAAACCTCCTCGATTTTTCGGGAACCGGTGTCCTTAAGCGTCCATTAAAGCCCCTGGTGGCCGTTCCCACAACGGCTGGGACCGGTTCTGAGGTGACCCTGGTGGCGGTGATCAACGACCCTTCCATTAACCGTAAATTACTCTTCAGCTCTCCCTTTCTGCTTCCCGACATCGCCATCCTCGACCCCCGTATGACCCTGACCCTGCCACCCCATTTAACGGCGGCAACAGGCATGGATGCCATGACCCATGCCATTGAAGCCTACACCTGCCTTGGCAAAAACCCCATGAGCGATGCCTTTGCCATGGAGGCCATCTCCCTTATTTCCAAACACCTGCTCCCTGTGGTGAATCAACCGGATGACAAAGAGGGGCGCCTGGCCCTTGCCGTTGCCGCCAATCTGGCCGGGATTGCATTTTCCAACTCCATGGTGGGGATGGTGCATACCCTGGGACACTCTGTGGGTGGGGTGTGCCATGTGCCCCATGGAACGTGCATGTCCATTCTTTTGCCCTATGGGTTAGAGTACAACATGCACAAAAGCGGCCCGTGGACCGGAGAACTTCTTTTACCCATTGCAGGCGAAGCAATTTACGCGGCAACACCTCGGGAACTGCGGGCGGAGAAGACCGTGGCCTGGCTTCGGGAGTTCAACGAGGGCCTGTATAAAGCCACGGAGGGCCGACACAGCCGGTGTTTCAAAGAGGTGACCACCCGTGACGGCTCCCCTGCTGTTCCCCGGGAGGCCCTTGGTGACATTGCCAAAACCGCCCTGGGGGACGGCTCCATATTTTACAACCCCGAAGAGCTGGATTTTGAGGATGCCTTGATGGTGATGGAAGCGGCCTGGGAAGGCCTTCCTCTCGACATGGATTTTGTAAAAACCGCTTAAATGACGGCAATCAGCATGCAAGGAGTGATTATGGGAAAAGGATACATGGGCAAGGTTCTAGTTGTGGACCTTGACACCAAAAAGATCACCGAGGAAGAGATTCCGGACCGTATATATGAGCAGTACCTCTCGGGCATGGGGCTTGGGGCGTACATGCTCTACAAACATATTCCCCCGGGAGCCGACCCCCTGGGACCAGGGAACATGCTCGGGTTTGTCTCCGGGCTTCTCACGGGAACCGGGAGCCTCTTCACCGGCCGGTGGACCCTTGTGGGAAAATCACCCCTCACCGGCGGATGGGGGGATGCCAATTGCGGGGGCACCTTCTCTCCCACCATCAAGCGATGCGGGTATGACGGCATCTTTGTGCGGGGTATCAGCAAAACCCCGGTGATCCTTTATATAGATGACCAGGTGACAGAGCTGCGGGATGCCTCGGATGTGTGGGGCAAAGACACGGTGGAGACCGAAGCCCATTTTCGATCCAACTGGCAGGGCCGTCATCTGGGTATCGCCTGCATTGGTCCTGCCGGGGAAAAGGTTTCTCTTATTTCCGGGGTGTCTACGGATAATGGCCGCATGGCTGCCCGGTCAGGCCTGGGTGCGGTCATGGGCGCCAAGCGGTTGAAAGCAGTGGTTCTGGCCGGGAACAAACGGATTGTGCCCCACAACCGTAAGGAGATGAAGCGCATCAGCGCCATCTGCAACAAGTGGGTGCAGTTCCAGCCCCCCTTTATGACAGCGGCTATGATGGCCGGAACCGGGGCGTTGATGCGCCTGTTGCCAAGCGTCATGGCCCAGGACGGGCTTCTCTACAAAATGATGCTGAAAAAGTGGGGCACGGTCTCCATGAACCAGATGTCCGTTGAGGTGGGAGACGCCCCCATCAAGAACTGGAAGGGGACAAGCAAGGATTGGGGGATCTTTAAATCCCATAGCTC
>JAEINR010000172.1 GCA_016342325.1 Desulfobacterium sp.
AATTGACAAAGGCTTATGTGAAAAGCACATGATTCTCTTGCCAATAAAACACGAAAATAAGAGCTAAGAAACTAAAGGAAATGGCTTGCCCCTTGGCCCATCTACCGCATTGCATCAAAGGCCCAATAGACAAGCTATATAACCTTTGATGCGCCTTGTATATGAACCAAAGTCGGCGCTATTTATGTAGAATCATGGAGCGCCCCTGGAATAATCGAATCCCAGTGCCCTCAGTTTACCATCCGCCGATTATCCCCCGCCTTTGCGTTGCCCAGGCAGGGGATGTATCGGCAAAGGGTTAATCAGCTGCCCAGCACGATTTCCCAGGCATTGAGCTTGCCCACATCTGCGGAGGCATGATCGGAAACGCGAAGCGTCCAGATCCCCTGGATGGGGACACCGGCATCCACCAGGGCGGCCAGGGAATCGGTGTCCGAAGCGCTGTAGGTCGCCTTGAGGTTGTCGGTGGAACCGCCTGTCAGCTGATGGAGTGATGCGCTGACACCACCGGGCGTCTCCAGGGTAACCGACAGATCTCCCTGCCAAGTATGGGTGATATCCACAGAAACCGAGACGGACCGAAGGATTCCCGCATCCTCAACCTGGATGGCGCCGCTTTGGTAGCCTGCGGCACCTGTCCGGTCCGTGGTGACGATCCTTCTTCCGCCGGCACCGCTGCTCGGTGCTGCGCCCCATATCCAGGGATGAAGATGCTGTTATGGCTTTGCCATTTTCAAAGACGGATGATATAAAGGCAAAATTGATTATTGCCCATGTGTATCTGATCTTGTCAGGTGAACAGGGTTTAACTTAGACGATACGACCACTGAAAAAACAGGGTTAGCATTCCTGGGACCAACAGGCAGGTTACTATTGATAATATTTGAGGCATAGATGATAAGAAAAAATAGAATAATAAACTATTTACTCCTTGTATTTTCCACGATTGCAGTTTTAGCTGTTGTTGAGTTGACCATTCGCTACAGTGGGTTATGGCAAAAAGCCTCCTATGAACAGCGCACGTTTTTCTGTAGTTCCAGCATACCCGATGTGCCATACATGCTGAAACCGGGGATCAAAACCGAATGGGCCGGATCGGATATTACTATAAATTCCATCGGCTTGCGGGAATTCAATGATTTAAGCACCGTAAAGACCAAAACCAGAATACTATGCCTCGGAGATTCCATCACCTTTGGCCTTGGGGTGAACCAGAGTCGAACCTATCCCGAGCAGTTGCAGTCAATGCTTAACAAATCAGGTACGGGCCAAGAATACGAGGTGATCAACGCAGGAATCTCCGGATTCAGTGCCATGGATGAGGCTGCGTATTTAAAGCATCTCATAAAGGTGTGTCAGCCGGATTTAATAATATGGCTACCCGTTGAGAATGATTATGATGATTCATTGGGAGTTAATAAAGCAGGTCAGATGATCCATGGTATTCCCGGGTATGCTGCAACCAACTCTTATCTCCAATCCATATGGGGGGTCACAGGAAACTGCCTCTGTCCGGACAACATCCTGAAGTCAATGGGCAAAAGACACAGGTGTTGGGCTGAAGGAACAAGCTATGATGAAAAATTAACGTTCAACGCTTCAGTGGATGCCTTTTTTTCCAAACATTCCTACGCCTATTCTTTTTTTAAATCCAGGCTCAAGGTTGTGTCTTTTGGCAAGAGCAGTGATGGTTTAAGATGTGGCAACGATTGTATAGTGAGAAACAAACCCATTCTCAACCATGGTTTTTCTGATTATCTGCCTGAAATTTCATCAATATTTCTATCGCCATATTATAAAAACCGATTCTATGGTGCGATCAATGCAGGCATTAAAGAGGCTGCGGTCAATGAGATCCCCATGCTGATCCTACCTCTCAATATGCTGCTTACGGGGATCTCTACTGAACAGGACGGATCTTTTCATCTGGCAGACATTACGGAATATTTAGGCATGCCATTTCAGGATTTCCGGATCCGGTTCAATCTAGGCTGGGATGGGCATCTGAGTCCTGCCGGAAACCAAAAATTAGCTGATGCCGTATTAAACTGCCTGATTCGTTCACATTTGTATCCCATCCCGTTGGATGAACAAAATGAGCGATACTTAAAAAATGATTACTGGAAAGAATATCAACTTGAAGAACAATTACAAATTGATTCATTAAAAACGATGATTGACTTCAAGAATTTCAAAAATATCAACCAGATTATTGGCGGAATTTATCCGCCCTGTACATTTCCAATTAAAGAAAGAGCAACGCTTTCCATTATTCTTGGGAATATACAGACAAACACCATAATTATTTCAGGTCACAACAGCGCCCTTCCACAAAAGGTTTTATTTTATTTCGGAGACGCCGAAAAATCCATACAAAAACAGCTTGAGATACCTTCCAAAGATTTTACATTGAAAATTGGAATCCCTGAAGCAATCTCACGCAGTCGGGTGACGGACCTGCAGCTGACCCCGATTTCAAAGCAGATAAAATCAGAAAGCATCAAGTTACACTATATCGGAGAAGAACCCGAATTATAGCATACCCATTCTGACCAATTTTACGCTCTACCAGGTTCCCGGGACAATTCCAGGCAGGGGGTATTTCTTCGTCACCCCCTTGTCCGGAATGTTTGTTAAAACCCAGGAAGCCTAATATCGGGAAACAGATACAGATGGCCGACACGTGTACCTGCTCTGTTCTCTTCAGCTGCCCAGCACGAGTTTCCAGGCATTGAGCTTGCCCACATCTGCGGAGGCATGATCGGAAACGCGAAGCTTCCAGGTCCCCTGGGTGGGAACACCGGCATCCACCAGGGCGGCCAGGGAATCGGTATCCGAAGCGCTGTAGGTCGTCTTGATGTTGTCAGTGGAACCGCCTGTTAGCTGATGGAGTGATGCGCTGACACCACCGGGCGTCTCCAGGGTAACCGACAGATCTCCCTGCCAGGTATGGGTGATATCCACCGTGAGCTCGATCTTTCCAAGGGACCCTCCCCGGTCCACCTGAATTTCGCTCACGATACCTACAGGATCGTTGTCAGGAATGAGCATGCCCGGGGTTGCCTCGACCACGGTATCACCGTCCGGTTCCAGGTCCAGGGTCAGGGTCCAGTTGTTGACGCTGCCGGTATCCGCCTTTGCCATATCCATCACCCGGAGTTCCCAGCTTCCCCGTGCAGGCTTTCCGAAAAGACCGGAAAGCGCCGGTGAATTATCCGGCGTATAAGTGTGCACCAGGTTGTCCCGGCCATCCGCCTCCCGGTCCCGGAGGGTGATCCGGGACCCGTCCGGCGTCAGGAGCAATATCCTCAAGTCTCCGCGAAAGGTATGGGTAATATCCACGGAAACCGAGACGGACCGAAGGATTCCCGCGTCCTCAACCTGGATGGCGTCGCTCACACCCGGCAGGGGAAAATCGGGAACAGCAAGATCCGGCGATCGTTCAAAGGTGATTCGCTTTACCGGAGCGGGTGACAGCCTGTTCCGGGCTTCGGAAACGGCCCGGAACGCATTGACCCGTCCCCAGCCATACCAGTTTGAATGCCCCTCCGGGTTGTAGTTGCCATTGTCAAAATCAATCTTGTCGGCGGTTTCACCGAGAATCTCCTTAACATCGGTACTGGTCAGATCCGGGTTCACCGAGAGCATGAGCCCGCAAATCCCCGCCACAAGCGGGGTCGAACTGGAAGTCCCGCCAAACCCCTCCACGGTGGTGTAGGCGCCGCTCTGGTAACCTGCGGCACCGGTTCGGTCCGTGGTGACGATCCTTCTTCCGCCGGAACCGCTGCTCGGTGCCGCAACCCATATTTCAGGGCCGAAATTGCTGTAATTGCTTTTCACATCACGACTGTTGGATGCTGAAACATTAATGACCTGGGGATGTATTGCAAACCCTGAACGGACCCGGCCGACCCCCTCCTTGACGCCGTCCACCGGACGGTTATCGTTTCCTGCAGCAAAGAGGATCACGCACCCCTTTCCGTCGCGGCCCTCTAAAGCTGCGCGCCTTATGGCATTTTTCATCCGGGTGCTCAATGTGAAAAAACGGTTTGCAACCCCCCAGCTGCAGCTGATCACATCCGCGCCGTTTACCCGGGCATACTCGAACAGGTCATCAATGGTTTCGTCGCTGATCGTCCCGCTTGTGCGTATGGGCATGAGCGCGCACCCCGGCGCCATACCCACGACCCCTGTTTCGTTTTCATCTGCAACAGCAACGCCTGCGCATGCTGTCCCATGGTTATCGCTGCTGAATACCGGAGCAGGCCGATCGTCATTCTGGCCAAAATCAAACGGCGCCAGGATCTTTCCGGGCGAAGAAAAATCGGGGTGGTCCAGCTGTACACCGTCGTCCATCACGCAAACCACGACAGAACGATCCCCCCGGGTGATTTCCCATGCATCCGGGGCGGAAACATCCGCCCCTTCAGTCAGGCCGAAACCGCCCCGGTTTTCCAGATGCCATTGCTGGGGAAAAAGGGTATCCAGGGGGCGGTACCCGTGGAGAGAAATCTTCATGGAAAAATCCGGTTCAGCCAGCTCCACATCCCCCCGCTCTGCCAGAGCATTGGCGATCTTTATGGGATTTTCAACGGATGCGTCGGTCAGCCTCAGTAGAAAACCGCTACCCTCCATGGGCATCAGCTCCAAACCGAAATCATCCAGCACCTTGTTGATCTTGGAGGCGTCGGCACCGGGTTTAACCTCCATGTAGATACAATCCGTGGGAACCATGGCCCCGTCTTGATCTCCGGGCATATTGTACACGTGGGAACACCATTCCACCCCCGGTTTCTCCTTGCGTATGATCTCCATTGCCCCATCCAGTGACTCCGCCCCCACACGGTAGACCTCCACCCGGGAAGAGGATTCGGTTTCCCGAAACGTCACCAAAGGAGCGCCCTCCATCTCTGCCAGCGCATCTGTAAGGCTTCCCCGCATTGTACCGGCACGCTTCTTAACAGCAAAAAGCGCCTTTGATTTTTCGATATCGAACCGCTCTCCCCCCCGCAGGATTGAAAGTGAACTGTTCGATCTCCCACCACCTTTTCTGTCAGACTTGGTCTCCATAACGGCTCCTTAACATAAAAAAAGTAAACGGCTATTGATCCACGTTCCGGTAAAACTCGCCGTGATCACATACAGGATTCAAGTCTTGAAAAGGCAGTAAAACGCAATGTTAAACGGGCAGGGCTCATTAGGCAATCAGGATGTCACCCATTCAGGCACGGTGTAACGTTAGGCGTTGTTCAGTAAGAGATGGGATATGACGATGTTAGAACACCGGAAGATATAGATATGTTATGGGAAAAAGAGTACATTCAAATCTTTGTTTCTGTCAACAAAATATCATGTAGAAAAGCTGGGGACGCCCATAAAATTATAAGTTTCTATAAAACCCGGACGTCCCTGATGGCCCAACCGGTGCTGGAAGCTTATATTTTGATGGGCGTCCCCCCAGATTAGGAGGGACGGCCCCGTCGGCTCTGATACCTGGCCTCACCGGCTTCCAGCTGGCTGAGGATCTCCAGGTAGGTGGCGTAACGTTCTTCCGGAACGGTTCCGCTCTTAACCCCTTCGGCCACGGCGCAGCCCGGTTCGGTGCGGTGCCGACAATCCCTAAAACGGCAGGGGTTCTCAAGGGCCTGTTCAAACCCGGGGAAATGCCCGGCCAGATCATCCGGCGAAATATCCACCAGACCGAAATCATTGAAACCAGGGGTATCCACGAGTTCGCCACCGGCGGGGAGTGAATGGAGGGTGGAAACGGTGGTGGTATTGCACCCCCTGTTGCCCACTTCATAGAGTTCCCCCACCCTGAGGTCCAGGGTCGGACAAATGGCATTGAGCAGGGAACTTTTACCGACCCCTGTGGTGCCCACAAAAAAGCTCCTGTACCCTTGCCCCAGATACGACTCCAAGGCATCAAGCCCCTCTCCGGTGACCGCGCTCAGGACAAAAACATCAATGGTGTCGGTATAGGTGGCGGAAAACTGTGCAATAAACGCTTCAGAGTCTTCAAGATCACACTTATTTATCACCAGCACAGGCACCAGGCCCGCCTCCCTGGCAGCAACAATCGCCTGGTCGATATACCCAAAGGGAGGCGAAGGCAGGGAGGCGATAACGACACCGAGAACATCCAGGTTCGCCCCGACCATTCGAACACTGCCCCGGGCATCCTTTCTGCGAAGCACTGTTCTGCGCGGTAACCGCGTAAGCCGTTCTCCCCGGACGACCACGTCGTCACCAACCACATGACCGGAACTCCTTTTTACCCGAACCACCTGTTTTTCACCCGTTTCCAACAAAACATGCACCGCAACACCGTGGTGGGCAACGATCACACCCTTCAGGTCCAGGGCAGAAGCAGCATCAAAGGAATCCGTTTTCTTGGGTCCGCCAACAGCCTTTTTCTTTTTTTTCAACCGCAGATTCTCCGTCCAGATACATATATGGGTTCATAAATGGAACACGTTCCTGACCCCACAATCATCTCATTTTTCATTATTTTTGATTTATCGTAAATTTCAGAACACTTAGCTTTAAGTATGCCAATCTTCTACAACTTGATATTTTGACTAATTTTTATATCATACCCTGCACCGCTAAAGCCATGAAAGGTTAATATTTTTTTGAGATGGGGCCCAGAACCCGGCAACCAACCTTTGGATCATCCCCTGGGCCCCGTGTGTTGGAATATTCCGGGTAGAGGCGTCGGTTCCCCGACGCCTCCCCCGCAGATCCGTACGTGCAGAATTCCCGCACACGGTTCCTCGATTCCAGCTCTTTTGACCAAGCTGGAAACCAAACAGGTCCCCCCGTTTGGCGCATAACTTTGCTGC
>JAEINR010000173.1 GCA_016342325.1 Desulfobacterium sp.
CCGGGGTTGGTTTTGCTCAATGAAGTCATTTTTTTAAATCCAGTTGTGTGTTATTAAGTGCTGCTATCTTCAAACTTATTAAGATAATTTTGTTTGGAGCAACAAACTTATAGGTCTAAAAAAATTGATAGTCAAGTAAAAAGTTTGGTATGCCTAATTTATTTGTTTGAATTAACCAAAAGGAGTTTTTATGGAATTTCAGTCAGATTCAAACTTAGCCCTCTTCCCTGTGGGCCTTGTCAGCAGCGAGATTAAAACCCCTTTTCTCAGGGCCGATCAGAACGGTATTGCTATGGAAGGGCGGCTGGAAAAGGTAAAGCAGGATATTCAGGATATGAAGCACAAGGTCTCCCTGATCATTATTCTTCCGGAACTGTCCGGCCTTCTCACCGGTATTGACCAGTACTCCCATCTTGTAATTCTGTACTGGGCCCACAAGGTGCCGGAGCAGAATCGGGCCATTACTCAGGTTCATCCCATGGGCCGTAAGGAAAACCCTAAAGTGGGAATCTTCTGCACCAGCAGCCCGGTCCGGCCCAACCCCATTCTGACCACTGTGGTCAAACTTGTGGCACAGGAGGGAAATGTTCTTAAGGTCACGGGGTTGGATGCCATCGATCAAAGCCTGGTTCTGGACATCAAACCCTATGTCAAGGATTTCTACCCCCAGGAAAAAACAGAAATACCGGACTGGATGGCCAGGATTATTGCAGAGGTTCATCCTTAAAGAGATATCTGCAATGAGTAACTACTGTTTTTAACCCAGTGGATGCCATGGTGGAGAAGATTACAGGTATTTACCTCGCTATCCTTTCCACCCGGCCTCTGAGATGTTTGCCCAGGAATCCTTCCATGGCCCGGTAGAAATCAGGCCGGTTCTCCTCATTATGAAATCCATGGCCCTCATTCTTCTTCAGCAGATACTGATGATCTGGTCAATATCAGATTGTTGGAATTTTCGTATCATGTATGTTTTGTGCTCATAAGAAGTCAATTGGGATGAAATTTATTTTTTGTATAGTACCATTTTTTTTATTTTTATGGAGCTCCATACTTTAATGGAGTCATATTCTCAAATTTTAATATTTTAAGGACGTCCCTGAATATGGCATGCCAAACTTTTTATTGTGACACGAAAAAAAAATTGTTTACAAAGAAAAGTTTATTGATTATTAGTGATGGCGTGTTTGAAAAACATGGGAATAGAGAGGGTAAGAGCGACTTTTATTTGTGAAACATGGCTCAAAGATTGTGACTTTTGTGATCAACCGGCTCAAGTTTGCTGGAGGTCTTGTGGACCTTTTTCGTAGATTGGGGAAACCGGGCTTGGTTTAAAGGAGAAGAAAATGGAGCAACAGATTGTCAAACCTCTAAGCACCCGGTCCGAGGTGATCTGCCTCGCGATGATGGTTGTGGTGGTCGTGATGATTTCAGGCGGGGTAATTGCCGGGCGAATCCGGCCCAATGATGAAAAGGTGCTCAAGCCGCATCAACTTTCCGCCTTCAGGGATCTGAACAGCCTTGAACAGGGTACCTTTAATGACCTTTACGCAGCAGCCATGGAGATCAATGAGCTCCACGGTACCGGTGATGAGGAGTGGCCTTCTTTGGCGACCCTTGAAGATGAATGTATGCCGCCGTTCGTAAAGGATCGTGTGTGGAAAAAACGGGGACGTCTTGCTTGGGAGCATCGGGTTCCCTGGTCTGGCACCCGGCATGTAGCCCTGTATCTTGGCGTGCCCCGGGACGCCGGCAGCTTTGGCTGCTTTTTTCTGGTGATGATCCATGACCATGCAGGCAAACGGCCGGGAACAGAAACAGTCGAACATCCGCCCTGCGAGATCTGGCACCATGATGATGTGAATGTTGCGTTTCCTGAAATTGTGACAGACGAGGCCCTCATGGTCAAGGGATGGAAAGAGGTGGTTGCCTATAAGGGAGAAGAGGAAGTTCAGCGATTGAAAGGAGATGGCCGGTCATGAAGCTGAGAATGATAATTGTCCTGACAGCGCTGCTGGCACTTCTTTTTGCAAATGGAGCCACGGCCGCATCACCTGGTCAAAGGCTCAGGGTCGGGGTGACCCTCCACCCCTACTATAGCTTTGTTGCCAATATCGTGGGAGATCTGGCCGAGGTGGTGCCCCTGATCAAGCCGGGGTTCAACTCCCATGCCTACAAGCCCCAGCCCGATGATATCAAGAGGATCATGGATCTTGATGTGCTGGTGCTCAACGGCATTGGCCATGATGAATTTGCCTTTGAGATTCTTGAGGCTTCGCAGATGAAGGGAAAGATTCCGCTGATATATGCCAATGAGGGGGTCTCTTTGATTCCTATTGCAGGAACCGGTGCAGGAGCAAAGGTGGTCAATCCCCACACCTTCATATCTATCACGGCATCCATCCAGCAGATTTACAACATCAGCTGCTCCCTTGGGCGCTTGGATCCTGCCCATCAGAAGAGCTATCGCAGCAATGCCCGGAACTATGTCCGGAAGTTAAGAAAGATGAAGGCCTTTTACATGGAAAAACTTGCTGACCTGCCCAATATCGATTTTCGCTGTGCAACCATCCATGGAGGGTATGACTATCTGCTCCAGGAATTCGGGCTTCAGGTGACGGTCGTGATTGAGCCGAGTCACGGACTCAAGCCAACGGCCAGCCAGCTTGCAACGACTATTGACAAGATCCGGGACCTTGACGTGAATGTGATTTTTACTGAGATGAATTTTCCGGATAAATACGTGGATACCATTCACAGGGAGACTGGGATTCGAATTCGCTACCTCTCCCATTTAACCAGCGGCAATTACACTGCGGACGATTTTGAAAACGGGCTCAGGGCAAACATCGAAGCCTTGACCGCCGCCTTGATCGAGTCCCGCAGCAATTAAATTCTAAAAAGAGGGGGTCTGTGATGGTAACTTTCAAAAGAGGGGGGCTTTGATGTTTGTACCGTTAATTGACAATAAATGTTGTTCCAAAGGGCCAGGGGTTTTGTTTGACCGGGTGAATCTTACTTTAGGCAACACATCCATCCTGGAGAATATCAGCTTTACCATTGATCCTGGAACCATTCACTGCCTTATCGGGCCCAACGGAGGAGGCAAGACCTCCCTGCTGCGTTCCCTGCTTGGCCAGATGCCCCATACCGGTGAGATAGCGATCTCTTCTCCTGGTCCGGTTGTCATGGGGTATGTGCCCCAGGCGCTTGATTTCGACCACACCCTGCCCATCACCGTGGATGATTTTATGGCCATGGTGTGCCAGGGCCGACCGGCGTTCACAGGTATCAAGGCAGTGCATCGCCCCTCCATCGACCAGGCCCTTTCCCGGGTCGGGTTGACGAAAAAACGGAAACGAATCCTGGGCCAGCTTTCCGGGGGAGAACGTCAGAGACTGCTCCTGGCCCAGGCGTTGCTGCCCTTTCCTAACCTTCTCCTTATGGATGAGCCCATGGCAGGGCTTGACAAGGATGGCGGCCGGATGCTCAACGATCTCTTGATGGAATTGAAACACCAGGGGGTAACTATTTTCTGGATTCACCACGATCTCAAGGAAGTGAAGGCCATCGCAGACAGGGTCACCTGCGTTAACAAGGGTGTTCTCTTTTCCGGGCAGCCAGGCCTGGTACTCTCCTCCCAGCAGATCCTCGATGCCTTTTCGGCAAGATAGCCGGGGCTTAATCTCAACTCCTTGAAAGTGTGGTAACTGTCATGAACTCTTTTTACGATCTTATTAGAATCTTCTGTGAGCACTGGGCCCGGGTCGGGGTGCTGCCCGAATCTTTTCAGTACGCCTTTGTTGTTAACTCTATTCTGTGCGCCATGCTCATCGGACCCCTGCTTGGGGGAGTGGGCACCATGGTGGTCACCAAACACCTTGCTTTTTTTTCCCAGGCAGTGGGCCAGGCTGCCCTGACCGGGGTGGCCATCGGCATTGTGCTGGGGGAACCCTACACTTCTCCCTATGCATCTTTGTTCGGATTCTGCATCCTGTTCGGCCTTGTGATGAACTTCACCCGGAACCGGACCAAGATGTCGTCGGACACGGTGATCGGAGTGTTCCTGTCCATCTCCCTTGCCTTTGGGGCCTGTGTGCTTTTGTATGTGACAGGCAAGGTGAACATGCACGTACTGGACAATATTTTGTTCGGCTCCATTCTGACTATTAACGACACGGACATGAACGTGCTGCTGGTAATCACCGTCATCTGCGCCTCTGTTGGACTACCCCTGTACAACCGAATGCTCATGGCAAGCTTTAATCCCAGCCTTGCCCATGTCCGGGGTATTCGGGTAAAGCTCTTGGAGTATCTGTTTATTCTGATGATTACAGTTATCACTGTGGCCTCCCTCAAGGTTGTGGGGGCCGTGCTGGTGGAGGCTTTGTTCATCATCCCGGCAGCATCGGCCCGGAATATCAGCCGCTCCATGAAGGGGTTTTTCTTTTACAGCGTCACCTTTTCCACCTTAAGTTGTCTTGTGGGGGTGATTCTGCCCATGGAGCTTTCCATCCCTGTACCGTCTGGCGGGGCGATTATCCTGGTGGCTTCTGTGTTTTTCCTGGCAACAGCTCTTATTCGCATGGCAGGGGGGCGGTTCAAAGATGCCGCAATTTAAGGCTGGGGTAATCCATTGACAGATGAAAACAGGGAGAATGTTTTGAGAAAAATTATCATAGTGATGCTTGCGGTTCTTATGATGGCGGTTGGGGCAGGGGCGGTTCATTCCATGGATGACAACAAGGGCCGCAAGTTGGCAAATACAGACAATGTGATTCAGGTTATAGCGGCGGTTCATTCCCTGGATGACAACAAGGGCTGCAAGAGTGTTTTGACGTCCCTCCAAGCCACCTATTCGCTTACCGCAAGACTCTGTAGAGGAACAGCCATCAAGGTGGAGAACCTCTTTCCCCAGGGGGTAAGTATGAAAAGCCAGCAGTATTATATCAGAAAACACATAAAAGAGCTGGCAAAGCCCTTGAGTCATGCCACGGCCGTGGTGACCATTCGAAGCGCCTGGCCGGGGGATCCGCTGTTTCCCGCTGCCCGGGGGGAAAAAATTTCTACCATCGAGATCGATGCCTCCATGCCCCTGGACATTCGGCAGTCCGGGGTTGCCCTTCTGAATGTACCAAAAAATGGGGAAAGCTCCATGGAGGAATCCTGTCTCAAAATATGGCTCAGCCTTGCCAATGCCTCCAGGATGGCAGAGATCATCGCCATTGACCTCCAGCGGCTGAGCTTTGGAGACAGGGCTGTGATCGGACGGAATCTTATGGAACTGAAGCAGGAGATGTTCAAACTCAGGAGCGGATATGAAACCCGGTTTGCAAGGCTTGACAGCCTGGAGGTGATCGCCATGACAGGAGAGTTCGTTTACCTTACCGACAATTTTAATATCGAGGTGGTTGGCTATTTCCTGAAACCCGAGATCGACTGGACAGAGAATGATTTTGCCGCCTTTGAACAGGCAATCCTGGATAGCGATATTAAAGTGGTCATCCATAAATGGGAGCCGGACAAGGCGATCATGGATCTGTTACGCAAGACCGGGGTCAGGCTCGTGGTGCTCGACCCCATGGATGCCCCGGCCGGCAATGATGATGCTCTGGACGTGGACGTCTATCTCAAGACCATGAAGCAGAACCTCGCCACCCTGGCTGCCGCCCTATAGACTTTATTCATCGGGTTGGGAGAGGTGGATGGTATTTTCTGCAACCATTGAATCAAAATTGTTAATACTTTGAACAGATTAACTTCATATTTGAGGGGGTAGATTGAGTGGAGCCATCTTATCCATGCCAAGCTGAATAACCCGGATTATCTGGTTGGGGGTTAATCTATGGCGGCAGGTTTTTAATTAGAGGCAGGGCAGGGTGCCTTGACTCCTGTGAACATCAAAGGAAAGATTATTGTTACAGGAGTCAAGGGCGATCATGGTTGTTCCTATTCTTTCCAGAACGGAGACATGGCCCTCAGCTTTTTTATCACCGGGGGAAGGCTCTTGATGATGTGCTCCATCTCCTCCCTGGTGTTGTAGCATGAGAGGGAGAAACGAATGGTTCCATGGGCCGATTCAAAGGGCACCTTCATGGCCATCATCACATGGGAGGGTTCAAGGGAGCCGGACGTGCAGGCAGAACCCGAGGATGCACAGATCCCTGCCTGGTCCATGAGCAGCAGGATTGACTCTCCCTCCACCGCATTAAATCCTATGCTCAGGGTATTTGGGAGTCTGTTTTTCGTCTCTCCATTTACCGATGCGGCAGGAATTTGTTCAAGGAGTTCCTGTTCGAGAAAGTCCCTCAGATCCCTGATCCTGGTATCCATTTCACCAAGATGCTCCTTTGCCATCTCACAGGCCTTTCCAAGGCCGATGATGGAGGCTGTATTTTCAGTTCCTCCCCTTCGACCCTTCTCCTGGTGCCCTCCTACCATAAAGGAGGAGAACTTGATTCCCTTTTTAACGTAAAGGACTCCGATTCCCTTGGGAGCATGGATCTTGTGACCGGAGAGGGAGAGCATGTCAATCCTGGCATCCTTCACATCAATTGAAAACAAGGCAATTGAACTGATCAATGATGCCAATCGTTCAAACCATTCGATAACGCTTCGTTGGGTCTGGCTGGC
>JAEINR010000174.1 GCA_016342325.1 Desulfobacterium sp.
ATCCAAAAACCGCCGGAGGTCTGCGGAAAGTCCAGGCATTTTCGACATTTTTGCCTGTTCAAATTGTCAAAGAGCGTTGCAGCCAAACGTAAAAATGTAGTCGTTGGCATGGAGGGTTTATTCCCCCAGGATCTTGCATATTTTCTGAACCTTTACCCACTGTTTGTTTGAACAAGCCTTTTTTTTCCACTTATTGGCCCTGATCCAGCAATCCTTTAAGGCTTTGGCAAGGGGTACTTGGGCGTCTGGTGAAAAATCGTCGATCCTTTCAAAAATTTCATAGATCTGGAGTTCTGGTGTTGCTGGGTCCATAACCAGGAGCAGATCCTTTTCTTGGGGGGACATGGCCTCCCATGCCGCCTGCCGATGTTTTTCTTCCTGCTCGAGCTTTTCCTTTTCTCTGGCTATTTGAATCGCCAATTCCTCTTGTTTCTCTTTTTCAGCCAGGGCTTTTGCCTGAATTTCAGCTTGGAGGGCAGCTTTTTGGGTAATTTTATTTTCCCAATCCAAGCACCACGCCTTTTCCTTTTTTTCCCAATCCTGCATTTTGTAATGGGGGATGTGGTTGAGTCCCACCCATCCGAAAGGAGACAGGCCTTTTTTGCTGCTGGTTTTGGGGGTTTCAGAGGCCAGCCACAAGGTGGTGGCATGGTCCATGGTTTTTGAATCTTGGAACCCCTTTCCCATGATCCGAATTTTTCGGAAGCCCTCAATGGTCAGGCATTCTGCACCGCTATGGCGGCCTATACGAATTGCCCGTCCCTGGAACAACTGAGGGATCTGAGCCGGAGCGCCTCCAATTTCCGCCAGTTCAGAATCCTCCCTGGATTTTTCTATGGCATAGAAATTGGCTGCCGCGGCCATGACAGGTCCCAGGGCAAAAGGTTTGTTTATAGACGCGTACTTTTCCGGCGTTTCCACAGAAATGGATCCCACAAATACAGTTCCTGGTTCAATGACCTCCATAAGTTGATAGGGACCTCTGGCATCAAATTTTGATGTCTTCTTTTTTTCATTGACTGCGTAGATCAGGCGGGTTTGGGCTTCACCAACCGGCCTAAAATCCGAGACTTTCAGCAATCGGAAAGGATCTTCTTCGATTTTTTTGTATCCAAGCAGCCTTTTTTCCAGTTCCTTGCGTTTGTCATTGAGAGGCTGGTTTCCGCGTGGTGTTGGAACAACAGCATTGAGATAGGCTGTTCGCAACGCGCCTTTGATGGCGGAGCCAGGGATATATGGCCTTTGGTCCTGTGGAAGAAAGGCCGTGCGATTAATGACAAACTGGTTCAGATCGCTTTTCAGGCGGCGTTCGTCATTGTCCGGCAGGCTGAGAGTGTTGCTGTAGTGCCTGACGAAACCCGAACATACAGGAACTGTGCGGCGTGCGGCACTTTTTGCGACATCGGACTTGAACCGCAGGAATTTATATATTTCCAGGATTGAAATCAAAGACCCCTTTTTGCAGATGGCGGCCAGTTTTTCTTTGTCCTCCTGCTCTAAGATTCGGATGAACGCGAGGGGATCAAAGGCAAAAATTTGAGCGGCCTCTTCATCCAGAACAAAGCTGGTGGGGTCATAGACCTCATCACATCCCATGTGAACTGGAGACAGTATTTGCAAATAACAATGCAAGGTTTCTTTCATTTTGTATTCTCCATGTGCAGGGGCAGGAGGGGCGTGTATCCCTGGCTCACAGCTTTGGGTTGAGCCTTGGAGACCCCGTGTGCGGGTCTGCCTAAATAGGATCTTCCAGGCTTGCCAGTGGGCTTCAATGGAAAAACAGCCCCCTCATCCGCCATAATCACAGGATTCTTGAAGGGGTTTTGTGAACGTGCTGCGGCGTCCCCATGCTTTCCGAACCGGACAAATGGCTGAAAATAGGCGCCTTCAAGGTCCTTATCTTCGGGAATGCACGGTCCCAGAGTGTAGGCGGCATGGGCCTCCTCCCACCCGTTCACATGCAATTCCATGGTATTTTCCACGGTGAATCTACCAAGGCCTGTTGAAGCATCCCTACCAAAGCCAAAGGCCCCTATTCGCGACAGGCCGTCACAAATGCGGTTGATTCCTGTCAGGTGTTCATCGGTTAAGACAAAAACAGCCAGCCTGGCTCCCAAGGAAAAACTTTGGCATTCCTGATTATAAGGGGCAAACTTTCCTGCGCTGGTAGTCCAGGTCAACCTGTTTATAGAATTATGAGGGCGTACCCAATCTGTGGTAAAGCCTTCCTTTTCCCTTTGAATTTGCGTTGGGTAGCCTGATTTTTTAGACATTTTAAAAGCGTTTGCAAGCTCTTTGTCACTAAGAAACTGTGAGTGGGGCAGCCTCACCTCCAGGGTTTCATCCACAAGCATCCATCGTTTTTTCTTGTTTTCCTTCCGTTTGTAAATCTGTTCTTCACGGCTTAAGTCATTTCCCGAAAACAGGCGGGACAGCGGAATATCCGGCCGTTTGAGGGCATAGAAAATTTTTCCTTGGATTTCAATAACCGGATAAGCCGTTGAGAAAATGGCAAAAGGCTGCTGTGAATATTTTTCTATGGCATTGTCAATGCCCCCTTCCACCAGGGTGGAATCATAGGCCAATTGCCAGCAAAAATGTCCAAAAAGCGTGTCTCCTTTTATGGGAGTTCCAAAATCCGATCCGGGTTTTATGGTCACGCAATAAAAATTCACTGCATTATCCCTCCTGCATTAGGGGAAGCGCTTCAGAAAATTTCCGTTGGATCTCAGATTCATCGAACTCCAAGTCAATGCGGCCATAACCCCGGCTTCCGCTTCCTCCCAGAGAATCCAGTTGCAGCAGGCTCAAACCTTCGAGTAACAAATCAAGGAGTTGTGCGTCGTCATCCAACTGTTTGAGAGAAACGGAAAACCGAAAGACGGTTCCAGCGGGGACGCGTTCGGTAAATCTGGGGTTCTGGGCTGTTCCTGTTACTCGATCGATGGTGTTTTCGGATTTGACCTCGGTCAGGGGCCAGTGGTTGGCGATTGCCTTTTGTTTCCAGTCTTCATCCAAAGAGCAGTCGGCAAAGGAAACCCGGGTTGGTCCCAGATCGGCCATGGCATCAGCATCCGCACCGCTTGTTCCGAAGAGTTTGAGAATATTTCTGCATTCTTTCAATGCCTCTCCCTCCAACCCTTCCATGGTTCTGGCAGATACGGGACTGCCTTTTGTCTTTACCATGAGGCCGCTCTTCAGTTCCAGGAGGGATCGTACCTTGCCCTTGATGGAAGATCCTGGAATATAAGGTTCCATGGTATGGGGGTGCTTGATTACAGGGTTGTCTGTTCCGCCTATATGCATTTCCATATCCCCAGCGCCTATATGCAAGCCGCTTTTAAGGACTATCTTGCCGGTAATCTGCTTGATTCCAGTGAGTTTCATATTGTGTCACCTCCCTTTCGTTAATTAGAAGGACCGTGTTGTTTGTAAAAACCCATGAAGGCTTCAAAAAAGTTGGAAAAAACTGCCAAGTCGTCCTGATCCTCCACTTGTTCTATGCCAGACTTCATGAAGTTGAGGAAATTGTTCGAGACCAAGTCCCTGCCTTTGGCATAAGCGACTTTAGCGGTAAGCATCTGGACATAAGGGAGGATATTATCCCAATCTCCAGGATTTGACCTGGAGAGAGTGTTCAGCCTTAAAACCTCATCATAGAATTTTCGCAACTGTGTACGTTTATTTACCTTGTTGCTCCTTTCGTTATCACTGGCAACGTCCTTGGCGAGTTTTTCCGCCTCGGTTGAAAAGAGTTTTGGATTAATGGTTTTCTTTGATTTGTCTTTCCAGTAGCATATGGACGTCATGTTTTACCTCCTTCTCAGGTTATATAGGATTTCCCAAAGTGCTATTCTCATTCCTCCTCCGAATTCCTGAAGCCAGGCGGCTGTGGTGGAGGTGATTGTTTCCAAGATTGTTTTTCGCATTTCCTTTTTAACGGTTTTGGCCAAATTCCTTTCTGCTGTGTAAGCCAGCATTGCCCGCCATCGTGTGCAGTCCATATCTTTGATATACAATTCCCCCCCCTTTACCACCTCATGCTCCTTGGCCGCCATTTGGATGAATTCATTGAATTTGTATAAGAAGGCATTATTAATCCATTCATCCTGGAGCCATTGAAGCAGGGTTTTTTTTGCATTATCAATTTTCTCAATGTCATTCCACGGCGCTGTTTCTGAAAAGGCCGTGAGGCTGTTGCCATCGGCATCCTTGGACATTTCCAAGGCAGTTTCTGCGGCTTTCCCCAATATATCCAAGGGAGTATTTGGCCTGTGCAGGGTAATTCCTGCCGAGAAATGAATTTTAGGATTGTGAGCGACATAGGCTGCAAAATCCTTGTGCAGAACTCTGGCCAAATCCAAAATGCGGTTCCAAGGCCCGATTAGAAACAGGTCATCGCCTCCTGCAAAAACAGTATACACGTCCGAGAAACGACCATCCTCCTGGAGAATATTAGGCAAATGCAGGGTGAAGAAGTAGTGCAACTGCCTGCTAAGTGTAGCCATTCTTGATTGTGTCAAACGCTCTGGCTCTAATCCGCAAGCCATAAGCAAGCCCAGTTTATCCACATCCACCTTTAAAGTGCCCAGGGCCTCGACGCCCTGAAATTTTCCTTTGCCATTTATGGGCGTTTTTGATCGTGCAGCAATATGGCCGAAGGTTTTTGGGGCGCCCAATTCCAACCCATCAATCAGGTCCTCAATTTTTTCTTCGCTTTTTAAACCAGAGGCATACCGGTCATCAATCAAGTCTTCTTTAGTGACAATGGGAATGTATCCGCTGATGAAGCGCAGGGAGGCATCCCGAGGCAGCGAGCCATCCTTTGGCATGCCGAGTTTCCACAAGCGAAGAAGGCGACCGTTACGGGCCTCTGATGTTAGCCCTCCGGTAATGAAGGCTACCTGATAAGAACCAAAAATGGGTTCCATAAGTAGATCTTCCTGGCGATTGATTGCAATATCGGGAGAACAAATTGCGACACTGTTGCCCTTTACAATATTGGTACCAAGAAAAATGTGATCCCTGCATAAAGCACATGACGAACCAGCTCCGCCAATCTCATGACAATTTTCAACTCTTTCTGATGAAGGTCGTTTCCCACAAATAGGGCACAGGGCATGGCTAAGATCTGTATTGAATTGGTCTGCGTAATCTGAAATCACTCCGCCATGTCGGTTAAGATCCACCCTGGAAGACTTTTTCAATTCCATGGCATGGCGGCACTTTTCCTGTAAGTCTTGGAAAGCCCCGTCCACAAAATCATTTGGTGTAGCCTGAGTGTATGATAGACCGAGGCTATTTTCGCCATAAGAGATATTTACAAGCCAGTCGTTGATTGTTGTTTCGACCTTTTTGATAATTTCAAAGGTGTTGCTCGTATTTGGGGCCAAAACGGTAAATTTGCCAGCTGCATTAAAGGTACATGATGAAAAGGGAAGGCCCATCTCTCTGCACAGCATATCGGCCGCCAGTTCAGAGAAAAGGCTCACGGCCAAGGAGCGCCCTCTAAGCAGTTTTGAGCGAAATTTTCTTGTATCTCCATACCCCTTGAATATGAAGTCCTGGATTCCAAAAAAGTCTCCGTTCACTATCAAAAATTTGGGATCATCGTAATTCTGGATGGCCTTTTCATTGAGTGTGTCCTTATCGCGATGGTAAACATACATGGCCGTGGCCAGGGCGGAGGTTCCTCGAAGATGATCGTAAAGAGATATGTCAGGAACAATGTTGCCTGCCCTGGCAGACGGAATGCAGGACGCGTATTTCATTATCAAACTATCGAAGTGCTCAAACCACAGTTCCATGTTCTCTTGCAGGTGCATCAATGATGAGAGGCCTGTACAGAAAGATTTGAAAAGTTCAAAATACTCCTCCTTAGCCTTTTGGACGGTAATAGGTTCGATTTCCTCTTTGAGAACAGGAAAAATACTGCGAGGTGATAGTTCTTTCAAGGGATATGCATAGGCCAGCTCTTTATGATACCCCTCCTTCTGGATAGGTTTCCTCATCAGTTGTTCAAAAAGTGGCACTAACCGGGTCTTCTCGTAATCCCTCCATCCGACTGCCTGATTATATTGGTTCTCGTAACTGTCCCGGTTCCAGCCACTGTCAATCCGATCCGCAATGGCGACAATCCATTGCATGGGCGTCGATGGTCGATGGTGTCCGGCTGCAAGATTGACAAAAGAGTCTCCTTCTCCCCACCCGGCCTTATTGAATTCCAGTGGGAGGAATTCGGACGTTTGTTCATTTTCGATGAAATTTGCTGTGTACAAAGCATGAACGTGTGTATGCCTTCCATCAAAAAATGGTTGGTAAAGGTCGGCATTGTTGTTGATGTATGTCTTAGAAATTTCAAGACAGTCCCTTCCTGCAAATTTTCCCATGTCATGCATGAAAGCAGCAATTGCAATTTTTAGTACCGTGTTATCCACAGGATTTCTCCTTTCGCCCTGAACTTGAGTGAAACTTCTTTTTATTTTTCAGAAATGGCATTCATTTTTCCTGTAATTTCCTTGGCCATTTTCCATAAACATTGGAGTGCCTGGCAAGCATCGCAACGTTTCTGTTGCCTTAGTATTTCAACCGTAGCAGGTCTTTATCCATGGCGATTCCATAACGGGTATCCGG
>JAEINR010000022.1 GCA_016342325.1 Desulfobacterium sp.
TTTATTTAAGTTTAATCCGTTTTTCTGCCATATACTAAATATTTTAATTATAATTCAAATAAGCGAAATGTGAGATCCTGGGGACTTAAATTTTAGCAGGCAGAGCGCCTGTTTAATTGATAGTAGCTGCACATCTTTTTGAACCGAAACATATTTATTGTGGAGGATCGCATTGGAAGAATGGCAGAATCAGATGCAGAACCAAGTGGACACCCTGGAGAAAGTAGAACAATACGTTAACCTCACTCCGGAAGAGAAAGAAGCGATCCAGACCATGGACACCCGATGGGGCACCACCCCCCACATGGCCGCGCTCATGGACAAAGACGACCCCGACTGTCCCATTCGCAGACAGGTGATTCCTTCGCTTAAGGAGAACCAAAACGTACACGGCATTGAGGACTACCTGATCTGGAAAGAGAACCGCGACACCGATGAGGTCCGGCCGGACTCCATCGCCAGGCAGTACGAGGATAGAGTCGCCTTTACCGTGACCGACATCTGCGCCAACTACTGTCGCCACTGTTTTCGAAAGGAGTTGGTTGTAAGCAGGGATCTTGAGCTGCGTTTCGACATTGAAGAGGGACTTGAGTGGATCAGGAACCACCCGGAGGTCCGGGACGTTCTCATCACCGGCGGTGATCCTTTTCTCCTCTCCGACGACAAAATCGACTATCTCATCACAAGCATACGGGCGATCCCCCACATCCAGATGATCCGCTTTGGCACAAGGGCACCCATTGCCCTGCCCCAGCGCATCACCCCCGGGCTGAAAAAAGTGCTTTCCGGGTATCACCGGGTACCCATCTGGATCAACACCCAGTGCAACCATCCGAGGGAGCTTTCAGAGGAAACAGCCAGGGCCGTGTACGACCTGCTCTCCTGCGGAGTGAACGTGGGCAACCAGATGGTGCTTTTAAAGGGAATCAACGACGATGTGGAGACCTTCAGGGAACTGCACCAGAAGCTAATTGCCTTCAGGATCCGGCCCTACTACGTGTTCTACTGCGAACCCGCCCCGGGTATCGACCACTTTCGCACCCCGGTTGAAAAGGGCGCAGAACTGATCCGGGACGCCATCCGAGGCCACACCACCGGACTTGCCCAGCCCATGTATGTGGTGGCCACCAAGATCGGCAAAATCCCCCTCATGCCCGACTATTACATTGTGGACAAGAATGAGAAGGAGTACACCCTTCGCAACCACAAGGGTCAGTTGACCACGACCCCCAACATTCCGGAATAATGGCAGTAAAACCAAAACAGATAAAAACGGAGAAAAGATGAAAAAACTGATTACTCTCATTTCCCTCGTGACCATGTGCATTACCCTGTTTGCAGGCCCAGCCCTTGCCAAGGACAAACTGATCGTTGGCTGCGACACCAACTTCATGCCCTTTGAGTTCAAACAGGACGGCAAGTACGTGGGGTTTGACATCGACTTCTGGGCCGCCATTGCCAAGGAACTCGGCGTGGAGTACAAACTCCAGCCCATGGACTTCAACGGCCTCATTCCGGCCCTTCAGACCGGCAACATCGATGTGGCCATCGCTGCCATGACCATCAAGTCCGAGCGGGAGAAGGTGGTGGACTTTGCCTATCCTTACTACGACGCCGGTCTCATCATCCTGGTCCGGGCGGACGAAAAGAACATCAAGTCCCTTGAGGACCTCAAGGGTAAGAATGTGGCCACCAAGCTCGGCACCACAAGTGCCGACTATGCGAAGAAGAACGCCCAGGCCAAGGAAGTGAAACTCTACCCCAACATCGACGGCGCCTACATGGAACTTGCCACCGGTGGTGCTGATGCAGTTCTCTTTGACTCCCCGGCCGTTCTTTACTACTCCAAGACCGCGGGCAAGGACAGAACCAAGGTCGTGGGCCCCCTTTACATGGGTCAGTCCTACGGCATCGCCTTTCCCCAGGGCAGCCCCCTGGCCGAACAATCCAGCATCGCCATCCTCAAGCTGATGGAAAACGGCACCTATGCCGAGATCTACAAGAAGTGGTTCGGCACCGATCCCAAGTAAGACCCATCCAAACACAGCTTAACCCATCCGGTTAAACGGGGCGGACCCATGGTCCGTCCCTTAACAAAACAGCATCGGCGACACTATGACTCAATTTAATTTTGACGCAAGCGTCATCTGGGAATCGATTCCCGTTCTGATGAACGGGGCAAAACTGACCATCTACATCACCCTGATCGGCCTTTTTTTCGGATTCATTCTTGGCGCCCTGGCAGGCATCGGCAAGATTTCAAAGAATAAATTTGTAAACACCCTGACCACCATCTATGTGGAATCCATCCGGGGCACCCCCCTCATGGTCCAGGTGATGTTCCTCTATTTCGGCCTGCCCCTGGCCCTGGGCATGCGGGTACCGCCGTTGACCGCCGGCATTGTGGCCATTGCCGTGAACTCCGGGGCCTATATCTCGGAAATCGTCCGGGGCGCGGTTCAGTCCATCAACGTGGGCCAGGCCGAAGCGGCCCGTTCCATCGGGCTGACCAACTCCCAATCCATGCTCTACGTGATCTGGCCCCAGGCTTTTAAACGGATGATCCCGCCCCTTGGCAACCAGTTCATCATCAGCCTCAAGGACACCTCCCTGCTGGTGGTGATCGGCGTTGGGGAACTGACCCGCCAGGGCCAGGAGATCATCGCGGTGAACTTCCGCTCCTTTGAGGTGTGGATGGCGGTGGCGATCATCTATCTGGCCATGACCTTGACCATGGCAAAATTGCTGCACATGCTTGAAAAACGCATGCAGATCGACCCCACCCGCTAGGAACGCGAGGCCAAGGGAACTACCAAAGATTATCTGCGGGTCCCGGAGATGTTGAAGAGAAGATAGCCGTTCTTGAACCGTGGCCCCCCGATGGTGATGCTGCCGCGGTTTCGCAACAACACTTCCGTGCCAAACACCCTGGCCCCCTGTTTGAAGATGGCGATTCGGTACTTGATCCGACGGCCCGTAAGATCCAGGGGAACCACCTCAAGGGTTCTGCCTCCGGGAAGGCGGACCCGGCCCTGGGTGCCGGGGGCAAGATCCATGGCGGTCTGCTTCAGAAGCGTGTAGGAGGTGTATTTGAACACGGATTTGAGTTCAGGTTCGATATCCCTCAAACCCGGATCCACATGGACAGCGTTTGACGAGGCATGGATGACCCGGATACCGGTCCTGACACTTGCCCCCGCCAGGAGATCTCCTGGAAACAGTAAGACAGCAACAAAGAGGATCATTAGGAATTTCAAGGGTCTGATCATATTTTCCTTCCGCAATTCAGCTCTCCGTATACCAGATTATAGTGTGTTTTGACACCTGGGTCTCTAAAATCATCACCGATGCGATCTCTCCGTCCACCGAGTTGACAATGGCACTGGGGCCGGTTGGCAAGACCGTATCCCCCTGATAATAGATGACAGTTGCGAGAAGTATTGCAGCAATGGAAGCCAGCTGCAAGATATTTCTTTTGGCTTTCATCAAATCCGCCAGGTCTGCCCAAAACGGTTGCTTTTCCGCCTTTATCCGGGCAAGGATGCTCTCCCCGGACAAACTGTTGGAAAGCCCAAAGGTTCCCTGATCAATCCCCTGGCTAAAGGTTTGGGAGAGCCGTTCCAGATGTTCAACAACGGAACGGCAATGGCTGCAGGTGGTCAGATGGTTTTCGATCTCCTGCCATTCACCGGGGCTAAGCTCCCGATCAAGATAGCGCCCCAGGGTCCTGGCATCACAGTGTCTGCATTGGTACTTTGCCTTAAACGTTTCCATCTATGTCCCTTCCCCAACTGCTTTGGAAAGACTCTTTCTTGCCTGGAAGAGCCTTGATTTCACGGTGCCGATCTTTATGTCCAGGGCCTGGGCGATCTCTCCATAGGAGAGGCCCTCAAGGGTGTTGAGCACAAACACGGCCCGGGTCTTTTCCGGCAACTTGGCCACGGCGTCCATGGTACGGGCCTCAAGCTCCTTGCCCCGGTATTGGGCTTCAGGGGTTTCAACCCTCTTTTCCGTTGCCTTGACAAAGGCCTGGGAATCAAGGGAATGATGTCCCCACCTGAACCGCCGCTTCCACCGCCGTTTCCAGTTCAGGCTCAGATTAATGGTGATCCGCACAAGCCAGGTGGAAAGCCCGGACTCCCCCCGGAAACTGTCAATGTTCTTATACACACTCACAAAGACATCCTGGACGATCTCAAGGCTCTCCTCTTGCTCCAGAACAATACCATAGGCCACCCTTGTCAAGCGATCCCGGTATCGGTGAACAAGGCGGCTGAACGCGCGTTCCTGACCTTGCTTCAGCCCTTTGATCAGCTCTTTTTCATCCAGCTCTTTTGTCGTTGTTTTTTCCACAGCACCCTATCAAAAGCAGGTCCGAGCCCAGGTTCAATAATGTCTCCGGTTCCGGTTCCGCCTCGTTTCCCAGAAGCCGTCCCTTACGATCATCTTCTCCTGCCGGCCCTGCACCCAGTCGCCCCTGCGGTTATAGTGCCCAGGATTCCAGCGCAGGCCATAGATGGGTTCGACCCACACCCGCCCAACCCGGCCACGGCTTCGCTGCCAGTCGCGCTGGCGGTCGCGCTGTCGATCGCGCTGGCGGTAGTGGCTCCGCTTTTTCACCACACAGGCACCGTCATTGCCACGGATCTCATCGGCAATGGCAGCTCCCAGGATGACGGCGCCGGTGCCGATGATGATCCCCTCAACCAGATGCCGCTCCCTTGACCCTGCATGGCCCGGCACCACACAAACCGCGAGTAACATCCCTGTGACAAGTGTCATGGCAATCAGTTTTTTCATTATACACCTCCATTCATACCCGATTAACAAACAATTGCAACCATGTTGCATCTCTATAGGGTATGACACCGGAGATCTGGGATTGTTCAAAATAAAATCAGACGCCACGATAAAGCTGACACAGGTGGAACAGGTTCGCATCAACAAAGCGGCATCCTACCTTGAAGACATGACCATCTCCATGGAACAGGTCACCGATTTAAGCGGCTTTGGTTCTGCTGGGAAAATGAGACGGGCCTTTCGGCGAAACCTGAATGTTCTTCCGGGGAAATATCGCAACCGATTCGGCATCTGACCGACGGCCGCCATGGTCAGTGTCCATGGCTGCCGTACCAGAATCTCAGATGACCCGGGTAAAAACCAGGGGCCAGTAGAGTGTTAATGATCCGATGTCATTGCAAACCTTCGGCCCATGTCAAACGCTTTTTCACAATCCTTGGGAAAAACCGCTTCACGCCGTTGGGCCTTTTTTTCCGGGTCAAAACGAGACTGGACCACGGCGGAATAATCCTTGAACTGATAGGTATCATGGCAGAAGAAAGATTCTGATGCACCAAAGACATTCTGTAGCATCGTTTCATTCAAGCTTAGATGGGAGTCAATACCCCACGCTTTCATCCCTTCTTCGGTCAGGTTCATGGTATAAATAAAACCGGTATTGATGGTTCTGGTAAACAGGGTCTGATAGGGATCGGCATACACAGACTTGGGAAACAGGAGCCGTTCCATGAATGAGCGCATTTCACCGGATACAGATCCGAAATAAACGGGGGATCCCAGAATCAGGCCATGGGCATGGGTTATTTTGTCCAGCACAGGGGTCAGGTCATCCGTTAAGGCGCAGGTACCATAATGCTTCCCTCCCTTTTTAATGGGGAGACGAGCCAGCAACCTTTTCGAGCAAATGGATAAAGGTCTCCCTTTCAGACGGATCAAGTTTTTTTCGAATAAGGTCTATCATTTTATTCTCGGAAAGGATTCGGGACCGGGCAATATGTTTACCTTTTTCAGTGAGTTCCATGAAAAATATCCTGCCGTCATCCGGGGAGCGAAGCTTATTGACACAGTCAAGCTTGATCAGCTTGTTCACGATTTCCGTCACCGATGGTTTCGTGATCCCGAGAATCTTCGCCATGCGGCTGAAGGTGAGATTGTCGTTCCCATCAATGAGTTTCAGGTAATGGATCTGGTTGACCTGGAGCTTGGACATGCCCAACTGATCGGCAATCTCCAGGCTGCAGGCTGTGGAAGCGTCATAAAATTCTTTTACGGTTTGATGCAAACGGTCATTCTCAGTCATATCATCCACTCTATATTGTTTGTTAGAGCAAAACTAACCAATCGAAAAAGGTTTGTCAACCCCCCTGCTCCTTGGTATAGTATTGAGACATACTCTTTGTTTCATCCCGCACCGCTCCAGGGGCTATATTCCAGCGTCCTTCCCATTGTCCCCTGTATCCGCCCTTTGTTGATCCGATCGCCTTTTTAACCAGGACCCATCAAAATGGAGGTCTGTCATGAACCATCGTAAAAAAATCCTGGTGACCGTGGATGCATCAGCCCACTCCCTTGAGGCTGTGCACTATGCGGGCGAATTTTTCTCGCCCGAGAATACTGAAATCCAACTTTTCCATGTGGATACCCACATACCGGAATCGTTCTGGGACATGAACCTGGGGTCGGGGTTCCAGAGAAGGATGGCTTCGGTGAAGTCATGGACCCTGGAGACCCAGCGGGCCATGAAGGAGCAGATGGAAAACGCCAGAATGATCCTCCTGGACCTGGGGTTTCCCTACAAGGCCGTCACCATCAAGCAGCAGGACTCAATCAAAGGGGTGGCACGGGATATCATCGACGAATCGAAAAATGGTTTTGACGCCGTTATTGCCGGCCGCACCGGCATCAGCCGGGTCAAGGACCTGCTCATGGGTAACATCGCCACAAAGCTGGTGGGCAAAATCGTGGGCATACCCCTGATCATCGTTGGCGCCTACACCAACCCCAGGAAGGTGCTCATCGCCTTTGACGGGTCTGAGGGCGCCACTCGGGCGGTGGAGTGCATCAACGCCATGATGGTCAAGGACGCAAGCAGCGTCAAGATCTGCTATGTGATCCGGACCATCTCAGACATCTACCGAACCGCACCGGCCGATATGAAAATGCTGGAAGAAGATATGTTCAAGAAGACCCGGGGCGTTGTGGAGCCCCTGATCGAAAATGCCCGTGAAAGCCTCGTTGCCTCCGGCTTAAAGCCCGACAACGTCTCCCATGAAATCAAGCAAAACGAATACTCACGGGCCAGGGCCATTGTGGACGATGCCACCTCAAACCGCTTTGGCACCATCGTGGTGGGCCGGCGGGGCTTAAGCCTTGTGGAGGAGTTCTTCATCGGCCGGGTGAGCAAAAAAGTTCTCCAGCTGGGGGGCAACGCAGCCGTGTGGATCGTCAATTAGCGTCTTATAGTGCCGGTCAAATGACGTGATGCCAACCTATCTTTATTAATAAGTAGTGGTATCAATTGGCCTGACCAGAGCTATCGCTCTGATTTTCGTGTTATTTTGGCAAGAGAATCAAAGAACTTCTTTGGTTCTGACTTGTCCGGATTAAGGGTGACGTTGGAGGATGCGCTCAAAGGCGCTGATGAACTCGAAGAGATCCGCAACGATGCAGAGGTCCGAATGGTTGAAGATGGCGGCATTGGGATCGGAGTTGACGCTGACGATCAGTTCCGACCCAAGGATGCCGGCAAGGTGCTGGGACGACCCTGAGATGCCGCAGGCAATATAAAGCTTTGGGCTGACCCTGGCACCGGTGATGCCCACCTGGAACCGATACTCGATCCATCCATCGTCAACCAACGGACGGGAGGCACCCACCACAGAATTTGGAAAAAGAGCCGCAAACCGTTCCAGGATATCAAGGTTCTCCCTCTCCCCCAGGCCCCTTCCTGCGGCCACGATCACGGCTGCCTGGTCAAGGTCCTCCCCCTGGGTGGTAACAGTTTTGATGCCAAGGGGCTGGATCGTGCCACCCGTAAATCGGATATCCATGGCCGTTACCCTGGCCGGACAGGCAAAAGATGTCCCTTGTACCCTGAAAGCGCCGGGTTGGACCATGATGATACAGGGCGATGCGTCCGGCCGCACCAGGGCGTTTTTTACGCCGTTCAAAACCGGCCGTGAAAAGAGGGGACCGGTTTGATCCGAGACAATATGGTTGACCCCGGCGATGGAGCCCCCCCCTAACCGGACCCCAAGACCCGGTGCAAAATCCCTGCCCGTGGCCGTATGACCAACGATGATGTACAAAGGCGCCAGGGTTGTAAAGAGCTGAAAGAGTGCTCCCTTGTACGCCTCACTGTTGTAGCCGTCCATGCCGATGATGGCAAGGTCAACGGTCTCTATCCCCAGGTCGGCGATCTGTTTTGCCATGGCCGGATCTCCTTTACCCGGGATCACAGCCACAATGGACGATTGGGTCTGGTCCGCCAAAATCCTTGCGCAGGCCAGCAACTCATGGGTGACGGGAATAATTCCGCCGGCGTCATGCTCCACCACCACAGCAATTGGCCTCATAGGCTCCCCCTTTTCCCTAATCGGTCGGACATCTCAGTGGGCGAAGGAGCAAAGGTAAAGCAGAGATTCATCGGATCCTCCTTTCCCTTAATGGGTCGGACAGTTCAGTGGGCGAAGGAACAAAGGCAAAGCAAAAACTCATAGGATCCCCCTTTCCCTTAATAGGTCGAACAGGGCAACGGCCTTGTCATCCACCGTTCCCCCAAGCACTCTCCCGGATCGGCTCTTCAGGGGCGCCTCCAGACGAACCAGGGTCTGGGTGTCGGCGGGCACCGCTTCCACGGCAAGGGTTTTGATGGTTTTTTTCGCCGCCTTGAGCACCTTGGAGAGACTTGGATAGCGGGGGCTGTTAATCCCCGCCTGGACAGTGATAAGGGCCGGAAGCGTCATTGCGAGGCAATCCCTCTCCCCCTTTTCCATCTCCCGCTCCACCTCGATTACGGCAGCTCCCGGAACAAGGGAGGTGGCAACCACGCCGGTGGCGCAGGCAAGGCCCATGAGTTCGGCAAGGATGGGGCCGGTCTGGCCCTCCATTCGGTCCTGGGACATGATACCGGTCACCACAAGGTCGTAGGCGCACCCCTTGACAGCCCCTGCTATCAATCCTGCCGTGACCGCCGACGACCCATTTTGCTTGGGGTCCGAGACCAGGTGGCACCCGTTGTCCGCCCCCATGCCAAAGGCCCTTTTCACCACGGTTTCGGCCCCCTCCGGCCCAAGGGTAATCACATCCACACCCCCATCAAGACCTGCTTCCTTAAACCGCTCTTTGATGCAAAGGGCCTCCTCAAGGGCGTACTCGTCAAACCGGTTCATGGCCTGGGTGTGGCCGTCCGGGGTTTCATTCACCTGTTTGATGCACACAAGAATCTTCATGGAAAGGTTTCACTCACCTGTTTGATGTAAACAAAAATCTTCATGGAAAGGTTATAGACACACAATGGAAGTCCGATCAAGAAAAAAAGCGAACGTTCGTTCTATTTTTCTCCATTCCCTTGCCCCAAAAAAATTTGACATTGCTAAGATCGTGCAAAAAATATACATACACAGGAGGTGGACCCGTTTAATAGGGATGTTTGCACTTGAATTGATACCCATGTGCCTAATTATAAAAAAAACGGGATCTCTTCACATGGGAAGCGCTATAACAGTTGAAATCATCAGACCGTCATAAAGGAATTTTTACAATGATCCAGAGCATACTTGATAATGACCTGTACAAGTTTACCATGCAACAGGCCGTACATATGCTGTATCCCCGGGTGGATGTGGAATATGTATTTATCAATCGCTCCCATACGCCCTTTCCAAAAGGGTTTGCAGAAAAGCTGCAGATTGAAGTGGACAAGATGCCTGGGTTCAGGCTCACCCAGGAGGAGAAGGAATACCTGGACCGGACCTGCTATTTCATGACCCCTGTCTACCTCGATTTTCTAGAACACTACACCTTTGACCCCAACGAGGTCTCCATCTCCCAGGACAACAGCGATCTTACGGTCGCCATCAAGGGTCCCTGGTACAGGACCATCCTCTGGGAAGTACCCCTCATGGCCATCATCAGCGAGCTCTATTTTGTGATGACCAATGCCCAGCCCCTGCCGGACGAAGAGATAAAGGAGATCAACCTCAACAAGGCCAGGATCCTGAGCCAGAACAACATCAAGTATGCCGATTTCGGCACCCGGCGCAGGTTCTCATCCTCCGGCCACGAAGGATTGATACGGGACATCCTGGCCCTTGAGAACAACACCCTCATCGGCACCAGCAACGTCAACCTGGCAAGGCGGTTTAGGATCACTCCCATCGGCACCATGGCCCACGAGTGGATCATGTTCCACGGCGTGCTCAACGGCTACAGGATGGCCAACCCCACGGCGGTTGAGTCCTGGGCCGCCGTATTCCACGGTCACCTGGGCATTGCCTTGACCGACACCTTTACCACGGAGATCTTTCTTTCCACCTTTGACACCCTCCACGCAAAGCTCTTCGACGGGGTACGCCACGACTCCGGCGATCCCATCGCGTTCATCGACCGAATCATAGCGCACTACGAGAAACTCCACGTGGATCCCATCACCAAGACCATCGTATTTTCCGACGGCCTGGACATCAAAAAGGCTGTGAATATCCACAAGCACTGCATCGGCAGGATACGGGACTCCTACGGCATCGGCACCAACCTCACCAACGACGTGGGGGTCACCCCCCTCAACATGGTGATCAAGCTTGCAAAGTGCAGGACCGCCCCTGACAAGGACTGGCACAACGCCATCAAACTGTCCGACGATCTAGGCAAGCACACCGGCGACAGCGAAGAGCTGGCCCATTGCATCAACGTCCTGGAGCGGGGGATTTGATCTCCAGGGAAAGGGCTTTTCGCTCCAGGGGCAACCGGATGGTAAAGCAGGTTCCCTTTCCCACGGACGACGCCACCTCAATGGTTCCCCCGTGGTTCTCCGTGATGATGAAATAGGAGACCGAAAGGCCCAGTCCCGTTCCCTCCCGCACATCCTTGGTGGTGTAAAAAGGATCAAAGATCCGCTTGGCCGCCCCGGTTGCCATGCCAGGCCCGTTGTCTTGGATCTCCAACCGGACGTGCTCCCTTTCCTTTTGGATGCGGATGGTAAAGCAAGGGGGGCTTTCCTCTGGCAGGGCCTCCTGGACCATGGCCTGGGCACCGTTTTTAATGATATTAAAAAACACCTGCTGGATCTTGCTGCGCTCGCAGGGCACCAGGGGCAGGTCGATGGCATACTCCCGCTGTATGACGATGGATCGGAAATCGTACTTTTTCTTCAGACCGTAATCGTTTTCCGCGATCTCAAGGGTTGCGTCCATGAGGTCATCCATGGCGTGGCTTTCCACCACATCATTGCCCTTGCGGCTAAAGGAGAGCATGTTCTCTACGATGCGTGCGGCCCTTCCACCGGCCGTGAGGGCGGATTCGGCAATGGAGAATATCTTTCGCTTTTCCATGTAGCGGCCGATGGCATCCAGGGGGATGCCGCACTCCGCTGCCGTTTTCACGTTCACGGGCAAGGGATCCCTGAGCCGGCTGATCAGCACCTGGAGATTCTGCATGATCCCGGCCAGCGGATTGTTGATCTCATGGGCCATGCCCGCAGCAAGCCCTCCCACGGAAAGCATCTTTTCCGACTGGATCATCATCTCCTCCATGAACACCCGTTGGGAGACGTCCGTGATCAACACCACGGCCCCCTGGATACCCCCGGATCTCAAAGGGTAGACAATGATGTCAAAGTAGTTTGGATCACCCTTGTCCAGGCATTTCACCTTGGCATGGGTTTCAATGCTCTGGGTGGTGACGGCATGCTCTATGGCGCCCATCAGCGAGGTAAACTGGGGCAGGAGCCCTGACAAAAGCCTGCCCTTGGCCCGATCCGGAGGGATGGTGGTAAAGGTCTCTGCCGCCTGGTTCCAGAGGGTGACCCTGGCGTCCACATCCACCCCCACCAGCACCGAGGGCATGGAATCGATGATCTCCTTAATGTAATTCCTTGTAATACTGAGCTCCCGGTGGGTCTCCCGGATGTGGGTGATGTCCGTGAGATTGACCACGGTGCCCAGCACGGTATTGTCTGTGTCCCGGTACACGGCCGCACTGATGCTCACGTCCAGAACCCTACCGTCCCTGGTGGTGCGCCGGGTTTCAAAGGCGTGGCAGGTGTCGCTCCCCCGGGTGATGCGGATCGCCCGCTCTGTCTCCGCCAGGCTCTCCGGGGGCACAAAATCCAACTCTTTTCCCGCCACCTCGTTCAATTCCCAGCCAAACACCCGGGTAAAGGCGTTGTTGACAAAGCGAATCTTACCCACGGTGTCATATAGGATGATGGAGTTGGGGGAGGTTTCAAGGATGGTTCTATGGCGCTTTTCATTGACCCTGAGGGTCTCTTCGACGATTTTTCTCTCGGTAAAATCCCTTCCTTCGGCAACAATGGCAACGGGCTTTCCAGTTGCGTCCACAACGGCCTTGAGGGAGTAATCAATGGCAACCCGTTTGCCGAACCGGTCCAAATGCTCTTTTTCAGACCTGACAAACGCCCCCCCGGCACACCGGGTAATTTCCTGCTTCAGCAGATTTTTTCCCTGGTCGGCCAACGGCCACCAGGGGGTATCCCAGAACGGTTCACCAACCACCTCGGAAAAATCGGCATCCACAAACGCCAGGGCGGTCTGGTTGACCTCCACGATATTGCCCGAAAGGTCCAGCAAAACAATGAAATTAAAAGCAGAGTTGAAGATGGCCCTGAACCGCTCCTCGCTCTGCTCAAGGGAGCGTTCAACCCTGCGACGGTTCTCCATCTCCTGGGAAAGATGTGCCATGAAGAGATCAAGATTGGCCGACAGCCGTTGCATCTCATCGGTGCTTTGATCCTCCACCCCCTTGAACCTGCCCCAGACAGAGCCCTCCATTTTCCGGGTGAGCCCGTCCAGGGATCGAGTCATCCCCTTGGCCAGGACCGCACTCACCCCAATGATGACAATAAGGATCGCAAGGGTGATAAAAATAATGGTCGAGCGGATGGTCTTCAGGGGCTTAAAAACATCCTCGGCATAGACCGATGACACCACCACCCACTCATACTCGGGAATAAACTTAAAGGTGGCGATCCGCTTGTGGGGACGGTCTTCGTCCGGGTTCTGCCACAGGTATTCCATTTTGCCCGTCTTCTTCCGGACGACTTCATGGGCGATCCTTGACTTGTTCTCGTCAATTTGATCAAAGAGGTTGCCCTTCATCCTGGGGTGGAGCACCAGGTTACCCGCCAGGTCTATGATGCTGGAATAGCCCTGCTTGCCGGGATTGGCGGAGAAAATGCTCTCCCTTAAATCCTCGATATCGAGAAGATCCATGAACTCGGATCGGTAGGAAGTGACGGCGATGATCCAGTCCCAGGTCTCAAAATAGGCAAAGTACATGGCCTTGGGGTAGCTCCGGGTCTCGGAGGGATTCCGCCATTGATAGACCATATAGCCGCTCTTCTTTTGGATCATCTCATTGATGAATTCAAAACCGGTGACATCCCTTCCGATAAGTTCCTTCTGGGGATGAAACAGGCCCCTGCCCCTGGAGTCGATGGCATAAATGTAACCGGTCTTGCCGATGGTCTGTGACAAGAGGATCTCCACCGCCATCTCTTTTGCCTCGATCTCGCCCATTTCCCCCTGGAGATGCTTTTGATAAAAATACTCTAGGATATCAAGGTTTTTTTCAGCAACAGCCCGCAGGTGATTTTTGATCGAGAGGTCGACCGAGGTCTTGACAAGCTTGAGGATCATGGCAGTGGCGGTGTCAAGTTCAGATTCGAGGTTGGCCCCCATGGTCGCGCCCACCTGGTGATAGATAAGGGTACTGCCCCCGGTGAACACCAAGGCAAAGCAGACACTATAGCTGAGAATCAATTTGGAACGGATTCTCAGGTTGAGGAATTTTTCCCAAAAAGCCATCTCTCTCCCCATGGAATGGATTGAAAAAAGGACACTATAGCCATTCAAAACATTGAAAAGCAAGGATTTTTCACCGAAGATACACCGAAAGATAACAATAAAAACGAACGTTCGTTCTATTTTTTCTTGACTTGAAGCCATGGAGGGATTAACGTGAACCCGTAAACAACAACCATAGATGTTTGCATTTGAATGGATGCCTGCTTTGCCTAAATTTGTAATAAAAAATGGGCGCTATTCATCTGCGACACGCTATAACTACTTGAAAGGTGACACATGGGAACCCTATGGTTCATACGCCACGGCCAGGCCTGTTTTGGTGCCGATGAGTACGATGCCCTCTCGGAAAATGGATGCCGCCAGGCCAAAGCCCTGGGCCACTACTTTGCCAGGGCCGGCATCGCATTTGACGCTGTCTACTCCGGCAGCATGAAGCGCCAGACAGAGACGGCAAAACACGCCATGGCCACTGCCAACCACGGCGCCCCCATGGCCGGGCCCACCATCCTCAAGGAGTTCAACGAATACGATTTTGTGGCCATCATCAAGAGCCAGCTGCCGGCCATGGTCAGGGAAGACCCCTACATGGAAGAGCGGAGCAAAAACATATTCAAGGATGACGCCACCTTTGTGGAGCTGTTCAGCCTCATCTTCCAGCGATGGATCTCAGGTACCCACGACATCCCCGGGGCCGAGACCTTTGAAGCGTACAAGGGCCGCATCCGACAGGGCTTGGCCAAGGTGATCCGGGACAACGGATCCTTGGGCAACACTGCGGTGTTCACCTCAGGGGGGGTGATCGGGGTGCTGGTTCAGATGGTGCTCAACCTCTCCCTTGATATCACCATGGAGACGGGCTGGCAGATCTGCAACGCCTCCATCAGCCGATTCCAGGTGAAGGATAACCGGCTGATCATGGCCGGGTTCAACGCCATCGCCCACCTTGAGATTGAAGGCAACCAAAACCTGATCACATATAGATAAACGTTAATCAACGGAGGAAACCATGGATTTTACCGTATCGGAAAAGATTCAGACCATTGTCCAGATGATCAATGAGTTTGTGGACAAGGAGCTGATCCCTTTAGAACCGGAGTTTCTTGTAAAGGATTTCAAGACCATGCTGCCCGTGTTAAGGGAAAAGCAGGCCATGGTGAAAAAGATGGAGCTGTGGGCCCCCAACTTCCCTGTGGAGTGCGGCGGAATGGGCCTGTCTCTTCTGGAGCATGGACTGGTGTCGGAAGCCTTGGGCCGCTCCCCCCTGGGCCACTACGTGTTCTGGTGCCAGGCCCCGGATGCTGGAAACGTGGAGATCCTCCACCAATACGGCAATGACGCCCAGAAAGAGCGTTACCTCAATCCCCTGGTGCAGGGCGATATCCGATCCTGCTTCTCCATGACCGAGGTGGATATGCCCGGCTCCAACCCGGTGATGCTCGAAACAACCGCCGAAAAGGAAGGGGACGACTATGTGATCAACGGCCACAAATGGTACTCCTCATCGGCGGACGGGTCTGATTTTTCCATTGTCATGGCCGTGACCAACCCCGAGGCCCCCCCCTATCTCCAGGCCAGCATGATCATCGTGCCCACCAGCACCCCGGGCTTCAACATCGTCAGAAACATCCCGGTGATGGGCCATGAGGGAAGCGACTACTTCAGCCATGCCGAAATCCTGCTCCAGAGCTGCCGGGTGCCCCGGGAAAACCTACTGGGCCCCGAAGGCCAAGGGTTTGTCATTGCCCAGGAGCGCCTGGGCCCGGGCCGGATCCACCACTGCATGCGGTGGCTGGGCATCTGCAACCGCTCCTTTGACCTCATGTGCCAAAGGGCCAACCACCGGGTGATCTCCCCCAACGGCAAAACCCTGGGCACCCAGCAAACCATTCGAAACTGGATCGCCGAATCCAGGGCCGAGATCGACGCAGCAAGGCTCATGACCCTGAACGCAGCCTGGCAGATCGATCAGAACGGGGCATCCAATGCAAGGGAAGCCATCTCCACCATCAAATTTGTCGTGGCCAACACCATGAACCAGGTAGTGGACCGGGCGCTCCAGGTCCATGGGGGCCTTGGCATGACCGACGACACCATACTGGCATTTTTCTATCGCCACGAACGGGCGGCACGGATCTATGACGGCGCCGACGAGGTTCACAAGATGAGCCTGGCCAAGCGGATCCTGCGCTCCTATGAAGGGAGAACCATCAAATAAGCATGAATTACCGTGAATTCCAGAAGACCATGAACAGCTCCGGGGAGGCCATCTGCAAGGAGGTGTTCCTGGAGAACCAGGATGCCATCCGCATCAAAAAAGAGAAAACGGCTGTTAAGAACTTCAAGAAGATCTTTGACGCCGTGTTCCAGATCACCTATGAAAAGGGGTTCCAGGCCATGAGCATGCGGGATCTCAGCAGCAAAACCGCCATGAGCATGGGCGCCCTCTACGGCTACTTCAAGAGCAAGGAGGAGCTGCTGGCCATCATCCAGAAACAGGGCCGAACCATGATCCAACGGGTGCTGGAAACCTTTTTCCATGAATCCGATGATCCGGTCACGCGCCTGAGGCACCTGATCAAGGCCCACCTGTTTTTAAGCGAAGCGGCCCGGCCCTGGTTTTACTTCACCTTTATGGAGGCACGGAACCTGAGCCCTGCCGCCCTGGAATCGGTGATCAGCCTTGAGGAATACACCGAAGATATCCTGGTGACGATCCTCGAACAAGGGGAAGCCCAGGGACTCTTCATCCAAAGGGACCATCGACTCACCGCCAGCATCATCAAATCCATGCAGCAGGATTGGTACCTGAAACGATGGAAATACACCAAGCGAGACATCTCCGTTGATTACTATGCAGACTATGTTCTTGAAGTCATCGAGCGGTTCTGCCTCTCTCCGGAAGCCATTGAGAGGAGAACCTCCCCAGAACCCGGACAAGCCGGTATTATCGCTTCTTAGCTCTGATTATCGTGTTATTTCGGCAAGGGAAGCAGCTCAAGTTCAAACATCGATAAAAAGCAACTATTAAGGAGACAGCCCATGTCAGTGATGGACCAAGCAGTTGAGGTGAGAGAGGGCGAGGAGCTCGATCCCAAGCGGGTCGAGGCCTTTTTAAAAGAGAGCGTGCCGGGTCTCACAGGCGCAATCGAGATCCAGCAGTTCCCCAGCGGATTTTCAAACCTGACCTACCAGGTGACCCTTGGGGACAACAAGATGGTGCTTCGCCGCCCCCCCGTGGGGGCCAAAATCAAATCCGCCCACGACATGGGCCGGGAGTACAAGATCCTCAACGCCCTCTATCCCGTGTTCCCCTATTGCCCCAAGCCCCTTGCCTACACGGAAGATCTGTCGGTCATGGGGTGTCCCTTCTACGTGATGGAAAAAATCCCCGGCATCATCCTTCGACGAAATCCACCCAAGGGCCTCTCCTTCACCCCGGATCAGGCCACGACCCTGTGCCAAAAGCTGGTGGGTCTCCAGGCCGATCTCCACGCCATCGACCCAGCGGCCGCCGGCCTTCAATTCCTGGGCAAACCCGAGGGATATGTCCGGCGCCAGGTGGACGGCTGGGCCGGTCGCTATCGAAACGCCATCACCCCGGACGCCCCTGACTTTGAGCGGGTGATCGCCTGGCTTACGGAAAAAATACAGCCGGACACCGACACCCCTACTCTCGTGCACAACGACTACAAGTTCGACAACGTGGTGCTCAATTCCGCCAATCCTGTGGAGATCATCGGGGTGCTGGACTGGGAGATGGCCACCTATGGCGATCCCTTGATGGACCTTGGCAACTCCCTTGCCTACTGGGTGGAAAGGGACGATCCTGAAGAATGCCACCTCATGCGCACCCTGCCCACCACCATGGACGGGGCCCTGACCCGCCGGGAGATCATCGATCTCTATGCTGAAAAATCCGGCCGCAACATGGACCATTTCGACTTTTACCTCTGCTTCGGCATCTTCCGCCTGGCCGTGATTGCCCAGCAGATCTACCAGCGCTATTTCAACGGCATCACCAAGGACAAGCGGTTCGCCATGCTCATCGCCGGGGTTCAGATTCTGGAACGGTCCGCCCTGCGGTTGATGGACCAGTCAACTTTATAAAAAAAAGGAAGGAGAAGAGATGCAACTGACACAGATAAAGACCATCCTCATTGCCGGGGCCGGCACCATGGGACAGCAGACCGGCCTCCTCTGCGCCCTGAACGACTATGATGTCGTCATCTACGACATTTCAGACGATATTCTTTCCAAGGGCATGGCGCGGATCAAAAAGAATGCAGACCGGATGACCGGGTTTAACCTCTGCACCCCGGAGGCGGCTGACACCGCCCTCTCACGGATATCCACCACCAGTGATATTAAAATCGCAGCCAAGGATGCGGACCTCGTTATTGAGAGCGTGCCCGAAGACCCGGAACTCAAGGGCAGGCTTTTCCACGATATCAACCAATGCTGCAAACCCGACACCATCTTCACCACCAACACCTCCTCCCTGCTGCCCTCCATGTTTGCTGATCAAACCGGCAGGCCGGAAAAACTCTGCGCCCTCCACTTCCATGATGTGGCCATCTCAAAGATCGTGGATGTGATGCCCCATGCCGGCACTGCCAAGGAGACCGTGGATATTGTCACACAATTTGCCGAGGATCTTGGCCAGATACCCATCGTTCTCACCAAGGAGAACAACGGGTATGTGTTCAACAACATGCTCATGTCCTTTATCGGATCAGCCCTCTCCCTTGCGGCAAACCAGGTGGCACCCATTGAAGAGATTGACCGCTCCTGGATGGGGGTGATGCACACCCTGGTCGGCCCCTTCGGCATCATGGACGGCATTGGTCTGGACACCTCCTGGAAGGTGACCGACTATTGGGCCGAAAAGCGCAACGATCCCCAGGCAAAGGCCAATGCTGCGTTTCTCAAAACCTATGTGGACAAGGGCAATCTCGGTATAAAAACCAAACAGGGGTTTTACACCTACCCGGATCCCGCCTTTGGCAAGCCCGATTTCCTGACACCCCCCAAAAGTAAACAATAAGGAGAACATCCCATGGATCCATTCAACCTGGATGGCAAGGTCGCCCTCATCACCGGGGCAAGCCGGGGCATTGGCGAGGCCATCGCCCTTCTTTTAGCGGAAAAAGGCGCCCTGTGCATCCTTGTGAGCCGAAATATAGAAGCCCTGGAAACGGTGGAAAAGAAGATCACAGCAAAAGACGGAAAGGCCGAGTCCATGGCCTGCCACCTGGGAAAGATCGACCAGATCGCCGACTTGATCAAAGGGGTGAAACAGCGCCACGGCCGGCTGGACATCCTGGTGAACAATGCAGCTGCCAACCCCTATTTCGGGGAGATGGCCACGGCCGAGGAATGGGCCTGGGACAAAACCAATGATGTCAATCTCAAGGGTCCGTTTTTCATGATCCAGCAGGCAGCCCCCCTGATGAAGGAGCAAAAGGGCGGCAGCATCATCAATGTCTCCTCCATCAACGGGGTGGTGCCGGCCCTGTTCCAGGGGATCTACTCCATCACCAAGGCGGGGCTGATCACCATGACCCGGGCCTATGCCAAGGAGCTGGCCCCCCACAACATCCGGGTCAATGCCCTGCTGCCCGGATTGACCGACACAAAGTTCGCCTCCGCCATCACCGACAACGAGGAGATCAAAAACATGGTGATCCCCCAGATTCCCCTGGGACGGATGGCCCAGCCCGAAGAGATGGCCGGGGCCGTTCTCTATCTTGCGTCCCAGGCCTCATCGTTTACCACGGGCGCCTCCATCACCTGTGACGGCGGCATGCTGGCTTAACCCGGACACGCCACAACCAAAGGAAAGGAAAAAAGATGAGCGGTAAATTTGTCAGTGAAAAAAACCTGAACTTTCTTCTCTACGAGATCTTTGATGTTGAATCCCTGACCCGTTCCGGCCGATACGGCCAGCACAGCAAAAAGCTGTTCAACATGGTGGTCAAGGCCGCCACCCAGCTTGCCAAAAACCGGCTCTACCCCATCCTCGACGACATGGACAAGCATCCCCCGGAGCTTGTCGACGGAAGGGTGAAGGTTCATCCCGACGTAAAATCCCTCATGAAAGCCTATGGTGAAGGCGGATGGATCGGATCGGGGTTCCCGGAAGAACATGACGGAGAAGGACTGCCCATCATCATCGCCAATGTGTGCCGGTTCATCTTTGCCGCTGCCAACTATTCGGCCTCTGTGTTTCCGGAACTCACCGCCGGGGCGGCCGAACTGATCCTCACCTTCGGCAGCCAGGCCCTCATAGACACCTACCTGCCCCCCATGCTGGCCGGTCAATGGCAGGGCACCATGGCCCTGACCGAACCCCAGGCCGGAAGCTCCCTGTCCGACATCGCCACCACGGCCGTTCCAACCGACCAGGGCTACTACCGGATCAAAGGCCAGAAAACCTTTATCTCTGCCGGGGACCACGACGGGGTGGACAACGTGGTCCACCTGATGCTGGCAAAGATCGAGGGGGCCCCCCAGGGTTCCCGGGGCATCTCCCTGTTCGTGGTGCCTAAGCTTCGGCCGGACACCACGAACACCCTTGTTTCCAACGATGTCACCGTGGCAGGGGTTTACCACAAGCTCGGCTACCGGGGAGCGCCCATCACCGAGCTTTCCATGGGGGAAAACAACGACTGCCGCGGTTTCCTCGTGGGAAAGGAAAACCGGGGACTTTCCTGCATGTTCCAGATGATGAACGAGGCACGCCTGGGCGTGGGCCTGGGCGCCACCGCCATTGCCACGGCCGCCTATTATGCGGCCCTTGAGTATGCCATGGAGCGGCCCCAGGGAAGACCCCTCACCCAGAAGGATCCCGCAACCCCCCAGATTCCCATCATTGAGCACCCGGACGTGAAACGGATGCTTTTGTTCCAGCGGGCCGTGGTGGAGGGTTCTTTGAGCCTCTGCCTCCAGTGCTGCCTCTATGCGGACAGGGTACGGGTCACCTCCGGGGAGGAGAAGGAGCGAAACAACCTGCTCCTCGATCTGCTCACCCCCATCGCCAAGAGCTATCCCAGTGAAATGGGCATCCTCTCAACCAGCCAGGCCATCCAGTGCTTCGGCGGTTACGGCTATTGCGAGGACTTCCCGGTGGAGCAGTACTTCCGGGACGCACGGATCCACCCCATCCACGAGGGCACAACAGGCATGCAGGGCATGGATCTTTTGGGCCGTAAGATGGTGATGAACAACGGCAAGGCCGCCATGTTCTTCATGGAAGAGGTCACCCGCACCATTGCCACGGCCCGGGAGATCCCTGAAATAGACCCCTATGCCGCCCTGCTGGCCCAGGCCCTGGAACGGCTCCAGAAAGTGACGGGCCATCTGTTTACCCTGGCCGGAGAAAAAGGGCCCGAGGTGTTCCTGGCCGACGCCACCCTGTTTTTGGAGATGACCGGCATTGTGGCCATTGCCTGGCAGTGGCTCATCCAGGCCGTCGGAGCCCACAAGGCCCTTAAAAAGGGATGCAAGCAAAAGGATGAGCGATTCTACCAGGGAAAACACTTCACCTTCCGGTATTTTTTCCGGTACGAACTGCCCAAAACCCTGGGACTTGCCCAACGACTCATGGACAACGATCCCATCACCATGGAGATGACAACGGAACGCTTTAACGATTAGCGTCGCCACGCTTATTTTTGCGTTATTTTGGCAAGGGCATCAGATTTTTTTGGTTTTGATTTGTCTATATTTAGTTTCCTATCTCTGATTTTCGTGTTATTTGGGCAAGGGCATCAAAATCACACTGTAAGTCTGGCTTGTCCAGATTAGGAGAATATCACATGAATCTATTCCTCATCGACCAGGAATTATGCAACAAGGACGGCATCTGCGCCGCAGAATGCCCCGTAAAAATCATTGATACGTCAAACGGATTTCCCGAGCCTGTGGCGGGCGCGGAAGAATTTTGCATCAACTGCGGCCACTGCGTTGCTGTCTGCCCCACCCAGGCTTTTTCCCACAAAAATCTCTCCCCGGCCCAGTGCATTCCCCTGGACGACACCCCATTGTTTTCCCCGGAACAGGCGGAGATCTTCCTTCGCCAGCGGCGATCCATCCGGAACTACCGGAAAAAACCCGTGGAAAAAGCGCTCCTGGAAAAGGCCATCGCCATTGCCGCCCATGCACCGTCGGGGCACAACCGCCAGCCGGTTCAGTGGCAGGTGATCCATGACACAAAAGCGTTCAAGGCGCTCACCCCCCATGTGATCGACTGGATGCGCTGGATGATCGAGGAAATGCCCGACCGGGCCGCTCTCCTTCATCTGGACCGTGTGGTATCCGGCTGGGAGGCGGGCATGGACAACATCACCCGGAACGCCCCCCACCTGATCATCGCCCACGGGGATAAGCGAGATCCCACCGCCCAGACCGCCTGCGCCATCGCCATGACCTGGCTGGAACTCACCCTGCCTTCCCTGGGGCTGGGGGGCTGCTGGTGCGGTTTTTTCAATGCGGCGGCCACCTTCTGGCCACCCCTCCAGGAGGCCCTGGGCCTTCCCGAAAACCACACAAACTTTGGCACCATGCTGGTGGGCCATCCGGTGTACACCTATAAACGAATCCCACCGAGGAATCGGCCTGAAATCACCTGGAAATAGAAAATAACAGGGGCAGGCGTTCCGGAAGGAACGCCTGCCCCTTTTCATCAAAGCTTGAACCGACCCACCATCTCCATCAGTTTTCCAGATAGTTTCGACAAATCTCCGGCATGCTGGTTAACATCGCTACTGCTGGCCGACATCCCTTCCGCTGCCTGGTTTACGGTGGCAATGCTGTCAGAAATCTCCCCTGCCAGGGTGGCGGACCGGCCCACATTATCGCTGACCTCCTGAATGCCCTGGGAGGTCTGGCTCACATTCTCGGCAATTTCGCTCGTGGTTGCCGACTGTTCAGCAATGGCCGTGGCAATCATGGCGATGATATCGTTAATGTCATTGATCACGCCGCAGATCTGATCGATATGGGTGATGCTGCTGTCCGTGGAGCTCTGGATGCCGTCCACCTTTGCCTTGATCTCACCGGTGGCCGCGGCGGTCTGCTGGGCAAGATCCTTTATCTCGTTGGCCACAACGGCAAACCCCTTGCCCGCTTCCCCTGCACGGGCTGCCTCGATGGTGGCGTTCAACGCCAGCAGATTGGTTTGCTCGGAAATCCCCGAAATGGTCTCGGTGACCATGCTGATATCCTTTGCCGCCATCCCGAGTTCCTTCATCTGGTCCGATGTGGATCGTGCCTGCACCACGGCCTTGTCGGATATCTCCCTGGCCTTTTCAGCGTTACCCGATATCTCGTTGATGGTTGAGGTCATCTCTTCGGTGGCCGTTGCCATCATGCTGATGTTGGTTGAGGCCTGCTCCATGGTGGCGGCAATGGACTTCATGCTGTCGTCCATTTCTGCGGATCCCTCTGCCACCGTTGTGGACTGGGTGGACGTCTCTTCCGCCCCCTGCACCAGTTCCGTTGAAACAGCAGAGAGTGTTTCAGAGGTTTCCGTGAGCACTTCCGCGCTGGTCATCACCTGTTTCAGCATCTTCCCGAGGTCCTCGGAAATCCGGTTGAGGGCCATGGAGAGCCCCCCCACCTCATCCGTTGTGTCCACGGAAAGACGCCGGGTCATATCTCCATTGGCCAGGGCATCGGCAATCTCAACGGCCCGATTTATCGGCGTTGTAATGATATGGGAGAGCAGCAGGGAGATGGCCAGGGCGATGACGATGATGATAAAAGTGCCTGCCACTAGAGTTATCTTTGCCCTGTTTGCCGTATCCTCTGACCGTTTGTCCCGCACCGCCATGAGGGACTGCTCCCTTTCGATGAAGGTTGCGATCTGGGTGCGAAACGTGTCGAAATATTTCTTTCCCCTGGCCTCCCCCACAAGTTTTGCCATATCGTTCATGGTCTGTGCATCGCCGATTTCCCGGCGAAGTTCGATGGCGGATTCAGTAACATTGCTCCGCCAATTATCAATGGTGTCCTGGATCTCACCCAGCAGGGTGACCTGGGAAGGATTGTCGCCCACGGTTTCCTTGAGGGTCTCAACCCGTTGGGAAAACAGTTTGGCACCGGCAGTGTACGGCGCAAGAAAGGCCTCCTTACCCGCCAGGAGGTAGCCGCGCATCCCGGTTTCCATATCCACGGCAGCAGCCTCGATCTTCATGGCTTCCTCAATAACCAGATGGGTATGATCCACCCATTTGGCGTCCTCAATTAAACCTGCGATATCCCCACTGCCCGTTGCTGCCGATTCTGCCATGGCCTGTTGACGACCATGCATCAGCTTCTTTTCCCTGTCGATGAAGGTGGCAATCTGCCCCCTGAATGCATCAAAGTATTTCTTTCCCCTGGCCTGACCGACGATATCGGCCAGATCGTCCATGGTCCTGGCATGGCCGATCTTCCTGCGAAGCTGGATGGCAGGTTCGGTAACGTCCCTCTTCCAGCTGTTAATGTTCTGCTCGATCTCTTCCAGGAGGGTCACCTGGGCGGGGTTGTCCGCCACCGTTTTTTTCAGTTCGCCGACCCTTTCAGTAAATCCCTTGTATCCGTTTTTATAGGGATCCAGAAACGCTTCCTCTCCTGCCAGCAGATACCCCCTCATGCCCGTTTCCATGTCCACGGCAGCGCCTAGGATGTGCATAGCCTCTTCGATCACAATATGGGTATGGTTCACCATCCTGCCGCTCTCCAGCAAAGAATGGGTGCTGATAAAGGTGATGACTCCCACAACCATAAACAATGCCAACGTCACACTGTTTCCAAGGGTCATCTTGGTCTTTAATCTCAGATCACCAAATTTCATGATTTAGCTCCTTCGGGTTAAACGGTTTACAAAACATCACGGCGTGAATCTTTTTTTTACGGGGTCATCAGCCCCAGTCAATCCTGAAAATACCTCCCCTTGTTTTTCGCTACAGCAGGAGCAAATGGTAACATCTGACCGTAGAGTCCTCTAAAATATTGACGGGTTAACAACACAAAACTGTACTATTCAACAGGAGGCAGGAATTTGAGGAAAAAACTCGGTTTTTTTGATGCTGCAGGCAAAATCGTTCATCTTGGCGAACCCACGCTTTTACGCTGGAAAACAGGACAATTATGCTCTCCGTAAAGCGTTGTTCTTAATTAGATATATAAGATAAGCACTCCGCCTTTGTCAAGCGGGTCTCATTTTTACAGAGCAACGTTCCCCAACCGGCCGCAATCAAACTGTGAATTTGAGACAAATAGAAGTTGCAAAGGCCCGGCGAATCAGTATAGTATCAATTTTAAAGCATCGTTTCTCCCCATGGATGACACGTTCCCTCTGGAAGTTGATCATTACGACAAGCGATCTGAAACCGTCTCCACTGCTTGCCATCCCCTCCTTCAGACAAGCGATACTATTTCATTAACAAACAAAATATGGAGAGCCATCATGCTAAAGCACCTTAAACTCGGACCCAAGCTGCTGGCGGTTATCCTGGCCATTGCCATCTTTTCCAGCATGGCCATGGCCATACCGGCAATCATCAAGTCAAAGGCGGCCCTGGAAAAAGCGGCCTTTGACCAGCTCCACGCCGTGGAGACCATTAAAAGCAACCAGATCAGGGAATTTTTCAACCAAAGGCAAATAGATCTGAACCTGCTTGCCAAGAATTCGGAAGTAAAGACCATATATAGGGAACTTGTGGACTACCATAATGCCCACGGGATTCAACCCACTGACCCCTTTGACGTGGCAACCACGGAATTCCGGCGCATCTATGATGAACACGGTTCCTACCTTAACAGCTTTGTAAAAGATTACGGCTATTACGACCTCTTCCTCATCTGTTCAGCCCACGGCCATGTGATGTACACCCAGGCAAGGGAGGCCGATTTCGGCACCAACCTTAAAGCCGGTCCTTACAGCACCAGCAGCCTTGCCAAGCTGTGGAGCCGGGTGGTCCGCACGGAGCAACCGGCCCTCCAGGATTTCGAGGCCTATGCCCCGAGCAACGACGAGCCAGCCGCCTTCATCGGAACCCCCCTGGTTGACGAAAGTGGAAAAAAAATAGGGGTGCTGGCCCTCCAGATCTCCCTGACTGAAATCAACAAGATCATGAACGAGAGGACAGGCCTGGGAAAGACCGGGGAGACCTATCTTGTGGGACCGGACAAGCTCATGCGGTCGGACTCCTTCCTTGACCCTGAATACCATTCCGTGAAAAACTCGTTTAAGAATCCAGCCAAGGGTATCGTCGATACCCATGCCTCAAACGAGGCCCTCAAGGGCAACAGCGGCACCGAGATAATCATGGCCTACAACGGCAATTCGGTCCTTTCCTCCTTTTCCCCCCTGGAGATCGGCGAGATCCGGTGGGCCATGATCGCCGAGATCGACGAAAGCGAGGCCTTTGCCGCCATTCGCAGCCTTGAGATCTTCATGGTCCTGGTGGCCCTGGTGGCCCTGGTCCCCATCGTCTTCATCACTCTTTTGGTTGCAAGGGGGATCACCCGGCCCATCATCCAGGCCGTGGACCTTGCCCGGGTGATGGCCGAGGGGGATCTGACCCAATCCCTCACCATCAAACAAAACGACGAGATCGGATTACTTGCCGACTCCCTCAACGCTATGAACACGGGCCTCGGGGAGATGGTCCGGGAGATCGCCCATGGGGTTGAGACCCTCTCCTCCTCCTCCGAAGAGCTCTCTACGATCTCCCAGGGCATGACCTCCGGTGCGGAGGAGACCGCAACAAAGGCCAATAGCGTGGCAACAGCGGCCGAAGAGATGACCGTGAACATGAATTCCGTGGCATCGGCCACGGAAGAGTCCTCCTCCAACGTGGGCATGGTGGCAACCGCCATGGAGGAGATGTCCTCCACGGTGAACGAAATCGCCCAGAACTCGGACAACGCCCGGAACATCTCCGAGTCTGCCGTGGCCCAGGCAGAAAGCGCCTCGGAAAGGATGGCGGAACTCCAGGTCGCGGCAACGGAGATCAGCAAGGTCACAGAAGCGATCACCGAGATATCTGAACAGATCAACCTGTTGGCCCTGAACGCAGCCATAGAGGCGGCACGGGCCGGGGAAGCGGGCAAGGGGTTTGCCGTGGTGGCCAACGAGATCAAGGAACTTGCCAAGCTGACCGCCGAAGCCACCAGCGATATTCGGGATAAGATTTCAGGGGTCCAGGAGAGCACCGGCCAGACCACCGAGGAGATAACGTCCATCACCAATGTGATCAACAACATCAACGAAATCATCAACTCCATCGCCTCTGCCGTGGAGGAGCAGTCCGTGGCAACCAAGGATATCGCGGACAACATCGCCCAGGCCTCCATGGGCTTTCAGGAGGTCAACGAGAATGTCTCCCAAAGCAGCACCGTGGCCAAGGATATTGCAACGGATATTGCCGATGTCAACCTCTCGGCCGGGGAGATCTCCAACTCCAGCGCCCAGGTGAGCCTGAGCTCCGAAGAGCTCAACAACCTGGCCATACAGCTCATGACCCTGGTGGAACGATTTAAAACCTAGTGTCCAGGAATCGGTTGATTCCCCGAAAGTAGGCGTCGAACTGGGAGATGTCGTTGTGACCCGCCCCTTTGACCACAAGGGTTTCCACCGGGCCTGCCCAGGCATTGATAAGCGTGAGGGAATTGGGGTTGGGGATGATCTCATCCTGGTCTGCGATCACGGCAAGCATGGGGGTGTCCATGCCCGGAGCAAGGGCCAGGGAATCAAACCGATGGCGCAACAGCTTCTCCACGGGGAGAAACGGATAGATGCTTTTTGCCACATTGATGAGGCTGTCAAAGGGGGTCACCAGGATGAGGCCTGCGACCCTTCGTTCGGATGCCACATGCACGGCAACCCCGGTGCCAAGGCTCCTTCCCATGAGTACCACATGGCCCGGATCCACCCCGTACTCGGCAACCACCCAGTCAAACACGGTGAGGGCGTCCATTAGAATCCCCTGTTCCGACGGTCGCCCGGTGCTGTCGCCATAGCCCCGGTAGTTCATGAAAAGAAACGAAGCGCTCCTGAATTTTTCCGCCTCCCACAAAGAAGCAGACACCTCCTCGGCATTGCCGCCGTAATAGATGATCAGGGGGGAGGTGGCCGAAATGGTGTTATTGACAAACCAGCCGTGGAGCTCACAGCCCTGGCTGGGAACCCGGACCCCATATTCCTTGAACCGCTCCCTGCTCTGGTCCGGGATTTTCTGGGGAAAAAAGATGAGCCTTGACTGGAAAACATAGACCAAGCCGAGTACGGCTCCTGCCACAATCAACGCGATTTTTACGATTTCAAGGATAACGCCCATGTCACACCTCTTGTCCCGCTATAAATGTTTCACTCCAGGGGGGCCGAAGGCAAGGTCACGGTAAACCGGCTGCCCTCTCCCATCCGGCTTGTAATCTCCAGGATTCCGTTGTTTTTTTCAACAAACTCCTTGCAAATCACGAGTCCAAGCCCTGTCCCCTTCTCCTGTTCGGTGCCCGGGTTTGATTCATAGTCCGATCCTGCAAGGATATTTTTGATCAGTTCCCGGGGCATGCCCACGCCGGTATCCTTGACCCATATCCTGATCCGACCCTCTGTTTGATCCGCTCCCACCCACACCCGGCCCCCCCTGGGGGTGAATTTAACGGCATTTGCCACAAGATTTCGAAGTACCGCCGCGATCATGTTGGCATCTGCAAAAACCCGGATCCCCTCATCTGCCGCAAGATCCATGGAGATATTTTTCACATCGGCCATGTTCCGGGTCAGCGAGATGGCAAGATCGGCATGGTCTTTCACGGAAAAAGCCTTGGGTGAAAAGTCAAGGGTGCCGTCACCGGCCATGATCCAGTTGAGAAGCGCCTCCACCAGGCGAAAGGATGCCTGGGTGGAGGTGCTGATCCGTTGGATATACTTTTTTCTCCGTTCATCGGTGTAGCGGTCGTAGGAATCTGTCAACAGCTGGAGATAGGAGAACATCACCTGGAACGGCCCCTTGAGGTCATGGGCCACCACGGCGATGATCTTCTCCTTTTCACGGTTGATCCGGAGCAGGTGATTCTTCTGCTCCTGGACCGTGAGATGGGTGTTGATCCGGGCGATCACCTCCTCCTGGTGAAAGGGCTTGCTGATATAGTCCAGGGCACCGCAAGCAAAACCAGTCACCTTGCTCTCGGTATCGGCCAGGGCGGTCATGAATATCACCGGGATTTCCCGTGTTTCAGCCGTCTGCTTCAACCGCCTGCAGATCTCAAACCCGTCCATCTCCGGCATGATCACATCCAGCAGAATCAGGTCCGGCCGGATCCGGGCCGCCATATCCAGGGCCTTTTTACCGTCCTGGGCCACCAGGGTCCTGAACCCTTCCGCATCCAGGCAATTGAATAAAAGGCCGAGGTTGGCCGGGTTATCATCCACCACCAATATGGTTTTCATGCTGCTCCATCTCCGTTGCTGTCCCTGTTGATACAGAGACCAACTTATTGATATCATTGATCTTGAATTCCCTGGCCAATCTCTCCGTCAAGGTGAAAAAGGCACTGTACTCTTCATGGTGTTCCCGGTTCTCCCCACACCAACACCGTATACCGGCGATATCCCCCATATCGGTCCTGGCCCTCAGGACGGCCAGAATATTCCCAGGCGGCGGTTTTGGCAGGCTGATAACGGGGAAATCCACCGGTGTTGACACCTGAACCAGGCTAGGGAATTTCCGGGTGGACGCCTGGGGGGGTAGCACAATGTCAAACCAAAACCGGCTCCCTTTCCCCACGACACTCTCCACACAGAGGCGAGCGTTCATCAATTCCACCAGATGGCGGCTGATGGCAAGTCCCAGGCCGGTGCCTTCCGATTTCCGGCGCACCGATCCCACCTGGGCAAACGCCTTGAAAATATCCTTCAAACCCTGGTCCGAAATCCCGATGCCGGTGTCTGTCACCGCGAACCGGATCCTGTCTCCCACAGGCTTCACCCCCAGAACGATCCGTCCCTGGTCCGTGAACTTCACGGCATTGCCCAAGAGGTTGAGCAGCACCTGCCGGATTCTCTGGTAATCCCCGGTCACCCGGGAAGAGAGTGCCTCGTCCATGTCAATGACAATGGGAAGCCCCTTTTCCCGGGCCTTTGACCGGGCCATATCTGCGGTGGTGCGGATAAACGCGCCCAGGTCAAAGGGGGTTGTTTTAATCTCGACCTTTCCCGCTTCAATCTTGGAAAAGTCCAGGATGTCGTTGATCATCAACAGCAGATGCTCTCCGCATTGAAGGACCACGGAAATCCGTTCTGTTTCCATGTCGCCAAGATAGCTATTCTCTTTCATCAACAGCTTTGTATAACCGATGATCCCGTTCAGGGGTGTCCTCAGCTCATGGCTCATACGGGAAAGGAAATCGCTCTTTGCCGAGTTTGCCCGGGAGAGCTCAAGGTTGAGGCGCTTGAGCTCCCGGTTGACATCGGTCAGATCCTGGGTCCGTGTGGTCACTTGGTCTTCAAGGCCCGCCCGCTGCCGTTCAAGTGCATGGTCCCGCTCCTGGATCTCGCCGATCATCTCATTGAACCCGTTAATGAGATCCCCGATCTCATCGTTGGAAAAGACCCTGGCGCGGATGGAAAAGTTTTTATCCAGTGAGATCCGTTTTACCGTGTCCACCAGATGGAACACCGGCCCGAGCAGTTGGCGCTTCAAATACAGGGAAATGAAAATCCCAAGGAGCACGGAAAGAAGGCCGATGACCAGTGCCTGGAACGAATACCAGACAAGCTGGCGATGATATCCGGTCATATCCATGCGCAACAGGAAATATCCCACCGGGGCCCCCTTGAATCTCACCTCCCGTACGATGATCACCCGGCTGTTTTCCACAAGTTTGCCCTCTGTGGTAACACGCTCGGGAAAAAAGAGCGCCTCTGGCCCGTTTCCCGGTCGCACATAGGTGGCAAACCGTTGGCCGTCCGAAAGGTACAGCGCAGCACCTTCAACCAGATCGCTCCCGGCCTTGAGGGACGATAGAATCTCCTGGGCCGCTTCACTATCCTCAAAATAGAGGGCCGCAATGGAATTGATACTGATCATTTCCATCACCCCGGAGACGACCCTGTCAAAATTTTTCTTCCTGATCCGCCGGTCGTTCAGCCAGAAGGTGGTACAGGCAAAGGTCAGACAGACCACCGTGGTGACGATGATGGCCCCGGCAAGCTTGGCCTGGAAGGAGGATCCGGGTATGAGTCTGTCCATGAAACTCACAGCGCGTCCCCCGGCTCAAGGTCGCGAATCCGGGCCAGCCTGAGCAAGGAGGCGCTGAACTTGAGCCATGATTTCATCTGTACGGACCGGTTCACGGCAAACCCAAGGCGATTGCCGGATTTTTCCACGAACTGCATGATCCCGCCCTGGTCAAGGAAAAGATCGCTGTCAGAGACCGTCAGGAGATAGGCGCCGTAAAGCGTCCCCACAGTTGTCTTCCACCGGTGGATGCCGGATCTCCCCACATAGAGCATATGAAGCGCCAACGGCCTGTCTTCGGCCCTGTCCAGGTCCACGATCCTGAGATGCCGTCCCTGGATCGGTTTTCCTGCCAACGGCTGAAGCAGATGCACCAACTCCCTGTCCCCCATGATGCCCATCACAAAGGTATCCGGAGAACGTTCAAAGGCCTGGTCCGGCCAGGTGATGAAATCAGTGAACTTGATTAGCATGGCGGCCTTGACCTGGAGGGAAGAGACCGATCCGGCCATGACCGGCACACCCCTGGGAACGAGCACCAGGGTCAGCACCACAAGCACGCGAAGCACCCGGGTTATTGCCATGTGAGCCCCAGATAGTAACGGGTTTTTGCTCCGCCGAGATTACCCTCCCAGGGTTCGTGGTAGAGAAAGGTGGGCACCGGCACATCGTTGTCCACCATGTTGTTGATCACAAGGCTCAGGCTCAGATGCTCGGAAAGGGCACAGGTGGTCTTGAAACTTACGGAGAAGCGATCCGTGTTAAAAAGCTCCCGGCTTTCATACCAGGATCCCTGGGGCCGCTCCACCCGGCTGCCGTACTCCACGCCCAGTGAGGTCATGATGCTGTCGTTGCGCCAGCGCCGGGAGACCAGGGCCTTGATGGAATGGGAGGGATAGCAGAGCCAGTCCGTGAGATCAGCATTGGCCGTATACACCTGGACATCGTCGTCAAACAGATCATAGGGGCGTGTGTAGGCATAGGAGATCATGGCCCGGGACGAGTCCCGTCCCTGCCAGTCCACCATGATTTCGCCGCCAAGGGAACCGAAATCCCGATGCTGGTTCCCCGATACCCCCCGTGAAGTCTTTCCGGCCTCAGCAATAAGGGCGTCCTTGTATACGTTGAAAAACCCGTTCAGGGTGATGTTGAGGCCGAGTTCCGGCAGGGAGTGAAGATAATTGATCTCATAGGTCTCTAAAAATTCCGGATCCAGGCTGTCAGAGTAGAGCGCCGTGGCAGGGGGATAGTGGAATCCCTCCTGGAAACTGAGTTTCACCATGGCGTTTTCCCCCACACGGATGGAGGTGGCGAGCCGTGGAAACCACTTTTCCGAATCCGCGACCGTATCTCCCACCACCCCATGGGTCCCATCCACCTGATAGCGGATGGCGTTAAACCGCAGGCCCGCTGTAACGGTCCATCCCGGGGTGATCTCCACCATGTCTTCGGTGAAAACGCTGTACTCTTTCCAGTCAATATCCTCGCCGTAAGGGGTCTCGGGCGGAGCGGACCTGAAATAATAGCGGTTGTTTCTATGGTGCTCCTGGGATATTCTGAAACCGGCAGCCCACTGCTGGTTCTCCCACCGAAGGGATCTGAGCACCCAGTTGGTTTCGATGCGCATGTCGGAATTGCCATGGTCCACCATACGACTGGGGGGGTCGGTTATCCCCCGGGTTTTAAAGTGGGAAATATACCCATTGTCAAAAAAGGCCAGGGGTAGGTCGATGGACAACTTTTCCGTGGCAGTCAAGGGCAAGGTGATGGCCGGCCGGATCGCCAGGGTCTGATAATAGAGTTCCGGGGAAGCGGCATGGCTGGCGATATAAGAGTCCGTAGAGAGCCACTCCTTCTGGACAAACCCGACCACACGGATGTTGTTGTGATTCCAGTTCACCGACGCCCTGTAGTTCAGGGTATCCTTGGTGCCCACTGAAAAATCTCCGGGTATCTCCCTTGGGGATGAATCCCCATAACCGAAATCATGGCCCGGATGAAGTCCGTCCGCCCGTTCCCCCCCGGCGTAGAGATACAGATCCCTGTCCACGCCATACACATGGCCGTACCCCGCCTCGGTTTTCACCAGGGACTCGGTGAACCCCACCACGGTATTGACCCAGATACCGGGATGGCTGGATCCGGATTTGGGCACCTGGTTGACAAACCCGTTGATGGCGCCGTTCCCATGGATGATGGAGGAGGGGCCGTTGCTCACCTCCAGCCGTGCGATATCCCCCAGAAGTGATGACTTCAGACTGGCGTTGACCCCGAGACTGCCGGCCGAGTTGATGTTCATGCCGTCCCACATGAACTGGGAGGTGGAGTTATCAAACATGGGGCAGCCCCGGGAGGCGTAGAGGGACCCCAAAATACTGTGATTGCTCACCTGCACCCCTGGCACAGCCAACTGGAGTATGTCCTTGAGGTTCACCCCAGGAACCGTTGCCAACAGCTCTTCATCCAGTATCCAAATGGATCCCGGTGCCTGGTCCACGGGAACGTCAAAAAAACCCATGGAGTTGACGGGAAGATCCATGAGATCTTCCAGGGACATCTCGGAAAGATACTCCACCGGAGATTCAGCCAGGGAAATCAAGGGGAAAAGGATGAGGAAAACGATCAGAAAAAGAAGCAGGCAGGCTTTGGACGCAATGGTTCTACAGGGGCCGGATCCAGGTTCTGCCGGATAAGAAGCGCCTTGGTACTCCCAGGGTGTCACTCTTTTCTCAAGCATCGCTCAAAATGACAACACACTCCATAAATAACCGCTGTTTAAAGAACACATAAACACCACGGCCCCGTCGCCATTCGACATAACCGTGAAATTTTACTGACATTAAACAAGCGTGACGATAAAATCAAGTAAAATAAACGAAGGGGCTCATGGTTTCGGTCGCCGGGGGGTGACCCCCTTTTTCGGACAGAGGGGTTCCAGGACACAAACATCGCAATGGGGGCCCACAGGACGACAGGTGCCCTGGCCAAAGGCGACCAGGATGGAATTGATTTCCCGCCACAGGGATCTGGGCAATTTTTTCCGAAGGGCCATCTCCGTCGCAAGGGGTGATTTGGTCTTCACATATCCCCAGATGTTCATTATCCGGTGCACATGGGTGTCCACACAGATGGCATCTTTTTTAAAGGCCGCGCTCATCACCAGGTTGGCGGTCTTCCGGCCCACGCCGGGCAGGGTCAGCAACCCATCCATATAATCCGGGACCTCGCCGTTAAAGGGTTCAAGGGCCCTGGGCAGCCGTTCAAGATAGCCGGCCTTGGAAGCATAGAACCCCACGGGATAGATGAGGGCGCTGATCTCCTCCCGGGAGAGCCTGGAAAGGCGGTCCAGGTCCGGGGCCCTTTCAAAGAGCCGGGCGCTGGCCTTGGCCGTGGTGCTGTCCAGGGTGCGGGCCGACAAAATGGTGGCCACCAGAATCTTGTAGGGATCCTCGGTCTGGACGGCAATGAGATCCACCACAGGCACCTCATAGGTGGCCACCTCTGTTTTCAGGACCCCAATGAAATGGGCAATATCCACGGTCATGGGGTCCTCTTTGGGGAAAGATCGGAATCAAAGACCACCCGGCCCTCAAAATCAAAGATCACGGCCCGGATCGCCACCCGGTTGTGGCAACCCCCTTGGGCAGACGCCTTGATCTCCTCCCGGTTATGGCAACCCCCCTGGGCAGACGCCTTGATCTTCCCCCGGTTATGGCAAAAACCCTGGGCAGACGCCTTGATCTCCTCCCCCACCCGGCAGATGAGATCCGGGTGAAGGGGATGAATATAGGTAAAGGCGTGGCGGGCCGTGTTGGATCCGGCGATGTTTTCGGCAAGGGTTTCATCCGAGGTAACCTCCCTTGCCCAGCCCGAGAGCGTCTTCATGGTGAGTTCCGATTTGGCGGCATGGGTATGGGGAAACCCCATGGCCATCTTCACGGCTTTGCCGAAAAAAACAGTGATGATCACCTGGGTGATCCCTGGGGCAGACCCGACCGCTTCAAGGGATGCCTTAAAAAAATCCCCGGTCTGGATAAAGGCCTCCTCTGGCAACCCTGGAAAGAGGTCCATGGCAAACCGTTCGCTCCGCCTGCCCGTGGTAAACACAAGGGTTTTCCCAGCCATGGCCTCGGCCACACGGATCCCGGAACAGATGGTGGCGATGTAGGCGTCATGGGACATGGGTCGGACAATGCCGGTGGTACCCAGGATGGAGATGCCGCCCAGGATGCCCAGGCGGGCGTTCAAGGTCTTTTCTGCAAGCTCTTCCCCTTTGGGCACCACGATCTCCACGGTCACATCCCTGTCACACCGGTGAAATTCCATTAGAAGATCCTTGACCGCCTCCCGGATCATCTGCTCAGGCCCGGAATTGATGGCTGGCCTGCCCACCTCAACCTCCAGGCCCGGTTTCGTGACAACCCCCACCCCCCGGCCCCCCAGGAGGGTTATAGAACCGGTCCCCTCTTTTTCCGAGATGGACACCCGGGCGCCGATTTCGGCCCTGTGGGTAACATCGGGATCATCACCGGCATCCTTGATCACAAAGCTTTCCGCAGAGGAGGCGGAAAGTATTTTGCTCCGGTTGATTTCTATGACGCACACTTCGTTGGTCAGAAACCGTATCTCGACCCTGTCCCGGGGCTCTTTTGAAAGCAGATAATAAAGGGCGGCCTTGGCGGCGGCGGCAGCGGCCGATCCCGTAGTGAAACCGGGTCTCAAACCTTCCTGTGTCATGGTCGCTCTCCCCTGTCCCTGAAATCCCTGCATTGGTCCGCAAACCGACCGGCGGCCGTGGCAAGACTGCCAAAATGGATATGGAGGTAGCTGCCCAGGGTGTTTTCCACCTGGAAGCCTGCCGTGGCTGTCCGGGTGCCGTCCCTGAGGGACACGGCATAGACGGTCTTGACCTCCGGGGGCACGCCATCGTCATCCAGGGAGGAGTAGTGGAACTCATGGCCCCTCAAGACCTCCCCCTTCCTTCCCACCAGGGTATCCTCGGCAAGGGCGATCTCCCGGTAACCCAGGGATCGAAGCCGTTTTGACATGGACACGGAAAAGGGAAAGCAGCCGGCCATTTCAAAGGACTCCTTTGAATCCATGGCCGTGAGGGTGTTGCAAAGATACATAAACCCCCCGCACTCACCGTAGATGGGCATGGCGTCGCGGCTTTTTTGGCGAATTTCCCGGAGCAGGGTCTGATTGTCCGACAGCTGTTTTGCAAACAGCTCCGGGTACCCGCCCCCAAGATAGATGCCGTGGATGTTCTCCGGCAGTACCCGGTCTTCCAATGGAGAAAACCGGACGATCTCGGCGCCAGCCGCTTCCAGGGCCTCGAGATTTTCAGGATAGTAGAAACAAAAGGCCTTGTCCCGGGCAACAGCGATGCGCACCCTTTTCCTGCCCTGTGATTCCACGGGGGGATGCCCCTTTTTTTCGGGGGCGATCCCAAGGTCGGGAAGGGTGGCGGCAAGGGCGCCGATGGTGGTGTAGCGATCCACCATGGAGACAAGTTCCGACACGACATCCGGTGGAATTCCGTGCTCATCCGAGGTGACAAGCCCCAGGTGGCGTTCGGGAAGGACGATCTTCTCGTTCCTCGGCATATGCCCCAGGCAGGGCATTTTGCAGGTCGCTTCCACCGCCTCCTTCAGATACGCGTAGTGGCGGGGGCTGCCGGTCTTGCTGAAGATCACCCCGGCAAAGTTCAGATCCGGATCGAAATTCTCAAACCCCTGGACAATGGCAGCAGCGCTCCTGGCCATGCTCCTGGCATCCACCACCAGGATAACGGGGAGCCCGAGCCACTTGGCCATCTGGGCCGTGGATCCGGCTTCGCTGACCCCGCTGTAGCCGTCAAAAAGGCCCATCACCCCTTCCACCACGGCCATGTCTGCCCCACAGGGCAAGCATCCTTGGGCAAACACGCCTTGATTATACGCTTTTGAGAGCATCCAGGAGTCGAGATTCCTGGAGTTACGCCCGGTCAAGGCCCTATGGTGGCCGGGATCAATGAAGTCCGGCCCCACCTTAAAGGGGGCCACCGTGTGTCCCTGCTGTTCCAGATAGGCCATCACGGCAAGGGAGAGGGTGGTTTTCCCGCTGCCGCTGCCGGTGCCTGCAATTACAAACCCTTTGATGACATCCTCCCTATTGTTCCGCCGCCATGATGGCAAGGGCATTAACAATACTTGCGGCCACATTGGAGCCGCCTTTTCTGCCCACATTGGAGATGAACGGGATGTTGAGCTTGACCAGTTCGGCCTTGGACTCGGCCGCATTGACAAACCCCACGGGAAATCCCACTACCAGGGCCGGTGTGGCCCTATTCTCCGCCACAAGCGCCATGAGCCGCAACAGGGCCGTGGGCGCGTTTCCAATGACGTAAATGCCGCCCTTGACCTGGTCCACAGCCTTGTCCACAGCGGCCAGGGCCCGGGTCACCCCCTCGGCCTTTGCCCGCTTGGCCACATCTTCATCTGCAATCAGGCAGCGCACCTGGCCGCCGAAGAGAGACAGTTCCCCCTTTCGGATGCCCACCCGGGCCATGTTGGTGTCGGTGATGATGGTGCAGCCCTGCCGGATGGCCTCGATGCCGGCGGCAACGGCATCGGGGTGAAACCTGACACTCTCCATATAGTCAAAATCGGCCGAGGTGTGGATCATCCTGCGCAGGATGTTCCACTCTTTTTCGCCAAACCCGTGGCTGCCAGCCTCGCTATCGATTATCTTGAAACTCAAACGCTCTATATCACCCGGTTTCATTCGCCTGTCTCCTTTTTGTCCATGCCCCTTCAACCGGGGCTGATCATGGTTCAGAATCTTACCTGATACCATCTTTCCGTCACTCCATAAAGAAAAAACCACTCAACCCGTCACCCAGGATGAATCAACAGAGGTAGAGTTTGTCCAGGCAAGCAAACATGATATCTTTTGACTGCAGGAACGCCTTGATGCAGGCTTCGGCACCGGATATGTCATTGTCGTTGTATCGTTTGACCGCCTCCCTGGCTTTACTGTGAACCGCTTCATGGTGAATCTTCAGCTCCCTGAAGAAATCAAGGGAGTCAAACGCCTTTTCATTTGCAATGATCCACTGGCCGAATTCACACGCCTGATGGGTGGTCACCTCTTCATGGCTCATCTTTTTCTGGCCGGATACCACGGCCTTAAGGGTTGTTCGCCATGCCATGTGGGCCACCTTGATCTCGCCGATATCAAATTTCGGCTTCTCGGTTTTAAACCCTTCAACCGAATCCATCTGCTGATCTGAGATGCACCGGATCTCCTCGGTATTGAGGTTTGATTCCAGAATACTGAATGCAATCCCCCTTGAATCCTCACACACCCCGTTGATATTGCCGGCCATATCCTGGATGTTGAGGGTGACATCATTTATGTTGGTGTCGATATCGTTGATGCCGGCGGCGGCCTGGGAGACATTGTCAGAAATTTCCCGGGTGGCCACTGACTGCTCCTCCACAGATGCCGCGACATTTTGAACGATATCATTGATATCCTGGATGATCTTTGAAATCCCCTTGATATGGGTTTCAGATTCCCGGGTGGACCCCCGGACCCCTTCGATCATCTCCCGGATCATCAAGGTCGCCTTCGAGGTTTGACCGGCAAGGTTTTTGATCTCGTCAGCCACCACGGCAAAGCCCTTACCGGCCTCCCCGGCCCGGGCCGCTTCAATGGTTGCATTGAGGGCCAACAGATTTGTCTGCTCGGAAATTTCAGAAATGGTCTCCGTGATGGTGGTAATTTCATGGGCAGAGGTACCCAATTTTTTCATGCTCACAAAAACATCGCCGGAGAGTGACACGGCTTTTTCAGTAATATGGCTTGCCGATTCCATCTGCTTTGCAATCTCGGCCACAGTGGCGGTCATCTCCTCCGTAGCCGAAGCCACGATGTCAACATTGGAATGGGCCTGGGTAACGTCTGCCGCCACCGAGGTCATGTGAGCGCTGATACTTTCCCCTTCCTTGGAGAGATCTGCAGTTTTCTCATTTGTATGATCGCAGCGAAGGATAACGCCCTGGGACAGGGATTCCATATTTGCGGCCGTTCGGTTCAAGGTATGGGCATGGCCCTTGAACTGTCTGATCTTGAGATCAAGGGAAGAAAAGAACTGTTCCAGCTCCCTTGCAAGGACCCCTGCCCCGCTGTTTCCCGCCAAGTCGATCTTATCTGCCAGGGTTTTAGTGCCCTTGTTCAATTCAACCATGTGGCGAACAAGGGTGTTAATCCCAAGGCCCGCAACCCGTGTATTTATCAAGATCGCCATCAGGGAGGAGAGACCGGAAACCAGGCCCATCATCCCCACGGTCTGGCCCATGGGCGCCCCGGTCAGGCTGGAAACAACCATGCCTGCCATGCCGAAAACACCTGCTGTCAACACCACTATAATCGCACTTTTACCGCTCATAAAGATTACCCCGACAATTATTGACTTCAAAAAACAAAAAATAACCAACAGATTCCCAAAAAAACCAACTCAAACCTTCTATATAAATGAATTAAGGCTGTCAATTATTATAAATAATAACGTTTCTGCTCAAATACTCGTTTTTTTTTTACTCTGCCCCGGGCAATAATTTGAAAACAGACCAATTGTATGATAAAAATGAAAGTTTACGAACCAGATTAACCACAGAACCGTACTTTTGGAGGACAAGCGATGAGCGAGGAGAGTATAATCCGTTTAGCCAGTAGAATGGAGCAGCTTCCCCCCTATCTTTTCGGCATGATCAACGCCATGAAGATGGAGAAGAGGCGCAATGGCGATGACGTCATAGATCTTGGCATGGGCAACCCCATGGATCCCACGCCGGACGCGGTTGTGGAAAAACTGGTGGAAGTGGCGCAGAACCCCAAAACCCACGGCTATCCCATGGCATCCTCGGGCATGAAGAACCTGAAGCGGGAGATCTCACTCTACTACCAGCGCCACTACAACATCGGTCTTGACGCGGAAAAAGAAACCATCTTCACCATCGGCTCCAAGGAGGGTATTTCCCATCTCAGCCTGGCCCTGCTGGGCCCGGGTGATTCGGTGCTGGTACCGGCCCCGGCCTTTCCCATCCACATCTATGCCGCCGTGATCGCAGGGGCCAACGTTGTCAGGATACCCATTTCCCCAGCAGAGTCGTTCCTCAAACGCATCGTCAACATCTGCGAATCGTTTCACCCGGGTCCCAAGGTGCTGATGATCAATTATCCCCACAACCCCACGGGCAAGCTGGGCAGCCTTGATCTTTTCAAAGAGATCGTGGTTCTGGCAAAGCGGTTCAAGTTCATGGTCATCCACGACTTTGCTTACTCACGGATCACCTTTGACGGGTACAAGGCCCCAAGCTTTCTTGAGGTCCCGGGGGCAAAGGATGTGGGGGTCGAGTTTGGATCCCTTTCCAAGTCCTACAACATGGCCGGATGGCGGGTTGGGTATTGTGTGGGTAATCCTGAGATCATCAAGGCCCTGGGAAATATCAAGGGCTATTTTGATTACGGCATCTTCGCGGCCATCCAGATAGCTGGCATCATCGCCTTAAGGGACTGTGACGACACCATTACCAAACAGGTCGCCATCTATCAATCCCGCAGGGACACCCTCTGTAGCGGTCTCCAGCGCATGGGCTGGGACGTGGAACCTCCGGGCGCCGGCATGTTTGCCTGGATCAAGATCCCCGAACCCTACAGCAAGATGGGTTCCATGCAGTTTGCCATTGAGATGATGAACCGGGCCAATGTGGCCGTTGCCCCAGGTGTCGGCTTTTCCGAAGAAGGGGAAGGGTACCTCCGACTCGCCCTGGTGGAGAACGAGGAAAGACTCCGCCAGGCGATTCGTCAAATGAGAAAGGCCCTCCAGGATATGGACAAAGAGGGAGTGGTTAAATAACCCATGGGTGCACACAAGATACGGATGCAGATGAAGCGGGAGAGGGAAAATGCCCAGCGCAGGTTTAGACGGCAGAAACAGCGCAATGTACTGGCCTCTCCCGGCATCCACGACCTGATCGTGGTGCTGGACAATCTAAAGCCAAGCTACAACATTGGAAAGATCTTCCGCAGCGCCCAGGCATTCGGAGCAAAAGAGGTGCACCTTGTGGGCATCGATTTTTTCGACCCGGCCCCCGGCATGGGGGCCTTCAAGGCCGTGCCCGCTATTTTCCACGACGATTTTGATGCCTGCCACACCATGATCAGTGCCAAGGGTTACACCCCTGTGATCCTGGAACCGGCCAAGGGCGGCAGCCTCATGGACAGTGCGCTTCCCCAAAAGAGCGCCTTTGTATTCGGCCATGAGGAGTTCGGGATCAGCTTTGATCCCACCGCCTACAAGGGCATGAAACGGCTGGCCATTCCCCAGTACGGGGCGGTCCAGAGCCTCAATGTCAGCATTGCCGCTTCCATTGTCATGTATGAGTATGCAAAGCAGCATGGGGATCACCAGATTAATTCCGGGTCCTATCCTGGACAAGCCAGAACCAAAGAGGTTCTTTGATTCTCTTGCCAAAATAACGCGAAAATTAAGCTAAACGAAATCGGGCGCTATTTCTGTTCACCTTATTTCATCTGCGCCACTGAGCTGGCCACAGCCAGCCATGAGCTCCTGGCCCTTGCTCCACCGTTTGACCACAAACAGTCCCAGCTCCGTCAGATAGTCGGAAAACGTATTTAGATCGTCATCCGCCACCCGGGCAAACCCTGAAGCGGAAATGTCTTCCCTGCCCGGGTTGTAGGCGATGAGATTCACCCTCACCTTCAGGGGGGCAAGATAATCGGCTAGCTGCAACGCCGCTTCTTTTGAATCGTTCACCCCCTTGATCAGCACATACTCCACCAAAAGGAAGCGCCGCTTATGAAGGGGGTAGTCCATAAGGGCCTTTCTCAGTTCGGCCAAAGGATAGCGTCGGTTGATGGGCATGAGGTCGGATCGCACCCTGTCGTCGGCGGAATGAACGGAGATGGCAAGGCTGAGCTGGGGAAGATCCAGCTTGGCCAGGCGCTCAATCCCGGGCACAAGGCCGCAGGTGGAAACCGTCATGTGGCGCAGGGCAACGTCAAACCCCTTCTGGTCGTTGAACACCCGGATCGCCTGGATCAGGTTGTCAAAGTTATCAAAGGGTTCTCCCATGCCCATGAACACGACGTTGCTGATCTCTTTTCCAAGCATGATCCTGGCGGAATAGAGCTGGCCCGTGATTTCATGGACCAGAAGATTCCGTTTAAATCCCGCCTTTGCCGTCTCGCAAAACCGGCACCCCATGCGGCACCCCACCTGGGTGGAAACACAGAGGGTGTTGTAGCGTTTCATGGGGATCACCACGGACTCGATCAATGCGCCGTCCTGTAACCGGGTAACGAACTTAAGGGTGTTGTCCTGTTCCACCTGGTCCGTGATCGTGAAGTCCGGGGGCGCATGCATCGCCTTAAGATCGTCTGCAAGGGCTTGTGATCGTTCAAACTCCGGGGCCTGCTCAAAATCGTGATTCCCCTTTTTGATCACCTCTCTCAAGAGGGCGCCTGCATGGAACTCCCCCCGTCCATACCGGGATTTCAGAAACCCGGTCACCTGGCTGAATGTCATTTCAAGTAAATTCATAAGCCACAGTAATCATTAAATCCATTGTTGCAAAAAAAAGCCTTGACCTGTCTACAGGTTCATCCCTTAATTTACCGACCATAGTTGGCAAACAACCACTTGTTTTTTTAAAAGGAAGATCCATGGTTTCAATATCAAAGGCATGCCGGATCCTGGGGGTTGCACGCTCCACCCTTCTCTACTACGAACGCATGGGCATGGTCGCCCCCGGACGCAATCCAGACAACGGCTACAGGGAATACAGCCAGGAAGATATGGAAAGATTGCTCCAGGTACGGCAGCTGAAGCAAGCAGGCTTTACCCTGAAGGAGTCGGTGGCCGTGATGGAGGGCACCCTTGACCCGGACCTCCTGCTCAAGCGATACAGCGCCCTTGGCCAGGAGATCGAAACCATGACCATGGCAAAAGAAGTGGTAAAATCCTTGTTAATAAGTGTCACAGGCGAGCCTCCTTCCGGAGACGGCGACGCCGGCCGCCGGGGACAAAACTGGCATGCCGAATTTGAACAACAGGGAGCCGAGGCCCACTTTGCATGGCTCAAGCGCCTGGGATTCAGCGAAAAGGAAAGTCTATACATCCGCTGGGTCACACGAAATATATCCAATGGAGGACAGTACATGGAAAACTTTTTCAAGATATTTGAACAGATGAAACGCCAGGGGCCGGGAAGCAGGGCTTCCACCCTCAAGGCATTTGAAGCCATTCCCGGCCACCGGGACATCAAGACCATCCTTGAGGTGGGATGCGGCAAGGGGGAGTCGAGTATTACCCTGGCACAGGAGAGTGACGCCCGTATCACGGCCGTGGACAACCACCAGCCCTTCCTTGACCACTTCGGTAACCAGACAAAGCAGTTGGGATATAAAGAGCAAATAACCACAAAAAACATGAGCATGTTTGATCTTGATTTTCCCCATCCAAGCTTTGACCTGATCTGGTCAGAAGGAAGCGCCTACTTTATGGGATTTGAAAAGGCCCTGAAGGAGTGGCGGCCCTTGATCAACAAACAGGGCTTTTTGTTTGTCAGCGATGCCGTATGGCTCACGGACCAACCCGCCAAGGCGTGCCGGGACTACTGGAAAATCGAATATCCCACCATGACCGATGTAGAGACAAGGAAAGCCCAGGCCCGGGAACAGGGGTACGAGATCCTCTCTTCGTTCATTCTGCCAAGACAGGACTGGCAGGCGTTTTACGACGATATGGAGACCTGTACCCAACGTGCTGTTAAAGAGCTTGGCATGACACAGACCTTTGAAAAGATCATCAAGGAGATAGAAATCGACAGGACCCACGGAGAGGAATACGGCTATATCTGCCTGCTCCTCCAGCGAAAGGATTAAAAAAGAAAAGAGGTAGGAACATGTCTGACTTTCAATATATTAAATCAAATAAATACACGGATTACGATACCATATATAAACAATGCAGCGGCCCCGGCGGTTTACAGCTTGCCGAATTCATGGCTGAGAAGATGGGCCTTGCACCTGGCCAGAAACTGTTGGACGTCGGCTCAAACAGGGGCTTCCAGACCTGCTTCCTGGCAAAAGAGTATGGCGTGTTTGCCGTGGGTATCGATCCCTGGGATGACCGGGAGCAGGGCAATCCCATGGTCGACCATCTGCAGGCGAATGCCCGGCAATGGAATGTGGAAAATGCCGTTGTCGGCATAAAAATGGGGGTGCCGGACACCCATTTTGCCTGCTACGCCTTTGATGCGGTGTATTCGACCACTGCCCTTGAAATGGTTCGGGTCTCCCAGGGGATCCAAGGCTATATGAAGTGTCTGAAAGAAATTTATCGGGTACTAAAGCCCGGGGGAACTTTTGGCCTGGGAGAACCCATGCACCTTGACGTCCGGATTCCTTCAGACCTTGAGCCCTATGTTTCCCAGGGAGAATACCCATGGAAAGAGTGCTTTAGAGCTCTTCCCGAGACAACGGAACTGGTGCGTTCGGCAGGGTTTGACATCGTTGAAGCGGCCCATGCGCCCCATGCCAGGCAATGGTGGATGGCGTTTGCCGAGCACGATCCGTTTTGCAAACAGACCCCGGAAGAGGACCCCAAAACCCTTGCGGTGGATGGTGGCCGCTGGACAAGCTTTGGGTATATCATTGCCAGGAAACCCCTCTAAAATGGCTGACAAAAAGGACAAGAAAGAACGCCTGCCCCCCTGCAAGGATTGCCACTATTGATTTACCGTTAAATAGGTTGTATTTAGTCTGTCAGGCACTATTTGCCTTTAATAACGATATAATTGCAACCAAAGAGAACCACCCGTAACCCATTCCGGTGACGGGCGGGTTCTGTTTTTTACAAAAGGTGTGGGCTGTTGCTGGAAGTACAATCATTAGCGTGCAAGATCGCCAGGAAAGAGGCGCTGTTCAAGGAGATCTCCTTTTCACTTGATCCGGGGGGATCGATCCTGATTGAGGCAGGATCGGGCAGGGGAAAATCATCGTTGCTCTTCTGCATCAAAGGGATTTTCCAAGGGGAGAAACAATACTTTGGCACCCTTTTGTTCCACCAGGAGCCCCTTGATGGGGAGACCCGAAAAGAGATTGGGCTTGTGCTCCAGAATCCCCACTCCCAGATGATCTCCACCCTTGTCCATGAAGAGCTTTGGTTCGGCGCCACCCGCAGGCCAGCACAAAAAGAGGAGATCCATAAAAGGACCGTTGAAATCCTCGGCCTTGGCCCCCTTCTCCATAAACCGGTGAGAACCCTCTCCTCAGGCCAGAAGCACATGGTGGCCATTGGTGCCGCCGGCATCATGAACCACCGGGTACTGCTCATGGACGAACCCTTTCTCTACCTTGACCAGATGAACATCACAAAGGTGTTGGCCTATATCGACTACCTCAGAACCCTTGGGACCGGGGTGGTGGTGACCTCCCACCCCGGAGTGGTGGCCCATGATCACTTTGACCGGGTCCTGGCCCTGGGCCGGCCAAAGCCATTCCCTCCCTTCCCTGTTCCGGGGAATGAAAAAGCCCCGGCCCACGGCAGGCCAAGGGGCGCCATCACGCTTACGGACACAGGTTTCGCCCATGGAAAGCGCCCCATTATCACCCATCTTAACCTGGATGTGAAACCGGGGTGTGAACTCTGGATATCAGGGGAGAACGGATCCGGCAAAACCACCCTTCTCAAGATCCTGTCCGGGGAAACAGAGCCGGATTACGGCACCGTCACCCAACAAGAAGGCTTACGGATATCGACCATCACCCAGAACCCGGACAGAAGTTTTTTCGAGCCCTCGGTCCAAGGAGAAATGATTGCAGGCATCCGAAAAAAGAACCGGAATATTCCCCTTACGGAGAGTGAAAAAAGGGACATCAACGCCGTGCTGGACCGGGTGGGGCTGGGGGACAAACAGGACCTCTCCCCGTTCAGGCTTTCCTTTGGCGAAAAGGTGTTTCTCGGGGCAGCCCAGGCCTGGATGCTCTGCCCTGATTTTGTCTTTGTGGACGATATCCTGGGGTTCCTCGATGCCCGGGAGCGGGTGGTGTTGTTACAGTTTTTAAGGGAGTTAAAGCAACGGACAGGATGCGGCCTGGTCTTTACCAGCAGCCGGGGACTCTATCCCCAGGCAGATGGGAGCACCCTTCTTTCCATGGACGCTTGCAAGGGCAAAGGAACACCCGGCACCCAGAAGGTGAAACCGCCAAAGGTTCCCTGGGCCAAGCGACTTTTCAGGGCGTTCAAAACACCGGCCTTTGACTATGTGACAACCCATTCCTGGCTCCACCGGGCCAACCCCCTGACCAAAATGGCCTTGAGCATGCTTTCCTGGGTACTTCTCTACAATGGGGGGGGTCGCTTTTTCCCGGCCATGGCAGCCCTCCTATTGGCCTACTACCTTTCCGGAGGACTCGGCATCAAACGATTCCTGGGGGACAGCCGCTTTTTCCTGATCCAGGCCCTGTTCTTCTCTGTGTTCATGCCCTTGTTCCGATGGGATATCTACGCCGTTTATGAAGGCGCCATGGCAGGCTGCAGGGTATGGCTCTTTTTTATCCCCGTGATCGTCATGATGCGGACCACCACAGTGGCCGAGTGGATGAGCCTGTTCAACCGAATCCTTCCCAAACGGGCCCGGCTCTCCATGGGCATTGCCTTTGGTCTTCTGCCCTGCATCACGGCGGAGGCAAAGGAAATTCTGCACCTCCAGAAGCAGCGGGGACTTGTTCCCGACAGGCAGGATCTGCTTCACCCAAGACGCCTCTTTTACGGGTTAAGGGCCGTGTTTGTGCCGCTGTTGATCGTCATCGAGGATATCTCCTGCCTGGCAGGCCTCAGCGTAAAACTCAGGGGCCATGACCAGTGACACCTTTATGTAATGGCACAAGGAATGGGCGCCACGCACATACCATGCCGGTTATTTAAGTAAAAACAAGGAGAAACAGTGAACAAGAGCCCCCTGCTGAACAATGACACACCTGAAACATCAAACCGCCTGTCCATCTCCGAAATGATCATGCTGACCCTGTTTGCCCTGGTGGCGGTGGCGGTCAAACAGATGCTCAGGCTCGATCTCAACCTGCCGGGCCATTCCTACATCCTCTACATTTTTTTCATGGTGTTTGGCAGCAGCTATGTGCCCAAACGGGGGGCGGCTTTGTACATGGGCGTGGCCGCTGGCATATTTGCCGTGATTGCGGGCTCCCGAAAGGGAATCCTGGACATAATTCGCTTTGTGGCCCCGGGCATCAGTCTTGAGATAACACGGTTTATTCCCACCCTGGGCCACCCTGTGGTCAACCGGGTGCTCGAGGGCCTTTTCGCGGCCCTGTCCATGCATGTAGCCAAATCCGGTATCAATCTCATGGTGGGAAAGCCCTTTGAAGTGGTGCTGGTTAAATTTTATGCGGGCCTTGTCACCTATACCCTCATCGGCGTTGCCTGCGGCCTCTGTGCCCATTTCATGGAAAAGGCCATCAAAAACTACAAACAGGTCTAACGACATAAAAAACGTTATTTTTGGTCACTTATGGTTATAGTTATGCCGCACATACAAACTATTTGACTTGAATAGGGCCCTATGTGTAAAAAACGGCTATTTAAACATCTATTAACCATTTAGACAGAAACGGAAATACAATGAATCGACACCTGTTCAATGGCCTCTTTTTACTCCTCCTGGGCATGTTCCTGGCCCCCGGCACCCATGCCCAAGCAGTAGCCACAGATCTTGATAATACGGATGCAGGCATGTATACCCTGGGAGAAGTGGTGGTTACGGAAAGCGCAGGCCCCGCCAACACCCCGGGAACCACCCGGCAGATCACGGCCCGGGATATCCGGACCCGGGGCGCCCGCACCCTTAACGACGCCGTGGCCCTCATGCCCGGCGTCCAGGTCCGGACCGCCACCACGGGCACCCCGCGGATCAACTTCCGTGGCTTTCGTTCCCGTCACACCCAACTGCTTCTCAACGGCATTCCCTTTAACTCCACCTATGACGGCCAGTTCGACCCCACCATCATTCCGGTGGAGAACATCGGAAAGATCGACCTTGGGTTTGGCAACCAGTCCGTATTATACGGCCAAGGCGGCCTTGGCGGTGTCATGAATGTGGTGACACAAAAAGGAGAGGAAGGGGTCCATGGAATGACCTCCCTGGAGATCTCGGAAGATCAGACCCACCGGGAACGGTTTACCCTCTCCGGCAAGCGGGACGCCATTGATTTTTTCTTAAGCGGCAGCATGACCCAGGGGGACGGGTTCCGGGTGTCCGACGATTTCAACACCACAAAGAACGAGGATGGGGGACTGCGGAAGAACAGTGACTGGGAAAGACAAAACCTCTTCTTCAACCTGGGCTACACCGTCACGGACACCCTTGAACTGGGCCTGGTCATGAACTATCTCTCCGGCGAATACGGCCGGCCTCCGAGCATTCTGGATGATAAAAAGGATCTGTTTTACAAGAGCCCCAAGTATGAGCGGGTGACGGATTTTGACGGATTTTCCGCCCAGATCAATGCCGCCCTGGACATCCCAGGTCCCCTCTCGTTTCGAGGCTGGGTGTTCACCAATACCATGGAGGAGGCGTCCAATCGGTACGACGACGCCACATACACCACCATGAAGAAGAAAAACGCCTATGCAAAGGAAAGCGACACCGCTGTAACCGGCGGCACCCTGCAGACACGGTATGACTTTGAAGGGGCCGGCAGTGTCACCCTCTCCCTTCAAGGGGAGAAACAAAGCTTTGACGCCAAGGGCACCCTGGTCGATAAGAAAAACACTCCCCAAGGGTTTGACAACAACTGGGCGCTTGAGATCTACACGGCTTCGGCAGAATACCAGGTATCCCCCCTGGAACGGCTCCACCTGGTCATGGGATACGGTTACAGCGGGCTTGAAAAAGAGTCGGGCAGTGATGACAGCAAGGGCTTTTTCCAGGCAGGCGCCACCTATGATCTCTTTGACGCCACCCGCATCAAAGGTTCTTTGGCAAAAAAGATTCGATTTCCCTCACTCAAGCAGCTCCATGAGACCACCAGCGGCGGTAATCCCGAACTCACCACCGAAGCGTCCTACAACTATGAACTGGGAGTGGAACAGATGCTGCCCGGCAACGTCCTGATAGGGATAACCGGATTCTACATCGACGCCAGGGATTATATTGAAAAGGACGATACCACCGACCAGTACGAAAACAACGAATCGTATCGCTTCCAGGGGATCGAACTGACAACGGAAAAACGGTTTCAGAAAAATATTTTTATCAGGGCCGGCTACACCTACATGGAAACCGAGGACCGCTCCTCGGATACCCCAAAGGATGAACTCCAGTACAGGCCCGAACACAAGCTCACCCTGGAAGGCAACTATGAATTCAAGTGGGGCCTTGCCATCTACTCAAGCCTCCTTTATGTGGCGGACCAGTACCACTACAGCGACACAACACCGGTGGTCAAGGCGGCCCTGGGGGATTATACCGTTGTCAACCTGAAGCTCGAGCAGCGCCTGTTCAATGGTAACATGCACCTCTATGCCGGGGTGGACAACCTGTTTGATGAGGACTATGAAGAGTCCTACGGCCTTCCCCGGGAGGGTTCCACCATTTACGGGGGGGTAAGGTTAAGCTTTTAAGCTGATAAAAGTTAGTGTAAGTATACATGGAGCTCCCCGGATCAAAGGCAACGATCCGGGGACATTTATGGCAGGTTGAAAAAAATCAGGAGGATGTGTGCTGAAACGATCGGGATGGCCCATGGTGTGGACGGTTTTTGCCGTTTTTCTCCTGGGTGGCGTGGTAAACGGAAAAAGCCTTACGGAGGACGTCAAATCCTCTGTAAAACAGGCGGTGAATATCCGCCAGGAGACCCAGAAGACCCAAGAGCAATGGTTCCGGGAAAAGGAGACGCTCACAGCTGAGTATCTCGCCCTGGAACAGGAGCACCAACGGCTTTTGGACCAACAACAGCAGCTGATGAAGGAGCAATCCCTTCAAGAGACCACCGTTGAACAACTCCACCTTGCCCTCAAAGATATACAGGAGATCACCACCGGCCTTGATCCCTTTCTCAAGACCGTACTCCAGGAGATCGAAACACTGGTGGCCACGGATTCCCCCATGCTCAAACAGGAAAGGAAAAACCGGGTGGCAAAGCTTGCAACCGTCATCCAGGCCAATGATGTCCCCATGAGCGAAAAGTTCAGGAAAACCATGGAAACCCTCTTTATCGAGGCCGACTACGGCAACACCATCGAGGTCTACCAGGAGAAGATCCGTTTTGAAAACGAGACGGTCCTGGCGGACATCTTTCGCCTGGGACGGCTCTCCTTGTTCTGCAAGACCCCGGACGGCAAACGAACAGGGGTGTACGACCCGGCAACCGCCGCCTGGCAGCCATTACCGGCCTCCTTTAACCAGGAGATCGCAAGGGCCGTGGAAATGGGATCCAAGCGCAGGGCCGTTGATTTCCTCACCCTGCCCCTGGGAAGGGTGGTGACCCAGTGAAACGCTCAGTAGAACGCTTAGCAAAAAAATGTGCATCAAAACGTACAGTACAACGCCTAGCAAGACTTGCAATGATTCTTACCATGGTTCTCCTGGTGGCCCCAACGGCACCGGCCGCCGCCGCCCAGGACATGCGGGCCGCAGCACAGGAGGCGGCAAGGCAGAGAAAAGAACTTCTTAACAGGGCAACCCTGGAGAAACAGACCGCCCAAACCCAAGCCCAAAAAAGCCGTGAAACCATCTTCCAGGACAAAAAGGCCCTAAACCTGGCCATTGCCCAAAAGAGAAAAGAAAACCTGGCCCTGGCAAAAAAGAACCGACACATTCAAACAAAAATCAAAACCCTCACGTCCCGGGAGGCAAAACTCAGGGCAACCCTTGCCGACATGGACGCCGTGGTCAAGGAACTTGCAGGCTTTGTGCGCATCTCGGCCAAGGACCTGGACACCCTGATCAGCCACAGTCTCAGGAGCGCCATCATTAAGGGCAGGGCAGAAGCGATCCAGCCCCTGGTCAACGCCGATAAGTTTCCGGCCATGGAAGATATTCGAACCATGAAGGACCTTGTTATGGATGAGATCCTGGCATCGGGCCAGGTCCAAATCCAACAGGCAAACATCATCGACCAGACCGGCAAGGAGGTAACGGCCCGGTGCCTCGTCCTTGGTAATTTCACCGCGGCCTACGAATTGAACAATAAGGTGGGTTTCCTGCTCTTTTCCGACCAGAGCCAGCAGCTGTTTGCCTTGTCAAAACCGCCTTCCCTGGTGATGCAAAAGGCGATCAAGCGCTACATGAACGGAGAGGCGGACGCGGTACCCATGGATGTCTCAAAGGGAGGTGCCATGCGCCAGCTCACCCACAAGCTGAGCCTGCTGGAGCAGATTCCCAAGGGCGGCGTGGTGGTATGGCCCATCCTTGCCATTGCCCTTTTGGCCCTCCTCATCATCCTTGAACGGGTGGTTTTTCTCATACGGAAACGCCTGGATGGAACCCGGTTCATGAAAGAGCTCAAGCAGCTCATGGTCCGTCAGGAATGGGAAGGGTGCGACCGGCTCTTTGCAGCACACAAGACCAAGCCCCTGGCACGGTCCCTGGCCGCTGGCATGGAGTTCAGGACCCTGAAGCGGGCGGACATGGAAAACGCCCTCCAGGAAGCGATCCTGAGGGAAATTCCGCCCCTGGAGCGCTTCTTGTCCACCCTGGGAATGCTTGCGGCCATTGCCCCGCTCATGGGGCTTCTTGGAACAGTGACCGGCATGATCAACACCTTTCACGTGATCACTTTTTACGGCACAAGCGACCCAAGGATGATGTCCGGGGGCATCTCCGAGGCCCTGGTCACCACCATGCTGGGTCTGTGCGTGGCCATCCCCATCATGCTCTGCCACACCCTGTTGAGCCGGCAGGTGGAAACCATGATCGCCACCATGGAGGAGAAGGCCGTGGCCTTGGTCAATGCCGTGTTTATCCTTGGGAACAGGGAATGTTAAATCAAGGGGCACATGTTTTCTGGAGCCTGGTGGCCTATCTTCAGACGGGAAGCATCGTCATGTTCCCCCTGGTGGCGGTCTCCGTGGTGATGTGGACCCTGATCATCAACCGGTTGGTCTTCTTCCACCGCATTTACCGGAAGAACATGCCCCGGGAACAGGCCGGAGAGTTTGTCAAAAACAATGAAATGCCGCCGTCCCAGATATACAAAGGGGCGGTCTCCCTGCTGGTGACCCAGTTTTTAAAGCACCGCACCCACACCCCAAAGATAGACCTCTACATCCTGGACGAAACCGTCATGGAAATCGTCACGGATCTGGACAGGCACCTTGCCTTTATCGGGGTGCTAGCGGCCGTGGCCCCCCTGCTGGGTCTCCTAGGAACAGTGACCGGCATGATGGCCACCTTTGACATCATCTCCACGTTTGGAACGGGCAATGCGAGGGCCATGGCAGGGGGCATCTCCGAGGCCCTGGTCACCACCCAGACAGGGCTTTTGGTGGCGATCCCGGGGCTGTACATGCACGGTTTTCTGGTCAAGCGTGCGGAAAAGCTCAAGGTGCTCATCGCCTCCACGGGCATCTATCTTCAAAGATTTGTATAACAGGAACCCTTCATGATCAACATCACAGCAGCCAGAAAAGCCAACAAGAAAACCCTGACCCTGGACATCGCCCCCTTGATCGACATGGTGTTTATCCTGCTGATCTTCTTTTTGGTCACCACCTCCTTTGTCCGGGAGACAGGGGTGGAAGTGAACCGGCCCACCGCGTCCACGGCCATTCCCAAGGAAAATGTCACTATCCTTGTGGCCATCACCGAGACGGACGGGATATTTATCGACCATAGGGAGATCGATCTTCGGGCGGTGCGCATCAATGTGGAACGGGCCCTTGCCGAAAAGCCGGACGGAAGCGTTGTCATCGTTGCCGACAAAAACTCCAACACGGGAACGGCCATCAATGTCATGGACGAATGCAAACTGGCCGGGGCCAAGGATGTAAGCCTTGCGGCCAGCCAGCCTAAGGGAGCCCTTTAAGTGAAGACACTCCGGCCATGGATCGGTGCCGCCTTTGTTTCCATTGTGCTGAACCTGCTCTTTTTCAGCCTCATGCCCCTGATGACCGACCAGGATGAGGATCTCTACACCCGGAGCATCCCGTCCACCACAACGGTCAATGTGGTGCGTCTGAAACGCCCTGACACCGAGGTGAGGAAAAAGCAAAAAAAGCAAAAGCCCGAAGAACAAAAACCGGAAAAACCGGTGAAGAAACAACCCCGGGCCATGTCAAAACCAAAGCCCACCCCCCTGCCCCGGCTTGATTTTCAGGTCAACCCCAATCTGCCGGCCACCCCGGGGCTGCCGGTTTTTCCCATGGAGACCGTGACCCTTGTCCCCCATCCCATGGACAACGCCTACTCGCCGGCAGAGCTGGACAACACCCTCACCCCCATTGCCCATGTACCCCCCATTTATCCCTTCCAGGCAAAGCGAAGGGGTATCCAAGGCTGGGTCAAGGTCAAGTTCCTGGTGAACAGCCAGGGCCATGTGGAACAAGTCTCCATCCTAAAATCAGACCCTGAAACCATTTTCGACCAAAGCGTCCTCAATGTCCTTCCCAAATGGCGGTTCTCCCCGGGCACCATCGAAGGCACCAGCGTCAACACCTGGGTGGTCACCACCATCCGGTTTGAACTTGAACAATAATAACCAGGAGTCAGTGTGCAACCCAAAGGGATAATTATATACAAACCCAGATTCACCTTGGTAATCGGCCTTGTTCTTCTCCTGGCCATACCCATGATCCCGTTTTCCCTCTCCGCCCGGAACATCCAGGATACCCTGCCCTTCTCCACCATGATCACCCTGGATCGGGCCCAAAAACTTGTCCAGGAAGAGAAGATGGACCAGGCCATGGAAATGCTGGAAGCCCATCGATCTGAAAGGAAGAACAAGGAGAAACCCGTGCATCCCTTTCTCCTGTTCACCCTTGGCAACTACTACATGGAAGCGAACAAGGCGTCAGCTGCGGCATTGTCCTATGAATCGGCCCTCAAACAGGCCCCGGATTTCGCCCCGGCATGGCTCAACCTTGCCAGGGCCCGCTATGACCTGCAACGGTTCAAGGGGGCGGGAGAGAGCTTCATCAATGGCTATGACAGGGAGGAGAAAAAAAGGGGGATCCTCCTCTACTATGCTGCCAACGCCTATTTTTCCGCCAAGGCCTACCCCGACACCCTGGTGCTGTTTGATCGACTCTTCAGGGACCACAAAGAGGAGATGAAACCCCGGTGGCGGGAGCTCCTGGTCCACGCCCTGCTGGCAGAAAACCTGCCTGAAAAAGCCTTGCCCCACATGGAGTTCCTCGCAGCCACCCTTGGGGGAAAGGTAAAGACCCAGTGGCAGGAGACCCTGCTCTACCACTACATGACCCTTAAGATGGATGCAAAGGCCCTGGAATATGTCCAGTATCTCACCCGGGAATATCCCTTGGAGCCGCGATGGTGGAAAGGGCTTGCCCGGTTTAACCTGGACAAGAACCGCCTTAAAAAGGCCCTGGTGGCCATGACCATCTACAGCTACCTGACCCCCTTGACCGACAGCGAAACCCAGCTTTTGGCCGACCTTAATCTCCATGGGGGCATCCCGGTCCAGGCGGTGGACCTCTTTCAAGGGCTTGCCCGGACCCAAAGCCGTCCAGGGCTTGTGAAAAAAATCGTTGCCGCCCTTCAGCAGATGAACTGCCCGGACAAGGCCCTTGAGGCCGTGGACCAGGGCATCCGCGACCATGAAACCAGCATGGAACTGAAAATGATAAAAGGTAACCTGCTCTTTGCCATGGAACGGTACCCGGAAGCCCAGGCCTTGTTTAACAGCCTGGCCAAGGAAGATTCCTCCGGCCGGGCCTGGCTCATGCTGGGGTACAGCCAATGGAACCTGGGCGAGCTTAAGCATGCCCGCAGGGCAATGGAAAAGGCCGCCACCTTTAAGCAGCAGAAGAAAGCGGCCAGGAGGGCCTTAAAAACGCTTCCCCACTCTTAACCAGGGCAACCAAGGGTCCTTCAGAGGTAAAGATATTGCCCATGCCCCGGGGGTGGAAAGCCCTGGCTTGTGATGATTTTCATTGACAGGGATCCCCCAATACCGGGATAATCTTTAACAAGATGTGACATCTCCATTAAACACCACCGGTAAAGGAGAGGCTTATGTCAACCAAAAAAAATCGGTTCTCTGAAGAGACCAACATCGTCCATGGCATTGATCATTCCCCCACCACCCAGGATCTGGTCGCCCCCATCCACATGACATCCACCTTTAAATTCGACGATTTCGACCATGGCGCTGGGGTGTTTGACGGCAGTCAACCGGGGTACGTATACACCCGGATCGCCAATCCCACCGTGGATTGTCTCCAGGAGAAGATAGCCCTTCTGGAAGGGGGAGCGGCGGCCATCGCAACAGCGTCGGGCATGGCGGCCATTGCCGCCGTCACCATGACCCTGGCTGGCCCTAACGATAATTTTATTGCCTGCAATTCCGTGTACGGCGGGACCTTTGCCCTGTTCAACGACCATTTGCGAAAATTCAATATATCCCCCCGTTTCGTCTCCCCGGGGAAGGCCAACGTCATCGACCGGGTGGCATCCCTTATGGACAGCAATACCCGGTTCATGTTTGTCGAAACCCCGGCAAATCCCACCCTTGCCATCATCAACATCGAACTGTGGGCCTACCTTGCCGATCAGTACCAGATTCCCCTGGTGGTGGACAACACCTTTGCCAGCCCCTATCTCCAGAAACCCCTTGATTTGGGCGCCCGGATCGTGATCCATTCCGCCACTAAATACTTGGGCGGCCACGGGGATATCATCGGCGGCATCGTGGTCGGGGAAAAGGCCATGGTCCAGCACATCAAGACCGAGTACATGGACCACTTCGGACCGGTCATGAGTCCCTTCAACGCTTGGTTGATCCTCAGGGGCCTGAAAACCCTGGCCATTCGAATGGACAGGCACAGCACCACGGCACTCAAGATCGCCCTGGGGCTTGAAAATCATCCAAAGATCAGCCAGGTCTACTACCCGGGCCTTGAATCCCACCCGGACCACCAAGTGGCAAAAAAACAGATGAAAATGTTCAGCGGCATCCTGGGGTTTGATCTCAAGGGGGGCAGGCCGTCGGCCAAAACCCTTCTCAACAACGTAAAACTGTGTACCCTGGCCGTGAGCCTCGGGGATTGCGATACCCTGATCCAGCATCCCGCCTCCATGACCCACTCCACTTACTCAGAAAAGGATCTCAAGGCAGCCGGTATCGACCAGGGCCTGGTGCGGCTATCCCTGGGACTGGAACACCCGGACGACATCATGGACGACCTTGAAAATGCCCTTGACGCCATTGAAGGGTGACCGCTGCCAGGGCTAGAGAATCTGGCTGAGAAAGGCCTCTGTCCTGTCCCACTGGGGATGGGTGAAAAAGGTCTCAGGATCGTTTTCCTCCACGATCTCACCTGTATCCATGAAGATCACCCGGTCGGCTACCTTTCGGGCAAACCCCATCTCGTGGGTGACGCAGATCATGGTGATCCCCTCCCCTGCCAGCTGCTGGATTACGTCCAGCACCTCCTTGATCATCTCCGGATCCAGGGCCGAAGTGGGCTCGTCAAAGAGCAGGATCTCAGGATTCATGCACAGGGCCCTTGCAATGGCCACCCGCTGCTGCTGGCCACCGGAGAGCTGGCCCGGATACTTTAGGGCCTGGTCTCGAAGCTGTACCCGGTCCAAGTGCTCCATGGCAAGGGATTCAGCCTTTTTTTTGGACATTTTGCGCACCCAGCAGGGGGCAAGGGTCAGGTTCTCCAGTATGGTCAGGTGGGGAAAGAGATCAAATTGCTGGAACACCATGCCCACTTCCCTGCGAATGCCGGCAATATTCTTCATCCGGTTGGTGAGTTCCATGCCCTTGACCCGGATGGTTCCGGCCTGGTGCTCCTCGATTCGGTTGATACACCGGATCAGGGTGGACTTGCCGGAACCGGACGGCCCGCAGATCACGATCACTTCGCCACTGTACACACGTAAGTTGATGTTCTTGAGCACATGGAAATTGCCGTACCACTTGTTCAGGTCCGTGATCTCGATTACCGGTGTGTTGCCCATTGTCTTCTCCATTACCATTGGTTTCGCCTCTCGATGGATTGCCCATAACGGCTCATGGAGAAACAGATTATCCAGTAGACAAAGGCGCAAAACACGTAGGCCTCTGCATCGTATCCCAGCCATTTGGGATCCTGGGACGACGCCTTGACCATGCCCAGAAAATCCAAAAGGCCCACGATAATCACAAGGGAAGTGTCCTTGAACAGGGCCACGCACCTTCCGATAAGGGAGGGCACTACATGGCGCAGGGCCTGGGGAAGCACCACAAACACCGTGGTTTGCCAGGGTTTGAGTCCCAGGGACCCTGCCGCCTCAAACTGGCCCACCGGGATCGCCTGGAGTCCCCCCCGGACCACCTCGGCAATGTAGGCGGAGGAGAAGAGGATCATACCGATCTGGACCCTCAGCAGATTGTTGATGTTCACGCCCTGGGGAAGAAAAATAGGCAGCATCACCGACGCCATGAACAGGATAGTGATCAGGGGCACCCCGCGGACGCACTCGATGATCCCGGTGCAAAGGGTCCGGACCACGGCCAGCCGTGATCTTCGGCCCAGGGCCAACAGGATGCCAAAGGGAAGGGACAACAGGATCCCAATGACGGCAAGCCCCATGCTGAGCATGAGACCGCCCCAGAGGGACTGCTCCACTTTGGGCAGGCCAAAGCCGCCGTTAATGATGAAGAAAAGCCCCACCGGCAGGGTGTACCACAGGAGAATGAGAAGCCGGGTGGAAAGCTTTCTTGCCACGGTCACCACTGACAGAATGCCCATAATAACAGCCACGGCCATGGGACGCCAAAGCTGTTCCCCGGGATAGAGCCCCACCATGAGGACCCTGAACTTGTTGACGATAAAGGCCCAGCAGGCCCCCTCGTGTTCCGGGGACGGCGTAAGCCAGGACGCATCCAGGAATGCCCAGGAGACCAGGGGAGGCAGTACCTTGCACAAAAAGGCAAGGGCCAACACGGTCAGCACCGAGTTAAATGACGTGTTGAATAAATTAATGCGCATCCAGCCGATGATACCGGAGGCGACCAGGGGAGGCGCCTTGTCCGGACGGGGTACAAATGTCTTAAGCCCTAGGGGCGTGAGAGTTGCTGTTTCCAATGCTTACCTACCGATCAGCTGAACCCTTGAGTTCAGCCAGTTCATTACAAGGGAGATAAAGAGGTTGATGGTCATATAGACCCCCATCCACATGGCGATGATCTCAATGGCCTGGTCGTTCTGGCCGATGATGGTGCCGCCCACGGAGACCATGTCAGGATACCCGATGGCAACGGCCAGGGAGGAGTTCTTGACAAGGCTTGCATAGTCGTTGGTGGTGGAGGGAATGATCACCCGCAGGGCCTGGGGCAGCACGATGCGTCGCATGGTGAGCGCCTGGCTCAGTCCCAGGGCCTTGGATGCGTTGATCTGCCCCGGGTCCACGGACTGGATACCGCTCCTGACGTTCTCGCCAATAAAGGCGGCGGTGTAAAGGATGATCCCCGTCATCAAGGCGGAAAACTCCGGCCGGATCACAAGCCCACCGCGAAAATTGAACCCCTTGAGAACGGCATGCTCCATGGTCACAGGGGATCCTGCCATGAAAAACACCGCCAAAGGCAACACGACCGCAGTAACGAGGCCCAGACTAAATCCCGGAATCACCCTGCCTGTCCTGTCATGGATACGCCTGGCCATCCCTATAATCACCATGGCCCCGAGAATGCCCACCACAAGGGCGACCATAACGGCAGCCATGCCCGGCTCGAACACGGGTCTGGGAAGATATATCCCCCGGTTATTGAGAAAAAAACCGGCCAGGGGCATGAGGCTCTTTTTGGGCACCGGCAATGCCGCAAGAACAATGGTGTAGGCGAAAAACAGGGTGAGCAACAGGGGAATGTTTCTCAACACCTCCACATAGATCTCGGCAAGCTTTGAGACGAGCCAGTTGCTCGAGACCCTGGCAACGCCGATGATAATCCCCAGAAGGGTGGATAGAATGATGCCGATGACGGACACGAACACCGTGTTGATGAGCCCCATGAAAAAGGCATAGCCATAGGTGTCTGCCGGTGTGTAGGGCAGGAGAGAATTGCTGATGGGCATGCCCGATTCAAGGGAAAGGAACCCGAACCCGGAAGCGATGTTTCTGGCTGCCAGGTTTGCCTGGGTATTGGTTAGAAGCCCATGGCAGCCATATAAGATCACACCCAGCACCGCCATCTGCAGGGCCATGTTTTTCAAATTGTCTTTTGTCAGGAAAAATGCAGCTCTTTTCAATGGATACGCCTGTCTGTTAAAAAAACAGCCAGGGACTTAAACACGTCCCTGGCTGCAGGGTTATCGCTCCTCGCCTAGGAATTGAATCTTTTTTTAATATCATTGGTAGAGCAGGTATCAATTCCCGTGGAAACATTTAGCTTTTCAGCTCTGATTTTCGCGCTTTTTGGGTTCCGGCTTGTCCAGGTTCTGATAATGGTCTATCGAATGGGAAGGGCGTAGTGCTGTCCGCCCTTTGTCCAGAGGTTATTGATGCCCCTGGGAATGTTCAGCTGGGTGTCGGGACCAAAATGGCGTTGATAAATCTCACCGTAGTTGCCCACGGTCTGGATGGCCCGCACCATCCAATCCTTGTCAAGGCCGAGATAGGAACCGGTGTCCCCGGACTTACCCAGCATGCGCTGGACAACGGGGTTCTTGGAGGTTTCCTTGATCTTCAGGACATTGGCCTTTGTTATGCCATGCTCTTCAGCAGCGATCAGGCCGTTGGTCACCCAGGTTACGATATCCTTCCACTGGTTGTCACCGTGGCGGACCAGGGGGGACAGGGGCTCTTTGGAGAGCACCTCTGGCAGGATGAGGTGATCTGCGGGCTTAGCAAGGGTGGATCGAAGGGCGGCCAGCTGGCTGATATCGGTAGTAAATACGTCGCAACGGCCGGAAGCATATGCGTTCAGCGCCTCTTTTTTGCCGTCAAACACAACAATTTCAAACTTGATGTTGTTGGCCCTTGCAAAATCAGCCACATTGAGCTCTGAGGTGGTTCCGGCGGTGACGCACACGGACGCGCCGTCAAGGTCCTTTGCCGATGTAACCCCCATGGCTTTTGGAATCATAAACCCCTGGCCGTCGTAAAAAACAATGGTGGTAAAATCAACCCCCTGCTTTGCGTCCCGCTTCAATGTCCAGGTGGTGGTCCTGGAGGTAAGGTCCACCTGGCCCGAGGAAACGGCAACAATTTTTTGCTTGGATGCCAGGGATACAAATTTGATTTTCTCTCCGTCCTTGAGCACAGCAGCCGCAACAGCCCTGGCCATGTCCACGTCAAATCCCACCCATCTGCCGCTGGAGTCAGGGATGGAAAATCCGGGAACCCCTTCACTGATGCCGCAGTTCAACACGCCCCTGGCCTTGACATCCTCAAGGGTTGTGGCCAGGCCCGTGGATCCAAGGGCCAAAAACGATACACATAGAAACACAACGATTCGCTTTAAATACATTTCCATTCCTTTACGTTTCAAAAGTTGTTCTAGTTAAAAAAACCTATGTATAGAACTATACCTGTCTAGCGGAAACACAGTGTGTGTCTAATACGCGGCCAGCGCCCCTGTCAATATTTAATTATTTTTAAGAAATCAATGCATTTAAAAAATGGCTTAAACGGCTTTTCGTTTCTTGGCTCTAATTTTTCCGTTATTTTGGCAAGAGAATCAACATAACGATTTCGTTCTGGCTTGTCCTGCCCATGGGGATAAACAAAAAAAAGCAGTGGAAGGCGATTCCACTGCTTTTTCATGGGTTTTCATTTTAACTGTTACAGCAAGGGATTAAAAATCCAAAGAGGAAACCTCCAGGGCATTGGTCTGGATGAAGTTTCTCCTGGGTTCCACTTCTTCGCCCATGAGCAGGGTGAAGATCTCATCGGCTTTTTCAGCATCATCGATGGTGACCTGGAGCATCACCCGTTTATCCGGATCCATGGTGGTTTCCCACAGCTGGTCCGGGTTCATCTCACCCAGACCCTTGTACCGCTGGATGTTGATGCCCTTTTTGGCCTCAGCCATCATGTACTCGAAAAATTTGGATCTGTCGTCAAAGGCGATGCTCTTCTCCCTGGAAGATTTGGGACAGACCTTGAAAACAGGCGCATCCAATTCCCCAATCTTGTCGAGCACCTTGTGCATGATGGTGTAATCATTGGTGGCGATAAGGCTGCGGCCCACCGTGACAAGGTTGTGCTTGATTCCTTTTTCCTGGTCACTCTTTTTTCCAAGGATGTCCATTTCATGGAGGTTTCGTATTTCATCAAACTCGATATCCCGGGTGATGTAGCCTTTGGCGGTGAGAATCTCCTTCAGGGCCTCCATTTTTTCAAGGTTCTCCAGAAAGAATTTGTCCTTGACCCCCTCCTTGATGAGGAACAGTAGAAGTTCCGGGTCAAACTCCCGCCGGACCAAGCGTTCAACAGCGTTGTGAAACGTAACCAGGTCTTTTAGAAATGCAAACAGCCGGTCTTCGGACAAAGGCTCTTCGGCATCGGGCAAAAACACTTCTTTTTGTTCGCACACCCGTCTCACAAGATAATCCCTGTACTCAGGCTCATCCTTGAGATAGATGCCGCTTTTGCCTTTTCCGATGCGAAAGAGCGGCGGTTGGGCAATGTAGAGATAACCGCTGCTGATCAGATCGGGCATCTGGCGGTAGAAAAAGGTGAGCAGCAAGGTTCGAATGTGGGATCCGTCGACGTCCGCATCGGTCATGATAACGACCTTGTGGTAACGGATCTTCTCGATGTCGTACTCCTCTTGGCCGGCGCCTGTACCAAGGACGGTAAAGATATTCTTGATCTCATCACTCCTGAGGATCTTGTCGAACCGGGCCTTTTCAACGTTGAGAATCTTACCCTTGAGGGGCAGGATGGCCTGGAACCGCCTGTCCCTTCCCTGCTTGGCACTGCCGCCCGCGGAATCTCCCTCCACGAGAAAAAGCTCCCGTTCTTTGGGATCGGCGTACTGGCACTCGGCAAGCTTTCCCGGAAGGGTGGAGTCGAGCAGGGTTCCCTTTTTCCGGGCAAGCTCCCTGGCCCTTTTGGCCGCATCCCTTGCCCGGGCCGCATCCACGGCCTTCATCAATATCTTCTTGGCCGTGTTGGGGTTCTCTTCAAGGAACATGGCAAGCTTTTCATTGACCAGGGACTCGACAATGCCCTTGACCTCGCTGTTGCCAAGCTTTGTTTTTGTCTGGCCCTCAAACTGGGGTTCCATCACCTTAACACTGACGATGGCGGTGAGGCCTTCCCGGACGTCATCCCCACCGATCTTGATGTTCTGCAGATTCTTGGGCAGGTTTCCCGAACTTGCATAGGTGTTCAGGGTACGGGTGAGCGCCCCCTTAAAGCCGGAAAGATGAAATCCGCCCTCGATGGTGTTGATGTTGTTGGCAAAGGAGTAGAGCTTCTCCTTAAAGGTGTCGTTGTACTGGATGGCCACGTCCACACTGACATCGTTCTTCTCGCCCTCGATCTCGATGGGGTCATGCATGGGTGTGTGGTTCCGGTTCAGGTACTCCACAAAGGACCTGAGTCCTCCTTCGTAATGGAACTCATCCTTTTCAGCGGACCGCTCATCCTCGATGATGATGCGGATGCCCTTGTTGAGAAACGACAACTCCCTCATTCTGCGGGAGAGCTTTTCATACTCAAAGTCGTTTTCGTTCATGATCTCAAAGTCGGGTTTGAACAGGATCTTGGTTCCCTGCTTGTCTGTCTCGCCCCTGACCTCAAGCTCGGTCTGCTTGGCTCCCTTGGAGTATCGCTGGTAATAAACCTTCCCGTCCTTGAACACCTCCATCTCAAGGTTCATGGAAAGGGCGTTGACCACAGAGATGCCCACACCGTGGAGACCGCCGGACACCTTGTAGGAATCCTTGTCAAACTTACCACCGGCATGGAGCTTGGTCATGACCACCTCGGCGGCGGGCATGTTTTCTTTTTCATGCATTCCAACAGGGATACCCCGGCCATTATCCTCCACACTGACGCTCCGATCCGGATGAATGATCACCGTGATCGTGTCGCAGTGGCCGGCCATGGCCTCGTCAATGCTGTTGTCCACCACCTCGTACACCAGATGATGAAGGCCTTCCGTACCCACGTTGCCGATGTACATGGAAGGTCGTTTTCTGACCGCTTCAAGACCCTCGAGGATCTTGATATTATTTGCACCGTAATCTTTATCTTGGTCGTTGTTTTCCATAATCATTCCATTAAACTGACATTGCCATTATTGCACAAACAAGTTTCTCATCATCAAGCCCCTTGATGATACAGGGATTCTTTGTTCCCTTGACATTCAAAACCACGGTGCTGCTGTCAACAGCGTTGAGTGCATCGATGAAATACCTGGGGTTAAACGCGCTTTCAAAGGGATCCCCCCCATACCCGATGGTGATCTCCTCCTTTGACTCGCCGATTTCGGGATTGGTGATTGTTACAACGAGTTGGTTTTCCTTGAAGTTGAACATCACGCTTTTGTAATCGTCCGACGACAGGATGGATATCCGTCTCATCACCATGAGTAACATGGTCCGGTCCATCTCGACAGGGGTCATCTGCTCTGTGTTGATTACCCGCCTGTAATCCGGGTAATCCCCTTCGAGAAGTTTGATCATCATTGTTTCATTACGTTTTTGAACAATGAAATGATCCTCTTTGATACCGATTTTAACGGTCCCTTCCCTGTCCAGGAATTTTCCAAGCTCTGATAATCCCTTTTTGGGAATGATGATGTTTTCATCAGGAACGATGAACTCTCCCTCGTAGGTAGCATCATAGCAGTTGAGTCGCCGGGAATCGGTGGAGACCATTCTCAGGCACTCGCCTTTATCGTCAACCACCTTTTCAAGTAGGGCCCCAAGAACATAAATTCGTTTTTCATCAGAGGAGAATCCGATCATGGAGGAGACCTCCACCATCTTTTTGAGAGCGGCGGATTCGATCTCCACAAAGGGAATATCCTCTATAAGTGGTGTTTCAGGAAAGTTGTCATAATCGGATGAAACAATGTGGTATTGGATGTTATCCTTTCCAATCTCCACCCATCGGTTTTCGATCTCATTCAAGGGTACCAGGGCGTCTGGATATTCCCGGATGATCTCATAGAGCTTTTTTGCATTGATGGAGATGATTCCGTCAGATTCGACTTCAGCTTCATATTGTCCCTGAAAAACAGTTTCAAGATCGTTGGCCATGATGACAACCTCTGATCCTGCAACCTTTATAAGGACATCCGATGTAATGGCAAGATTGGTTTTTCTGCCACAAATTCCCTGTACCTGAGCAAGCACTTCCGAAAGGCTCTTTCTGTCAGCTGAAAATTTCATTTAAATACCTAAGATCTTTTTATATATAAAATATTTATCAATGCTGTATCAAACTTATGATTTATATCATTTTAAAGAATTTTTTCAATGAAATAAATAGGCGGGTGTTTGAATCGAAATGCATGGGAGGGTGTTTATTTATTTATCTATATATTTGATAATAATACATAATAAGCCGTGTTAAGAAGTTTAGAACTCACATAACCCATTAAATATATAAGTGTATTCTGTCCACTGGTGTTGTTTGTAAATGGGTTTAAATCCATTTCAAAACAGGTCGGTTTTGTTAACATTCCAAAAGAGTGTCCATTAGTGCACATTTATTGACATTTATTGAACATTTGTTTGATTACGATAAATCCCATGAATTAGGCCTAAAATATTAGTGGGTTGCCTGGTGGGATGGGGTATGTGTAATTAATAGTTCTGAACCGGTATGTTCAGAACCCAGGGTTGATGTTTATCAATGGCTGTTGAACTCTCTTACATTTACCCAAAAGGCTGAAAAAAGAATGTCTGTTGATAAGTTAACGGTTTTGAACATTTTTTAAACATTCTGCATTTTACAACTTGATGTACTCCCCTGTGCCGGGGAAATCCCGGTGTATCCAGGTCTATGGGACTCGCTTTATTCTATGGTTGGGGGGCAAACAGTCTTAAACAAAGAGTTGTACAGAAAGACCATTTCCAGATGTTACCTTTAATCTCGTCTATTCGCTTCTTAGCTCTGATTTTTACGTTATTTTGAGAAGAAAATCCGATAAGCTGTTTGTGGATGAAACTGAATTCGATAATCCATACAGACTAAATTTTACGGATAAACTGTTTTTAAACAGAGACGAAGCAGGATGTAATCTATTGGAATCATAATATCATTAGTGGATATGGGTTGTAACTATTACCACCTATGGTTGTTGATAAGGGCGTTTTAAAGTCTCCCAGTTTAAATATTTAACAAGGATTTGTGTTGATAAGTGGAAAGTTTTGAACATTTTTTAAACATTCAGCGTTTTACAACGTGATCTACTCCCTTGTGCCCGGAAAATCTCGGTGTATCCAGATCTTTTGGAGTGGTTATTTAAATAGATGGTGGTTGCAGGAGGAGTGAACAGTCCCACAGAAAGAACTGCACTTGCACGGAAAGACTATTTGTTTGAGAATATTATTTTCCTGATCCAATTCTAATTGGATGAAACGGAGTTCGATAATCCAAGACGACTAAATAATTTAAATAAATAAGGAAGCAACTTCTTTTTAATAATAAATACTCTTTTTGCAGGTATGATACATATAATATGTTGAAATTTTATGGCTTTATAGGGTGAGTAATGTGATTACTATTTTTACTTAATAAAGAATATCTCACATTTCGCTTATTTGAATTATAATTAAAATATTTAGTATATGGCAGAAAAACGGATTAAACTTAAATAAA
>JAEINR010000023.1 GCA_016342325.1 Desulfobacterium sp.
ACATGATAAAGTATTGCATTGTTGTGATGGTAACCGATTGATATTATTACATCCAACTACTATTTGTGATCATAGGGTTTTTCAATTTTCGTTCCTGTTCAGTTCGGTTGTAGTCGATAAGGTCACTGTTTCTCAATTGTGATGCTATTTGTAACAGTTATTATCTATAATGTAGTAGTTTTTTAGCCAAATTACAATATTTAACCCTTGTTTTGTATTCATTAATTTTCTGAAAAATATAAATTGCAAAAAACATACCGGATTCTCTCTTTTGCGGGGACATTTTTCTGTGGCCTCTTTTCTCGGTGCTAAATAGCATGACTTGTTTTTACAGTTATTGGTTGTTTCGTTTCTATCTCCTGATTGCAGAATGGTTTGCGTCGTATTGTATTCGACCGCCCCCCTCTTTCAGTACGCGAGACCAACAAAATATATATTTCTATTTTGAGAAGTTTGTTATGGGTTATGGCGTTTTTCAGCGTCTGTTTGCGTGTTTCGGGAATATTATGCCCGGCAGAAATTTCTAAACGACATCATATAACGGGGTCAGGCCCGACCCCGTTATATATTTTATGATTGACACTTCTAACGGGAATATTTATTCTTCGTTAAGGGTGAGTGACTGTAGCCAACACCCCCTCTACTTTGGCGAAAAACCTGATTGAACAACGGCAGAGACGTGAAAATGAACTTTGACGAAAAACCGATTGAACAACGGTAGAGACGTGAAAAAAAATGAAGAAGAACCAAAAGTAAATCCGCCCAAGGACAAGATCACTGCCCTTGCTGAGATCCTTGAGCGCACCCGTTGGGCAAGCGAATTTTCCTGGGATCAGATCTATAAAATCTGCGAATATGTAAAGCCTGTGAGAGCCAGGGAGGGCGTTTTTGTATTCCAGGAAGGCGATGTGGAGAAGAGCGTGGGTATCATCGTCAAGGGTGCCATCGACATTTACAAGGACAAGGAGGGCGAACTTAGCAAGATCACGACCCTGCAGACGTCCTTCACTTTTGGAGAGATGTCCCTCATCGACGGGGAATCCCGATCCGCAACAGGAATCGCAAGCCAGGAGTCCATCATCTATTTCATCTCCAGGGAAAATCTCATCCTGCTTGCCAACGATAACCCTGCCCTGGGGTTTAAACTTTTGTGGAAAATTTCAAAGATCATCAGCCAGCGGCTGAGAAACACCACAGGAAAGCTTGTCGATCTTCTCTAACCATGGGGTCAGGTCCAGCTTGTTGATATGACTCCGTTTATCCGTTGACGCTTGACAATATCGTAAAAGTGCGTAACAACGTTTAATACGAATCGTATCAACTCTCGGGATCATATTGTCGTATTCTCGCAACACCTAACCAAAGGATCATTTCCATGAAAAAAGTTGTCGCCATCGCTTCTTTTGTTTTGATTTCGCTACTGCTTCTGGCAGATTTTTCGCTTGCTGTTGATCTCGGAATGATGACCGGCGGTAGAAAAGGAACCTACTATCAGTTCGGGCTCAACATGATGGAGCTTGCAAAACAGCACGGTTTTGATCTCCATGTCCACAACTCCACCGGGTCTGTGGAGAATGTCTATGCCGTGTACAAGCGGCCAAAGACCCAGATGGGGATCGTCCAGTCCGATGTGCTGGCCTTTGTGCTCAAGGTCAAGTCCGATGCCACCTTAAAACGGATTGCCAGAAAGACAAAGATGGTCTTCCCTCTCTATGATGAGGAGGTCCACCTGGTGGCCCGCCCTGGCATCAACGCGTTTGACGATCTTGAGGGGAAACGGGTCGCCATCGGTAAGGAGGGAAGCGGTTCTTTTCTGACTTCAAAGCTGCTTATAGAGGTCTCGGGGGTCAATCCGAAAACGACTGTTACCGTGGGTACCCTTGAAGCCCTCTCCATGTTGAAAAAGGGAGAGATCGATGCCATGTTTTATGTGGCAGGGGTGCCTGTGAAGCTTTTTTCCGAGAATATTGCCAAACAGGACAACCTTCACCTTGTGACCATCACCAACAAGAGCATCCTGGAGTTTTACCCCGATGCTGTGATTCCAACCGGAACCTATGCCTGGCAGAATAACGATGTCAAGACCATTGCTGTCAAGGCTGTCTTGACCTCCTTTGATTTCAGGAGAAATAACTGCGACCATGTGGGGAAATTTGCAGGAGTGGTTTACAACAACCTTGGGTGGCTCAGGCAGAACGGTCATCCCAAGTGGAAGAGCGTCAACCTGGATTATCCCCTCAAGGGATGGAGTCAATACGGGTGTGTGAAAAAGTATATCAACCCTTCAGACACGGGGAGCCAAGTCAAAGGCGATGTTAATCCCCTGCTCGAGGCAATCAAGGAGATGTTGTAAGTCCGGGATGTATCTGGAACATTTCAAACTAATACGAAAGCCCTTTAATATTAGCTCAGACCCTGATTTCCTATGGCTCGGCCACTGCCACGGTATCGCTCTGTCCGCCCTGAGTCGGGCCGTGGACAAGGGGGGCGTTATGGTTCTGACCGGGGATGTTGGAACCGGTAAGACCACCATTCTCAACACCATCGTCCAGGGACTTCCGGACCGTGTGCGCACGGCAAGGATTGTTGATCCCTGTCTTGAGGTTGATCAACTCTTTCCTGGGATCGCCCAGGATCTGGGGGGCGAGTTGCCGGGGGATGAACCGTTTAATACGGCCTTTGTTCGATTCCTTGACACTGTTTTGTTGTTGAAGGAGCACTGCCTGGTGATCGTGGACGAGGCCCAACGAATCAGTCCCAGGTTTCTCAAGGCCCTGTTTGCATGGCAGGACCTGGGTAATGGTCGTCTCCCTCTCACCGTGTTGCTTGTGGGGCAGAACGAGTTATTGGGGGTTCTCTCCACCCTGGAGGGGGGGCGGTTCCTGGAAAAGATGACCCTCCATCAGGTCCTCATTCCCCTGAACCGGAAAGAGGCGGCCGATTATGTTCAGTACAGGCTGTCCAATGCCGGAGCAGGAGAGAAGGTTTTCCTTGAAACGGCCTTAGAAAAAATATTTGTTTTTTCAAAGGGATATCCCCGGGTGATCAATAGTCTCTGTGACCGTTGTCTGGTCGTTGCCCACAGGCAGGGGAGCATGATTGTTGATGCGTCTTTGGTGCAAAATGCGGCCCGTCAGATCCTGTTGCCCCATGAATCAGACCCCTTTACCTCGGTAGGAGATGAAACAGGGGAGTCCCCCATTCCGGGCAATCGCTTTTGGCCCAGGGTTATCGCCTTTATCATTCTTTTTGCCTTTGTTCTCGTTCCCACCCTCCTGTTTGATGACTTCAAAAATAGCCGTTTCCCGGGGGCTGGGGCTTATTCTGAGATCGGTTCCGGGATTTTTCCTGCCCCTGAATTTCAGGGGGATGCCCAAACCGTCTTTGACGAAGGGGGTAAACCGGTGGCCTACCGGGTCCCTGACCCGTTAAAAGAGCCAGGGTCCACCCCTGCCAGGATCGTTGCCAAATCCTCCGGCCCAGGTGATCAGATCCGGTCGGGAATCGTTGAAGGGGATGACCCCGGCAGGGAGGTCCCTGATCCCGTTGATAGGGTTTGGTCGGGCATCGTTGAAGGGGACGATCCTGGCAGGGAGGTCCCAGATCCCGGTGATGTGATCACTTGGCTGCTGGAGCGAAATGGATCCGGCGAATAGGAGGAATCCCCTGTTGTCTCTGGTTTGTTTTTAGGGTTTGACATTTTTTCAAAAACCTGATCTTCAGGGAGAGAAGATTCTGTTTTGGACCTATTTATATCGTGTTGAGGTGGTGTTGAGACAGTTTGAGTTGATCAAACCCTATTTTGTTGAACGGCGGTTCTATATTGCTGCCGGGCTCTTCTCCCTGTTCGTGGTGGATATCCTCCAGCTCTTTATTCCGCGGATAGTCAAACGCGCCGTTGACGGGATTGCATCCCTCTCCATTACAGGTACAACCCTGCTTTCCTATGGCGGTTACATCCTCCTTGCGGCCCTTTTAATCGGCATCTTCAGGTTTTGCTGGCGCTACTTTATTATGGGCACGGCCCGACGGGTGGAAGAGGGGATCCGAGAGCGGCTCTTCAATCATATCCTATCCATGCCGGCACCGTTCTTCGATACCACCAGCGCAGGCGATATTATGGCCCATGCAACCAATGACATCACCAACATCAGGATGGCCCTTGGCATGGGCCTTGTTGGAATGACCGACACCATCGTTCTTGGTTTTGCCTCGGTTTTCTTCATGGGGTATATCAATTTGGAATTGACGCTCCTGGCCCTTCTTCCCATGCCCTTTATCGCCCTTTTTACCAAGATTCTCAGTAAAAGGCTTTTTTCTGCCTACATGGAGGTCCAGTCATCGTTTTCAAGGCTCATGGAATCGTCCAGGGAGCGGTTTGCCGGCATTCGGATCATCAAGGCCTTTAACCGGGAGGATGCGGAGACCCTGTGCGTTACAAGGGAGTCAGAAGTCTATATGGCTGCCAACATGAACCTGGTCAAAATGAGGGGGCTCATTTTTCCCCTGATCACCCTTTTGACCAGCATCAGCCTTGCCGTTGTCATCGGCCTGGGGGGTAGAAAGGTGATCCTTCACACCATCTCTCCCGGGGAATTTGTGGCCTTCATTTCCTATCTTGGGCTCCTCACCTGGCCGGTCATGGCCGTGGGGTGGGTGGCCAACGTGATCCAGAGGGGCAAGGCCTCCATTGACAGGATTGATGCCATTCTTGCTGTGCCAAGGCAGATCGAGAGTCCCAGGGATGGGGTGAAACCTGCAATCATTGCTGGCGATATTGAGATCCGGAATTTGGTCTTTTCCCACGGTTCCCAGGAGATCGCCCCCCGGATCCTGGACAGCGTCAGCGTGGGGGTCGGGCCCGGGCAGATCCTCGGCATCGCAGGTCCCCCGGGCAGCGGTAAGACCTCCCTGGTGAGCCTGATTCCAAGGATCTATGACCCGGATTCCGGCTTCATCTCCATCGATGGCATGGATATCAGGACATTTGACCTCGATCACCTGAGGCGGTCGATCTCTTTCATGCCCCAGGAGCCGTTCCTGTTTTCCGGCACCATCCTTGAAAACCTTAAGTTCGGAGATCCTGCTGCCGGCACGGATCGGATCAACACGGTCCTTGAAATGGCAGGCCTGACCCAAACCATCGGGTCGTTTCCCAAGGGCGTTGACACCCTGATCGGGGAGAAGGGGGTGATGCTCTCGGGTGGTCAGAAGCAGCGTATCGCCCTTGCAAGGGCGCTTCTCAAGCAATCCCCCATCCTGATCCTGGACGATCCCGTGAGCCAGGTGGATATCAAGACCGCTTCGGGCATCATCGATACCATCGAATCCCTTGCCGGAAACATGACCCTGATCATCGTGTCCCACAGGTTCCAGGCCTTTAGAAATGCCGACACCATTATCGTCCTGGATCAAGGGACGATCGTCGAGTCCGGGACCCACGAGCAACTTGTGGAACAGGGCGGTTACTATGCCAGGGCCCAGGGGATGCAGTCCTCAAATGGCCCGGAAGGGGGGGATACATGGGGGGGACGATGAGGGGCGACCCGGAGGAGGAACTTGGCCCCAGGCAGGACCTGCGGCTCTTGAAGCGCTTTGTTCCCTATTTTACTCGGAATCGCTGGATGATCGTTTTCTCCATGGTTCTGATGCTGCTTCTTTCCCTTTTCGATATCGCGGTCCCTTATATCACAAAGATGGCTGTTGATCTCTACATCGTTCCCAGGGACGGGGGGCTCGCCCTGGAAAGTCTCCACATCAGGGGGGCGATGATGGCGGGCGTGGTGCTGGCCATCATCGCCGTTGCAAGGTTTGTGACAAGCTTTGTCCAGATCATGGTGATGGAGCTTGCGGGCCAGAAAATCATGCACGATCTTCGCGTCCGGATTTATGAACATATCCAGCGGCTTCCCATGGTTTTTTTCACCAAAAATACCGTGGGTCGCCTCTCCACCCGGGTGACCAACGATATCCAGAACATGCAGGAGATGTTCACCACCATCATCACCTTTGTGATGAAGGATATCTTTACCCTTGTCGGGATCGTTATTATCCTGTTTTACATGGATGTAAGGCTTGCCTTGGCCGTTCTTGGGATACTTCCCTTTGTGGTCTGGACCACCGTTTTTTTTTCCGCAAGCTCCAGGGAGGTGTTCAGGAGCCTGCGGGTTAAGATCGCCGAGATTAATTCCATGTTTTCCGAATCCTGCGGCGGTATCAGGGTGATCCAGCTCTTTTCCGGCCAAGAAAGGATCAAACAGGAATTCAAGGCCCTTAACCACGAGAATTTCCTGGCCGGCATGGGGCAGATAAAGCTCTTCGGCCTCTTCATGCCCGTGGTGGACCTGTTCGGTTCCCTGGCCCTTGCCATTGTGATCTTCTACGGCGGCGGCCGGGTGGTGTCCGACCAGCTGAGCCTTGGGACCCTGGTCGCCTTCATCTCCTATTCCAAGATGTTTTTTCGCCCTGTCAGGGATATCGCTGAAAAGCACAACATCCTCCAGAACGCCCTGGCATCCGGGGAGAGAATCGTTGAAATATTTGATGAGCAGGAGGCCGATCCGGGAGGAAGCACCGGGCTTAGCCGCATCGACACCATTGAGTTCAAGGCGGTATCCTTTGCTTACCAGCCGGGAACTCCCGTCCTGGACCGGGTGTCGTTTTCTGTCAAGGTGGGTCAATCCCTGGCGATTCTGGGGCCAACCGGCTCAGGTAAGACATCGCTGATTAATCTTATCGTCAAGTTTTACCCAAGGACAGGGGGGGACATTTTAATAAATAACAGGGGTATCGATAGCTTTTCCATCCCGTCCTTAAGGTCCAGGATCGCCCTGGTTACCCAGGACCCTTATCTTTTCTCCGGCACCATCAGGGAGAATATCCTGCCCCAGAATAGCACCATGACGGACTCGGAGTTTGACCGGATTGTTGAACTTTCCCACGCCGAATCCGTCATCGACAAGCTTCCCCAGGGGGCCGACACCCGGGTGAGCCAGGGAGGCACCTCCCTCTCCAGCGGAGAGCGGCAGCTGATCTCCATTGCCAGGGCCTTTGCCCACCGGCCCGAGCTCATCATCTTTGACGAAGCCACCTCCTACGTGGACACGGAATCCGAAGAGAGGATCAGGAGTGCCATGTCCCGGCTTAAGGAGAACCGAACCTCCATCACCATCGCCCACAGGCTTAGATCTGCGGTCACGGCGGACTGGATCATCGTGTTGAAGCAGGGGCGGGTCGCTGAGGCGGGCGACCATGGAACCTTGATGAAAAACAGGGGGTTTTACCACCGTCTCCACGTCCTGGACAATCCAGAATGATGCCGAGTGGGTAAAGAAAAATGCAAAATTGTCCCGCCATAATTCTTTTTTGTTGACACGATATGGTCATAATACTAAAAAAAGATGGAACTTGTTTTAAAATGATAGAGTTAGGCACTTAACCTTAGTCCTGGAGAATTTTAAATTTATGGGAATGGCTGGCGGTATCGATATCGGCGACGAACTCGTTGATGACGGAACTAACTTCATCGGTATTGTTCCGACCTTTATCACGCCAAATTACCTGACCCAGTTTCGCCTCTATGAAAAGCTGGAATTGTCCGGTGATAAAGGTGTCTATCGATTTCGTTGTCTTTTCAAGGATACAACCGGCATCCCTGAAACGACCCTGGTTCGTATGCTTAGTGCCTGGGACTGCGTCTACATCCATATGCGGGATATGAGTGACTATGACAGGTACCTGAAAGACAATCTTCACATCATTCTTGCCAACGAAGGGATAGAGCTCGACAAGCGGGCCATGCTGTTCACCGAGATCTGTTTTGAGGTGATCCAGGGGGTGATGGGGGAAAATTTTGGTTTACCCAAGTTCGGGGTTGAGACGTTTAACAAGCTCAAGTCTCTGATGTTCGAGGCCATTGGGGTTGTTTCGGATATCGATTTCCTCAAGGGGCTTGCCACCCTGATCGGTCACGACTATGAGACCTATACCCACTCCATCAAGGTGGGCTGGCTCATGGCTATTTTTGTCAATGCCAATCCGGATCTCTTTGATGTCTCCGGGAAATCCGAGCTTGAGAAGCTTGTTGTGGAGGTCGCAGTCATGGGATTCCTCCATGATATTGGAAAGGCGAAGATCCCCAGGCATATCATCAACAAAAAGGGACGGCTCAGCAACCTTGAATATGTGGCCATTCAGGCCCACACCGCTTATTCCGTGGGGCTTCTCTTTGAATTAAATCTTCCCAAGCATGTGATGGAGGGAATTTTATACCACCATGAAAACGAGGACGGGAGCGGTTATCCTTGCGGGCTAAAAGGTGAAAAAATTCCTTTGTTTGCAAAGCTTTGCCACATCGCCGATGTGTTTGACGCCCTTGCGCTCACCCCGGAGTTGCCCTACAAGACTTCCAAAACCCCCTACCAGTCCCTGGTGATCATGGCCGGGAAAAATCCCAATTTGGATGCCCTGCAACAGATGGAAAATGAGGTGGCTGAGACCAGCGATACCCCGGTTATCGATGGGGTGGACCATGGGGAAAATTCCGACATCAAGCGCCTGGAGCATGAACTCAGGATGACCAGGGAGGCTGAAAAACGAGTCGAAGTCAGGATGCGACTCAGGGACAAGGGCATGGCCCACTGTTTTGATACCGAGTTGCTGAAGCGGTTCGTCATGACCCTGAATCGGAGTAAAAGCTTTGAATTCTCAACCTTGTTCTGCAGGAATTGAGAATTTATAGCACTTCGTATATGTATAGATCCCGTTCATTCTATCCTAGGTGCTTTGGTATAAATTCAAGTGCAATCATCGATATCGCCCCATGTATGGGTTTTTTTGTTGACACTCCATGGACAGGATAATAAAAGATACATCTTTGTTGATGAATGGAGTATAGTCAGGTTTTAACCTTGTACAGGGATTTTAGAGACTCATGACAATGGATGGCAGTATGGATATCGACGGTGAAATAGTCGATGACGGCAGTAGTTTTACAGGCATTGTTCCCACCTTTATCACACCTAATAATCTTACTCGTTTTCATCTTTATGAGAAAATTGAATTGTCCGGTGAGAAAGGCGTTTATCGTTTTCGCTGCCTGTTGAAGGATACTCGCTCCATTCCGGAATCAACATTGATTCGGATGCTGATGTCCTGGGAATGCCTTTACATTCACAAGCAGGAACTGGGCGATTACGACCAGTATCTGAAGGACAATCTCCACATTATCCTTGCCAACGACAGTATTGCCATGGAAAAGCGGTCTCTGCTGTTTTCCGATATCTGTTCCGAGGTGATCCAGGGGGTGCTAAAGGAAAATTTCGGGGTTTCCAGCCTTGGGCCGAAGACCCTGACCAGCCTCAATGATCTGGTTCTAAAGGCCATTGGATTTATTTCAAACATTGATTCCCTCAAGGGGCTTGCCACCCTGATCGGCCACGACTACGAAACCCATATCCACTCCATCAAGGTGGGCTGGCTCATGGCGATCTTTGTCAAGGCAAACCCCCACCTCTTTGCCGTTTCAGGGAGAGCCTCATTTGAGAAGCTTGTTGTGGAGGCCACTGTCATGGGATTCCTCCATGATATCGGAAAGGCAAAAATTCCCAGTCGTGTCCTCAACAAAAAGGGACGGCTCAATAACCTGGAATATGTTGCCATCCAGGCCCACACCGCCTATTCCGTCAGCCTCCTGTTTGAATCAAATTTTCCGAAATATGTGATGGAGGGGATCCTGTACCACCATGAGAACGAGGATGGGAGCGGTTATCCCTGCAGGTTAAAACAGGATGAAATCCCTTTGTTTGCAAAGATTTGTCATATTGCCGATGTGTTTGACGCCCTGACCTCCAAACGTCCCTACAAGGCCTCCAAAACACCCTATGAGGCCCTGGCCATCATGACCGGAGTAAATCCCAAGCTCGATATTCTGCAACAGATGGAAAACGAGGTGTGGGAGACCGGTGCCGCCCCGGTTTCCGTTGTGGTGAGAAACGAGAAAAACCCCGACATTCGGCGGCTGAAACATGAGTCCCGGCTGAACAAGGAGGCTGAAAAGCGGGTCGAGGCCAGGGTGAAACTCAGGGACAGAGGCATGTCCCATTGTTTCGATTCCGAGCTGTTAAAGGCGTTTGTCCTGACCCTGAACCGGAGCGAAAGCTTTGATTTTTCTACCTTGATCTAATCTTCCAAGGCTGCGACCAAATCTTCGGCCAGGTAGTGCATGGCGTGATAAAAGCTGAAAACCTGTTCCAGCTTGTGGAGGTCGAACCGTGTGGTTACCCCCTGGGAGCGAAGCTGATGCAGTCGCTCTTCCGCGGCTGTAATGGCCTGGGCGAGGGGGGCTGTTTCCTTTGAATTCGGCCCGATTGCCCCATGGTTTTCCACCAGGGTCATCAACGCCGCCTTGCTTTGTTTGGCAAGAGCGATCAATTCCTTTTCCATGAGAATATCAAATCCTGCCGCCTCGGTGACGTTCAGGCTCCGGGCCATGGTCCGGAGATGCTCCACAACCTTATCCATGGTGGAAACGATTGTTTTCAGGTTCTTGTTGAATTTCCTATGGTAGATCAAGGCCTCGTGCTGCTTGATGCTCTGGAACAGTTCATGGTTTTTCCAAACCGTGCGGGTAAGATCTTCAAGTAGGGTTTCGTCCACCCTTTTTTGCCCATTCAGAAATGCCAGGGTCAGGAGATCGTATTTTTCGCAGCATTCCAGGCCTTGTTTCCTGATGTTTTCCTTGAGCACATCCACCACCCGGACAGGATATATCAGGACCGAGACCACAAAGGCGCAGAAGATGCCGATGGCGATCTCGATGATCCTGGCAACGCCGAACCCCACTTTGTCCGGTGCTGCAAAGCCTGTCATGATAATGATGACGGCGGTGATGGCCGCCATCCGGTACCGTGGGTTGTAGTGGGTCATGAAACTGCAGGTACCCACGGCCAGTAGGATCGCACACAATCTTCCCAGGGTGGTGTCCGGAAAAAGGAGAAGGGAGCCAATGCCCATGAGGGCGCCGATGATGGTGCCGGAGAACCGGTAGAGGCACATGCGGATGGAGTCTGCCACATAGACCTGCATGACGATCACCGTTGTGATCACGGCCCAATAGCCGTACTCAAGGTTGTAAAAGGTGGTAATCCCGTAGCAAAGGCCCGCTGCAATGGCTGTCTTGATGCCGTGGATCCAGTGGATCCAGGGAAAGGTACGCCGGTTTTTCATGGTACTCATTTTTTTTTTCTGCTGCCCGTGATGGTTTGTTTCTGTCTCTCCTTTGCCGAACGGTCCCGCTCCACAAAGAGCTGTTTCCCGGAAACGGGATCGATCCCGGTGTGGTACATCAGGGTCGAGTAGGTGGAGGGGGTCGGGGTAAAAACCTGTACCTGTTCCGGGGTGATCTTGAGCGTTTCGTGGCAGAATCGCTTGAGCCGTTTCATGTCATCCAGGGTGCATCCGGGGTGGGCCGCAATGAGGTAATAGGTCAGAAATTGTTTTTTGCCGGCCTTTTTCGACAGCTGGTCAAACTGCTGTTTAAACTTGATGAGCGTCCGGGGATCCGGCTTTCCCATGAGTTCCAGGATCTGGGTCTCGGTGTGCTCCGGTGCCACCTTCATCTGGCCGGACACGTGGCTGTTGACCACGGTCTTGAGAAAGGTCATGCCGTGGTCTTTGTCTGCAAGGAGGAGGTCGTACCGGATGCCCGAACCGATGAAAACGTTTTTGACGCCTGGAATGTCACTGATCTGCCTGAGCAGCTTGAGCTGGCCTGAGTGATCGGGCTTGAGGCTTTTGCAGACCCCGGGAAATAGGCATCGCTTATCCTTGCAGGCCCCTTGTTTCAGTTTCTTCTTGCACTCAAATCCGTACATGTTGGCCGTGGGGCCTCCCACATCGGCGATGGTCCCCTTGAACTTGGGGTGGCGGGCAAGGGTGTTTGCCTCGTTGATGATGGAGTCTTGGCTTCGCCATCGAACGGTTCGTCCCTCGTGCACGGCAATGGCGCAGAAGTTGCACTCGCCGTAGCAGCCCCGATGGGTGGGGATGGAAAAGCGGATGGTGTCAAGGGCCTTGACCTTGCCATGTTTCCCGTAAAAGGGGTGGACTTCCCGTTCAAACCCCAGGTCGTAGATCCGGTCCATCTCCTTTGTGGTGGGGTAGGGCGGTGGGGGATTCTGGACCAGGAACCGGTCGTTGTGTTGCTGGGCAATGCCCTTGGCCGTCACCGGATCATTGTTGGCGTAAAAAAGGCCAAAACCATGGGAAAACTGCTTCTTGTCTTTGGCCGATGCTTCAAACGAGGGAAGCGCGATAAACCCTTCCGGGATCGTCTTTGAAATGTAGCACACCCCGTTGATATCGGTGACCTTCCGGCCTTCATCCAGGGCCTTTGCAATGGAAACAACGGTGGATTCGGCCATGCCGTAGGCCAGGAAATCTGCCTTGGCATCAAAGAGGATGGAGCGCCGAACCTTGTTGGACCAGAAGTCGTAGTGGGCGATTCTCCTCAGGCTGGCTTCGATGCCGCCGAGGAGGATGGGACAGGTCTGTTTGAAATGGCGCTTGACCAGGTTGGTATAGGCGATGACGGCCCTGTCCGGACGGCGGTTGTTGGTTCCGCCCGGGGTATAGTCGTCGCTCTTTCTCCATTTTTTGGTGGCCGTATAGTTGGCGACCATGGAGTCCACCGAGCCCGAGGTGACACCCCAGAAGAGCCTGGGCTCGCCGAGGCGCGTGATGTCCGTATCGCTCTCAATGTCGGGCTGGGCAATGACCCCCACCCTGAAGCCCTGATCCACCAGGAGTTTGCCAAGGATGGCAACGCCGGTATAGGGTGAGTCGATATAGGTGTCGCCGGTGACAAAAATGACATCAAGGCTGTCCCAGCCAAGGTGGCTGAGTTCTGCTTTCGTGGTTGGAAGAAACATCTCTAATCGTCGGCCTCTGTTAGCTCTTTGATGTACTTGAACAGGGTTCTGGATGATTTTGGCGGTTTTTTTGCCGAGATTTCATTTTTTGCATTCCTGGCAAGCTGCCGCAGCCGTTGGCGGTCGGCCTGGGGATGGTCGGTGATAAAGCTGTCGAGACTTGCCTGGTTCCCCTGGATCAGTTCGTCCCTCAACTGCTCCATCTTCTTGAACTTCGAGCTTGCCATGGCCCGGCCCATGGAGATCCGGTCAATGGCCGTGACAACGGATTCCGGATCGATGTCTCGCATGATGGTGCCGATGAATTGAAGCTGCCGCCGTTTTGCACCGTGGCGGGTGATGGTCTTTGCGAACAGAACCTCGCGCTTGAGTTCGTCGGGAATTGCCATTGACTTGATCTGTTCCTTGGAATGCTCTATCAGCTTCTCCCCAAGCCGTTGAAGGGCTTCCACCGCATGCTTGGCCTTTGTTCTGCTTTTCTCTTCCTTGTCAGGAAACATCTCTTCTTCCGTGTCAGGGACCATCTGTCTTAAGCCATCCTTTTCGCTAGGGTTGATTTCTGTTTTCATAATCGGATAATCATACAGGAAATGGGATGACAATACAAGCAGGGCCTTGGGGGAACCCCACGAATTCCAGGGCGGTTATTCCGGGGGGTGTGTAAAACTTTTGTCGGTTTTTTCGTTTGGGGTTGACACCTGCCATCGCCCTAGGTATGACTTCTTTTATGGAACGCTCTTCAATTTACCGAACCATTCTCTTAATGTTGATCACAGCGGTGCTGTGCGGATGCGGTGGTGTCACCAGTAATCTTGCCGATAGCCTTTCGGCCGCCATCCGGGAGAACAGTGACCTTGCCACCGTCAAGGAGGGTGGGCCCGCCTATTTGATCATGGTGGATGCATTTGTCTTGGACGACCCGTCAAATCCAAGGCTCCTCAAGTCGGCCGCAGGCCTCTATTCAATCTATTCAAGCTTCTTTGTCACGGATACCGAAAGACGCCTTCGCCTTACAGGGAAAGCCAGGGGGTATGCCCTGCGGGCCGCATGTGAGGCAAACCCGGATTTGTGCGGCCTCGAACAACTGGGGGAGGAAGGGTTTGACGCAAAAATCGCATCAGCCACCATTGACGACATAGGGATCCTCTACGCCCTGGGAACCGCCTGGGTCGGATGGATACAGGCCAGAAGCGGCAGTATCAAAGCCCTTGCCCAGATTCCCCGCATCGAGACCCTCATGGCCCGGGTGGTTGCGCTTGACGAAGGGTACATGGACGGAACCGCCCATCTCTATCTCGGAGCACTTGCAATGGTTTTGCCCCCGGTTCTGGGGGGGAAGCCCGGGGTTGCCCAGGCTCATTTTGAGCGTGGGGTTGAGCTTGTCGGCACCAAAAACCTCATGGCCCGGGTGCTCTATGCGCAAAAATACGCCCGTCCCATGTTTGACCGGGAACTCCACGACCGGCTGTTGACCGAGGTGGTGTCCTTGCCGGCCACAGTAGAGGGATACACCTTGATAAACACCCTTGCCAAGGAGCGGGCCAAAGCGCTTCTTGAGGGTAGTGACGACTATTTTTAACTCCAACTGAGAAGGATCACCCATGCTATTGAGAATAAGCCGTCTTGCCTTGCTGTTGTTTCTGGTTCTTTTTGTAAACGACATTCATGCTGCGGTTTTCAAGATCGCGACCCTGGCGCCGTCAGGGTCCTTTGAGATGACCCAGATGCAGGCGGCGGCAAAGGAGATCACGGCCGTTACCGAAGGGCGGGTCCGTTTCAAGTTCTTTCCGGGCGGGGTCATGGGAAACGACCAGGGCGTTCTAAGGAAGATCCGCATCAATCAACTCCAGGGGGGCGCACTCTCCCTGGGAAGCCTGTCCAGTTATTATCCGGACAGCCAGGTCTACAGCCTTCCCTTTGTCTTCAGCTCGTTTGAGGAGGTCGACTATGTGCGGCAGCGAATGGACCAGATCCTCATGAAGGGGTATGAAAAAGCGGGATTTGTTGTTTTCGGCCTTGCCGAAGGGGGATTTGCCCGTATCATGTCCAGCCACCCTGTGGCAACGGTGGCCGATCTACAGAAGCAGAAGGTATGGATTCCCGAGAACAATGCCGCAGCCCTTGAGGCGGTGAAAGCCTATGGTGTCAGCCCCATCACCCTCTCCCTGGCAGATGTGAGGACCGGGCTCCAGACCGGGCTCCTGGATACGGTGGCGATTCCGCCGGCCTATGCCATTCTCCTGCACTGGCATACCCAGATCCGTTACATCACCCAGATCCCCCTGATCTATACCAACGGCCTCCTTGCCATTGCCAAGCGGGCGTTTGATAAGCTTGATGCCGAGGACAGGGCCGTGGTCCGGTCCAAGATGGGCCAAGCCTTTAACCGAATCGACAAACACAGCCGCCAGCAGAACGTCGAGGCCATGGAGGTGTTGAAAGAGATGGGGCTCAAGCTCGTTGTTCCCGATGTCAAGGCATCGGAAACCTGGGAAAAAGAATCCCGAAAAGTACCGGAACAGCTGGTCGCCAAGGGGGTTCTGTCCCAAGAAATCCTCGATACCATTAATCTGCATCTTTCAACGATCAGGGCCCGGTAGAATGAAGGCTTTCCCCATTACAAAATGGTTGTACCGGGTGGAGGATTTCATCCTCATCTTTCTGTTGTTTACCATGATATCCATGGCTGTTCTCCAGATCGTCCTGAGAAACACCATTGGCGCCGGAATTGTCTGGGGCGATACCCTGGTGCGGATCCTGGTGCTCTGGACCGGGCTTGTGGGAGCCATGGCTGCCACAAGGCAGAACAACCATATCAACATCAATATCGTGACCCGCTATCTTTCAAAGAAAAACACGTTGCTTGTGAATGGCATCACCCTTTCTTTTACTGCCCTTGTCTGCCTTGTGACCGCCTGGTACAGCCTGGCCTTTGTGCGGATGGAGTTTGAGTTCAGCACCCCTGCCTTTGCCAGCGTTCCGGGCTGGGCCTGCCAGTCGGTAATTCCCGTGGCATTCCTGGTGATCGGCCTGCGATGCCTGGGCCTTGCCGTAACCTCCTTTCAACGCTACAGAAAGTCTTCTTAACCGTGAGTCTTTTTCTCTTTGTCTCCCTGGCCGTTTTTCTGGCCCTATTGGGAACGCCTTTGTTCGCCGTTATCCTGTCCATCGCCTGTGCAGGGTTTTACTTTTCCGGTATCGATCTTTCGGCCATTGCCATTGAACTCTACAGGCTCACCGACACCCCGGTCATGTCCGCCCTGCCCATGTTCACCGTTGCAGGTTACCTCCTTGGAGAGAGCAACACGTCAACCCGCCTTGTCCGGCTGTCCAGTGCGTTTCTGGGGTGGATGCCCGGGGGGCTTGCCGTTGTCAGCTTTGTCACCTGTGCCCTGTTCACCGCATTTACAGGGGCTTCCGGCGTTACCATCGTTGCCGTGGGTGCCCTGCTCCTTCCGGCCCTTACCCGGGCCGGTTACGATGAAAAGTTCAGCCTGGGGCTTGTCACCACCTCGGGCAGCCTTGGGCTACTGCTTCCCCCCTCTTTGCCGCTGATCCTCTACGGCATCGTTGCCCAGCAGATGGGCAGCGGCACAACCATCGAGATCGAACAGCTCTTTATCGCAGGCACCCTTCCCGCTGTCACCATGATCGTCCTTCTGTCCCTGTGGAGCGCCGCAGCCAACAGGGACCGGGCCATTCCCCTGCAACGATTTTCCTGGGCCGAGGCATGGGCGGCCGTAAGGGAGGTTGCCTGGGAGATACCCCTTCCGATCTTTCTTCTCGCTGGCATCTACGGCGGTATCTTTGCCGTTTCAGAGGCTGCGGCCGTGGTCGCCCTCTATGTCCTTGTAGTAGAGGTGTTTGTCTACAAAGAGATCCCGATTGCCAGACTTCCCATGATTATAAGGGAGGCCATGGTCATGGTGGGGGGGATACTTCTGATCCTGGGTGTGAGCCTTGCCTTTACGAACTTTCTGGTGGATGCGGAGATCCCGGCAAAGCTGTTTACCCTTATCCAGGGCCATATTTCCAGTAAATTCACCTTTTTGATTCTCTTGAATATCCTCCTTCTTTTCCTGGGGGCCATCCTGGATATTTTTTCCGCCATCGTGATCATGGTGCCCCTGCTGCTTCCTGTGGCCGAAAGCTACGGCATCAATCCCATCCACCTTGGCATCATTTTTCTTGCCAACATGCAGATCGGCTATTTTACCCCGCCTGTGGGCATGAATCTCTTCATCGCCTCCTACCGGTTCAAGAAACCGGTGACCGAGATCTACAGTTCGGCCCTGCCGTTCATGTTCGTGATGCTCCTGGCCCTTGCCATCATCACCTATGTGCCGTGGCTCAGCCTCGTTTTTCTGTAATCCATCGAACTTCTTTTCTGTTTTATCCGCCTGTTTAAATTAGAGAGCTGTTGACAATACCCGGTGCCATGCTCTATATGGTTACACAATGAACAGGTGCAAATCCATGTGCGAAAGCATTTATTGCTCTGGTCAAACCAATTGATACCGCTACCTATTAATGATGCTGGGTTGGTATCACGTCATTTGACCGGCACTATAGTAACGTTAAAAGGAAAGAGGGGGAAGATCCCTCGCATGCCAGCCGTTGCCGTGATCGGGGACAAACGCCGCACAATGCCACTTGGGAGTCGCTTTAAACCCTAACTCTCCCTGGGAAGGCGCGGCAGTTTGGATGATCCGTAAGCCGGAAAGCCTGCCTGTTCATGAGTGTGTCTTAAGGATTCTTGCTGGATGTTATCCCAATCGATTACCGGTCATGGGTGCGCCCTTTTGCAGAACTTTGGGCGTCTCTTCGGCTGGCTGACTCTATTGGGAGGTTAGCATGAACATGGAGCAGAATCGGGAATTTGGCGCAGTCATCACCCGTCTTATTCAAAAACAGGATCTTACACGAACCCAGGCAAAGGGTGCCTTTGAAACCCTTCTAAACGATAGGACCACCCCCATGCAACAGGGAGCCTTCCTTGCCGCCCTTACGGCAAAGGGGGAGACCGAACACGAGGTGGCAGGCGGCTGGGAAGCTATTTACAGCCTGGACACCGCCAAGGTTTCCTTAACGACCGCAACGCCGGTTGTCGAGAACTCGGGCACGGGCATGGACACCTTCAAGACCTTTAACATCAGCACGGCCGCCTCCCTTATTGCCGCTTCCCAGGGCATTCCCATGGCAAGGCACGGGGCAAGGGCCATCACCTCGTCCCGGGGAACCGTTGACATGGTCGAGGCCCTGGGGGTGGATGTGGAGTGCAGCCCGGACTTGGTTGCCCAAAGCATTGAAACAGTGGGCATCGGTATTTTTAACGGAATGAGCCCCAGGATCCATCCCATGGCCCTTGGCAGAATCCTTTCCCAGATCAATTTCGGTTCCACATTGAATATCGCAGCGTCCCTTGCAAATCCGGCCCTGCCAAGGCTCGGGGTGAGGGGGGTCTATTCCCAGGAGATGATCGTGCCTGTTGCAAGGGTGATGAAGGAGATCGGGTATGAGAGGGCCCTTGTGGTCCACGGTTCTGTTTTCGGTACCGAGCTTGGTATGGACGAGGCCTCGGTGTGCGGCACCACCTTTTGTGCTGAGTTGTCCCGGGATGGAGAGATTCGCGAGTACAGCTTCGCGCCCAGCGCCTTTGGCATGGGGGATTTTGACCCCAGGGATCTTACCCCGGACACGAACTGCGACCTTGAGTCAAGGCGATTTGTCAAACTTCTCAGGGCAGGGGAGGAGGGGGCCAGAACCGAGGCCGCCATCCTTAATGCTGCCCTGATCTTTTATATCGCCGGTAGGGAGCCAACCCTGGACAAGGGGGTTGCCAGGGCAGCCAAAGCATTGAAGAGCGGGGCGGCCTTTGATTGCCTGGAGCGATGGGTGGCCACCCAGACCCGGGCCCCTGAAGCCGGCCTTGCAACACTTAAGTCATTCATCTAACTTTTTAGCTCTGATTCTCGTGTTATTTAGACAGGAGAATCAGGAAACTTTTTTGGTCCGGCTTGTCCTGATTAGGGGGTAACAATGGAGACAACACTGTTGATCATCAAGAACCATGACCAGTATATCCGGGTCAAGGGGGAGGACTACCAGGTGTGCAACCTTGACAAGGCAAGCGTATTTCCCATGGATAAACTTGACGAGGTGAAACGCCATGTGGACACCATGGAGCAAAACGGGTTTGAACAGCCTGCCATGGCAAAGCTGATTTTAAGGGAAGAGCCGTTTTAAATTTTTCGATTTTTGCTTTTTTGCATAATGCTTAACGCTTTTGAGAGAAGCCCAGGAGGGGAATAGGATGAAGAAACTGGTGTTGACCGGGCTGAAACGGTTTTCCATAAACGAGGCGCCCCTGCCCGAACCCGGGCAGGGTGAAAAGCGGCTGCGGGTGCTGTTCTGCGCGGTTTGCAGGACCGATGCCAAGATGTGGAGCCAGGGTCATCGGGACCTTGTCTTTCCCAGGGTGATGGGCCATGAGGTGGTTGGAGAAGATGACCAGGGCAAACGGTTCGTCATCTGGCCCGGTACCCGTTGTGGTCGATGTGCCCATTGTGTGGCCGGCCGGGAGAACCTCTGCGAAACCATGACCATCATGGGGTTTCACAATGACGGCGGGTTTGCCGACCATGTGGTTGCCCCGGAGGCGAGTCTTGTGCCGGTACCTGATGGACTTGCTTCCTGGATCGCCTGTTTTGCCGAGCCCGTGGGGTGTGTGCTCAATGCCGTGTCAAAGCTGGGTCTTAAATCGGGCCAGCGGGTGTTGATCTATGGTGGTGGCACCGTGGGCCTGATTGCCGCCCTTGTATGCCGGGATCTGGGCGGGGAGGTTTGTGTCATCGAAAAGAGCGAAGCAAAGATTCATCGCCTCATTCCCTTTCTTGAGCGCACCGGCATCGCCTGCATGAAAGACACCCATGAGAGCGAGTTTGATTGTGTAATCAATGCCTGTCCTGATACCGCGGCCTTTAGCCTGGGGGTGGTAAAGGCCGGCAAGGGGGCAAAGTACGCCTTTTTCAGTGGGTTGTCCAAGAACAAGACCGTGGAAACTAATCTCGTGAATCTTCTCCATTATAAAGAGGTCTGCCTCAGCGGTGCCTACGGCCTGACCCGTCAGAACATGGTCCATGCCCTGGCTGGCATGGAGCGGTACCATGAAACCCTTGCCATGCTGAAGGAAGAGACCATCCCCCTTGCCGGGGTGGCCTCCATCATGCCCAGGGTGCTTTCAGGGGCGTCCCTCAAGTATGTGGTGGATCTCTCCATGAACGATCCTGTGAAGGCGCCCAAGGCGTCTAACTGCCCAGCCGTCCCCCCAAACGACGACCTTTCAGCGGCGTCATCCCCTGATCCCGGCAAACCCTTTTGGCAGGCCGTGTCCGACCGGGTCCGGCCCGTGGACCAGCGCCTCAGGGCCGCCGCCCAAACCAAGATAGACAACAAGACAAAACCCCTGGGAGCCCTTGGGGGTATCGAAGATCTGGCCCTTCAGATGAGCCTTGTACAGAAGACCCTCTCCCCGGTTGTGAGAAAAAAGGCGCTCTTTGTGTTTGCCGGAGATCACGGCATCACCGAAGAAGGTGTCTCTGCCTACCCGACCGAGGTGACGGCCCAGATGGTGGAGAATTTTCTTTCAGGAGGTGCGGCCATCAATGTGCTGTGTCGCCACCACGACATTGAAATAAAAATCGTGGACATGGGGGTGAAGGCTGATTTTGATGATCACCCGGATCTGATCCGGAAAAAGGTGGCCCAAGGAACCCGGAATTTTGCCCTGGAACCTGCCATGACCCAACAGGAGGTCACAAGGGCCCTTGACAGCGGCATGGAAGTCTTTTTTGCAAGCCATGAAACCTGTAAAATTGATGTGGTGGGGCTGGGGGAGATGGGCATTGGTAACACCACTCCGGCTTCGGCCATCATCTCCTGTGTCACCGGCATCTCCCCTGGCGAAGCAACGGGCCGGGGTACCGGGGTCGACGACCAGGGACTTAAGCACAAGACCGAGGTGATCGAGCGGGCCCTGGAATTTCAGCAGGTTGATCCAAAGAACGGTGTGGAGATCCTAGGGAAGATCGGCGGGTTCGAGATTGCAGCCATGGCCGGGGCCGCTCTTGCTGCAGCATCAACGGGCACCGCCGTGGTGCTGGACGGGGTGATCTCAACGGCTGCGGGCCTTGTGGCTTCGGTGATTAACCCGGATGTGAACGGCTATCTCATCTCGGGGCATAAATCCGTGGAAAAGGCCCAGGAGGCAGCACTTAAATTCATGGATCTTGTGCCGGTGGTGGATTTCAGGATGCGGTTGGGGGAGGGCACAGGGGCGGCCCTGACCATGGATATCGTGGATGTCGCCTGTAAGGTCATGAATGAGATGGCCTCCTTCGACGATGCCGGCATCTCCAAAAAGAATAAGGACTAAAAGGGGGGACGCCTCTAATGTTACTTGCCGTCCATGGGCAGGCAGATGATAAATGTGGTTCCCTGACCCGAATCAGAGGCAACCTCAATGGTGCCCCCATGGTTTTCCACAATAATAAAATAGGAGACCGACAGACCCAGACCGGTCCCCACCCCGACCTCCTTGGTGGTGAAAAAAGGCTCAAATATCCGTTTTCGGGTTTCCTTGTCCATGCCGGGCCCGTTATCGCTGATCTTTACCCTGGCAAGGTCGTTGTCTTTTTTTATTGAGATGGTAAATGCGGGTTCCCGGGTTTTATCCGTCGCATAAACTGCGGCCATGGCCTGGGCCCCGTTTTTCAGGATATTAAAAAACACCTGTTGGAGCATACTTGGGTGGCAGCGGATCTGCAAACCGTTTTCACCATACTGCCTGTCTACCTTGATCGTTTTAAAATCAAAGCGTTTTTTCAGGTCGTAGTCATTTTCAGCCAGGTCAATGGTTTTGTCCATGAGTTCTGCCAGGTCGACTCGATTGGAATCAAAGGTTCCCTTGCGGCTGAAAGAGAGCATGTTGGAGACAATGTCCGCTGCCCGTCCACCGCCGTGCATTATGTTTTCCATGAGCGTATGCATGCCCCGTTCTTCCATATACCGGGTGATCAGTGCCAGCTCTATTCCCAGTTTGTCCGCCACCTGCCGGTTTTTGGGCAGGTCCGTTGACATCCGGTTCTTCAGCACCTGGATGTTCTGGAGGATACCGGCCAGGGGATTGTTAATTTCATGGGCCATGCCTGCTGCAAGTCCCCCCACGGACATCATTTTTTCAGACTGGATCATCATTTCTTCCAGTTGAACACGCTGGGTGACATCGTCAATTCGGATAACCGCCCCTTCCATGCCCTGGGACATGAGGGGGTATACGGTTATCTCTTCATAACAGCGTCGGTCCCCCACGTTTCTTGCCACTGTTGGAATCTGCTGAACCTTTTTGTGCCGGATGGCGTATCGGATCTTTTGTTTATGGCTTTCCAGATGGGGAAACAGGGTTTCAAGATGTTCTCCCAATGCCTTGGTGGACGGGATGTTGATGGTCTGTTCCGCTTTCAGATTCCACTGGCTGACCCGTATGTCATTGTCAACCCCCACAATGATGGAGGGCATGGAATTGATGATATCCGACAGATAATTTTGCAGATCCACAAGCGCGGCCGTCCGTTCCGATACCAGTTTTTCCAGGTTGTCCCGGTGATGTTCCAGGTCTTGCTCTGTTCGTTTCCGTATCCGGATTTCAAGCTTCAGGTCGGCAAGGGTTGTTTCCAGCCGGGCGGTCATGGCGTTAAATGCCTTGCTCAGGTCCCCGATTTCATCATGTTCATCCCCGCCCTTGATCCTGACTGAGAGGTTCCCTTTTTCCACCATGCCAATGGCTTCCAGCATTCGGTCAAACCGCTGGTAGATCATTTTCCTGAAGATACCGATCACCACCAGGCTTACAAGGGTCAACAGGACAATCCCGGCAACCAGGGTGTACCAACCGGTCTTTATGGCCGATTTAAAGGCCTCGTCCAGGGACTGGCTCAACACAAAGGTCCAGTCTTTATAGGCCAGTTTATGATAGGCTGACAACAGGTGCTGGTTTCCATGGTGATAGGTGTGGATGCCTTTATCTGATGACAGAATGACGTTTCCAAAATCAAAGGCCGAAATATTTGAAAAATCCTTTTTATCCTTGGATATGGCCATGACCTGACCAGTATTTTCAGTTACATAGGCAAACCCTTCTTGCCCCAGTTTGAAATTATGGATAAAAAAGGATTTGAATGCCGACACATTCACCGCACCGGCAAGGATTCCCACGATTTTGTCATCAGATTTCAAGGGAACCGATACCACAAATACTTTTTCCCCGGATTCACGGGAATCGACGATCTTTGATATCCATGCTTTGCCGTTCATTGAGGCATGGAAGTACCCCCGGTCGGCGATAACATATTCCTTCCCAGTCGATGGATGGGAGGTGGCAATCAGGCGTCCGGCCGGATTCACCACAAATAAAAAATCATAATAGGGATATCCGTTCTCCAAATTCGCCAGCAGTGCATCAGCCCCTTTTATCGCACTCCTGCCATAGTATCCTGTTTCGGTCAAGGCCTCGGTTAGAACCGACTGGGCGCTCCAGGTAAACAAATCCGTATGGCGTTCATGGAGCCACTGGTCCATGAGTCCTGCTGTGAGCCGGACTTCCCTGACCATGGCCCGGCTGACACTCTCCCTGATGGCCTGGATCGTGGCCAAATGGGAGTAGGCCAACCCGATGATCATGCCCAAGGCAATGGTGGCCACAACCGGAATGAGTATTTTCTCTCGAAGGGTGATTTTCATCTGTTTACTTCACCACCTCATCTGCCTTGCTGATGATATTCCAATCCATCTCGATTTCAAGTTTTTCCGCAGTCTTCAGATTGAGCAGAATCCGTCCCTTTGACGTGGGCTGAATCTTAAAATCGGTTATCTTATGTCCTTCCAGGATGGCACGGGCCATATGGCCGGCGGCATATCCCTGCTCCTTCATGGACACGGAAATTCCGCACAATATACCCGACGTTGCGGCCGTATCAAAAAAACCGACCGTGGGCAGGTTGCCGTGGGTATTTAAAAATTCGATCAACTCGGCCTCCGGCACCTGGTGTCCCGGATTTGAATCATCGTCAATGGTTCGAAGGAGATACACCCCGAATGCATCCACCTTATCCCTGTATTCAGCGACAACAGACTGCCATTCCGTCATTGTCCGGGGTTGTTCATACCCCAGGATCTCAACAGGCAGGTCCAGGGTCTTGCTGTATTTGACAAACAGATCTGTTGTCCTTGATTTGTCCGACAGGATGACCATCCGTTTAACCGTTGGCACGATTTTTTGTAATAGCTCGATGCTTTCCTTAATATTGGGCCGTTCCAGAACCCCCGTGACATTTTTTGTGGGAAATCCATAGTCGGAAAGCGTTGCATTGACACCCCCAAATACAAAAAACGGCGCATTTTTCCGGGACATGTTCGGTTTTACAAAAAAGGCTTGGGCATTGTCATCCATGGCAATGACCACATGGGGCTGAAATGCCAGCATCTCCCGGGTGGCCATTTTTCCGGCTTCTTTTTTCCAGGCCGGATCGGTCCCGCGTTTGGTATCCATATGGAAAAACTTCATGTTCACCCCGAAACCGATAAATGCTTCCCTGATTCCCTGGGTCATCTCCACCACATGGCCCTGCTGGGTCTCATGATAACTGTGGACCACCAGCACCTTTTTACCTTCCTCGCCCACAGCCGTTCCCAGGCCCATGCAAATCGATGCCATCCAAAGAGTGGCAATCCAATGGATCCCCATTGATTTTATCTTCATTGAATCTCCTGCATTTGCATTCTCCGGTTGTTCCGTATTAAGGACCCTGCCGGATTATAATCATTGTAACAGGTTATTGTCTGGTCTTTTATCGTAATAGAACCCTTTTGTCCATCCTATAGACGTTTGCCATCGAATTGATACCAGCGTTACCTATTAGATAAGAACTGGGCTCAATTCATATGCGAAGAACTATAACACAGGCCAGCTGAACCGGGGATAATAGCTGTCTATTAGTGGGGGGTTAATTCCATGGCCCCAGTGGCAGCCATCTGTTTCCGGGTGGGTTTGCCGGATTTTCGGATGGCCAGGTAGACATTCCCTCCGAAGATCATTCCAGCCCCCACCCATCCGGTGATGGAGAGGGCAGGTTCAGACATGAGCACAGGTCCCAGGAGGGCGGCCATAAGGATTCGTGTGGAGGAGATGATGCTCCCTTCAAGTGCCGTGACATACCGGAAACCGGCAGTCAGCAGGTACTGGCCGAGAACACTGAAGAGGGCGCAAAGCATGAGGAAAAAAAAATCTTTCAGGTCCGGCATGAAAATGTGCTGGCGGTAGAGGCAGAAGATGGCAAGCCCCCCGGCCCCGAACATAAAGAAAAGAATGGTCTCTGTGTCATGAACCTTTCGGCTGGCATTCAGGTAGAGAATGGCCCCGGCACCGGATATGCCCGAGCAAAGTCCCCAGAGACTGTCAGCACTGAAGGCGGCGTGGTGGTCGGGCACAAGGATCATCCATACCCCTGTAAACGCGGTTAAAACAATGGCAATGGCAATGGGGTCCCTCTGGTCCCGGAATAAGAACCATGAGATAAAAGCCACAAACAGCGGGTAGGTCATGTTTAAAATATTACCTTCAGAAAGCGAGGTCTGCTCCACGGCTTTGAAAAAGCAGAATGCGGCAATGGTGTTGAACAGCGCCCGTCCAAAAAGAAGATGGTAGCTTACCGGTTTGGGTCTCTTTTTTTTCACCATGAAAACAAGGCTGACAATCACAAAACCCAGCAGAAAACGCGCAAAGGTAAAGTAGGAGGCGTCGATCTCCACCTGAAACTTTCTTGCATAGATGATGACGGTGGTGGAAAGGTAAAAACAGAAAGCGGAGCCGAAAACCGCAAGGTATCCTGAAATTTCTCTTATGGGGAGTGAACTGCTGTTTCTCAAGGTTTAGTATCCTTGCCTTTTTAGGATGCCGTATAAAAAAGTAATGTCATAACATCAAATTCACGATCTGAAAACAGATCAATCACCCCTGGTACAGTTTTTCTATCGATGAATGTCGTTTCATACCCTTCAGCCACGCTTTCACGTTCAAAATTCAACAATAGAACTTGAACTTATCCTAGGCCAGTGTTACAGGATGACACATATGAGTATGCGGCATTAATCGGTAGGGAAAGGGAAAACATGAAAAAGATAGGAAACAGAAGGGTCGGAATTCCTGGATACAAAACGATTTCCATATGTATCCTTTTCATGATGGCAGGGTTATTCATTGTTCAGAACAGCCATGGGACAGCTTTCCAGGACTGTTTGATGGAGGCCATGGAAAATGCAAGCGATAGTATGACCATGGGTGAAATCCGTCAGCGTTGCGAGGAGCGAACCCAAGGTGACCTGTTAACTGCAGCCCCTGAAAAAGAGGCGAACGGGAAGCTGGTCACGGAGCGAATGCGTCAGGAGCGGAAACAGGTCCTCCAGCCCTTTACCCTGACGGCACATAAGCCCAACTATGTTATTTTTGGGGGATATAATGCCAGTTCGTACAATACCGAACATTATCAACAGCAATATGATTTGGATTCACTTGACCTCGACGATACTGAGGCCAAATTTCAGCTCAGTATAAAATTCCCACTGTTTGTTAAACTGTTTCATGATAAAATGGATATCTATGCCGCCTATACGAACCGTTCTTTTTGGCAGGTATATAATTCCGATATATCCTCTCCTTTCAGGGAGACCAACCATGAACCCGAAGCATGGGTCCAATTTCATCCGGGCTGGGAATTCCTTGGGTTTACCAACACCTGGAATTCCTTTGGCATTAACCATCAGTCCAATGGCCAGGGCGGTTATCTTTCCAGGAGTTGGAACAGGATCTTTGCCTGGCTGACAGTTGAGCGGGATCATCTGGCCATGAGTTTTAAACCCTGGTATAGGCTGCCGGAGAATACAGAGGACGATGACAATCCGGACATCACCCATTTCATGGGGCATTACGAACTGAGTGCTTCTTATAAGTGGGGAGAGCATGTGTTCAGCCTCATGTCCCGAAATAACCTTGAATCTAATTTCAGGCGGGGGGCCGTGGAATTAAGTTGGAGTTTTCCCCTTTGGGAGTGGCCTTACTTGAAAGGATATGTCCGGTGTTTTAATGGATATGGGGACAGCTTGATTGATTACGATCAGCATGTCAACAGTATCGGGGTCGGTTTCTCTCTGACGGACTGGTTGTAACAACCTTCTCTTTGTATGCAAGCTGTGCAACAGCCCTTTGGCGTTGCGGATCTGCGGATTTCAAGTCCCTGGAATCCGGCAATGTCATTGGTTTGATTTTATCCGGGTGCGGAACTGTCCCAGGGTTGAACCCACCCAGCGTTTAAAGGCCCTGTTAAATCTGCTTTGCTCGGAATAGCCCAGTAAATAGGCGATTTCACTGATCTCGACATTAGTTTTTTCAAGAAAATAGACCGCTTGCTCCTTTCTGACGTGATCCACCAGTTTCTGATAGGTGACCCCTTCCTTTTTTAGTCGTTTTTACAGGTTCCGGGGACTTACTGCAAGTCTACGGGCAATGGATTCGATGTCGGTTTTTTCCCCTTTCAGCATATTCATCATGATCCGACTGACCTTATCATTCCAGGGCATGTGGGATGAAATGTCTCACATGGACCAGGGCGTTTATTGCAGAGATGTTGCCATCACAATTCCCGGTGAGGAAACCGATCGGCTGGCAGAGAAAGCAAAATAGTACAATATTTACATTGCCGCCCAAGCAAAAGTGATTGACCCCGACCTCATGCCTGGCAGGTACTTTAATACCGGTTTTATTATTTTGCCTGAAGGGGAAGTAATCCTTAAGCATACGAAAAATATCATCAGTCTTATCGAAGGTTCGACCAGCCCCTATGATCTCTGGGATAAATGGGTTGAGAAAAAAGGGGATAATCTGGAGGCGTTTTATCCGGTTGTTAAAACAGATATCGGGAATCTGGCCATTGCCATGACCGGGTGGGGGTTGAGGGGGGAGCCCTCGACCCCCGCTATTCTCTATTTTTCTCCCTTGATCGGGCCCGTGGCTTTTCCTTCCGCCAGGGCGGCAGTATGGGGTCTGTTCGAGCAGGAGGAAAATGCGTTTACCCATTTTGAACGGGCAACCAGAAACCTGCTAAGACGCTACGGTTCTTTATTGCGCACTTAGTTCTTTACGCGATATGCTTTACTCTTTTAGAGGCCTAAGGTTCGATATAAGATCGCGATTTTTTATTTTGACACAAAGATTATATTAGTATATGTCTGTCGCTTAAAAAAAACTGAGTATTGCAAAAGGTTAGTTGTTATTAACTCTGATATCGTTGTGAAGACGCCTATGTAATCGGTCTGTTACCCCCCTGTTTCTGAATGGAATAAGGAAAAGGCATACATTGCAATGTCTGCTGCTATTGCGACGTTATCTCAACAAAACAATGGCAACGTTGTTCAATGGATTGAGAAAAAATGAAGTTAAAAGTTAAATTCCTTTTCCCTGTTCTTTTCGGCATCCTGGCCGCTCTGCTGGCCATAACCGCCCTGGGATATGTCAGTTCCAGAAACGCCCTCGAGGAGAGTGTCAACGCCCAACTGTCCATCTTTACCGAGGCCACCTCGGAGGTCCTTTCAAAGTTTATCCGGGACAATCGAAACCTGGTGTCCTACCTGGGGGAAAATCCCATTTACGGTGAGGGTGCGGCAGATAAAGATCCGTTTCGGATCAAAGCGATTCAGCAAAAATTTCCTCGAATAACCAAGACCTTCAGTCACCTATAGAACATGCTTCTGGCCGATCTTGACGGCCACATCCTCGCCTCGGCCATGGATGTGGGGGAAAATGTTAATATTTCGGATCGCGATTATTTTAAGCAAGTGCTTACCGGCGCATCTGCCACCTCCCGGGTGATCCATAGCCGAATTACAGGTGATCCCGTCTATGCGGAAGCGGTTCCCGTATACAGTAACAATGTGCTTTCCGGGAGCTTGGTGGCCCTGATTAAGGTCTCGGCCATAACCGACATGTTCATTGACAAGATCAAGGTGGGAGAAACGGGATATGCCTTTGTCATGGAAAAGGACGGACCACTCATCTCCTATCCGGACAAGAGCAAGATCATGAAGTTGAACGGAAACATGTTTGATTTCAGCAAGAAAATCCTTGAACGGAAAACCGGCCTGATGGTTTATGACTTTAAGGGCGTAAAGAAGATATCCGTCTATAAGCAGGAGGAAGAGCTGGGGTGGATCACCGTTATTAATGCTCCTGCATCTGAAGTCTTTACTTCGGCCGTCACCCTTCGCAATCGCCTCATTCTCATCGCGGTCCTCACCATGGCGGTGATCGGGCTAATGGTGTACACACTCACCCAGGTGATGGTGGTCAAACGCATCCGGCATATCGCCAGCTTCATGAAGGATATCTCTGAAGGTGAAGGGGATTTAACCATGCGGATCCATAACCAGGCCAATGATGAGATCGGGGAGCTGGTCCAATGGTTCAACACCTTTGTGGGAAAACTACAGGACCTGATCAAGGAGATTGCCGGGAAAACCAAGGATCTGGATAACGCCGCCGCCAATCTTTCCGGCATCACCCGCCAGATGAACGCCGCCTCCAATGGAATGAGTGACAAATCCCTCAGTGTCGCTTCTTCCGCAGGCGATCTCAACAACCAGATGGCGGGTGTCTCAGCAGCCATGAGCCAGTCTTCGGCCGGAACCGGTATGATCGCTTCCGCCACCGAAGAGATGACCACCACCATCTCTGAAATTGCCAACAACTCAGGGCGAGCCCGTGAAATCTCCACCCAGGCCGCTGTCAAGGCGAATGGTGTGGCCCAACGGGTGGAGGAGTTGACCACTGCGGCCCGGGGGATTGGCGTGGTCACGGATACCATTGCAGAGATATCCGAGCAGACAAATCTTCTGGCCCTGAACGCCACCATCGAGGCGGCCCGGGCCGGTGAGGCCGGCAAGGGGTTTGCCGTGGTGGCCGGTGAAATCAAGGGCCTGGCCCGGCAGACCGCCGAGGCCACCCAAGAGATCACCAAACGAATCAGCGGGATCCAGACCTCCACAGGAAGTGCCAGTACAGACATTGCCGAAATCGACGCCATCATCACCAATGTCAGTGAGATTGTCTCGGAGATTGCCGCATCGGTCCAGGAGCAGTCTGTCACCACAAGGGAAATTGCCGACAACGTGGCCCAGACCTCCCTGGGGATTGATGAGGTGTCACAGACCACCAGCAGGAGCAGCCAGGAGACCCAAAGCATCTCTCTCGCCATGGAGGAGGTGAAACAGAACGCCAACACCCTCACGGAGAACAGTGCCCAGGTGCAGTCCGACGCTGAACGCCTTTCCTCCCTGTCCGATGAGATCGCATCCCTGGTCGGTCGTTTTAAGGTATAATCAATAAAATGGGTAAATTTGAGAACAGGGGACGCTTTGCCACTACATGGTGTGAACGCCTGTGATGGATTTCAGGGTGGGGATGGGGTAGGGGTGAGGGGCTGAGCCCTCAACCCTCCCTATATCTTTAGCTCTAATTCTCCTGCTGTTTTGGCAAGAGAATCAGAGGTCTTTTGGGTGCTGGCTTGTCCAGGTTAAGATTTTACTCCTTGTTTTTTAAGGCTTCCATGAGAAGGCTTCCCATGTCACCCATGGATTCTTTCTTGGGTGCTGCAAATTTTTTCCAGTCACCCGAGTCCTTGAGTTCCGGTGGTGCAAGGGAGATCCGGCGCTGGTCCTCGTCGGCCGATTCCACCATCACCGAGACCTTATCACCGGGTTTGAGGGAATCATAATCCGAGGGCTTTGAGGCCTTGGCCATGACAGATGCCGGCAAGAGGCCGGTGACGCCTGGCTCAAGGGTGAGGAATATGCCGAACTGCTCCCGTTTATCCATGGTGGTCTCAACAATGGTGCCAGGCTGGTATTTATCAGCGATGCCTGCCCAGGGATCGCCGTGGGCATCCTTGATGCTCAGGGAGATGCGCCGTTTTTGGATGTCGATATCCTTTACTACCACCTGAATCATCTCTCCCTGGGAGACCACGTCGTCTGCCTTGATGATCCGTTTAATGTGGCTCATCTCGCTCAGGTGGACCAGGCCGTCCATTCCAGGGGCGATCTCAACAAAGGCGCCAAAGGGGGCGAGGCGTACGACCTTGCCGGTGATATGATCTCCCGGGCTCAAGGCAGCGGCCTGGGAGTCCCAGGGATCCTCTGACTGGGCCTGCTTGACGGAGAGGGATATCTTGGGCACATCCGACCCCTCCTTGGCCTCAATCTTGAGCAGCTTTACCGTGACGGTTTCGCCCTGTTTTACGGCTTCTTCGGGCTTATCGACCCTGGACCAGCTGAGTTCGGAGATGTGGGCCATGCCTTCGACACCGGGAACAAGCTCGATGAATGCACCATAGGGCATGAGTTTGGTGACGCTGCCCCTGAGAATGTCCCCTTCCTTTACATCCTTGAAGAATTCATCCTGTTTTTCCTTGTTCTCCAGGTTCAACAGGTCCCGGCGGGAGACAACGATGTTGCGTCCGCCCTCTTCATACCGGGTGATGATGAAGTTGAAGGTGTTGCCCACATACTCTTCGGTATCTTCCACATATTTGACATCCATCTGGCTCACCGGGCAGAAGGCCCGTTTGCCCAGGACACTGACGTTGAAGCCGCCCTTGATGGTGCCTGAAACCTTTCCCTCAACCGGGACGCGGCTGTATGAGGCCTCTTCGAGCATGGCATCGGTGCCGGCCCCGGACAGGGCCGTTGAGAGGGAGACCTCGCTTTCGTTCATGGACACCACATAGAGGGTGAGAACGTCCCCCACACCATAGGGTAACTCCCCGTTTTTATCTAAAAGCTCTGCCTTGTCTACAACCCCGTCGCTCTTGGAACCCGTGCTGATGTAGACCGCGTTCTGACCGATGGAGATGATTTTACCTTCTATTTTGTCTCCCTGACGGATGTCGTGGTTGATCTCTGCGTCATAGGAGGCAAACATCTCTGCAAAGCTCTCTTCTTCCTGATTGTCAGATCCATTGTCTCCAAATTGGTCAGCCATTATTTTTCTCCTGAACAGATAGTTTTGGTTAAAGCTTTCCTACTATACAATCCCTGGCGGGGTGTAAAGTGAAAATAGCAATAATTTGTCATTTGACGGTTAAAATCTTTGGTTCCAAGTTCAACCTGGATTTTTCAATCCCTTGAACGGAAAAGGGAAAGAGGTTGTTTTTCCGGTCCTCGAAAAAATGGCGCAGGGTTTCATGGATCACCGTAAAGGCAAGCTCGTCCCAGGGGATTTCCGCTTCTTTAAAAAGCCTCACCTCACTGCTTTCTTCGGTGGGGCCGAAATCTTGGGTTTTAAGGTTTGCCAGGAACATCATGTAGATCTGGTTGACAAAGGTGATGTTGAACAGGCGGTAGGGTGCGATGAGTTCCACCCTTGCCCGGGTCTCTTCCCGGGTCTCCCGCATGGCACCTTCTTCAACCGTTTCTCCGTTTTCAAGGTAGCCCGCAGGCAGGGTCCACAGGCCCCGGCAGGGCTCTATATCCCTCCGGCAGAGCAGGATCGACTCCTCCCAGAGGGGGATGCACCCCACAACCATGGTGGGGTTCTGGTAGTACACAAGGCCGCAACGGGTGCACACGGCCCGGACCCGGTTATCCCCGGGGGGGATCTGCTCTTCCACACCGCCCCCGCAGCTCTGGCAGAAGTTGATATCCATTAGAGCGTCTCGGCTATGGAAACGGTTCGATCACCCAGGGTGTTGACATAGCTTGCCATCTCGTTGTCATACCACCCGTAGATGACGGCATTGGTGACGGGGACCCTGGCAATGGTGTTGTCCAGGGCGGCAAGGATGCTCGGGTCCAGGCCCTTGATCTGGCCCAGGTTGATGCTGATCTCTGCCGTGCGGGTGTGGGTCTCGTGGCCCTCGATGATGGCTGCGGCCCTGGGGGTGCCCACGATGTCGGCTGAGACGTTCTGCTTGTCCGTGTAAACCAGGTAGCCGTCGCTCTTTTCCGTGGCCGTCTTTTTGTAGAGCCCGTTAATCAGCGCCCTGTTGATGGGGGATCCCTTGAGGTCATCCTGGAGGTTCAGCACCAGGATGATCAATGAGCCCGATGCCGTGGGGATGCGTACGGATTCAGCGATGAAACCGATGGTTCCCATCTCCGGTATGACCAGGGCCAGGGCCCTTGCCGCACCCGTGGAGGTGAGGATGATGTTGTTCATGACGCTGCGGTTCTTCCGCAGGTCCTTTGCTCCCTTCTTGGGCAGGCGGTCAAGGACCTGCTGGGAGCCGGTGGCCGCATGGACGGTGGCCATGGAGGCGGACAGGATCCGGTCCGAGCCGAAATAGTCCAGGAGGGGCTTGATCATGTGGGCAAGGCAGTTGGTGGTGCAGGAGGCGTTGGAGATGAGCCGGTGGGTCCTGGGATCATAGGCGGTGTTGTTGATGCCCATGACCGTTGTTACGGCATCGTTGGGCATTGCGTCGCCTTCCCGGACCTTAAAAGGCGCACTCACGATCACCTTTTCGGCCCCGCACTCCAGATGGCCCCGGACCGATCCCTTTGCCGTGTCGTGGGAGGCGTTGGGGTCCAGGAACTGGCCCGTGGTGTCCACCACCAGGCGGGCGTCGTGGTCCCGCCATCCGATTTCAAGGGGGTTGCGCTTCTCCCTCAAAATCGTCACCTTGACGCCGTCGATGCGCATGGTGCCGGCGGCCTCATTCAGGTCGCTGATTACAGGCTGGGCATTATAACCGTGGAGAAAGGAGCTGAGGCTGCCGTAGGTCGTGTCCCTTTCCAGATAGTGGGCAATATCCTCAAGGGACCTTCCTGCCTCCCGGCCGATATTAACGATCAGCTCGCCAAAATAGCCCCGGCCCACATGGTGCCACACAGAGAGCTTGCCGATCCTGCCGAGTCCGTTAATACCAAGCCGCATTGAATTCTCTTCACTCATCGTGTTGTTCTCCTATATCTCATTGACTTTTAAGTATCCTTTGTATACTAAACCTTCCCTGCCGTCCATGCTGATAAAGTCTCCGGACTTCATGAGGGTGTTTTCAAACTTGCATTGTCGCTTTTTCTCGTTGCTCATCAGATTCTCGCATCCCACCACACAGGTCTTTTTTAAACTGTGGGCCACCACGGATGCGTGGGAGGTGACGCCGCCCCGGGCCGTGAGGATGCCGTCGGCCGCATAGATCTCCCGGATGTCGTCGGTAACCGTGTCTCCCCGGATCAGGATCAGGCTGACGTCCGGCTCCCGTTGACGCCACTCTTTGATCTCTTCCAGGGTGAAGACGATCCTTCCGCTCATGGCGCCCCCGGAGACCCCGATGCCCCTTCCCAGGTATTCCACCTTGGTATTTAAGTCCTCCATGTCAAAGGAGAGGATGATGTTTCTCTCCCTCACCGACATGTCCCGGGTCTGGAGCAGGTACAGATCTTTGTAGTTGGGGCTTTCAAAGGTGAACTCCATCTCCTGGGGATCCCACTTGTTGTCGTAGATGAGCTTGTAGACAATGGCCTTGAGGTTGTCGTAGAGCTCGGGAAACCCCGATTCCAGGCTGATGTCGCTGCCCCTTTGTTCGATCTCCCGCTGCATCTCTGAAATGGCAAGGGTTCTGACAAGCCCGGATACCACATCCTCCCCCTGGTTGCCGATGGTGAAATCCCCCCATAGCCGGAGGGTGTCCCCGGGCAGCCTGGGGCTGTGGGTGAAAAACACCCCCGACCCGGACTGGTTGGAGACGTTGCCGAACACCATGGTCTGGACCGTGACGGCCGTGCCCCAGTCGTTGGAAATGCCCATGATTCTTCGATAGGCCCTGGCCTGGGGGGAGTCCCAGGAGGTGAACACCTTGTCGATGGCAAGGTAGAGCTGGTCGATGGGGTTTTCGATGATCTCGATGCCGGCATCGAGCACCCTGTTTTTGTAGGTGATGGAAAGCAGCTTCATCTGATCCCCGGTGAACTCCCGTTTCAGGGAGACCCCGTTTTTCTTCTTGAATTTGTACATGATCGAGTCAAAGCCGTTCCGGTTGAGGCCAAAGGACATGCCGTAGCCCTGGATAAACCTGCGGTAGCAGTCCCAGGCAAACCAGGTGTTGCCCGATAATTTTGCGATGCTTTCGGCAATGGTCTCGTTGATGCCCACGTTCATGTAAGACTCGAGCATTCCGGGCTGGGAGATGGATGAACCGCTCCGCACTGAAATGAGCAAGGGGTTCTTGGGGTTGCCAAAGGCCTTGCCCGTGCTCTTTTCAAGGATGGCAAGGTTGGTTTCCACCTGTTTTCGGAAGTTGGCCCTTGCCGGTTCATAGGTGTTGATCAGCTCCTGGCAACGGAACGCTTCCGTGGTGATGATGAATCCCGGCGGTACGGGCCACCCCATTTTTTTGAGTTCCACCAGGTTGAGTCCCTTGTTGCCCAGATGGATGATGTGGTGGGTATCCCGCTTTTCTTCGCTGATTCGAGTGATGGCGTTGTTGGGGTCGTAGTTGAACAGCTTGCTGAGCCGGGTTTCAGACAGTTTTTCGCTCTGGCGGAACAAGGTGTTCATGATCTTGTTGAGAAAGACGTCCAGCTGCTGGAGACCGAGGGAGGTGACGATCTTGTCCCGGAAAAAAAGCTCGGCCACCCGGTGGGCAAGCTTTTTACGCTCCATATCCTCTTCTTCTTCCTTGGGAAGGAATTTCTCCAGGATCTGATCTTCCGGCATCTTTGCGATGATCTGAAGAATGTTCCGGCCATGGATGTTGTGGAAGTTGTCATCAATGATGTTTTTAACGGCCCTGGAAAATCCCTTGAATATATCGATGTACTGGGTAAATGAAAACTCCCTGATTTCGATGGAGTGGGTTAAAAGTTCCAGCTGGGTCTTCATCTTATTGGAGGAGATGCCGTCCACGATCAAGGCCGTGTTAAACAGCTCCAGGATCTCGAGGATCTGGGAGAAGGTGACCTTGGTGATGAGGCTTAAGTCGATGCCGTTGATCAGCTCTTCGAACAGCACGTTGACAATGGCCTCGATGCGAAGGGTCAGCCCCAGGGCGTCAAACCGTGTCTCATTGTAGCTGCCGTATACCGAGGGGATGTCCACGGCAATGTGCCGTTTGTGGTACATGTTTTCCCTGATCTCAAAGGTCTCATCGGAGAGGACTAGGGCCTTGAGGTCATCCAGGTACCCAAGGAGCCCGGGGAGTTTTTTCTTGATCCCTGTTTCGGCAAGGGCCTGCTTGATTCTGTCGGTATCGGGCAGGTCCTCGGAGTTGAGCTGGTCAAGGTAGGAGTCCAGTTCGATGTTGTTGAAGTTGTATTTCTGGTTGAGCAGGCGATAGAACTCCAGGGTGAGACGGGCCCGCTCCCTGTCAAGGTCCGAGACATCTGCAACGGCGTCTATTTTCGCGGTAAGAAGGGCTTCATCCTTGGTCAGCAGGTCCTTGGGAAGGCAAATGCCTCCTTTTGAAAGGCTTGAAAAGATTGTTCCCATGCCACGGCTGTAGATGCCGTTTTTTTCGATCTCGTCGTAGATCAAGGGCGGGACAAAGGGTTTAAGGCCTGTCTTGTCGGCGGTTTCCCAGAAGTGCATGACCTGTTCGATGAAGCTCACGACCCGGCTGCTGCTCTCCACATGGCTTTGTTTGCGCAAAAAATGGATCAGGGTGTCCTTTCTCAGGCACGCCTCATCCAGTTTTGTTGAGATATCCCTGAGTTTTCCTTCGGCACCGATGTCGTTGAAAAACGCCGGCAACAGCCGTGCCAGCTGTTTGATAAGGTTGTAAACAGGGGCGATGTTCTTGCCTAGGAAAGCGGTGATATCCCGGGGAAAGAGGTCAGTGTCCTTGATGAACACTCCGCCGCAGGAGAGAAAGATGATCAGGGACGACAACAGCCTTGCCGACATCTTGGGCTTCTGGCCGATCAGTTCGAGCCAGATGCGGATGTTCTGGATATGGGCGTTGTTGCTGATCACCTGCCAGTCATCCCCCATGCCCTTGATGGTGGGGGTGTGGAAGCCCAGGTCAACCACCTGATCGATGAAGTAGTTGATCACCTCGACCTCATGGGTCCGGTAGACCGCCTCCCCGGTTTTGAGCACACAGTTGAGCACGGTCTGGGGAAACCGGCCGTCCAGCTCCCTGAGCACCCCAAAGGTCTTGTCGATGATGGTGAGGTTGTTTCGGTAATCCTCGTGGCCGATGAGCCAGGTCAGGGCCCGGTTGATGTCCCGCAGGGCATCCTTGTGAACCATGGCAAGGCCTGGGGTGTTCATGATGTAAAATAGGAACATCACTTCCAGGCGGCGGCAGGAGATCTTGTCGGGCATGCACTGGCAGATTCTCTGGGGCGTTTCCCTGAAGAGCTTGACAAAATCCTTGTACCCCGGAAGGGTGATGAGCTGACGGGTCAGCGCCACGGACGTGATGGGCTCCTGTTTGATCATGGTTTGAAGTTTATCCCGCCAACGGACGATCCGTGGGTGGGAGGTCTCCTTGATGAGATTTGCCGCAAGGTTATCGTCGTCGCTGAGGCTTGCCTCTTTTTCTATCCAGGAAAGGGGATCTTCCAACCCCAGCCAGTAGGAGAACGACTGGTCATAGAACCGGGTGAGAAACCGGTTGATGGTTTCCTGGTCCTGGCGCTCGCCTGGGTCGACCTTCATGAACAGGGCCGCCAGTTTGTTCGGCTGAAAATAGCTTGTGACAAAAAAATGGAACCCGGCATCCCCATGTTGGAGGATCTTTTGGATGATCTCCCGGCACACCGGTAGAAACCGTGGAATCTCGGTGGTTGCGTCGGTGAGCACGTGCTGCAAAAAGAGCAGCAGGTTTTCTGCAGCATCCTCTTTTATCTCGGGGGTGTCTGCCTTGTCAACGGCACTCAAAAAGATGTCGGCAAAGATATGGACGGCCTCGGGACCCCTTGGGTGGGGACGCAACAGGTGAAAGTAGCCAAGGGAGAAGCTCCTTGCCTCCTTTACAATGAAGTTCCAGTTCTTGTAGGGGTGGGACAGCTCCTTTAAGAATATGTCGAGCCGCTTCAGGAGGCCGTAGTAGTCCGCCATGATCTCCTGGAGCAGCGCGTATCTCTTCTCAATGGTTACATCAACGTGATAATCGGCCAGGTTAACCTCGAGGGCTCTTGACGCCATACTTGGATCCCTTTGCAACATTTGTAAACAAAACTTTTTATCTTATTTCTTTCCACACAGTCTATTAGTAAAAAACAGCAAAAACAAGCAAGGATTTATATGAAACGCCGATTAAAACGATGTAATCAGTGAAGTTGGCTCCGCGTCTTCGACCCATTTTTGTTGTGGCCGAAGCGCAAATACCATGCTCCGCCCATGCCGGTTATTTGAGAATAATATCCCTGTTGGCGCTCAAAATCAAACATTTCTTTATGGCATAATCTGAGTTGACAGATCCGTCCGGCAACGGGGCCGGATTTCTACCACCAGGGATGCCGTCTTAAATGGTCTGGGAATTGTGGCGATATCCTTTTTCGGATCAGGCCAGGGATCTTCGCTCGTCCAGGGGGCGGTTGCCCAGGGAACCGAGCCGTCGGGCCCATCCGCTTCTCCGTTTCAGCCCGGTTCTACATTCCGGGCTCCTCGGGGCTGCCACCCAATACCGCCTGTCCTTGAACCGCCGTCGCCCGCCATTGTCCGTTAAAAAATCGAAAATGCTTTTTGGTTTCATTTGCCCACCTCTTTTCAACGTTGTTGAAAATTACCTGTTTCATATAAAATAAGTCGGAAAAACAGGGTTGCCAGGTGTGTGCGGTTATTTTAAAAAATAGAGCGCCTTGAAATCCTTGACCAGGGTTTTCAGCTGTTTCACATTGCCGGACGCTGTGGTCTGCTTGCACTTCATGGCAGCGATCAGCATCTGGTGGAGGAGCTTCAGTTTTTTTTCATAATCCGGCATGCCCGGTTTTATCCGCTGGGTCATGTAGTACTGGGTGACGATTTTCTGGATCTCGTCGCTGTGGAACTCCTTGGTCATAATCCAGCGGACCAACTGGTTTGGGTTAGCCGGTTTTGCGCCTTCGATTTTCATGATTTGGGCCATGGCTTTTTCAATGGTCGAGATATGCTCCTGGATCATCCCGATACGCATCTGATCGTTGTAAATCCCGCAGGGAATCTCGCAGTGGGCCCGGGCGTTGAGGGCGGCCACGGCGACGATCAGACCGGCTGTCATGAGAATAATGGCTTGTTTTTTCATTGAATCCTCCTCGAAATTACGGTTAATGGTCTATCATGGCATGGGCGATGGCCAACAGAGGGGGCGCCCGTTTGTGATGATTTGTGTCCGTAAAATTAGGCGGTGTCGAAAAGAGGTGTTTGTGATGCGCCGTTGAGCTTGGATCTCAAATTAGTATCAAAAAACAGTTGAAATTTCAACTGTAAACAGACGGGGAATCATTGGGCTCCGGTCCTTGGACGGGCGTTTTCCATGGCTTCATCCCACAGCATCTTGATGCCGTTTCTGTTCCGTTTGCTTGTGATGGTGGGCATCAGGATTCTGTTCTTTTGGAAATGCTCCGGATCGTCCAAATGAAACCTGGCGATCTCTTCAGGCGACAGTTGGGTAACGATGGAACGATTGACCGGTGTACTGCCAAGACGTCTGACCACGGTGTCCCTTTGAAAGTCGGGACCGATGGCAAAATTGAGCCACTCTTCCCCCACCCGCCTCAGGAATGGCTTATTTTTCAGGCTATACCCAAGACCCAGGCAGTCGACCCAGCCCATGGTTCCCTCCCCGGGTTCTGCAATCCTCCATTTTTCACCCTGCTTTTTAAGCTCGGGAATGGAGAACCCCCAGACACACCCCAGGGGCAGGCCCAGGAGATCGTCTGCCGTGTCAACTCCCTTCCAGAGCACGGCCGCATTTTTGATCAGTGCGTGGAGCCGCTGCTTAAACCGGGGGGTATTCATGGTGTCAAACCGGTAGAGGTCGTTTCCCGTATACCCCAGGGCCAGGGCGGTGATGTAGATGTTGACCTCATAGTAGTCTCCGGTAATGGCGTAGCGATTCTTAAATGCCGGGTCCCAGAGAAGGTTCCATGACGTGGGCGCTTCCATGAGTTCGGTGTTGTAGGCAAGGCCGTAGGGGCCGCAGATAAAGGGAACGCCGTATATCTCACCGCTTTTTTCAAGGGCGCCAATTCGTTTCAAGGCCGGGACGATCTCGTTGTAGTTGGGAATATGTTCAAGTTTGATGGGCAGGAAGAGCTTGTTTTTGATGAAGTTGAACCGGTGATCGTTGATGAGGTTGTGGGCCGGGGAGATGATGTCGGCCTTTTTCCCCCGGACCGCGTTAAAAAACTGTTTGGTATTAGAGACGTGTTTCACCTCCAGGCGGACCCTCCGGCGGTATTTCGCGGCGATGTAGCCTTCGAACCGTTGGACCTGATCCGTTGGTGCATACCCTTCCCACACCAGCAGCCTTAACTTTTGTTCGGCTGCAGAGGCTGAGGCTAGGAGCAGCCCTAGCAAAAGCAAGACAATGTTGAGGACTGTGAGCGGTAATATTTTCATTTTCGGTTGATCCATCGTAATGGTTCACCCAATGAAACCCAGGGGCCTAATCCGTCCATGGACAGAATAGGCTGATTTTAATTTATTAGTAAATAAAAAAAACTTATCCGGGAAAGAGGCGCAACAGGGCGTTGAGATCGTTGTCAAACATGTCTGCTTCCCGGGATGGGGCAAGCTTTTTCTCTTGGGTGAGCTGCAGCGCATGCTCCTGGAACTCCATGGCGCACCTGTAAAACTTTTTGGCAGTTATAAGGGGGTGTGCAGGGTCTTTCGCTTTTTCATAACTTTCGACATCCTTGTGGGCAACCAGGGACGTGCGAAGGGCCAGGGCCGCTATGGTTTCAAGGTCGCTGGCGGGGACCAGACCTTTTAAGTCGGCTGCAAGGGCGTTTGCCCGGTGTCGGATTCCCCCGGACAGGATCACGGGCCCAAGGGCCTGTTCCAGCCGTCTAAAGGGAATCACCATGGTTTCGTAGGCGCGGTCAACCTCTCCTGTGATGGCCGTTCCATGGATGGTGCAGCCATTGAGGCCCAGGGTGTTGTGGGGGCAGGGCCGGAGCATGGGAAGATCCATGGGCACTCCCGGGACAAGGCCCGGGGTGTCCCTGGGAACGACAAAGGCGGAAAACAGGTTGCGGTTTTCCCTTTTGCCTGTGACGGCAATGACGACAAAGAGGTCTGCCAGGGGACCGTTGGTGATAAAGCTCTTTTCTCCATCAATAATAACCCGGTCATCCTGTTGGCGTGCACGGGTTTTGAGATGTTTGGGATGGGCGCCTGTGCCTGGTTCGGACACGGCCACCGAGGCGGTTATGCTGCCCCGGGCAAGGCCGGGGAGGTAAGCGTTCCTGAGTTCCCGGGTCCCATGGGTCAGGATGAAGTGGTGGGCCACAAGGTTGTGGATCAGAAAAGAGAGGGCAAACCCCATGGTTACACCGCTGATCACAAGTTCTTCCGTAACAAGGGCAAGACGGCTAAGGCCGAGCCCAAGCCCCCCGTGTTTCTCCGGGATCACGATCCCCATGAGGTTTTTCCGGCCCAGATCCTGCCACAGGTCCAGGGGAAACCCTTGGGTTGTGCCGACTTGACCCCGGACAAGGGCCTTGATTTTTTCCTGCATCGGTTTGAAATCGTTCTGTTGCTCAGGTGTCATGGTGCCTCCGCATCGCACAAGTTATAGACAGGGGCCGGTTCGATGGCCAAGGGTAATATACCCAGGATCATGGGGCCTCCTCATAGCACAAGCTCCTCGATGAACTCGGTCAGATGGTTGAGGTTCATGCAGGTGCGGACCTCGTGGCAATGGGTCTTGTAGCTTGCAATCTCGCTGTCTCCGGTGGTCCAGGTGTTGATCTTTTCCGGGTTGAGCCAGATGATCCTGCGGCAGCGTTCCCGCATCTCGCCAAGTATGGTTGCCTGGGGATTGAGGTAGTTGGACCGGCCGTCCCCCAGGATAATGAGGGTGGTCTTCTGGTTGAGGTCGTTCATGTGATCGTGCTTGAACTGTTGGAAGCTGCTTCCGTAATCGGTGGGGGCGTTGCGGTTGATGGTGTCGTCTCCCAGGGCCTGGTCAATGGCATCGTTGATGTCCAAATCCTGGAACAGCTCCGTGACCTCGGCCATGTCTGCGACAAAGACAAAGCTTTTCACCCGGGCAAAACACTCCTGGAGGGAGTAGAGCAGGGTGAGCATGAACCGTGCCCCGGACCACACCGAGCCGGAGACATCGCAGAGGGCGACGATGCTGCTCTTCCTCGGCGGTTTGTTTTTAAAGGCGATATTCAGGGGCACGCCCTGGAATTTTCCCGAGTTGCGAAGGGTCTTCTTGATGTCGATCACCCCCCGGTTCTTGACGGCAAAGCGTCTTCCCACCTGGTCCTTGAGTTTTCTCACCAGCCCTTCGATCACGGCTCTCATCTCAATCACCTCAAGGGCGGTCAGGTTTGCAAAGGGTTTGTCTTTGAGCAAGTTTTCCCCGGTTGCGGCCTGGGACTTTTCTTTCAGTGCGTCGTTGTGCTCCCGGGGTTCTTCCGTGGCCAGGGCAAAGGCGCGGTTCATTCTTTCTGTGAAGTGATCTTTAAGGGCATCGCCCAGGTCCCCATGGGCTTCCTGGTCCAACAGGGCCATGATTTTGGACTTGATGGCGTTGATCTGGAGCATCACCCCAAGCTTGCTTGAGAGCTGTCCCATGTTGGATTTAAAAATCTTCTGGGGACGCTCTTCCTTGGTGTGGAGGGCATGGATCTGGTCAATGAAGGCCAAGGGCTCGTTGTCCAGGAAATCCACCAATGCCTGCTCCATGGGATCATCGGAAAGGCTTTGGCGAAGGGCCTGGGTGATCTTCCCGATTTCAGGGGTAAGGGCTTCATCCTTGTCTGTTCTGATGCCGTGGAAAAAGAGGTCAAACAGAAAGTCGAACCGGCTCTGGTCCCTGCGACTCTTGGCAAAGTTGGCCCGGACGGCGAGCTTGAACTCCCGGGGGTCAAGGGGATCCACAAGTTCCAGGTGGCGGGCGGCGTCCAGCACCTCGCTTGTGGAGACCCTGAGATCAAAGGCCCTGCAGCAGGCGGCAAATCCGGTCAGGATCTTCAGCATGGCTTACCCCACTATCCCGGCCAGGGCCTGTTTTGCCACCTTGGTATCCTGGTGGTACTTGAGCACCACGTTGAGGGTCTCCTCCACTGTTTCGCTGGTGAGTTCCGTTGTGTTGAGGGCGAGGAGCGCCTTGGCCCAGTCAATGGATTCCGAGATGCAGGGTTTTTTCTTGATATCGAGGCCCCTGATCCGGGTGATGGCCTGGATTATCTGCCGGAGAAGTCCTTCCTCGATGGTGGGCAGTTTCAGCCGGACGATCTCCATCTCCCGCTCCGGGGTGGGGTAGTCGATGTAAAGATGGATGCAGCGTCGCTTGAGTGCGTCGCTCATGTCCCGGTAGTTGTTGGAGGTGAGAAAAACCACCGGGATGGTCACGGGCTTCCGGGTGCCGATCTCCGGGATGGTGACCTGGAAATCGCTCAAGAGCTCAAGGAGAAATGCTTCAAACTCCGGGTCGGACTTGTCCACCTCGTCGATGAGGAGCACCACCGGGTCCGGGGAAAGGATCGCCTGGAGCAGCGGCCGGGGCTGGATGAACCGGTCGGAGAAAAAGGCGTCCTCCTGGCTTGCGATCTTATCCACGGCCTCGGACAGGGTGGCGGCATCGTCGATCACCGTATTGATCCGCTCCTTGACCATCTGGGTGTAGAGGAGCTGCTTGGCATACTCCCACTCGTAGAGGGCCTTGGATTCGTCAAGCCCCTCGTAGCACTGGAGGCGGATCACCCGTCTTTCAAGGCAGGTGGCAACGGCTTTGGCAAGCTCTGTCTTGCCCACCCCTGCCGGCCCCTCAATGAGGATGGGTTTATCCGTTGCAAGGGCAATGTAGACCACTGTGGCGATCTCCTTTGAGGCGATATAGTCTGCCTGCTCCAGCCGTTTTTGCACATCGTCAACACTTTGAAAATCCATGGCAGCGCGTTCCCTTTGCTCTTTTACTCTATTTGTAAAATTCCTTGAATGCCGTTATAACGGTGTCGATATCCTTGGATGATACGTTCAGATGGGTCACCAGGCGAAGGTCGTCGCCCTTGTCCATGACAATTCCCCTCTTCTCCATGAAGCCTGCAAGCGCTGTGGCCCGGCGCTTTACCCGTACAAAGACCATGTTGGTCTGGACCGATCCTGGAGCGATTTCAAGGGCATTGATCCCGGCAAGGCCCTGTTCCAGCCGTGCGGCATTGTCATGGTCCTGGTCAAGCCTTTGGATGTTGTTTTCCAGGGCATATATGCCGGCAGCGGCAAGGATGCCAGCCTGGCGCATGCCGCCCCCGAGCATCTTCCGCCATCTCCTTGCCTCGGTTATCTGGGATCGGCCTGCGCAGAGCACCGAGCCCACCGGGGCGCCAAGGCCCTTGGAGAGGCAGATGGATACCGAGTCAAAATGGGTGGCAATCTCTTTGGTTGTGGTGCCGAGCTTGACGGCGGCATTGAAGATCCGGGCCCCGTCCAGATGGAACTTTAATCCCTTTTTGCGGGCAAATGCTTCCGCTTTTTCAAGATAGGCCATGGGCAGAACCTTGCCGCCCTGGGTGTTTTCAAGGCATAACAGCCGGGTTCTGGCAAAATGGAAATCATCGGGCTTGATGGCCCTTTCCACCCGGGCAAGATCCAGGGTGCCGTCCGGTTCAAGCTCCAGGGGCTGGGGCTGGATGCTGCCCAGAACGGCTGCACCGCCGGCCTCATATTTGTAAGTGTGGGCTTGCTGGCCCACGATATATTCGTCGCCCCTGGCGCAGTGGCTCATCAATGCCAGCAGGTTGGATTGGGTGCCGGAGGAGCAGAACAGGCCCGCCTCCATACCCGTCATATCGGCTGCAAGGGCCTCCAGACGGTTGACCGTGGGATCTTCCCCATAGACGTCGTCCCCTACCTCTGCATTGTTCATGGCCGCCCGCATCCCTGAACAGGGCTTTGTTACCGTATCGCTTCTAAGATCGATCATTACTGCTCCTTCCAAGTGAATCGTTACCCTTTTCGCCCATGGCGCAACCGTCACCATACAAGATAGAAGGGGCGAACACAAGGTTGAAAACAGGGGGATAAAAACCATGGAATCAACGGTGGTCTGGCCGCGGATATGGGGGTGCTCATCCTTTCATGAACAGGGACTTGACGATGTGGGTCACCATGGTGGGATTCTCCTTGAGTCTCCGGGTGGAGTAGCCGAACCACTGGTCGCCAAAGGGGATATAGACCCGCATGTCGTATCCTTTATCAAGGATGGACTGCCTGAGCTTCGGCGTCACCCCATAGAGCATCTGGAATTCCACCATGTGCTTTGGCACCTTATAGTGTTCGATGAGGTCAAATGCTTTTTCTACTAGGGTGGCGTCATGGGTGGCTACACCGGCATAGATCTTGTTCTTGAACATGAATTCAAGGTCTTCCAGGTAGTGGGCGTTGATAACATGGTATTGCTGAAATGCGATGGAAGCCGGTTCCGTATAGATGCCCTTGCACAGCCGGAAATTAAGGGGGGTCTCTTCCGTGTGGAGATCCATGAGGTTGTTCAGATCCCTGAGGGTGCGTTTGAGATAGGCCTGGACCACCAGCCCCACATGTCTTGGGAATTCAGCCCTCAGCCTTCGGAACAGCTCGATCTCCATGGAGGTGCACCCCGAATCCTCCATGTCGATGCGGATGAAGGTGTTGCACTCCACCGCTTTGTTTACGATCTCCCAGAGGTGTCGGTAGCACCCCTCCTTGTCAAGGAGAAGTCCGAACATGGTGGGTTTGAGGGAGAGGTTGCCGTCGATGCCCGATCCTTCCAGGGCCTGGATCAGCTCCATGTAAGCCCGGGTGTTTTGCTTTGCCTCATCCATGGTGAAGATGAATTCTCCGAGGATGTCCAGGGTCACCTTCATGCCCTGGCTGTTCAATTCTTTTGATACCTCCAGAGCATCGTCCACATCAATGCCGGCAATGTAGCGTTTTGAAAAGAGCCATACCAGGTCCTGGGGAAGGAAAGGGATCAATTGTGCCATCATGGTGTTTAACATGGGAAACATCCTTTCTTAATCGGTTATTAGCCACCCATGGTACCACGGAGGCGGTGGGTTGATAAAGGGGGAAAGAAAAAACCGATTGAAGATTTTGGATCCTTGCCAATACCCTATATTGTGGTTGATTAAATCCTCAAAAAAGCGGAGACTATGAATGCAAGTCAACTCTGTTGGTCTTTGAATCGTAACCAACACTGATACCATGAATGTTCATTACATAATTGAAGAAAATCATTTTGCAAGAATCCTGTCTTTATCGTAATATTATGCGATACTTTATTGTATTTAAAACCAATTGTAAAATATGAGTGTGAATATGGTCGACGAAGCTACCTACAAAGAACTGAAAAAGCGTATTAAACAATTGGAAGAAAAAGACAGTACCCACAGAAAATGTGAACAAGAATTGATAGAGTCAAGACAAATTTTTTCCATGTCTATTGATATGATCTGTATCGCTGATATCAATTCATCGACTTTTCTAAAAGTAAATCCAGCGTTTACAGAAATACTTGGCTGGTCAGAGAAAGAACTTTTACAAAAACCATTTTTAGAGTTTGTTCATCCTGATGATATTGAATCCACACAATCCGTTGTCGAAGAAAAGTTGCGTTTAGGGGCTCAATCAATTAACTTTGAGAATCGCTATCGATGCAAAGACGGCAGCTATAGATGGTTGAGCTGGGTTTCTCATCCCAATCCTGATCAAGGGAAAACATATGCAATTGCCCATGATATAACCGATCAAAAACAGATGGTTCAAAAGCTCAGTGAAAGCGAGAAAAAATACAAGTCCTTGTTTCGCAATGCCCAGGTGGCATTGTTTAGGACAAATCTTGACGGTCAATTAATAGAAACCAACAAACGATATGCTGAAATTGCTGGATATGACAATGTAGACGATTGTATGGCTGAGTATTGTCCAAAAAACGCATGGAGTCGCCCTGAAGCCCGAAATGAGTTTTTAGAAAAGATTCAAAAAGCAGAATCGGTCAGCGATTATGAAGCAGAGATTATGCGCAAAGACGGAAGCACTGCCTGGATATTGTTCTCGGCAAGGGTTTTCCCGAATGAGGGATATCTTGAAGGGTCTATTGTTAATATCACCGACCGCAAGAAGGCTGAATCTTCTCTCCGAGAAAGCGAGGCCCGGTTTAGAGCCCTTCACAATGCCTCTTTCGGTGGCATAACCATTCATGACAAAGGTACTATTTTAGAGTGTAACCAGGGATTGTCAGAGATCACGGGGTACTCTGTTGACGAATTAATAGGAATGAATGGTCTTCGGCTCATTGCCGAACAATCGAGACCCATGGTTATGGACAAAATTCTTTCTGGTTATGAAGAACCTTACGAGGCAATCGGCCTGCTGAAAAACGGTGAGGAATACCCCATCCGTTTGGAAGGCCGAAATATTCCCTACAAAGGAAAAAGTGTCAGAACCGTTGAATTCAGAGATGTCACCGAACAGAAAAAGGCTGAGCAGGATAGGGAAAAGCTTCAAAACCAGTTGACCCAGGCCCAGAAAATGGAATCGGTGGGAAGACTTGCTGCCGGTATGGCCCATGAGATCAACAACCCGCTAGCGGGGGTAATCCAAAATATCAACGTATTATCCAACCGTTTAAGCAGGAAAGATATCCCTGCTAACTTGAAGGCTGCCGAGAAGGTGGGCACTTCAATGGATACGATTGTAAAATTTCTGGAAGACAGAAGAGTGCCCCAGATATTAAAAGCGATAGCAGACTCAGGTCTGAGGATGGCTGCTATCGTTGATAATTTGCTAAACTTTTCAAGGAAAAGTCATTCGGCATTTTCAACACACAATCCAGTTGAGCTTGTGGAAAAAACCCTTGAACTTGCTTCGACAGACTTTGATCTGAAAAAACATTATGATTTTAAGGCTATTTCGATAGAAAGGGAATATGAAGACAATCTACCTGTGATTTCCTGTGAAGGGAACAGTGTGCAGCAGGTTATTTTAAATATTCTAAATAATGGTGCCTATGCCATGGGTGGATATCAAAATTCTTTGATATCAAAATTTACCATAAGAATAAAGAATGAGATCGATAATGACATGCTCCGAATAGAAATTGAAGATAATGGACCCGGAATGGATAAAAATACTCTCAAGAAAGTTTTTGAGCCTTTTTTTACAACAAAACCCGTGGGTATTGGTACCGGGCTTGGGCTTTCTGTATCATACTTTATTATAACTGAAACTCATAAAGGGACAATCGGAATCGAGTCTGAACTAGAGAAAGGGACTAAATTCATAGTTCGACTGCCAGTAGAGAGGAAAAAGATTTAACCCTCAACGGACTCTCCTTCCTTCAGCCTAAGAATGTTTGCATCTTTAAGATGAAGACCTTTTCATACGTCCTGTATGGGATGTTGCAGGGCCTCTCCCTGTTCTGTAGAATAAACCAGTGATGCCTTCCCCTGTGCCTTGCGGGTGATGATGGGGGATGGGGAATTGGCTGTAACATACAGGCAATGGCGTAATCTGGAATCACTTTTTTTCATAAATACCTCACCTTTTGTTTGTAAATACAAGAGAACCCCGTCTGGTTTGATTGTCAAATGGGACTCAACTTTTATTTTCAAAACGCGGAGGGAAAAAAACAATGTGTGTCGATATATTGTGCTTGCATTTCTGCGTGGATACTATATAAGGTATCACCTTCCAGGAAAACGCGATGGTTTTCCCTGGTGGGAAAACAGATTCAGAGTGATTGAACTGGGATTAAATTGAATAAAACAGGATCTTAAAATATGACAATAGCAACAGCAGCCACCGACCCTATTCTTTGTTTAACCGAAAACTCCCGGACCGTTCTTGAACGCCGGTATCTGAAAAAAGACAAGTCCGGCCAAGTGTGCGAATCTCCGGAGCAGATGTTCAAAAGGGTGGCGGATCATATTGCCCAGGCCGAGAAAAATTATGATAGCAAAACGGATATAAAGGCAATGGCGGGCCGGTTTTACCGGTTGATGGCGGAATTCAGATTTTTACCCAATTCTCCCACTTTGATGAATGCGGGACGGGAGCTGGGCCAGCTGGCGGCCTGTTTTGTTTTACCGGTGGAGGACAGCATTGACGGTATTTTCGAATCTGTCAAAAATGCCGCCGTTATTCATAAATCCGGTGGGGGAACCGGGTTTTCATTTTCCCGGATTCGCCCGGAGAACAGTAAGGTGGGCTCCACGGGCGGCATTGCGTCCGGCCCGGTTTCATTCATGCAGATTTTTAATACGGCCACGGAGCAGGTCAAGCAGGGCGGCACCCGGCGGGGGGCCAACATGGCTATTCTCCGGGTGGATCATCCCGATATCATGGCCTTCATCAATTGCAAGAACAACAAGCAGGAACTGAACAATTTCAATATCTCCGTGGGGGTGACAGACCGGTTCATGGCGGCACTTGCAGAAGGGGCGGAGTATGACCTGATTGATCCCCGGACCCAAAAAACCGCCTCCCGGCTGAATGCCGGGGCGGTGTATGACGAGTTGGTGAAGCAGGCCTGGACCACCGGGGATCCCGGCATCGTGTTCCTGGATGAGATCAACCGGTATAATGCCACCCCGGGTCTGGGCGATATGGAGTCCACAAATCCCTGTGGCGAGCAGCCATTGCTGCCCATGGAGGCCTGTAATCTGGGCTCCATTAACCTGACAAAGTTTGTGGCGGAAAAAAACGGCACCCCCGTCATTGATTATGACCGGTTAAAGGAGACCATCCACCTTGCGGTCCGGTTCCTGGATAATACCATTGACATGTCACGATACCCTCTCAAGGAGATTGAGCAGATGGTCAGGGGGAATCGAAAGATCGGCCTTGGCATCATGGGGTTTGCGGACATGCTCTTTATGCTGAATATCCCCTATGATTCAGAGGATGCCATGGCGGTTGGCGGAGAGGTGATGTCATTTCTTCAGCAGGAATCCCATGCCGCTTCCTGCGGGCTGGCAGAGGTGCGGGGCGTATTTCCCAATTTTGAGCATAGCGTGTTCAAGGAGAAGAAAGGGTGCCGGATGCGGAATGCCACCACCACCACCATCGCCCCAACCGGAACCCTGAGCATTATCGCCGGATGCTCCAGTGGTATTGAGCCGGCATTTGCCCTTAGTTTTGTCCGGACTGTCATGGACAACGACAGGCTTCTTGAAGTGAATCCCGTGTTTGACAAGGCGGCCCGGAGCCAGGGCTTTTACAGTGATGAGCTGATGGCGGAGATTGCCGAAAAAGGGACCGTCCGCAGTAATCCCCGGATTCCCCTTGAACTGAGAAACGTGTATGTCACGGCCCATGACATTAAGCCCGAAGCCCATATCCGGATGCAGGCGGCGTTCCAGATGCATACGGACAATGCGGTCTCAAAAACGGTCAATCTTCCCCATGGGGCCACGGAGGAAGATGTCAGGTTTATCTATGATCTGGCTTTCAAACTCAAGTGCAAGGGGGTGACCATTTATCGGGACGGCAGCAAGGACAACCAGGTGCTTTCCGTTTCCGGCAAAGGGCCTAAACCGGACGATAATGATTTCCTCACTGCAGGGAAAGCCCGCCCCAACGTCCTTGAAGGGTTCACCGAAATGATCAAGACCGGCATGGGAAACCTTTATGTGTCGGTGTCCGAGTACAATAATCGCCCCTTTGAGCTTTTCGCCATCATTGGGAAATGCGGAAAATCCACCACGGCCAAGACCGAAGCCATTGGTCGGTTGATTTCCCTTGCTTTCAGGTCGGGCATTAACGTGGAGGAGGTCATCGATCAGCTCAAGGGTATCAGCGGAGAGCATGCGGTGTTCCAGGAAGGCGGTCTGGTTCTCTCCATTCCCGATGCCATTGCCAAGGTGCTTGAGCGGCGCTACCGGGTCAATGGCAGCCCCGTAAAGGCCAAGGCGCCTAGGGGGCAGCTAAAGGCGGATCTTTGCCCTGAATGCGGTCAGGCCATCGCCTTTGAAGAAGGCTGCATGAAATGCCACGCCTGTGGGTATACCAAATGCGGATAGGATGTGTGTTTTTTTCTTGTTAACTCCTGGGCTCCCTTGAAGCTGAAAGCGCTGTTGATCAAGACGGAGCGGGGGGATCCATCACGCCGATCCCCCCAGACCTGGACAAGCCAGAGCCAAGTAACCATCTGATTCCCTTGCCAAAATAACGCGACAATCAGAGGTGATCGGCTAAATATACTACAATCCCAGGTCCTGGCGGATCAGGATCACCTTGACCCGTTTGGGCGGAAAGGATTTTTCCGTGATGGTCCAGGTGTTGCAAATGCGGGCCGGGCTGCTGCAGTCCATGCATTGACCTGTCTTTGTGCAGGGGGTCTTCATGTCGAGGCGCATGGCATTGGTTGGGGCGGCATACTCCTTGATGCGGACCATGGCTGAATCAAGATCCGGTACGACCTTGTTCTGTCCCATGAGAACAACAACTTCTCGGGGGCCAAAGGTGAGGGCGCCGACCCGGTTGCCGATCATGTCGAGATTGACCAGCTGGCCATTTTCGGTGACCGCATTGGTTCCGGTAAAGTAAAGCTCGGCCGTCATGGCCGCCTTGATCCGTTCCGCCTTTTCCGCTTTGGAAATTCCCGGCTCGTTTTTATTGATGACAATGGGGCCGTCAAGGGTATTGAGGGCTTCCTCTATCCCGGTGTCCATGAGGGTCATGGACCCTCCCCAGGAGATGGTTTGGGGATTGGACCGGGGAATGATCTCGTTGATCACGATCTCTTTTGCATGGATGGTGGTATCGGCAATCCATACCTCAAAATTGTTGGCCTCAAGGGCTGTTTTCAGCTCTTCAAGGCGCAGGGCGTGAAAATGCGCCACTGGATTTTTCATGATTGATCCTTTCTTATAAAGTTGTATCGGGTTCAGACAAATGTCGATCTTATAAAAACTGTTTGATCAAAGGGACCCAAAATTGCATTCATTGGGGGTCATGTCAACCTCTGTTTCATGATCTGTTCCATATTCCGGAGTCTCCTTGAAAGGATTGAGCCCAGTGCCCGGGATGGAACTTCCAATGGCCCTTTTGGCCCGTTTTGTTGTCGTCATCTATGGTTCCTCCCAGGTTATATTCAAAGAACACTTCGATATGAAAAGCGATGGGAAACCCTATCATTTTACTGTCGTTTCTATACTTCAGCACCGGTTTGATGTCAATGAAACCAGCGGCTTTTTCTTTGGCTTATGTTGTTTCTTAGGGACGTAAAGCGGTAACTTGGATTGCAGACTTTGGCGAAATTACATCTTGATAAAAAACCGGGGCAGCGATATAACGATCTAAGTCACCCTTCAAAACTGTGAATCATATCGTCAATCATCAACAGGATCATGAATGAAGGAGGGTTCCATGGAATTTCTGAAGGATTTGAGAGGGAAAAGCCCTGTTCCGGCAGGAGGATCTGCATCTGCCTATGCATGCTGCCTTGGCATCAACCTCATGCTCAAGGCCCTTCGGTTCGAGATGGTTCAAAAACAGAAAGATGCGGAACAGGAGAGCAACTTCGAAGGTCTCAGACGATCTATTGAACGCCTTGAGCGCGATTTCTCGGATTTTGTGTGCCAGGACGGTGCGGCCTATGCTTCCTATTCCAAATTTGTTAAAGTCGGCGATTCCAGTCTTGAAAACGAAAGCCTCAGTAACATCCTCACCATCAGCATGGATATGGTTGCACGGGCCATGGAGGTGTTTGACTGGGCAGGGCGGCTCAACACCGTTCTGCCCGACAGTTTCAAACCCCATCTGCTGGTGTCGGCCGAGCTTGTGAACGGGGCGACCCGGGCCACCCTCCATGTCTGTCGCAGCAATGTGATGCAGATCAGCGATGAATTGATGCGCAAGATCTATCTGGATAAGATCGCCATGGTGCAGGAAGAGGCGGCATTCAGGTATGCAAAGGCCCTCTCCCTGCTGACGGATTAGACCAGGATGGACGGGCTTGCCCCTTTGATGGTGGCGGTTCCCGTCAGCACCATGCTCTGTTTGAGTTCGCCATGGAGGGTGTCGATGAGGGTTTCCACGCCATCCTGGAGCCCGCCGACACAGGCCATGGAGAAGGGGCGGCCGACCATCACGGCATCGGCGCCAAGGGCGACGAGCTTCAGCACATCGCCGCCGGTTCTGACGCCGCCGTCCACGAGGATGGCGATTTTTCCCTTGACCTTGTCAACGATGCCGGGCAGCACCTGGGCTGCTCCCGGGGTGTGATCAAACACCCGGCCCCCATGGTTGGACACCACAATGGCATCGGCTCCGGCTTCCACGGCCAACAGGGCCTCGTCCGGGGTCATCACCCCCTTGAGGATAAATTTCATGGCGGTGGCGTTGATGATCTTTTTGAGGGCGTCGAGGTTTTTGGGGGTTACCGGGCGTCCCATCTTCCGAAGGGTGATGAGTCCTGCGGCATCGATATCCATACCCACGATACCTGCCCCTGTCTGTTCCGCTTTTTCAAGCTTGTCAAACAGTTCCTTATCTTCCCAGGGTTTGATAAAGGGGATGGCTTTTCCCTTCACCGACCGGATCGCCTCAAATCCCGATTCATGGATCATGTCAGGCACCCCGTCTCCGGTGCATCCAAGGATGCCCTTTGATTCGCACCCTTTGACTACGGCCGTTATATACGCCTGTTCTGATATGCCTCCACCCATGTTAAAGCTGACACCACCGATGGGGGCGGCAAGAACGGGCAGGGCAAGGTCCATGCCGAGGAAGGAGGTGGTGGTGTCGGGCTCTGACACGTCGTGGATGAGCCGCATGTTGAAGCGCAGGCTGTCCAAGGCTTCCAGGTTGGCCTTGAACGACCCGCCGGTTCCAAGCCCGCCCATTCCCGGTACTTCTCCGGCACAGGCCCTGCCATCGCACCTGGGGCAGACCCGGCAGAATCCCTTCATCAGTTTCCTGGCATTCTCGTGTATGGTTTTCATCTGAATATCCTTTGGTTGAGTGTTAATTTGTTACCATTGGTTTTAGCTCCATTGGGCGTGGGGGTCAACGGTTTTCAACATTGGAAAAATCCATGATGGTAGCGGAGGAGATCTTTGAGGCCGCCGCCTTTGCCCGTTTCTTGAGGGTGGCGATGATCAGGCTTACCTGCTCCATTGTGCAGGAGCGGTCCACATGGTCGGGTAGCTCGAGAATGGCAGTGCTCACGGTCACAAGGGGAATTTGCCTGGTGACGCCGTTTCTGTCCCTGGCAACGCAATACCCCTTTGTGATGGCCTCCCGGTCATAGAAGCTCTCCGCGTCCTGTTTAAAGGTTGCGGCAAATGCTTTCATCTCCCCTTCAACGGTTTCAATCCCTTCTCCCTGTATGCCCATGAAGAAATCGTCTCCACCGATGTGGCCGGCAAACCGGTTCTCGGCAAGGCTTGCTTGTTTGAGCATGTCCGAGAACATGAGCAGCAACCGGTCGCCGTTCCTGAAACCGTAGGTGTCGTTGTAGGATTTGAAGTTGTCAAAATCGAAATAGATGAGAAGGTAGGCGGATTTGATGTCTGCCAGTGCCTCTGAGAAATAGTCGTGGATCAGGGAGTTACCGGGCAGCCGTGTGAGGGGATTCTGGTTCCGTGCAATGCTGAGGTTCTTTTCGTTGATCATCCGGAGGAGGGAGTGGGGGCTTAAAAATCCGAGATATTTCATGTTGTCCACGATCAAGAGCCCCTCGTGGCCGTTGTACTGGGTGTAGACCGCGATCAGTTTCTCCACGGAGGAGTGGATATCGGCAATGGGAAGCTTTGTGATGAATCGGTTGATGTCCCGGCCAAAGGCGGGATTCTCCAGGAGCTGGCGTCCGAATTTTGAGAATATGAAATCCTTGAACGCCGTATTGCGGATGATGCCCAACGGCTCCTCATACCGGTTGACAACGGGATAGAAGGAGGCATCCTCCTCGGTCCTGAACTTTTCGAACAGGGTGATGATGCTGCAGTCGGAATAGACCGGCCGGACCGGATCGATCTGGGCCTTGATCAGGACGCGGTCCTTGGATGCCCTGTTGCGCCGGTCCTGGCTGGTGAGATGTTTGATCCTCGGGTACCGTGTCTTAAGTTCCCCTGTGTCCAGGGTGGGGCGCTGGATATAATAGCCCTGGACCATGTCGCAGCCGATCTCCCTGCAGCTGTTGTACTCGTCTGATGTTTCCACCCCTTCGGCCATGACAAGGCAGCCCATGAAGTGGGCAAGGTTGACGATGGTCGAGACGAGCAACCGCTTTTTCGGGTCGCTTGCAAGGTTCTGGATGAAAAACCGGTCGATCTTGATGTAATCGGGTTCTGTGTAGTAGAGGAGCTGGAGTCCTGAAAAGCCGGCTCCGCAATCGTCCACGGCAATCTTAAATCCCTGGGAGCGGTAGGCGGCCAGGGTCTTTGACGCATCTACGGAGTCGCATATCGGGTGCTTTTCACTGATTTCAAAGCAGACATCGTCCTGGGAGTAGCCATAGCTCTCTAGGGCCGTAAGGGTGTTGCCCGGGGCGTAGTCGCTTGAGTCCAGGAGGCGGTTGTCCAGGTTGAAAAAGAGTTTGATGGGGCAGTTAAGTTTAAAGGCTGCAAATTTGGCCAGGGCTTTTTTCCTGAGCACCAGATCCACCTGGTGAAGCACCCCCTCTTCAAAGGCCTGGTCAAACAGGGCGTCGATGGTGGCAAATCCTGCGGCCTTGTGGTTCCTGAGAAGGGCCTCAAATCCAAAGGCTGTTCCCGTGTGGATGTTGACGATGGGCTGGAATGCAAAGTCGATGATGCTGAGCCGTGATATCCAGGTGCGATCTGTTAGTTCAACCATGGTGTGTCCTTATAAATTGTGCCCCCTGCCTCTTTACAGGACGGGCATGAATCGGAAAAATCATGGGGATAAGTAGTCTATCCGCGTGAGTATTTTATTAGGAATCGGTCAGGGTTGGGTGATGGTGAAAAAAGCAATTATTCTGTTGACACCCTGACATTGGTATAATAGAAGATCTAAGGAAAAGACATCTTGAAGATGTCGTGAAAAGAGCCACAGCAGGTAGTAAAAAAATAGAGAATCCAAAGCCATGAAGGCCTTAGACTTTTAGTCTATGGTCCTTTGTGGCTTTTTTTTTGCTTACAGGTCCTGGAGGTGTGATTTGAGAAAAACATAGAGAGAGTGGGAAAACAGATATCAGACCCGTCCAAAAGTATAATATCTGTTTTCCCGGCCCCGAACGGAGCAGGCATATCCTATCAGGAGCCTGTTCCTTTCGTCAACCTAGTATGGAAAGGTAAATGGAAACCACCGTGTTTCCCGGGTACGGTTGCGCCCAAACCATGACGGCATCGGTTTCTCTGTTGATGCAACCGGTTATCTGAAAGGAGCTTAGGAATGGAACATAGGATTATCAAAGGTGCAATAGGCATGCTGGGCGCTTGGCTGGCGCTTGTGGGCGTGGATGGCAGGAGCCTTGCCGCAGGTGTTGAAGTGAACAGAATCGACGATGTGGTGGTCCGGGCGGAAGCGGAATCATCTGCCATGGACGACCGGGTTCCGGAGGAAGATATTCCACGTCCCGGGGTCTCGGATACGGTGCTTGACGCCATGAAGAACCTGCCCGGGGTCCAGTTCAAGCGAACCGCGGTTGCAGGCAACGAGAACGGAAAACTTCGCATCCGGGGATTTGACGAGACCCGGCTTCGGATCATGAAGGACGGGATTCCGGTTCACAGGGACGGCTCCTATGGCAACGGACCTGTTGACTGGAGCACCCTTCCGGCGGATGCCGTGGAAAGCATCGAGATCTATCGGGGCGCCGGACCTGCCAAATTCGGCAATGCCCTGGGCGGTGTGGTCAATATCGTCACCAAAAAACCCGGGGACACCCCCAGGACGTCCATCACCTCCTTGTATGGAAGCATGACCACCACCATGAACAGCATCACCCATTCGGGTAAAAAAGGGGCGGTGGGGTGGGTTCTCTCCGGCGGACGGTACGATACCGACGGGTGGCTCAGGAACAACTTTGTTGAGCAGAACCGGGCGTCCGGCGAGCTCAGTGTAAAAATGCCCTTTGGCACCGAGCTGGGGGCGGGCTTTTCCTGGAGTGACCAGGAGACGGGCATGCCGGTGATGAACGGGCCGGGAACGCCCCATTACAATTCCGGAGATCCCGATGCCGACGGCCGGGAGCTTGGGGGCCCGGGCATCACCTACCGCCTCAAGGACGGCTTCTCTGCCTGGGGCAACAGGAGCTTTTCCGAGGATGAGAACCTGTCCTTCAACACCTGGATTGCCAAGGCGTTTGACAAGGGCAGTGCCAGGGTCGATTTCAGGACCTGGCGCCAGGATAAGCGGGAAGTGTATTACGATGCCGCAGATGCAAGCAAACGGATCTATGAGCGGGAAACCGATGCAGAGCCGGACAACTGGTCGCTGAACCTTGCCATTGAGAAAGAGATCAGCAGCCACAGGATCGAGGCCGGAGCCGAGAGCCGCAGTCACGGCTGGGGGGACCAGACTGTCACCTATATTGATGAGACCTATTTCAACGGTTCCATCAACTCCCCGTTTTTTGCGTTTATCCGGGAGGGGTTCAAGGGCAAGTCCGATAGCATAAAGTACCATGCCCTTTATCTCCAGGACCATTGGCAGATCAACCCGGCCCTGGATCTTCAAATCGGTGTCCGTCAGGAGTGGTTCAAGGCGGACAGCATCGATCCCGATGCCTTTGGATTCGTCTGGAGCACCCCGGTGACACAACTTGACGAATCCAACCTCGACCCCCGCCTGCGCCTGGGATACAGGCCCTGGGCCAACGGGGTCTTTCACCTTGCTTTTAATGTGGCCCACCGTTATCCCACCTCGCCTGAATACTTCTGGTGGTACCTGAACAACGGCACGGGATTTTTCAACACCGGGTTCAACTCGGAAAAGGCGCTCCAGTATGAGTTCTCCTACGAGCACACGGTGGCAGACACGGCAAAACTGATGGTCCGCTCCTACTACTACGAGGTGGATGACTATATCGCCTCAAACTTTGTGGCTGGCACCGGGAATGTGTTTTACAACATCGACCAGGTGACCCTCAAGGGGGCCGAGATCGGCATTGCCGTGGACCTGTCCTGGCATCTCTCAACCTTTGCCAATCTGACCTGCCAGCGGGGGGACAAGGAGGGGGATCCCTGGGACAGCAACAACGTCCTTGAGGGGCAGATCCCGGATTTCCCGGAGACCATGGCCAATGTGGGACTTGATTACAAGCTGGACGACCGGGTCTCGGCCCACCTGACCCTGAACTACGTGGGCGGCCGGGAACACTTAAACGGTGCCGGCCTGAAGCGTCTTGGCTCCTATACCCTTGTGAACTGTGCGGCAGAGTGGAAGGTGTGGCAGAAACAAAATCGTAGCCTCAGTCTCAAGCTTGCCGCAGAAAACCTCTTTGACACGGATTACGAAGAGGAGGCCGGATATCCCATGCCCGGGGCCACCCTCATCGCCGGCATGGCCCTGGCCTTCTAATGGGGTCATCTAATGGGGTCAGGCCTAGCTTATTGCCCTTATTAGCATCTACTATATGGGGTCAGGCTTAGCTTATTGTCCGTATTGCTCGCCTGATAAACAGGTTTGACCCCGTTGAAAAACCGGGGTGCTATTTGCGCCCACAACATAAGGAGAACCGTGATGATACTCAAACCCTTTATGAGGGAGGGGGTCATGCCCCTTCCCGTGACATTTATTTCAACCGTGAGCGCCGGCGGCGTTCGAAATATCGCCCCCTATTCGTGCATCATGCCGGTGTTGAGACCCTTGGATCTCATCACCTTTGCCAGTGCCGAAAATCGGGATACCCTGGTCAACATCAGGGAAACCGGGGAGTTTGTCATCAACCTTGCCGGTGCGGACATGGAGACGAGCGTCATTCCCACGGCAAGAATGAGCGGTCCTGAGGTGGACGAGTTTGAGGTGGCAGGTCTTGAAGAGAAACCGTCCGTCACCATCAAAGCGCCCGGGATAATGGGGTGTTACGCATGGATGGAGTGCTCCTTTGTGAAGGAGTACAAGGAGGATCGGTACAGCCTTGTGGTGGGAAAGGTGCTTCGCCTGGAGGTGAGTGACGACGCCATTGACGAGGCATATCACCTTGATGTGGATAAAGCCGCCCCCTTGATGATGACCGGAAGCAAGAAGGGGATGCACTTCTGCACGGTCAAAGAGACCCAGGGGTTTGAACCCTTTGCCGCCATGTTTCCCACCGGTGTCGATCCCATTTCCAAGACCTCGAACCGCTGAGGACCTGGGTGATGAAGGGCGGGGCACGGGTTTGGGTGCCCTCATTTTTTTAACAGCAGATAAAGGAGTTCCATACAGATGAAGCCAATGCTCAAACATGTCGTTACAATAATCGTCCTTACCCTTGTTGCAATAGGGCCGGCCAGTGCCGATGATTCCCGGTTTAACCGGATGATTGCCCAGGCCATGGCAGATATCTCAACAGTGAAGGGCAGCGCCGATCTTCTATGCCTGACCAATGCGCCCTATGTGAGAAGCAATGGGCAGCCGGGGATCGATTACTTGAAACCCATCCAGGAGCTGACCGGCTGTTCCATGGGCAGCCAGAACCTGCTCTTTTTCCAGCGCCCCCAGTTCTATCCCCTCAGTATCACGCTTTTCCGGGGGAGCACCGGGGAGGCCGTGGTCATGACCATGGGAAAAAGCACCTTTGCTACCGAGGGGCTCCAACTTTCCCGGTCAAACCTTTCCAGCAAAGCTTTCTGGGAAAAGACAGACGGGCTGGCCTGTAAGTCCGATTTTTTTACCATTGCCACCATTGCAGGATCCTGGGCCCTTGGTGCACCCTATGACTACCTCAAGTGTGCAGAGCTTCACAACCACCTCTGCCCCGGTGTGAGCTCGGGTTATCTGATTTCTAAAATGATCCTCGATAAATATCCCTTAAAAAAGGGGGAGGGATACACCATGATATCCTCTCCCATCTGGTGCAAGGAGGATGCGTTCCAGGTGCTCCTGGACCTGACCCCGGGCAAGCGTGGGATGATCGTGAAAAAGCTGACCCAGGAACAAAAAAATAGCATTTCTGTGGCGAATCCGGCCGGAATGCTTTTGATCACGGACAAGAAAACAGGGGCGGGCAAAGGCGTTGTGTTTTCCTTTGATTTTGACAGGATGCGAACGCTTGCGCCAAAGGAGAGTCCCAAGGCCGCCCTGGTTTTTGCTCTCGTGGATTACCTGGACGAACCCCAGCGGTTTGTGACCGTTGCCAAAGAGTTCGAGGTTACCGGAAAAATGGCTGAAGAGATGATTACTGCAGGTTCCAACCCCTATGAAGTGGCAGGCCTTACCACCCTTCTGAACTAAGCGAATGGAAGAAAAGAAAACCATGATTGAGAAACGAATGATGGGAAAACAGAGATGTGAAACCATGGGAACGGCGTGTTGTGACACGGCAAGGGTTCTCTTTTGTGTGACAGTGCTGGTGTTTTTTGTGTGGGCAACAGACGCCTTTGCCAGTGAAACCTTTTCCCTGGATGATGTGGTGATTACCGCCAGCCGGGTACCGGAAAAAAGGGATGCGGTTGCTGCAAAAATAGAGATCATAACCCGGCAGGATATTGAAAACATGGCCGGAGCAACCCTGGATACCGTTCTCAGGGATGTTGCCGGTGTGACCTCAAACCGCACCAGCACCAGCCAGATGCGAACCGTGGTCGGCATGCGGGGCCTTGGAAGCTTTGAGCAGGGCAGAACCCTGGTGCTGATGGATGGTATCCCCATCAACAAGACAGACTCCGGGGGCGTGAACTGGAACAGCATCAACCCGGATACGGTGGAACGGATCGAAGTGTTCAAGGGGCCGGGCTCGTCGGTGTATGGCAGCAACGCCATGGGCGGTGTGATCAATATCATCTCAAAACGATCCGCCGCTCCCTGTTCAGGGGCCGTTGCAACGGAGGTCGGTTCCCATGGTACCTGGGGCGGCCGGTTCAATGTGGCCGCCAGGAAAGATCCGGACAGGGGATTTAACTTCGCACTTGCCGGCATGTACCGGGAAACCGACGGGTGGGAAGCGGCGTCAGACCATACCCGGAAAAAAAAGACCGATGACGGGTATGGGATCATGCCCCTTTACCTGGATGAGTGGTCCATCTCTCCCCAGGTGGGGTATGACTTCAATGAATTGAATCATTTGAAGCTGGATTGTTCTTACTATTATGATGAGAGGAGCGAAGGCGTCAAAGGGGATGATCGTGACGATGGGGAGTACCGTCACTTCAAGAACCGTCGGGCCAATCTCACCTACAGCGGTGGCATGGAGGATAAAAAATGGGAGACGCGACTCTACTATCAGCTGGAGGAGTATTACAAGTTATACGACCGCATCGGAAAAACCGATACCGATGTGGACTCCGATCGCAGTGATATGGGGGGGATCCTGCATTATTCCTCTCCCTTTCTTGCCCAGTGGAACAGGGTCGGGATCGGCGCAGACATCAAGCAGGGCGGGGTGGATGCCCAGGACCTTGATCGGGACGGCGGATTCATAAAAAACAGCGGGGATATGCGTTTTTACGCCCTTTACCTGGACGACCGGCTGACGCTTGCGGATGACAGGCTGACCCTTTCCCTGGGGCTCAGGTATGACTATATTGAAACCGTTGACTGCGAGACATCCACCCATCCGGGGCACCTGTTTTCCGGTTATGTTGACGGCAATCCCATCAAGGATGAAAACTGGGATGCCTTGAGTCCAAGGATCTCGGGAAAATACCTTTTCAGCGACCGTCTCAATGCCTATGGCTCATACTCCAGGGGGTTCCGTGCCCCCGAGCTTGACGATCTGTGCCGGACCGGCTGGCAGTATGTCGGGCCCAAGATTGCCAATCCAAATCTGAAACCTGAAACCATCGACACCTTTGAGCTGGGTGCCAGCTACACGCCCGTGAACAAGCTCACTTTGTCCGGTTCGGCCTTTTACTCCCTTGGAAAGGATTTCCTCTATTATGTGGATACGGGCATTCCCGTGGGATCCAGTGGCTACTGGGCAACCCAGACCTATAAAATCAAACAGAACGTGGGGGAGGTTACGATCCATGGCATCGAGCTTGCCGCCCAGTACAACTTAACAGCGCATATTCGGCTCAAGGCCGATTATACCTATGCGGACACAGAGATAAAAGAGTATGAAAAACCCGATTTTTCCGGAGCAACGGATCTGACCGGAAAGGAGCTGCGGTCCTCTCCCGCCCAGATCGTCAACCTGTCGGCTGTGTGGGAAAACAGGGTTATTAATTCAAAGCTTAACATCCGGTGGAAAGACGAGCAGTACCTGGATGATGTGAACAGTGAAAACAAGGCCGCAGACAGCTATGTTACCGCTGATATCAAATTTTGGAAATCCGTTGGCCATGGTTTCACCGCCTCGTTATCCGTGGAGAACATTTTCGATGATGAGCATACCGAGACCTCCCAGGGCAGTGAAAGTGTCCATGGGGTTGCCTATGGTCTGGAAGGCTATAATCCCGGAAGGGTGGTTACGGCAATGCTGAAGTACCAATTCTAATCCTGAACCGGTGGGCAGCTGTCCCGGTTGACAACGACCCTGTCATGCTGCCCCACCCTTTGGGTTTCACCGGTCTCCAGGCGTTTTATCCGGTCCGGTTAGGTCGTCCGGTGTCTGGGGCTCGATAATCCCTTTCTATGGGTTCATAATCTGCACTGCCGTTTGAGGTGCAGGCATTAAACTGGGATGTAAAAATAATTAGAACGTTATCCATGATCCTGTTCTCAACATAAAAACCAAGTCCATTCAAGGAACGAAGTTACAAAAAAATGGGTTAAGGAGAAGGAACAATCTTTCTCTTATTCAACATCAAAAAAAATATTGGATTTGAAGTTTTAAATCATTAGACCGACCGGACAAAGTAATTGACACCGGATACTCTCTGCACATTGGCAAATTTACCCACACAGAATGACAAAGAGCTCTATTTAAGGGGGGGGGCTTCAGTCATATGAGTCCAGTCCTCATGGGGGAGGACTGTTGCATGTTACGGCTTAGGCAACAAGCAAAAGCCCCAATGGGCGAGGGAAGGATGGGTTTACTCTTCAGAACATTGAATCGTTTTAGGAACAGCTGACAACTTGCTTGACATCCATCGCTTCGCAACGTACGATCTCAGTTCTTTTAGTTTTTTTACATTTGTTGAAAAGGAGGAAAAATGGTGGTAACGAAGATTAAAAGCTGGGCGTTAATGGTCTTATTGGGTTTAGTTGTTTTAAACGGCTGCGCAACGCCGCGTCCGGTGTTGGAAGCCGTTCCGTCGTTTTCCAAGCAGTCCGATCGCACTCCTCCGTTTGAAGAGGATTTGACGACGTCCATCGTTTTTGGCAAGGAGCTCACGGACGAGACAAAACTTAAGGATGAAATTACTTTTCGAAATAATTTTTACGTACCGGACGATTCAAGGGTCGTAATCAGCGTGCCCGTGGAGCAGCAAAGTCGGGAAGAACGCCAGGAGCAGGGGAAACAACAAATCGACAATGAAGGGATGCTGAGTTTCAAAACAACGGGCTATTTCAACAAGGCCGAGCAGCAGATCGAAAAGTCACTCATTCGGAAAAATTTCATTGTTCTGGACCGTGCCAAATTCGAAGCCAAACTTAGAGAAAAGCGTGATGCCTCAACCGACAATAATAGCTATTACAAAGCAAACCCGCTACAGAAATCTAAAAATGCGACTATCGCAGCCGTTACGAAACTGAAGGATTCAGGTCAAATTACTATCGATAAGTGGGCGGAAAAGGTTCGGGAAATTGAAGGAAAGTATAATTCCATGAGAAGGAACGACGCCCGAAAACATGGCCAGGAAAAAGAATTGGCCGACATATCCGAACTCATAAGGGCAGCCAAGCCCGGAGTGGACAATGTATGGGCAGACTATATCCTGCAGGTCAATGATTTCAAAATTCTCCCACTCAAGGACAGGTCCATCAAAATTACCAATACCTCGGAGATCCGTCAGCAGTGCATTACCAATCCCGGTCTTCGAAACGCCTTGGTCGGCTCAAGTTACCGCTTGGTCTCCAAGCCGGGATATTACGGTATCCTCAATGCCAAGCTGATTGACGTCAAAACCGGGGCAATCGTATGGGTCGGAGCGCACAGAGTCGATTCCCAGAACGTACTGGAGAATGGATATACCATTCAAGTTCCCATCACTAAACGGGTTTCTAACGATTCGGAAATCAATGGTGCCATACGTGCCTACAACAACAAGCTGGAACGGTTGGACCGGGAATGCCGCTTGGCGGAGCAACTGGTCGATCAAGCCTATGCTGACACAGGAATGTCCAAGGAAGAAAAAGAGCAGACCGTCGTCAACTATACGGATGCGCAGGTGAGATTGCAAGGGTGCATCGACGACGGCATTCCCGAAAAAGCGATGGCCGATTGGGAGTTCGCATACAATATCGGCCATGTTACGGTTGATCCCGATTTGCCTTCCGGAAGCGAACTCAAGTCGATCGGACGGCAACTGCGGATGGCTTTACAGAAGGATGACCAGGATTCGATTACAAAGTATGATAACCGGCTTAATGACATTCAACTGTATTTGAGCGATCATTATTCCATGATCGCAAAACTTCTCGCCAAGGAGTTGATTCATACGATTCCGAGCCAGTTGTAACCGGACGTATCATAACTCGGCCAGGTCGTCGCGGGTGCCGTCCCGCCGTTTTCTTGAGGATGCCAGGTGTATCGCAAAGTTGAGCGGCGGGGACGGCCAAAACCCGGCGGCCGTCTTTTGGGCATATGGCCGGAGTTATGATCAACTCCGGCCTGAACATTTCCGGTCATTGGGATGAAGACGGTGATGGCGGTTTTTTCCGGATATCCCATGGGATTATTCTGCTTTCTCCCCTTTTACTATTCTATCTTGAATTGTTTTTAATGTCTCCTCCCCCGTAAATATTCGGCTTAGTCATTCAGAATTTATTTTTTCAACAACACCCTAAATTTTTTGTTGAGAGGATACATCC
>JAEINR010000175.1 GCA_016342325.1 Desulfobacterium sp.
GTTATCGTCGCAATTTTTGAAGGATCTTCTGGTTGAACCGGTTGATCTCTTCGATCTTGAAGAGTGTGCCGGCCAGGGTGAACATCAACACAAAGACAAGACCTGTGACAATGCAGACCAGAATCGCCCCCGGCAGGGTTGAAGCGTCGATGACGCCCTTCAGGACGGCTGCGAACTTCCAGAGTAAAAGCCCGATTCCCCCGCTGAGGGTCAGCATGGAGAGTAAAAAACGGTACACCGATCTTCCGGCATGGTTTTGGCTCTTTCGGTTCCACAGCTCGAACAGGATCAGGGTCTGGGCTGTTGCGGCCAGTGACAGGGCCAGCGCCACCCCCCTTGTATCCATGAGGGTCATGAGAACGTAGAACAGCGGCAGGGTGAGTACCACGGAAAGCGTGCCCACCAGGGCCGGAAACCAGGTGTTCTGGGTGGCATAATAGCCTCTCACCACAACGGTCTGGGCGGCAAAGGCAAAGGTGCCGCAAAGGAGAAACGGCAGAACCTGGGCCGTGACCCGGGTCGCTTCAAGGTCAAAGCGTCCCCTTTGGAACAGGATGAGGACGATCTCCTGCCTCAGCACCATGAAGAGCGCGGAGATGGGGATCACCAGCATCAGGAATTTCATGGTGGTGTTCAGCAGGGTGTTGAGTTCATCTGTTTTTCCCTGGGCGGCAAGCTTTGCCATGAAGGGGTAGGAGGCGACCCCCACTGCCTGGCCGAACAATCCCACAAGGATGAACATGATCCTCAACCCGTAGTTGAGGGCGGCAATACTGCCTTCAGCAAGATAGGAACCAAAGTATTTAAGCAGGATTTCCGTGGAAAAGGTCATGGTCAGGCCCACCATCAGGGGCAGGGTCAGCAGCACATAGCGGATGAATTCCGGATGGGTGACCCCAAAGATGAACTTAAAGTCCATACCGACTTTTTTTGCCCCGTAATACTGGAGCAGGAAATTTCCGACAAAGGACCCGCCAAGGACGCCCCAGGCAAATCCTTCCATGCCGAGCCAGGGCCCCAGGGCAACGCCGCCGATGATGATGCCGAGATTGTACAGAAGGGGCGCCAGGGCCGGAATCATGAAGCGTTGCTTGGTGAACTGGACCGCCATAAAGAGCCCGCCTGAAAAAAAGAAAAGCTGGGCCGGAATGATGATCCGGGTCATGGTCACGGCCTGCTGAAAAAGAGCGGGATCCTCAAATCCCGGGGCCAGCAGGGAGACAAGCTGTGGGGCAAAATAGAGGGCGAGGAGGGTGACCCCAAGCAGCAGTGCGCCAAAGGTGTTGTATACGATGGAGAAGATCCGCCATCCCTCGGCCTCCTCGTTCTTTGCCAGGTAGGCTGAAAATATGGGTATGAAGGTGACCGAGAGGAACCCGCTTGCCACGATGTGGTTGAGGATCTCCGGGATGATAAAGGCGACCTGGTAGGCATCCACCTCTCCGCCGGCCCCCCCGGAAAAGGCAATGGCCATCTCCCGGGCAAGGCCGATGATGCGGCTTGCAAAGACGGATGCCATCATGATGATCGAGGCAAATCCCACCTGTTTGAATGTTGATTTTTTTTTTGTCATAATTTGGTGGGGCAGGATTACCACAAAGAAGCGGCAAAGAAAAGTAAAAAGCCCTGGAAAGGGTTTGACTTGGGGGCCGTGGGCAGAATATAAAGGGAGGATGAAATCAACTTTTCGTTTGTTTGTAAAATCGATGTTAGTGGTACTGGTCTTGGCATGGATGGTTCCCCTGTCAACGGCCCGGGCTGATTCCCCCCATAACGATACCCGGGACGATTCCGTTGAACAGGTGGTCATGTATCACCAGAAGAGCGTGGCAAAGCCCGATTCGATTCACTATCTGTCATGGACCCCGGTGCGGCTTCTTGACAATGGTCATTATAAAGTGACGGTCCGATTCCGGCTGAAGAATCGGTATGAGAGGAGCGTGCTTAAGAAACAGATCGTGATCATGGACGAAGTGGGGGCAATACTTAAAGTCATGGATTGCAGGTGATATGATGAATAACTTTACGTTGACAGGATGTGTGCTGGGCGCTGGAGGCGCGGGTGTCTTTGGATATCAGGGGCTATCATCGATCATGGACACCAATAATGTCTGGCATGATTACACCCTTGCCTCGGTAACAAACGACCGTGTTGCAGGTATCATCGAAGCCATGCCCGCTGAGTTCATGGAACAGGGGCTCCATTACCTGGCCTATGACCTCCCCCTCTATCAACTGCTTCTGGCCGGAAGTGTGGCATTCTTTCTGTTTGGCGCTATTTTTAGAAAATAGCCGGCAGGAGACCATCCGGCCGTGAAAGGGGCCTTGAATCCATAAGGAAATTCCTATGAAATCCGATACTAAAATGACACGCCGTCAGTTTGTCCACGGTTCCGTGCTTGCGGGGGCAGGCCTTGTACTGGCCGGATGCGCCGTTAACCCGGTGACAGGAAAGAACCAGTTTATGATGATCTCCGAAGAACAGGAGATCTCCATGGACAAGTCCCAGTCTCCCCATCAGTTTTCCACGGATTACGGTGCAGTACAGGATTCACGGCTTAACAGCTATGTGACTGACGTTGGCAGGAAGATTGCCGCCCGCACCCACAGACCCCACATGCCCTATTTGTTCCAGTGCGTCAATGCCACCTATATCAATGCCTACGCTTTTCCCGGGGGCAGCATTGCCGTTACCCGGGGAATCCTGTTAAAGATGTCCAACGAGGCCGAACTTGCGGCCCTGCTGGGGCATGAACTCGGCCATGTCAATGCCCGGCACTCGGCCCAGCAGATCTCCAAGTCGACCCTGTCTTCGATATTTGTGAGCGGGGTGGCCGCAGCCATCGGCACCCAGAGCCAGGGGTTAGGGGAAGTGGCCTCAAAGCTTGGCATGCTGGGACAGGGCGTTTTGCTTGCCCGCTACAGCCGGGACAACGAGCGGGAGGCCGATGACCTGGGCAACCGCTACATGGTCCAGGCCGGGTATTCGTCCAAGGGCTTTGTCGGGCTTATGTCGATCCTGAACAACCTGAACAAAACAAAGGCCTCGGCCGCGGATATGTTGTTTTCAAGCCATCCCATGAGCGATGAGCGGTATGAGACAGCCGTGGCCAAGAGCCGTGATCCCTATGGCAATTCGGCAGCATTTCCATTGCACCGGGAGCGCTACATGGACCGGACCGCGTCCCTCAGATCTATTGAGAAGGCCATTGAGGCCCTCCAGGAGGGGGACCGTTACATGGCAAAGAAACAGTATGGAACGGCCGAGACAAACTTTGCAAGGGCCATAAAGCTTGCAAAGGAGGATTACGCAGCCCATGTGATGATGGCAAAATGCCTGCTGGCTAACGAACGGTTTGATCAGGCCGCCACCTATGCGGATCTTGCCGTAAGCCTCTATCCCAGTGAGGCCCAGGGCCATCATGTTGCAGGCTTTGCCCATCTCAAACGCAAACAGTTCAACCGGGCCTATGAACGGTTCAATACCTACGGTCAGCTGCTTCCAGGGAATCCCGGCACCCTGTTTTTCAAGGGATATTGCCAGGAGGGCATGGACCGGACCGAAACAGCCGCCCAATTTTACAAACAGTATCTGAACGAGGTGCAACAGGGCGATTATGCCAGCCATGCCTACAAACGTTTGAAGGAGTGGGGCTATCTTGGATCAACCTCTTGACCCAGCGGCCAGACCGCTTGCCGCAGAAGCAAAAACGCTTGCCGCGGATGCCAGGGTGATGACCCTGGCAACAGGGGGCTCCCAGGGGTGCTGGGCAGCGCCGGTTTATTATCTCTACAAAAATGGTGGGTTCTATTTCTTTTCCTCTCCTGATTCCCGTCATATCCAGGATGGGGAAAACCTGGAAAGCGGGTGCGCAGCCTCGCTTTATCACGATTCAGATGAGGTGAAAGCGCTTCGGGGGCTGCAGATGCAGGGACGGATAGCGCCTGTTTCCATGAATGTCGAAGCCCTTGCCGCGGCAGGGGCCTATGTGAAGAAATTTAATATCAGGATCAATGCTGAAAATGCCCTGGCTGCACTCACAAAGCAGTACAGGGCAAGCTTTTATCGGTTTGTTCCGGAAGAGGTGTATTATATGGACAACCGTCTCGGGTTTGGTTCCAGGAAGAGAGTGGAAATATGAGTTTTTCAAGTCTTGCCCAGTGTGTGGAGTTTCTTTCCAAAGAGAATGAGCTCATCCGGATCAAACAGGAGGTGGATCCGGATCTGGAGATGGCCGAGATCCATCGCAGGGTGTTTGAGGCCAAGGGGCCTGCCATCCTGTTCGAACGGGTTAAGGGGTCCAAGTTCCCGGCCGTGTCAAACCTCTTTGGCACCCATGAACGGGCTGTAAAGATCCTGGGACGGGAACTTGAGACGGTCAAGACCCTGGTGAAGCTTCAATCCGAGCCGGGAGAGGCCCTCAAGTCGCCCTATCAGGCGCTCAAGGCCCTGCCGGGCCTTGTCCATGCCTTGCCCCGGAACACAACAAAGGGATCGGTGCTGGAGAACAGGGCAGGGATCGAGGATCTGCCCATGGTCCGGTGCTGGCCAAAGGACGGCGGCGCATTTATCCTCCTTCCCCAGGTCTGTTCCCAGGATCCGGCAAAGCCGGGCATTTTCCATTCCAATGTGGGCATGTACCGGGTGCAGCTGTCCGGAAATGATTATCTTCCGGGCCGGGAGATCGGACTGCACTACCAGATCCACCGGGGCATTGCCAACCACCATGCAAAGGCCCTTGACCAGGGAGAAAAGCTCAAGGTGAGCATCTTTGTAGGGGGGCCACCGGCCCACACCCTTGCTGCTGTCATGCCCCTTCCCGAGCATCTTCCCGAGCCCTGTTTTGCAGGTGCCCTTGCCGGCAGGCGGTTCCGCTACACCATCAAGGACGGGTACGTGATCTCCCTGGACGCGGATTTCTGTATCACCGGCACCATTGCCATGGGCACAAAACCCGAGGGGCCCTTTGGGGACCACCTGGGTTACTATTCCCTCCAGCACGGGTTCCCCTATCTTGAGGTGGACACGGTCTTCCACCGCAACGATGCCATATGGCCCTTTACCGTGGTGGGCAGGCCTCCCCAGGAGGACTCGGTATTCGGACGGCTCATCCATGAGATGACCGAGCCCGCCGTTCCCGTCACCATTCCCGGGGTTACGGCGGTCCACGCTGTTGATGTCGCCGGGGTCCACCCCCTTCTCTTTGCCACGGCCCGGGAGCGGTATACCCCCTATGCGCCCAAGCAGCCCCGGGAGCTTTTAACCCATGCCTGCGCCATACTTGGGTTTGGGCAGCTGTCCCTTGCCAAGTATCTTTTCATCGCGGCCCACGAAGACACCCCCGGTCTTGACATCTCCGACGAGATGGCTTTCCTCGTCCACTGCCTGGAACGGGTGGATTTCACCCGGGATCTTCATTTTCACACCTCAACCACCATGGACACCCTGGACTATTCCTCAGAGGGGCTGAACATGGGATCCAAGGTGGTGATTGCTGCGGCAGGCGAAAAGCTGAGAACCCTTCTGACAGCGTTTCCGTCCGGGGTCGACCTTCCGGTCTCTTTTTCCAATCCAAGGCTTGCCGCCCCCGGCATGGTGGTTGTCAAGGGACCTGCTTTCACGGATTACGACCAGGCCCATAAAGAGATCCCACCGCTTGGCGAAACCCTTGCTGCAACACCGTCCATGGCGGGCCTTCCCCTGTTTGTGATCACAGATGACTCTGATTTCGCAGCCAGGGATTTTGCTACCTTTTTGTGGACCACGTTTTCAAGGTCCAATCCCTCCCACGACATCCACGGTGCAGGAAGCGTTGTTCGTCACAAGCACTGGGGGTGCACCGGCCCATTGATCATTGATGCCAGGATAAAGCCCTTTCATGCGCCTCCCCTTGTGAACGACCCTGAAGTTGAAAAACGGGTGGATCGCCTAGGAGAAAAAGGACAGAAACTTCACGGGATCATCTGATCTCTGTTTGATCCGCCGGCACCTGATCCTGTTCATATCCCTGAATTGGTTTATGATCATTCAGACTCTGATATTCCCGCCTTTGACTATTGCAATTGATCTTTCTTTTAAATGGATTTTTGGAGTCGTCAGTGAGCATGTTCAAAATCCGTGTTAAATCAATATTCTTTAAATGTTCTTTCAATATTCAGACTTAAAAAACACTTTGATGTCCCAGCGCTTTCCGTATAGCCTTATGATTTCTTCACCAGCGAGACAAGTATCTGTTGATAAAAGAGCGAGCCACCCCCGCTTTTTGTCGCTGGATACAAAGATAATTTTGGCTTTGTATCCAGCGGATCGTGTAACAAGGACGCATCATCAACTATGAGGACTTCTTTGGATGAATTATCAAGAAGAATTTTGATGGGAACATAAATCTGGCTGCAAAGAAGGAGGGTGAAGCGTCGCCAGTTGTATGT
>JAEINR010000176.1 GCA_016342325.1 Desulfobacterium sp.
GAGTATGGGCCTGTGACATCGTCGGGTCCGCTTATGTGGACGTACCAGGCGTATGGGGATGGTTTGAGAGCCGTTTTAAAAATCCAAAGCACAGCAATCAAGAACACGGCGAACAAAAGAACAAGGGCGAGGACGACTTTTATTTGTGCTGGATCGGGCATGGTTACACCTCCTTTGCGCAGGAAGGGCACAGCGCATAATTAGCGAAAAAAATAGTAGCCGGGGCGCTGCATTCACTGCAACGTCGAATCTCACCGCTCCGACGATCAGAACTGCAGTTTTTGTCTGAAATTGAGAGTATGGCCTTAACTACATTCCTGGCCATCCCTGGCGTAATTTCAGGGGGATTATCCTGTTCGTGATATTCAAATTCTTCTGCAATGTATTTTGTTGCGAGAACGGATAGCTCATCAATTTGATCCATTCTAAAATTCATTGTTCAGCTCCTTTGGAAAAGAGTGTTTATACATTGATAAGTTGCATTTTTTTTTACGCCATTTCTTTTTCTTTCTGCTGTTCCAGCTTCAGTCGAGCGCTGTCATGTTTTCGGGCCGTGGGTGACATAGCCCTATGCTCCGCACAATAACGGCACTGTGCGAGACTTTGTAGAGACATTCCCTCCGCTTTCACGATGGGCTCGTTGCAGCCAGGCAAATTACAAACCCGCTCTTTCATGGCCACCGTTTTTTTTGTTTTATTTTTTTTCGCAGATTTAATGCGTGTCCTTGCTTCTTTGTCTGAGGCATCACCAGGGCCGAACGCTCGATATAGCTCCAACCCTTGTTCGCAAGAAAAACAACTTTGAACATGCAGGTGTCCATATTTTCTTCGAGCACTACCCGATGTTTTAGGGTCCATCTTCAGGATCGCTATGTTCCTGCGATGCAAACAGTCTTTGATCGAGAGTTCACACTTGTTGAGTTTGCAATAAAACCGCCCCTGCGTCTTTTCTGTCATTTGCCTCTCCTCCCCGGATAATGAAAAAACCTCTCACATTGATGAGCTATGAGCATGGCCTCTGCCCTGTCATGGTCCCCTTCCCTGAGAAAATACTGACTGTCCGGGAACATTTGCCGAGCGAGAGCGAGAGATTTCTTTTTCGTTGTTCTGCCCTTAATCCCCTTGAAAAGTCCTTTGTGCCACATTTTAGTAGGGATTTTCTTGAAATCAATATCGAGCATGGCCAGGAACCCTAACCATTGGCCGTAATTCGTCCCGAATCTGAACGCAGACGATCCTCCGTCTTTTGGCATATTGTGGACATATTCGATAAACGCCCCGGCAATTTGATACTCAGACTCCCATTCCCTCAACCTCTTTGACGTGAGATACAAACTCTCATAATCAGAGACTATGATGGAATCCCCAGACTTGAGGCACATGGCCCCGTCTTTCCCCGGATCGATCCCGAGCCACCAGGCTTGGGTCATCGTCTTATCCTCCTCAAATTGTATTCCCTGACCATGATATCCACATCCTCCTCGTTCAGCGCACAGACGCCAGGCTTGACGCATAGGTAGTTGTGTGACGGGAAACGGTGATAGGCACATTCGCCCTTTTCTGCAAAGTTGCAGGCTTTTTTACACAGGCCCATGGCCTTCGCCTGCTCAATGATCATCAAATAACCCATGGATTAATTCTTCCAGTATGCCCGGTTTCAAGTTTTTCAACGTTTCGTGGATCTGAATAGCCTCTGCCTCATTCCAATTCCCATTTTTGGTGGTCAAGATGCTGGTAGCGTAGCTCCATGGGGTCCCCGTTGTGTCCCAGAACTTGATCAGCCCTTCGAGGGATTCACCTATGGCTCCAGGGTGCCGATTTTTAGATATCTGCTCTTGTGCCCACTTGTACGGATTGAACATCCGGCGTTTCCTTGGGAGTTTGCAAATGGCCCGACACGCTTGGTTGATATTCCTGAAATAGGCTTCAGCCCCTTCCGTCAGCTTTTTGGGCTTCACGTCTTTTTCAGAATCAGAAACATTTCCCGGGGTCTCCCCGGGATTGTTTTTATTCTTTGGAGAGGGAGAGGGAGAGGGAGAGGGAGAGGGAGCATAGCGGGTTTGATGCGGGTCGCAATGCGGGTTGCATGCGGGTTGCATGCGGGTTGCATCCAAGTCGCATTGCTGGTCGCATTGCTGGTCGCTTGTTGGTCGCTTGCTGGTCACTTGCTGGTCGCTTGTTGGTCGCTTGCTGGTCACTTGCTGGTCGCCGGTTTTAGAATTGAGGTTTTCAGATTCGGGCGATGGGTTCTCTGTGTCTTTTCCCGACACCGCATCCCTGTTCTTCCATCTCGCAGAAGCCCCTATCTTTGCTCTTTCTGACCTCTTTTTGGCATGGGTAACATACTCGTTATGCTCCTCCCAATCATGCAATTCAAACCCGCCGTCTATCTTGTCCAGGAACCGGGTTTTCTTGCCTTGTAATGTCTGGAAAAAGGTTCCTGGAGTCCCGCTCCATCCCGCCCCTATTTCGATCTCATCACAGACATCCTCTGCGTCACCGGTGAATTTCCCGTCCGGCTTATTCATGGCTGTGTAGGTCCATAACCGGATCAAATTATAAAAGGCTTCAGGACCCAATTTACGCATCAGAAGAATGGCTTTCGGATGGCTGGTTAACGATACTGCGACTCTAATATCCTTGTTCATCTGCTTCCTCCAAATGCGCTGCACATCTCAAAGATCCGGCGATTGTCCTTCCGTGCCCGATCTGTCTCTCGCTCTTTTTTTTGCTTTAAGTCTGCCTTGCTGCCTGTCCATGGGACCACTTTCGTTGAAACCCGTGGCCGCTTGGCCCTGCCCAGGCTCACGCCAGGCGGCGGGGCTTTCAGGGTTCCCTTTTGAGGTCCAAGGGGATAATATTTTTTGACGTGCGTTAAAAGCGATTCCAATCGGGAGAGTTCAAGTAGGTTCCTGGGCGCTCCCATATGCTTTTTAAGCTCTGAATTGATTTTCTGAGACTTGTACCTGTGCTCGAACGCAAAACGATTAACGTGGGCACTTATTTCTTGTCTGAGTCGGGTTTCCTGCTCCTTGACTGTCTCGATAGGTTCCTCGGGCTCCTGGAACTCGAATAAATCTTGCTGGGGATCCAAGCCAACAACTTTTTCACTTGTTCCTGTCAGGGCGCCGTCCAGGGGAGTGATATCGGAACCCATGCCCTCCCCTCCACCTTCACCTGGCTCATCCGGGATAACCGCCACCTCTATCCCATCATCAACCGGAGATAGCTTTATTTTCAAGGCGGCCACCTGTTCATGCTCTATGCGGCCCACAACTTTTTTAAAATCGGGATCTCTGGGAGCGAAGACATACGCCCGTTGAAGTTCGTAGACACCTGCAGCTTTATCAATCCGTACTGCCCTGGCCACCATTTGTTCGATCCATGGAACTGACCGGATCTGAGTCAGGCAACAAATGTGGGTCACGGGAGGAACATCTAACCCTTCGTATGCCATGGCAATGGTGACGAGAACGTCCAGCCCTGCCCCTTTGAACCGCTTTATGGCGGCATGGGCCTCTTTCGATTTATGACTTGTGGCAATTTCGGCAGGCAACCGCATGGCAAATTGTAACATTTCTGTAACTTCTTTGGCCCGTTTGTAGTCGGCAGTGACGATCAGGAGCTTTGCCCTAGGGTTTAGTCGTTTGCAACGCTGCCAATGAAAAACGGATTCATGCAAAAGTTGTTTAGAAAAGTCGGTATTCAGTGCGGTATAAAGAGCCCCTATTTTGTCCTGGGGCTTTATACCTTCGAAACTGGGGATAGAGGTTACAGCGCCTTTGCGGTCCTTCCATGAAAACTGCCCATCGCTGAGATGAAAGTACAGGGGCAGGATCGCCCGTTCCCGCAAAGCGTCCTCCCTGGTGTACCGGATGACCGCTGTGTCCTGCGTGTCCTCCAGGAAGGGCTTGTTGTTCCGGTAAGGGGTGAACGCTATGGGCTCCCCGTCTCCCCGCTCCAGGGTGCCGGACATGAGCACGACATAAGCGGCCCTGTCCACCAGGGGTTTAAGGGATTCATGCCAGATGCCGTTTTTTTCAACATGATGGTATTCATCGAGGAGAAGAACATACCGGCGTTGTGAAAACTCCTGTGCGGTGACCCGGTTTGTATCTACGCCCAGGGCTTGGTAGGTCGTGACGAACCCGTTTGTACCCCGGCAGGGGTTCAGGTCATTGGTCGAAGATCGTATCGTTAAATTGTGTTTCAGGAAGTGACGAGGGAATGGGTCGAGAAAGCCTCGTTCCCCCTGGTCCTGCAATGCCTGCCTGGGCACCACCCAGGCAATCGCATCGGCCAGGCCGGCCATTATCAATCTACCGGCCATGGGAGGAATAAGGCTCTTTCCACCGCCTGGCGTTACGGAAAGTATGATTTTTGTTACGCCAGACCCGGAAATTATACCGTCTATGACATTGTTGAACTCTGCTTGATGTTTTCGAAGACCCATATCATGCGACCGTGATTCCACCTTTTCCAAAAACAAGAAGATGGTCAGCCAGGGCAACCACTTCTTTTTTATGACTGATAAAATAGCAATCTGTAAAATTGCCTACGGAAAGCATGGAGCGGTAGAGCCCAAGGAAATTCAGCGCTCTTTCATCATCCAAGGCCCCGTCTTCTTCATCGGCAAAAAACGTTTCTAATTTTTTTCCGGACTTTTCCTTGCTTGTGAGAGTCATGGCCAGGCGCAGCGCCTTCAAGATCCAGACCTGTTGGCCTCCTGAGAGATTCTGAACTTTTGTTTCAGATCCATCTTCCCGGATAACGATAATATCCAGGACCTCTTTTCCATCTTCATTTTGTGTGATTAGCTTCATGGTGAAATTGGGGCCAAACGACTGAGACAATAAATCATTGCCGTACTTGGCGATCAGAGGAGCGACACCGTCAATTTCGAGAGCCTGCAAGCCCTGGGGACCACACCCAAGCTGAATGTATTTCCACTGGGAAATCTCCTGTTCGATGTCGGCAATAGCCGCTGTGCGTCTCTTTATTTCTGCGGTGAGCTTCTTCGACTCTTCCATGTCCCGGTCGAGGGAATCAAGCTGCTTCTCCATGGTTTTCAGAGTCGTTTCCATATCAGCTACCCCGTTGGAGTGCATGACACGGGCCCGTTCTGCTGCCCGGAGATTTTCTGCCGTCTTTGGGTCGATGAGTTTCATTACATCGTAACGTATCTCCACGGTATCCTGGATCAGGGTCTCAATCTTTTTTATCGCCGTGGTGTGGGCTTGTGATATCTTCTCTTCCCTGGCCTTCAAGGCTTTGATCTGGTTCTCCAGGAGGGCACCGGTCTCCTTTGCAGCCTTGATATCCCCACCTTTTTGGCTTAGGGCCTTGGTCTCTTCCAAAGCAGGCAGAAGTTCATTCTCAATCAGAAAACTTTTGCCCTGCCACTGGGTCCTCAACCGATCTCTCTCATTGACCAGTGCTTCAGATGCCCCTGCCTGGACAGCTTGCAAGCCCTTGATCCGTTTGCATTCCGTATCTTGCTTGTTCTTGGCCTCATTCCAAGCCGAACAGGCATCTACGAATCGTTTTTCCCTGAGTTCTAATTCTTTTTCCTGAGCGGAAATGGATTCATTAAGACTGATCCTTTCCTTCTCGATGTTGTCCAGGATCTCCCGTCTTTGATCTTTAAGGATAGGGAGTTCATTGTTTGCGGCCACGGCATCAACAATGAATGAGCACCCGTCACTTTGACACCCAGGGGGCCGGTTCCCGAGCAAGGAGGATCTTTTTTTACAGGTATCTATGCAGGAATTAAGGTGTGCGAGTTGAACAGTGTCTCCAACATTGGTAAGCTTTTCCCGGAGGTCCTTTAACAATTCCCGAACAACAACACAATTACTACGGGCTTCATCATTTTTTTCTGTGATAGGTTTAAGATTATCCTCTTTGGATGCAAGGAGGAGATCCTGAGCTAAAGTCTTTTCCCTTTGGCCAGAACGAATAATCGCCTCGTTCGCTTTATCTCCTTGCTCGGCAAGCTGTTTCTTTTCATACTCGATCCTGGAGATATCAGCCGCCAAAGTCGCAGCGGTCTTTGTCGCCTCCAAAAAGGCTGGTTCAAGAGCAAGGACCTTTCGGGCCTGGTCAAGCTGAGAGGTAATGGTACTGTTCTCTTGCCCTATGGCCGTCAACTCGTCATTAAAAATCTTATTGGCCTGGTCAATGTCACCCTTGGCCTGGTCAATGGACTTCGAAAGCTCGGTAACCCTGGTGTTATGAATCTCTTGTTGTGCGACAC
>JAEINR010000177.1 GCA_016342325.1 Desulfobacterium sp.
CTATTTAATATGACATAACTAACTGATTTTATTGGGATTACTTTTCATGTGAAGAGACCATCCCTGAAACTCCTGTCAATGAGAAGAGAATTTGCTGCTGATGCGTTTGCCGTGGAGATGACCCAAAATCCATTGGCTCTTATAGAAGCCTTAGAAAAAATTCATATGGAAATTTACGAGTGCCCTGATGAGCAAGTTGCTTTTAAACCTCTATTTTTCGCTGACAATTTCAAGGGACGATCAGAAACCGTTAATAGGCTTCAGAACTTCCTATTTCCCTCCCATCCAAAGCCAGAGGACCGTGTTAAACGGTTATATCACATGATTAAGCGTTAGTTGCCTTCATCCGCCTTGAGCCGCAAAAATTTCAGAAGGTCTTTAGTAAGGTTTTTCGAGATTGAAAGGTCCGAACAAATTTTTTCAATCTCAGTTTGTAAATTATCGGAGGACATCACCTCCTCATCAAATTGAGGCAGCGCCTTAAAAAAAAGGATGGACTGAAAGAGCACTGATTTCTTAATTTCTTCTGAGTTTGCCAGACCTAAGCCCTCCTGTGGTTGGGTCAAGCCCAAATCAAGAGGATTCAAGTCCTGAAGAAACGCCCAGGCATTATCAAAAAGAGAAATCTGTCTTGGATAAAACTTACGGATAAAGTCCAATGCCAGGCTTTTGGGCATGGTTTCATTAATTTCTTCGAACAGGTTCTGCGCTTCCTGGTTTTCGGGATTCAAGATCAGAACCCCATCAGTATAAATAAGGGCTTCTTTCAATTCATTTTCATCGTACGCCAGCATAGCCTTTTCCATAAGTATCTGTTCCGAATCAAAAAGAGGCGCAATTTCCTTTTGAAAATACAGAGCTTTTTCATCCTTCATAATCTTATCCTCGATCTTCTGATTTCATCCTCAATACACATTTTTATCCCTCTTCGGGCTTTTAACAGACGGTCCCGAATATTTTCAGGAGTGACGTTTTTTTCCAGCCCATTAGAATTGCGCCTTAAAAATTCCGCCAACTCTTTTCGGCTAAGAGTTGGATTGTCATAAGCAATTAGGAATGTTGTGCAGGACTTTGGTCCACCCAGTTTTCTCTCAGCAATGCAGCAATGGATCATTGCAGCCGCCCTTTTGCCGACTTTTCTGAATTCTGAGTCAGGCAGCCCCTCCAGATCGAGGAGATACTGAGTTACCTCTTCCCACAATTGGTACAGGCTATTTGAAATCATCATCGAATTTCTCGAAATTTCTTAATATTCTGTAATTAAAGGAGAATACTTTGTTTAATAAGGCAACCATCATCTCCATTTAAAGCAACTTTTTGAATCCTGGTTTGAAAACCTTTCAAACTGAAAACACATCTTAAATCCTTACATCAATGTCAAAAAATAGGCAACCTTTGAAGGCAACCCTTTTTAACAACCCTCGATATACCATAAACGCTTATAATCATTACTAATCAGATTAGACTTCTCGTTTTAACCGTGATTTATAATGCCCATCTCTTAGGTTGAAGATCTTGAAGTCAAACCAAAGAAAGGAGGTCAAGAGAATGTTTTTTAACCCGGATAAACAGGCTTTGAAAATTTTGGAAGATTTGGGGTTTCCCAAGAACAAAGGCTGGTGGAGCAAGTATCCGAAACGGGCATTGGAGGAAATGTCCAAGATGAGCCAGGGCACAAATGCCCTTGCCCATGCTGTTGGTTCCAAAATGGTCTGGAAAGAGTCCATTATCACGGACTTCGGCTCTTATTACAATCTGTCCATCGAAACAGAAGGATATCCTCACAAAGCTCCCAGAGTGTTTGTTACCAACAAGTCCGTCCCCAAAGGGCACACCACGCATGTGAACCCAGACGGGTCTCTTTGTTTGCAGCACCCCAGCACTTACAGTTCAGGAACCTCAGTCCTGCAAATCCGCAACCGGGCCTGTGCCTGGTGTTTTGCGTACGACGCATACCTTGCCACAGGAAAGTGGCAGGCAGCGCAGTACTAACCCTAATTATAAGGAGACATTATCATGCCGAAAGACCTGAACAAAATCGCTGAACAACTCCGTAGGCAGCAGTCCATGGGCGTAGACCGCAACGGACAACTCGTTCCCGCCAATCCCCACAATGACGGAACCAAGGAGCATCCGTCCGGTAACACCACCTTGGAACCCAAGCGGTTCTTTATGTAATCCAAACCGGGGGAGGTGCGCCTCCCCCAATTCCAAAGGAGAAATACCACCATGGAAATATGGATCAGCCAGGAGGCCGTGGGAACCGCGATCGCAATGTGCTACCGGAATCGCAGCGACAATGAAACCGGCGGGGTCTGGGTCGGCCCTAAAGAGCATAAAGGTGTTATTACCGACCTTATCCCTTCCACTGCATTCGCAGAGACAAGCCCTGTCACCTATTTTCAGACCGCCAGGGACGTGAACATCCTGAACAACAAACTGCGGGAATTTCAAAAACAGGGACTGGACTTCAAAGGGTATTATCACAAGCATCCCAGCGGCATGCATTCCCTCAGCACCGGCGACAAAAACACCTGCTGGGAAATTCTTGAATCCCCCAATTACAAAATCAACAACTACCTGGTCATGAGCATTATCACGGAAAGCCGTGTTCAGGATTTCCCCTTGTTCACCTATGTGACCAGCCTCATCAAAGGGCGCAAGGTCTCTGTCAAGGCGGTTCAATACGGCATCCTTCCCAGAAACGTCCTGATGAAATTCACCCTACATCTTGAAGACCATAATAAGGAGACAGAACATGAAAATCATGATTCTCGACAAGATTGCAGACCAACTGAAAACGATGACCCAAGCCGTCCTTTACGGAGTGACGAATAGGTATGCCCTGGCAATATCGTCCCTCAAGCCAGCACCAGGCCTTGATCGTATCGGCGTGTTTTTCTCAATGGTTGAGGGATCAGAAGACCAGGAGCTTGTCTTTAGTTTTTCCAAAGCTGGACTTATACAGGCTTTCCTCGACAACGAAGAGTACCCGGTCGAGATCATGAGCTACGCAACGGATTTTAACAAGCGCAACAAGGGGCTAGTGGATGAATCTGTTCTCCAAAAGGTCGTCGTCACCATCATCGGCCTGGGAAGCGGCGGCTCTTCTATCGTCCTGGATCTCATCCGCTGCGGCGTCACCCATCTCACCCTGATCGAATTTGATACTGTCAGCCTTTCCAACCTTTGCCGATCCGTCTACACACTCGCCGACGTGGGACGGAAAAAGACTGAAGCCATCTTGGACAAGGCCCTTTCCATCAATCCGTGCGTAAGGCTCACTCTGATTGACGAAGACGTCCTGGAAATGGACATTGAGAAACTGGAAGAAATCATCGGGCAATCTGACCTTATCATCGAGGCCACGGATTCTCCACAAACCAAAATTCTCATCAACGGCCGGGCCTGCCACAGCACTCCGGTCATTTATCCGGCTGTTTACGAAGAGGGTAAAGGAGGAGATATTTTTTTCTCGTTTCCTGGCTTCCCCTGTTACGAGTGCGTCTTTCATTCGGTCATCAAGCATATGCTGGAAAATACAGATTTGGAGTGGGACTACACCACAGGCCAGGCCAAGCCCATGCCCGCCCTGATCGCTGACATCCAGGTCGTCTGCGCCAGAACCGTCAAACTCGCCCTGGCTATTCTTACCGGAGACCAAGAAAATTCTTTCTTAAGCAAAGTCATCAAACCCGGATGCACATTGCTTCTTATCGGTAACGAAAAAGGAGTTTCTGTTTTTCCCGAGGCGTTTGGCGAAGCCTGGGTTGAAACCCATATCGACCCTGAATGCTCTTGCCAGACCCTGGAATAACAAGGAGACCCAACATGCCGGATAATAGCGAAATGGAACAGTTGTTAGCCATGCTCCAGCAACAGGGTGAGCAAGGCGCAGGAGACTCCCTGGAACAGATGCTTTACCAAATGATCTTAAACCCGGTTCGATTGACTCATCAACGAATTAGCCTGTCCAGTGACCTGGCTGACAACGTGATGTTTGAAATCCGGGAAGGAGTCATTATTAATGAGAACGGCTACGAGGAGGACATGCAGGAACTGACCATCAACACCAACCCCCTGGCAGACGGAAGTCCTATGAACATATACGGCGTGGTCAAATGCCAGACCTGCGGTTCCCTGATTCGGGAGGAGAGCATGGCAAGGTGCGCCCGATGCTTGAAAGTGGTGTGCTTGGCTCCTCAATGTGCGCATTATTCCAACTCTGCCAATGCATTTTTTTGTTCCCGAAAATGCAAATGGTTGAGCATCTTTCATCTGTAAACACAGGAATGCCATGGAAGAAAACATAGCAAAAAGGGTGCTGGCGCTCCAGGCCATTGGGGTGTTGAAGAAAACCCGCATGCTTAATCCTCAAACCGCCAGGATGGTTCTCTCAAGCAATCCGGAAGCATTAGCCTCCAAGCTCCAGGGTTTGGAGGCTATATCCGGGATGTTTAAAGGGCCTTTTGAAAAACCGGACGAATCCGTACGCGGACCAATTGGGTTTGCCCTGGCAGAAAATAAGGAGCCCATCGGCATGTTTCCCCAGGAGTGCCATGTCCTTGTCTCTGGCATGACCGGCATGGGAAAGACCACCTTGCTCAGACTGATTTTTTCCCAGGCATCGAGACTCGGATATAAAGTTTGGCTGTTTGCACGGGCCGGGGATCTCCGTTGTCTGACAGACCTTGATTCAGACATTCTCGTGCACACCTTTGACGGGACCATTAAGATCAATCCCTTGAATCCTTCAGGTATTTCCGAGACAGACTACTGCAATATCTTTGGGGATATTTTCGTCCAGACACAGAGGCTCTATGATGGAACCAAAAATTATCTTTTGGAGCACCTGAACCAGCTATACCGCATATTAGCGGAACATGGAAAATACCCCTCCTTGCATGACCTCTATGCTTACATCAAAGCCCAAAAGCACCCAGGATTCAGCAGGACAGCCGCCTACCGTGAATCTGCCTTGAACAGGTTGGGAGGGATAGTGTCCGGGACCCTTGGCAAGGTGCTTAATTGTTCTCAGGGGCATGAAGATGCATTGCTGGATCACAACTGTATTTTTGAAATCGACCACCTCACCACAGAGCAGCAAATATTTATCTCGAATCTGCTTCTTACCAAACTCTTTTATCATCGGCTGAAAAACCAGCCTGAGAAATGGATTTTTGTGGGCGTGGACGACGGCAATCTACTTTTTGACGCCTCCCTGGAAAAAAGGCCGGACCTGGGGCTGCCCATCATCCATCATTTGCTGTCCACTGTGCGAAAAAGCAGGATCAATATTTTTTGCTGCACCCAGACTCCCCATCAGATCGGCTCCAGCATTCATTCCAACTCTGCTATCAAAATCATGTTCAATCTGGTGAACGGCCAGGACGTGGATTTCATGCACAAAAGCCTGGGCAATCTCTCTCCAGAGCAAAAGGAATTTTGTTACAGCCTTGGGCCGGGCCAGATCATTGTGAAAAATTCTTTCCGCTTTCCATCGCCTGTTTTTGGACAGATCCCTGAATTGCCGGTGGCAAGGATCGTATCAGATCAGGAAGTGCTGGCGCATAACGAAAACCTGCTTTCCAGGCTCCCCGGAGTGGTCCCTGAATACAAACCCCAGGAAAGACAAGAAACCGAAGATAGTGCCGCTACAGCCAAGGAGGCTTCTGCGAAAGTGATCAACGACAACGTAAAGCAGTTTCTCATGGCCGTTCATCTTCACCAGTACAAAAAAACCTCTACGGAAATTTCCAAGGAGGCGGGTTTTTCTGCTGGCACAGGGTCCAGGATAGCAAAAATGTGCGAGAAGGAGGGCCTTATCAAAATGATCTCCATTTCTTTTGGAAGAGGAAACCCCAAATACCCTATCCTCTTGCCCGAGGCTTACAAACTGCTTGGGGTAAAAGAAAGGTTCATCTCCCAAAGAGTGGGAGTTGTTAAGCCGCCAGTAAAAAATGGACATCGTCTTCTTCATTCTGTATCCAGG
>JAEINR010000178.1 GCA_016342325.1 Desulfobacterium sp.
TAAAACCAGTGCCGACAATGCTGAGTTCCTCTATTGACAACTGTTTTACTTTGTTCCATAAGAGCCGCACCCAAATAGTTTCCCAAGCAGATGCGGCCGGGATAGATTGTCACTTCCATGCGTTTGGTGATCGCGCTGTCCGAATGGCGCTGGATGCTGTCGAAGTTGCAACCAAAATAAACCCTAAACGGGATCGCCGGCATGCCCTTGCACATTCTTTATACATTACCGACCAGGATGTACCCCGCTTTGCCCAATTAAATGCGATTGCCCAAATGTCCCCCCAGTGGGCAACGCCTGATCCGACAAACCTGAAAGTATCTGTAGAGCGTCTGGGAAAAGATCGGGTCAATAAAGAATTCAACCGATATGCTTCTGTCGTCCGCTCAGGCGGCATTGTCGCTTTCGGTACAGACTGGCCCGCCGCCGGCTATTATAGCACCTACAAGCCATTGGAAGTTATACAGGTGGCGTTGACACGAAAAATGCTAAGCGGTAAAGGTCTCCTTCCGGTCATGCCTCCGGAAAATGAAATTATCACGCTTGCCCAGGCGATTAAGTCCAGTACGTGGTCACCCGCCTATGCGCTTCACCTCGATAGCAAAGTAGGCACGATTGAGCCAGGGAAACGTGCTGATCTTGTCGTATTGGAAAAAAATTTATTTGACATCAAACCGGATCAAATCAGTGAAGTTAAGGTGCTGATGACCCTGATGAATGGAAAGATCACATATGAAGACAAGCAATTAGAATAATGATTTGAAATAACGGTCAGCGTCTTTGAATGATATTGAATCCCAATGCCCCATGGGCACTGGGATTCAATATCCTGGAACTAGACCATCACCCTGCTTTGGCAATTATAGAAGCTGTTTGATCCTGTCCCACCCCTCGTCCGGGATATGGGCGCCCACCACCTGGCACACCTCATAACCGCAGGCGGATCCGATGGCTCCGCTTCGCTCCAGGGAGTAACCATGGGCAATGCCGTAGAGGAATCCAGCGGCCCAAAGGTCCCCGGCCCCGGTGGTGTCCACGGCCTCGGCCCCCAACTGTGGATCGATCCGGACCACCCGGCCGTCAGCTGCCACATGGGAACCCCGTTTACCGACCTTGAGAACGGCAAGCGCAACGTTCTTGGACAGGGCCTCGATGGCGGCAGGTTCATCCTCAAAGCCGGTATAGGCCTTTGCCTCATCCTCGTTGGCGATGAGGATATCAACGTATTCGCTGATGATGTCGTTAAGGATGGGCCTTGAGGCCTCGACCACCTCAAAACTTGCCAGATCCAGGGCGATCTTTGCGCCGGCCGCCTTGGCGCTCTTGAGGGAGGCCATCATGAGATCAGGATTAAAGAGCAAGTACCCCTCGATCACGGCAATGGCGGTGTCCCGGAACAACTCCGGTACAACCTTTGCCGGCTCCATCTCCACCGACGCCCCGAGATTCGTAAACATGGAACGCTGGGTATCCGGGGTGATGACCGACAACACCCGGCCCGTGGGAGTGGCTGAATTCTCAAACATGGGCTCCACATTGAACCGCTCCAGGGCCTCCCCATACTGGTCCCCACCGATATCCGTACCCCGCTTTCCGATAAAGCGTGCCTTGCCGCCAAGCCTTGCCACCCCGACGATGGTGTTACAGGCGGCCCCCCCGGGAACCACAATCGGTTTTTGGGCGGTTTGTTCGAGGATCGCCTCCTGTTCATGGTGCTCAACATAGGTCATCCCCCCTTTTACTTTGCCAAGGGCCGCAAGAAATCCATCGGTTTCGTTTATCAAAAGGTCGACTAGGGCAGAGCCTATTCCCGTAATTCGTGTAATTTTATCTGACATTCTCTCTCCTGATTTTTTCAAAAACAATCTAAGGAATTAATATTTTCCTTTTTATTTATTATTAGATCCAACTGTGGTATAGAAACTAACTTAATTTGGAACGATTATCAACACAATAAGGAGCGGAAGCTATGACAGAACCCATATCCAGCTTGTTTACCTCTGAATCTGTGACTGAGGGGCATCCAGACAAGGTTGCAGACGCCATATCAGACAGTATTCTTGATGCAATAATGGCCGAGGACAAAGAGTGCAGGGTTGCCTGTGAAACAATGGTCACAACAGGCCTTGCAATGATTGCCGGAGAGATAAGCACCACCTGCTATGTAGATATTCCGGAGATCGTGCGACAGACCATCCGTGACATCGGATACAACTCATCCACCATGGGATTTGACTGGCAGACCTGCTCGGTCGTGACCAGCATCGACCACCAGTCCCCTGACATTGCCCAGGGCGTGGATGAAGGAGCGGGTCTCCACAAGGAGCAGGGAGCCGGAGACCAGGGTCTCATGTTCGGTTTTGCAACGGATGAGACACCGGAACTGATGCCCATGCCCGTGAGCTACGCCCACAAGCTCACCCAGCGCCTCACCCAGGTGAGAAAAAACGGTACCCTTGATTTCCTCCGGCCCGACGGCAAATCCCAGGTGACCATCGAGTATGTGGATGGAAAACCCAAGCGGGTCGACACCATCGTGGTTTCAGCCCAGCACACGCCCGATGTCACCCATGAACATCTCAAGGAAGCCATCATCAACGAGGTGATCCGAAAGGTGATCCCGGCCGATATGATGAACGGGGACACAAAGCTGTTCATCAATCCCACGGGCAAATTCGTCATCGGCGGTCCCATGGGAGATTGCGGTCTCACCGGCAGAAAGATCATCGTTGACACCTATGGCGGACAGGGAAGCCACGGCGGCGGATGCTTCTCCGGCAAAGATCCCTCCAAGGTGGACAGAAGCGCCTCCTACATGGGAAGGTACATTGCCAAGAACCTTGTTGCCGCAGGTCTTGCCCACAAGTGTGAAATACAGGTGGCTTACGCCATCGGCGTTGCCCAACCGGTCTCCCTTCTGGTAGACTTCATGGGAACCGGCAAAATCCCAGAGAAAATAGCTGAGGGGATCGTCAGAGAGGTTTTCGACCTGACACCCGCCGGCATCATCAAGACCTTGGACCTGAAACGACCCATCTACAGAAAGACCTCGGCCTACGGCCATTTTGGAAGAAACGATCCCGACTTCACCTGGGAGAGAACTGACAAGGTCGACGAGATCAGGGAAAAAACAGGCCTGAAAAACATAGTTAAATTTTAAGGAGTAGACTTTAATGACAGACAACCGAACAGAATTCATGGCGCTTGACCTTAGCCTGAAGAACAAAGTTAAGGATATCAGCCTTGCCATGGACGGGCACAAGGACATGCAGCTCTCGGAAAAAGAGATGCCAGGCCTCATGGCCCTTCGGAAAAAATACGGCCAGGACAAACCCCTCAAGGGGCTCAAGATCATGGGCAGTCTTCACATGACTACCCAGACGGCCATGCTCATCGACACCCTCTACGAACTGGGTGCAGACCTGAGATGGGCGACCTGTAACATCTTCTCCACCCAGGACCATGCTGCGGCCGCCATTGCCGAAAAAGGCTCGTCCGCCGTGTTTGCCTGGAAAGGCGAGACCCTGGAAGAGTTCTGGTGGTGCACGGAGATGGCCCTGACCTGGCCCGACGGAAGCGGCCCCGACCTGATCGTGGACGACGGAGGGGATGCAACCCTCTTTATCCACCAGGGCGTCAAGGTGGAAAACGACCCTTCCCTGCTTGAAAACATCTCCGGCAGTGCCGACGAGATTTTTCTCATGGAACGGATCAAGCACGGATATGAGAAGAACCCGACCAAGTGGACCGAGATCGCAAAAAAGATCAAGGGCGTCTCCGAGGAGACCACCACCGGCGTTCACAGACTCTACCACCTGGCTGCGAATAAAGAGCTCCTCTTTCCGGCCATCAACGTCAACGACTCTGTGACCAAGTCAAAGTTTGACAACCTCTACGGCTGCCGGGAGTCCCTGGCAGACGGCATCAAGCGGGCCACCGATGTAATGCTGGCCGGCAAAGTAGTTGTTGTTGCGGGTTACGGCGATGTTGGAAAGGGATGCGCCGCCTCCATGAAGGGCTACGGCGCCCGGGTAATCGTCACCGAAATCGATCCCATCTGCGCCCTCCAGGCAGCCATGGAAGGCTACCAGGTAATGACCATGGAAGAGGCTGCTCCCCAGGGAAACCTCTTTGTAACTGCCACTGGCAACTACCAGGTGATCAGGGGCGAGCACCTGTCAAAGATGCGGGATGAGGCCATCATCTGCAACATCGGCCACTTTGACAACGAGATCGAGATGAGCTTCTTTGAGAACAACCCGGCCAACACCAAGAGTGAGATCAAACCCCAGGTGGACAAATGGACCCTGGAGTCCGGAAACTCGATCATCGTTCTTGCAGAAGGACGGCTTGTGAACCTTGGATGCGCCACTGGCCACCCAAGCTTTGTCATGAGCAACAGCTTCACCAACCAGACCCTGGCCCAGATCAAGCTTGCCACCGAGGACCTGGAGAAACAGGTCTACATCCTTCCCAAGGAGCTTGATGAGGAGGTTGCACGCCTCCACCTGGAGACCCTGGGAGTAAAGATGACCACGCTTACCCAGGAGCAGGCCGATTACATCGGCGTGCCCGTGAACGGACCTTTCAAGCCGGACCACTACAGGTATTAGGTTCTTCACTCTGCTTTCCGTATTATTTTTAGCAAGCGCATCAAAAGACCTCTTTGGTTCTTGCCTATCCAGGTTAAGCAGACCGCTTGAAATGAATCATTTGACCAGGGGCTGACCCTTCAGCCCTTGGTTATTTCCATGTTTGAAACACCTGACATAGCGCTTGTCGATCCCACCCTTTTCCATGGGTTCCTTTACTCCCCGGTCTATCCCCACCAGAAGCCGACGATTTCCCTTTTCAACGGCCAGGGTCACATCCCCATCAAAGCCGATCACTTCCCTACCTCCCTACTTCCCCGAAACTGGCGAAATGGAAATCCTGTGGCAATGCATACTGCTATAGGTCTTCCCATATGAATTGATGTCCCTTCTTACAAATAAGGGTAAAGCAAGTATGAACATCTATACAGCATATTGTAAGAACTCTGTATTTTCATAAAAAAATTGCTTTATTCCGCTTTTCATAATATTACTTTCTTGTTTTTAGCAAACTCTGTTTAAGGAATAAAACGTAGGAAGTTCTTCCGTTGGCTGTTCTGTCACGGCGCCAACTACCGTGGCTGGTAAAAACCAGGCCAGGGAAAAATGGATTAAAATCAGGAGGAGAAATGGGTAAAGTTATTATTTGTTTCATTGTTATCATGGCGTTTTTTACCGGTATCGCATGTGCTGAGACCGTCATCATCTGCAACCCGGGTGTTCAGGAGACCACGATCGCCCCCAAAGCGCTGCAGAAAATTTTCCTTGGAAAAACGACCAAATGGGGTGACAACTCCAAGATCAACATCGTTGTACTCAAGGATACTGACCAGCACAAGCTGTTTCTAGAGAGCTACATCCACAGAACTTACTCCCAGTGGAAGAGCCACTGGAAAAAGATGGTATTTACGGGAAAAGGAGTTAAGCCAAAACAGTTTGACGACGCCGGGACCTACCTGGGCTACATCTCCTCCACCCCCGGTGCAGTCGGATATATCGACGCAGGCCTTGCAAACGATACCGTCAAGATTCTTAGTGTAAATTCAGAGCTCCTGACATCTGATAATTTGAAATGCAATTTATGCCGCCCGAAATACCAGGCGAAGGTCCGTT
>JAEINR010000024.1 GCA_016342325.1 Desulfobacterium sp.
ATCTTTTACGTGCTTTCAAAAGCACCCAAAAGACACGCTTCATCTCTTGTTGTCACTAACCAGTTTTCAAAGATCAATTTCTTTTGGAAATTTCAGCCACTCGTTTTGAGTGATTGACAAAACCAGACCTTTATACAATCCCGATCCAAGCTTGTCAACTCTTTTCTTTCAACCCGTTCAATTTCGTTCGAACTGATCAAAAAGTGATGCAGTCACGTTTGTTCCTGCAACGGGGACTGTTTATATAAAAACAGCCCCCGCTTGTCAACTACTTTCTTACAAATCACGCAATAATTTTGTGATACCGCTTTTTGCCGGCCCTAAGGAGGATCTCTCCATCCTTGAAATCGCCATCTGAAATGGGTTGATCAAAGCTATCGATTCTCTCCCCGTTCAGGTAACCACCCCCCTGACCAATGAGACGCCTTGCCTCTCCCTTGGATTTTGACAATCCCGTCTCCACAAAGACATCAACGGCAGCGATCCCCTGCTTTAAGCGCGCCAGATCAATACTTGAAGAGGGCACACTGTCGGCAGAGACAGCTCCGCTCCCCCTCCTTGGTATGCAGCTTGAAACACAGAGCCCTTCCGGGATAGTTGGCGCACCAAAAACAGATGCAGCTGCATCAAACGCATCCTTAGCAGATCCAGCACCGTGGGCAATGATTGTTGCCTCATAGGCAAGAACCGCCTTAGCTGCATTCATCTGGGCCCCCTCAAGGGCTTCGACCTCTTTTATCTCCGCCATGGGCATAAATGTGAAGAGGGCCATGAATTTTGCAACATCGGCATCATCGGTATTGATCCAGAACTGATAATAGTCGTAGGGCGAAGTACGTTCAGGATCGAGCCACACGGCACCCTTATGGGTTTTACCCATCTTGATGCCGCTGCTGGTGGTAATCAGGGGAAAGGTAATGCCAAAAGCGGTCTTACCCTGGGTCCTTCTCACAAGATCGATGCCGGCCACAATGTTTCCCCACTGATCGCTGCCCCCCATCTGAAGCATACAGTCATGGGACTGGGCGAGCTTCATAAAGTCGTAAGCCTGGAGCAGCATGTAATTAAACTCAATGAAGCTTAATCCCTCGTCCGACTCAATGCGCATCTTGTAGCTTTCAGCCTTGATCATCCGGTTCACACTGAAATGACGGCCAATATCCCTCAAAAAAGGGATATACTCGAGGCCTGTGAGCCAGTCGGCGTTATCAAGGAGAAGGGCATTGCCGTCACTGAAATCGAGAAACCGTGAAAGTTGGCCTTTGATCCCCCGCTTATTTTCATCCACCTGCTCATGGGTGATCACCTTACGCATCTCGGTCTTGCCGCTGGGATCTCCGATCAGTCCGGTTCCCCCTCCAACAAGAGCAATGGGCCTGTGGCCGTTCCTCTGCATATGGGCAAGCGCCATGATGGTAACAAGATGCCCCACATGGAGACTAGACCCGGTGGGGTCAAATCCAATGTAACAGGTGGCGTTGTTTTTTTCAAGATACTCCTTCAACTCCCCCTCATGGGTGACAGCCTCTACAAAACCACGTTCATTCAATACTTCAAGAACACTCATTTCCCTATCAGATCCTTTTTATATAAAACTCCGGTTAAAGCGATTTAATCAGCGGAGTTGACTCCACGTCTTCGACCCATTTTTTGTTGTGGCCGAAACGCAAAGACCATACTCCGGCCATGCCGGTTATTATAAAATGGTGATAAACACACTTACACCTATTTATTAGTATATTCCACAGACCGTGTTTCCCGAATCACAACAACCTTGATCTGGCCTGGGAAGGTAAGGGTCTCCTCAATTTTGGCTGCAATATCACGACTCAGCACAACGGCATCGGCATCGGAGATCTTGTCGCTCTCAGCAATGACCCGTATCTCACGGCCTGCCTGTATGGCGTAGGTATTGGAGACTCCGCCAAAGGAGTTGGCCACATTCTCGAGTTCTTCAAGCCGTTTAACATAGTTTTCAAGGGTCTCTTTTCTTGCCCCGGGCCTGGCTCCGGACAGAGCATCTGCCGCCTGGACAAGATAATCATAAACGCTCTCGGGCATTCTGTCTTCATGGTGGGCGGCAATGGCATTAACAACGTTATCTGCCTCACCGTGCTTCTTGGCAAGCTTTGACCCGATCAGGGCGTGGGGTCCGTCAACCTCGTGGTCGATGGCCTTGCCGATGTCATGGAGTAGCCCCATGCGCTTGGCTAACTTAATGTTAAGACCGAGTTCCGCAGCCATAACCCCGGCCAGGAACGCAACCTCAACCGAATGCTGAAGAACGTTCTGGGCATAACTGGTCCTGAATTTTAACTGGCCCAGCACCCGGATCAACTCCGGGTCAATCCCATGGACACCAAGATCAAAGGCGGCTTGTTCTCCTGCCTCCTTGATGGTAACATCGACTTCCTCGGTCACCCGGGTGACAACATCCTCGATTCGTGCCGGATGAATCCTGCCGTCGGAGATAAGCCGTGTCAAGGCGATCCTTGCAACTTCCCTTCGAACCGGATTAAACCCTGATAAAATAACCGCCTCTGGGGTATCATCGATAATCAAATCGATACCGGTGGCAGCCTCAAGGGCCCGGATATTCCTTCCCTCCCTGCCGATGATCCGTCCCTTCATCTCATCACCAGGGAGCTGGACAACGGATACGGTTCTCTCGGCAACGAAATCGCCGGCATAGCGCTGGATTGCCGTGGAAATAATCTTCTTGGCTTCTTTATCCGCCTTTTCAGTGGCTTCGCTCATGATGCGCTTCACAAGCTTTGCCCCTTCGTGCCTGGCCTCGTTCTCCATTGTATTCATAAGGATTTCTTTTGCCTGATCCGCGGTCAGACTGGCCACCCTTTCGAGCTCCCGGGTCGTTTCTTCAACAAGCTTGGAACATTTACTCTCTTTGTCTATAAGGTCTTCACGCCTCGCAAGGAGATCACTCTCCTTTTTCTGAAACTCAATCTCACGCCGCTCAAATTTTTCCTGACGCTTGTCAATGGCCTCACTTCTGTTCAGCAACCGCTTCTCTTCCCGCTTCAACTCAGCCTTGCCATCCCCAATTTCAGCATCAAACGAACTCTTCATCTCAAGGAGCCTGCTCTTGGCTTCGATCTTCGCTTCTTTGAGCAGGGTCTTTGCTTTTCTCTCGGCATCCGACATCACCAACGCCTGCTCATTCAAGGCTTCATCCGCCCTTTTTTGGGCCGATTTCAAGGTAAAATAATATGCTGCGCCGAATCCAGATACGAGCCCCGCTGCCGAGGAAAGAACCATAATATATTCCATTTACAATCTCCTAAGATATTAGTATCGGCCACCCATCTGGCGGTTGTGTGTTGTGTAGCAGCCTCCCGGTTTTTTTGCACTAAAATATAGAATGCGAAAAAAACGAGGAAGTCCCATGGGAACCGTATTTTTTTTTACGAGATATAGCGCTGGAAAGGAAAGAATAGAAGAAAGACGTTAAAAAAGCAGGATTGTTATTCAGGTACCCCCACATGATGCCGTGTTGCTTAAGTCTTTGAACCAAAAGTTCAAAAAGCGGGTCTCCAATAACACCTTAAGGCTTTTCCATACAAGTGGAACTTGCACACCGGTGTCAGGGTGGATACCCTGTTCTGTAGCATTAGGACAAAGGACATCATACAATCACAAACACTGCAGGGGTAAAACTCCTAAAAGCCTGTAACAGACAGTTTCATTGGATCCCTTCATCGATCTTTTCCATCAGGGATGCCATTCGTTGACAAACATGAACCTCAAGCTTGGAATGCTCCTGCTTCAGCTCATGAAAATCCTTAGACATATTCATGGCAGCAAGAAGAAGTATTGCCAATTTATTCTTATCCGAGGACTTGAATTGAAATTGCTTTTCGGCCATATCGACGTGGTGCTTTAAATATTCAGTCACCTTTTTGAAGTCCATATCCTCGCCCTCAGGCCGGAATCTGAACTCTTCGCCAAAAAGTTCAATTGTAACAATCTCATCCAATGATTTATCTTTATCAGAGAACGTCTCCGTTGTCACTCAATCTCCTTTACGGAGTTTCTGTAAAAGTATTGAGTTTTGAGAGAAGCCCGTCAATTTTAGACTTTATTACCGCCTGTTGTTCAGTATGCCGCTCTTCAGTTTCATTCTTTTTCTCGAGCTCAGATTCAAGACGTTCCACTTTGGCAATCAACTCCGTATTTTCCATCTGCAGAGTCTGGCAAAGCTCTATTAAGAAATCAACTTTCTCGCCTATATCATCAAACTTGTCATCTAACAGCTCATTATCCAATTTCCATACCTCGCAAACCTTAATTCATTTATATTCATAGCATTTCACAAAGTCAAGACAATTCACACATCTTCACCCTTACTCAACGATTCTGCAATTTCCAACTGCGCAAGGGTGTTCACACCCAACACCTCGAATGCGTTCTCCCCCCTGACATACCCGGTCCTATAACCACCAGTGGCGGCAAGACCCACGACATCCGTCAAATAGTACTCGTTCTGGGCGTTGTCAGGTTTGATCCGATTGAGGGCAGCGGTTAAAAATTGTCTTTCAACACAATAGATGCCTGAATTGACCAGGGTGATTTTCTTCTCATCCGTTGAGGCATCAACCTCTTCCCGGATGGAGACGAGCCTGTTCTCGTCATCAAGAATGATCCTACCATACCCTGAAGGATCGTCAAGGTCAACCGCAAGAACAGTAAGCTTGTTTTGAGAATGCCTGTGTACGTCCACAAGACCCTTTACCGTTCGCGCCCTTACCAGGGGTGTATCACCGCACAGCACCACCACGTGTTTGACCTTGCTCTTAAAGAAGGGAAGTGCAGCTCGAACGGCATCACCGGTTCCAAGAAGCTGCGATTGCAGTGCAAAGGACACTTGAAACGTCTTATTAACTGCATCCTTTACCCGCTGGGCCTGGTGCCCGACCACGACAACCACGTTGTCACAAGAGACCTTGACCGCACAATCGAGCACATGGGACAGCATGGTCCGCCCCCCGACACAATGGAGCACCTTTGCCTTGTCAGACTGCATCCTGGTGCCCTTTCCGGCAGCCAGAACCACAACACCTATCTCTTCACAGTTGTCCATCCATTCCCCCTTAAAACGACACCCAACAGACCGGAAGGCCCGGCCACCGGTTTCACAACCAAAAGGGGGTGCATATTTTAAATGCACCCCCTTGGTCGTTCAAAACCTGTTATACAGATTTCAGACTATCGAATCATCAACAGTCTGTCTATCTCGTCTCGATCACTGCAAGCCTCTGAACCGCTCTTCTCAATGCGGCCTCGGCCCTTGCAAAATCGACATCCTCGGCCTTCTTGGCAAGGCGTTCTTCAGCCCTTGCCTTGGCGGCCTTGACGCGGTCGACATCGATATCTTTTCTTCTCTCTGCAGATTCCGCCAGAACCGTTACCTTGTTTGGCAGCACCTCTGCAAATCCACCGTTAACAAAAATCGCCCTTTCTTTACCTGAGGCGTCCTTGTAGCGGAGGGTTCCAAGCTTAAGAGAAGTCAGAAAGGTGGTGTGACCGTTCAGGACACCGAACTCACCCTCTGAGCCAGGAGCCATGACAATCTCGGCCTCCTCGCTGACAACGGATAATCCAGGGGTGACCACTTCAAGAAAAATATTCTCAGCCATCGTATACCCCCTGGTTTATTGAGCCTCTGCCATCTTGGCTGCTTTTTCCCTGGCCTCTTCAATGGAGCCGACCATGTAGAAAGCACCTTCAGGAAGATCATCGTGCTTACCATCGATGATCTCCTTGAATGAACGAACCGTATCCTCAACCTTCACAAACTTACCGGGCGTGCCTGTAAATGTCTCTGCAACATGGAAGGGCTGGGACAGGAATCTCTGGAGTTTACGCGCACGCTGAACCGTGAGCTTATCCTCGTCAGAGAGCTCATCCATACCGAGGATGGCAATAATGTCCTGGAGCTCTTTGTACTTCTGCAGTGTCTGCTGAACAATCCGGGCGACATCATAGTGCTCCTGGCCGACATAGGCGGGATCAAGAATCCTGGAAGTTGAATCCAGGGGATCCACAGCAGGATAGATACCCAGCTCTGCAATCTGACGGGAAAGAACAACCGTACCGTCAAGATGGGCAAAGGTAGTTGCGGGAGCAGGATCGGTCAAATCATCGGCAGGTACGTAAACGCACTGAACAGCCGTGATGGAACCCTTATCAGTTGAGGTAATCCTCTCCTGGAGCGCACCCATGTCAACAGCCAGTGTAGGCTGGTATCCAACGGCAGAAGGCATACGACCCAGGGTCGCAGACACTTCGGCACCCGCCTGGGTAAACCGGAAGATATTGTCAACAAAGAGAAGCACGTCCTGGCCCTCTTCATCACGGAAATACTCAGCACATGTGAGTGCGGAAAGGGCAACCCTGGCACGGGCTCCGGGAGGTTCTGTCATCTGACCATAAACAAGGGAGCACTTGGGCAGAACGCCCGAGTCCTTCATCTCATGGTAAAGGTCATTTCCTTCACGGGTTCTCTCACCAACGCCGCCGAACACGGAGATACCACCATGCTGCATGGCGATGTTGTTAACCATCTCCATCATGATAACGGTTTTACCAACACCGGCACCACCGAACATGCCCATCTTACCGCCACGGGGGAAGGGAACCAGAAGATCCACAACCTTAACGCCGGTCTCAAGAACCCGGACAGTTGTGTCCTGGCTGATGAACGAGGGAGCTGCCCTATGGATCGGAAGCATCTTATCCTGACTGATGGGTCCGAGACCGTCAACGGGTTTACCAACAACGTTGAGTACCCGGCCGAGGGAGGCTTTACCAACGGGCATCATGATGGGAGATCCCGAATCCCTAACGTCCATGCCCCTCTGGAGACCGTCTGTTACGTCCATACCGATACAGCGTACAACATTATCACCCAGATGCTGGGCAACCTCAATGGTCAGGTTGTCCTTCTCATCGCTGATAACGGGATTGCTCAGGGTAAGTGCGCTAAGAAGGGGGGGGAGCTTTCCAGGTTCAAACCGAACATCAACAACAGCACCGAGAACCTGCGCTATTTTTCCTATATTTTCAGCCATTTATTCCTCCTGTAAAATCTTTTTATATTCTTTTAAGTAAGTCTGATCGATCAGTTCAGGGCCTCGGCACCGCCAACGATATCCATGAGATCTGAAGTGATGCCTGCCTGACGCGTCTTATTATAGATGGTCTGCAGTTCATCGATCATGTCCTTGCACGCCTTGGTTGCATTTTCCATGGCTTTCATTCGCTGTGCGTTTTCACTGGTTGATGTCTGAAGCAGCCCATCATAGATCTGAATAAAGATGTTCTTGGGAAGCATCTCTCCGAGTAAAGCATCGGATGAAGGCTCGCAGATGTGCTCGGCAAGATAAACCGAGTCATCTTTTGCCTTTACATCCTCTTCCCCTGGCTCCTCCATCGCCTCAAGTGAGGGGATGGGAAGAAGCTGCTTTACAACAGGCTCCTGTCTGGCCAGACTCTTAAAATCAGAATATATAAGATATACCTCGTCGACATCCCCGTCGAGAAACCCGTTGATCAGTTTCTGTCCGGAAGTGGATGCCACGCTGAAATCGAATTTTCCTCCAACAACACCGATGTACTCATCTTCAATCGCATTGGGGCTTTTCTTGGCCCAATCACGGCCTTTTTTCCCAAAGCAGGTTAGAGATACCTCTTTGTCCTGGAGTTCCGCATCGATAAATTTTTGGGCCTTTTCAATGAGATTAACATTGAAACCACCGCAGAGTCCCCTGTCGGACGTACAGAGGATCACGTTGACCTTTTTCACTTCTTCCTTGGCCACAAGAAGGGGACTTGCCTCCTCTCCGGCCTTACCTGCTATACTTCCCAAAACTTCGGAAAACTTGGACGCATAGGGCATAAACCTGTCCATTTTCTCCTGGGAACCACGCAAACGGGAAGTAGCGACCATCTTCATGGCAGAGGTGATCTGCCGGGTCTTTTTAACACTACCTATCTTTAATTGTACTTCCTTTAACGTCGCCATAAGCTCTACCTTTTAGCCTGTATGTTATTAATTAAATTCCTGACGTTTCACAAGAATCAACCCTAACTATACAGCTGCCTTGAACTCCACTTTATAGGCTTCAAGCGCTTTTTTGATAGAAACTTCAAGATCATCCGTAATGGCCTGCTTCTCAACAAGACCTGTGAAGACCTCGGGGAAACTTGCTTCTACAAACGGATAGAGTCCGGCTTCGTATTTACCAACATCATCCTTGGGAAACTCATCCATGTATCCCTTGGTTCCGGCATAGAGTGCAAGAACCTGGCGCTCCATGGGAAGGGGCTTATACTGGGGCTGTTTCAGGAGCTCAACCAGACGCTCACCACGGGTAAGCTGCTTCTGGGTTGCAGCATCAAGGTCACTACCAAAGGCAGCAAACGCTTCAAGCTCACGATATTGGGCAAGGTCAAGCCGCAGGGTACCTGCCACCTGCTTCATTGCCTTACACTGGGCAGCACCACCAACCCTGGATACGGAAAGTCCAACATCGATGGCAGGACGGATACCTGCAAAGAAGAGGGCCTTATCAAGGTAGATCTGACCGTCGGTGATGGAGATAACGTTGGTGGGAATAAAGGCGGAAACATCACCTTCCTGGGTCTCGATGATGGGGAGTGCTGTCAGGGAACCTGCACCCAACTCGTCATTGAGCTTTGCAGAACGCTCGAGGAGACGGGAATGGTTGTAGAAGATATCTCCAGGGTACGCCTCACGACCTGGCGGACGCCTAAGAAGAAGGGATACCTGACGATAAGCAGCAGCCTGTTTTGAAAGATCATCATAAACGATCAGGGCGTGCTCACCCTTGTCACGGAAGTACTCGCCCATGGCGCAACCGGCATAGGGAGCCAGATACTGCATGGCAGCCGCTTCAGATGCACTTGCAACAACAACGGTGGTGTACTCCATGGCGCCATGCTCTTCAAGGGCGGCAACCACCTGGGCAACCGTGGACTTTTTCTGACCACAGGCCACGTAGACACATTTGACGTCGCTGTATTTCTGGGCAATGATGGCGTCAACGGCAATGGCTGTCTTTCCAATCTGACGATCACCAATGATAAGCTCACGCTGGCCACGTCCAACAGGGGTCATACCGTCAACGGCCTTGGAACCGGTGTAGCAGGGCTCGTGAACCGATTTTCTTGCGATAACACCAGGCGCGACGAGCTCCATGTTCTTGAACTCTTTTGAATCGATGGGGCCTTTGCCGTCGATGGGCTCACCAGTGGTGGAAACAACCCGACCGAGAACGGCCTCGCCAACGGGAACAGAGGCGATACGCTCGGTTCGTTTGACAATGTCGCCTTCCTTGATCTTCTCATCAGATCCGAGGATGGCCACACCAACGTTGTCTTCTTCAAGGTTCAAGGCCAGACCAAGGACACCGCCGGGGAACTCAACGAGCTCCATGGCTTTAACTTTCTCAAGACCGTAAACCCTGGCGATACCATCACCAACGCTCAGAACAACACCGGTCTCGCTCAGTTCAATCTCTTTGTCAAAATCCTTGATCTGCTCTTTTATTATTTGGCTTATTTCTTCAGCTTTAATTTTCATTAGACACTCTCACCCCTTTTTAATGTTTCGCGCATATTGAACAGTTGAGTTTTAACGCTGCCGTCCAGTACAAGATCCCCTATTTTGGTTACGACTCCTCCAATAAGGGTGGCATCCTGCTCAACATCCAGAACAATATCTTTACCGATTCTCTTTGCAAGGCCGGTCCTGATCTTTTCAACAGCATCCGAAGAGAGCTCGGTTGCCGAAACAAGGGTGGCATGAACCACGCCCTTGATCTCGTCTGCCAGGGACTGGTAGAACTCACAGATTTCCCGTATGAAACTGATCCTGCGCTTGTCGAACAGCAGGGTTGTGAATGCGTTCATAACCTTGGAAAGGCGAGCCTTTTTCAGCACGGCGATCAGCACATTTCTCCGCTCGTTCTTGCCGAACAGCGGGTTAGCAATGGTTTTTTCAAGATCCGGATTTTCATCAAAGAGCTGAACAATCTGGTCAAGCTCCTTCCGGTACTGATCCGCCTTGCCGTCCTCTTTGCCGATGAGCATTAATGCCGTTGCATAACGTCTTGAAACCGCAACATTTTTCATTATGCCACCACCTTTGTTAGATAGTCATCGACCAATCGGTCCTGATCCTCTGTAGCGATGGACTTCTTAACAAGAACCTCGGCCTGGGCAAGCGCCTTTTCGGAAATTTCCTGCCGAAGCTGGTCCTTTGCACTCTTGAACTCCTGCTCGATGTTTCGCTTGGCCATCTCCTCAAGCTTTGTTGCCTGGGCTTCGGCCTCGGCCAGAATGCGCTTCTTTGCATCTTCGCCCTGGGCGACATAATCGGCAACAATCCGCTCGGCTTCCTGGTCCAGGGCAGAAATCTTTTCAGCATATCCAGCAAGAACCTTTTCTGCCTCGGCTTTTTTCAGCTCAAGACCCTCAAGTTCCTCTTGGATACCCGTTGTACGGGATGAGAAAAATTCCTTAACAGGCTTCTTTGCAATAAAGAAGAGCGCTGCTGCCAGGACAACAAAGTTCATCACCTTATAGGTGTCTTCAATGACCCAGCCTTTTGGAGCAGCCTCAGCCCCTCCACCGGACGATGCCAGGGCAACTCCTGCAACAGTAAGGAGAAACAATGCTGTTGCAGACAGGATCGCTGGAAAGCGATATCCCAATCTTCTTGCAATTTTCATCAGCATGCCCTCCCTAGAATCTTTTCACCAATTGATTTGGCAAACAGACCTACTTCTTTTTCAAGAGCAGTCCTTGCCTTTTCGGTCTCCTCAGCAACCTGAGCGCGAATTTCTGCAAGGTTTGACTGAGCCTTTTGGTTGATCCTGTCAATTATCTCTTTTTCTTCCTGTGATGCTTGCTCGACAAAGGCCTCTTTCTTTTTCAGGCCTTCAGTCCGGGCCCCTTTGAGGCCGTCTTTGTAAGCCTGATCCTGATCTTTTGCCTGTGTAGAGAGGGATTCGACACCCTGCTCCAGACCAAAGACCTTCTCCTTTCGTTCAAGGAGAATCTTGCGGATCGGCTTAAAAAGAACGCGATTAAGCACAAACAAGAGAAAAAGGAAATTGATGATCTGAATTAACAGTGACCCATCAACACTAACCATAAACTTCCCTCCGCCAGTTAATAATAATAGTTAAAACAACTACCTATATTACACCATCACCCGGTTTTACCGTCGGGTGATTAAAATACGAACAACTTACATCTCAGGTCGCAAATTGAGTACCATCAAGTTATTTTTTTGTCAACATCCAATTCTCCGCCCGGGACGGACCAGGGAGTATCCCCCCCATATCTATCTGCGATGGTTGGCGATTCAACTTGAAGCAAATCTGCGCATGCTGATATTCATCAAAATTCCGATTCCGGCCATGTTTGTGATCACCGAAGACCCTCCGTAACTTATTAAAGGAAGGGGCACCCCCACCACCGGCATGAGTCCCATGATCATCCCGACATTGATGAAAATCTGCCAGAAAATCATGATGGTGATACCAAAGGCAAGAATGGAACCGAACATGTCCCTGCAGGAATAGGAGATGTTGAGCCCCCAGATCAGGAGAAGGAAATAGAGGAATAGCAGGACCGCACACCCCAAAAGCCCCCACTCCTCGGCAAGCACGGAAAGAATAAAATCGGTGTGCTGCTCCGGAAGAAAAGAAAGGGCGTTCTGGGTACCCTTGAGATACCCTTTCCCAAAGAGCATGCCCGAACCAATGGCTATCTTCGACTGGATGATGTGGTAGCCCGCCCCAAGGGGATCCCGGTCCGGATTTAGAAATGTGAGTATCCTGGCCTTTTGATAATCCTTCAGCACAAACCACACCAGGGGTACAGCAGCCGCGCAAATGGAGGCACAGGTGATGAACACCCGCTTTTCGACCTTGACAAACAGGGTGATGCAGGCCGTGATAAAGAGCAGCAGCAGTGCCGTGCCGAGATCGGGTTGTTTCACAATGAGCATGAAGGGTAAGGCCAGTACAAGTCCGGGCCGGATAAGATCCCTGAACCCAAGCCCCTCTTCGGAGGCAGCGCCGGAGTAGACAGATGAGATCATAATAATCAAGGAAAGCTTCATCAACTCCGACGGCTGCATGGTAAAAGCCCCCAGGGCAAGCCACCTGCGGGAACCACCCACGTATTTACCGCAGACAAGCACCATGACAAGCAGTCCAATGCACCCGGCATAGATGGCAAGGCTTCCCTTGTCAAGATACTTATAATGAACCAGGACCGAGACAAACATGATAAAAAAACCGGCCCCCATCCAGACGAACTGCTTTTTAAACAGCACATGGGTGGCGGTGATCTCTCCGGCGGTGACGGCGCTGTAAAGCACCCCGAGCCCCACGCTTGCAATCAGCAGTGTAATCACAAGCAGCCCCCAGTCAAAACATTCTATCAACCGTCTGTCAAACATCGCCCTACTCCTTTACCTGCACCTCTCGTTCGATCATCCCCTTCTCCTCAAGATACGCCCTGAGCACCGCCCCTGCCACAGGAGCCGCGGCCGTTGACCCGTGCTCGCCATGCTCTATAATAACGGCAACGGCAATCACAGGGTTCTCAGCCGGCGCATAACACACAAACCAGGCGTGATCCCTGAGCTTGTAATCCAATCGCTTGTTGCTCTCCCTGTCCTTCTTCTTAAGGCTGAACACTTGGGCAGTACCGGTTTTTCCGGCAATCTCCACCCCCTTGATCCGAATACTTCTTGCGGTACCGCGGTTTCCCTGGACCACATCCAGCAACCCCTTTCTGACAATTTTCAACGTCTCTTTGCCGGCCGGAAGCCCGCCTATGATTTCCGGGGCCTTAACATCTGACATCCCACCGTTCAGGGTTTGAACCGACTTGAGAATCCGTGGCCGGTAAAGGGTGCCGCCGTTACCCAAGGCCGCTGTAAACACGGCCATCTGAAGGGGGGTAACCAGGTTAAACCCCTGACCAATGGCAATGGATAAAGTCTCCCCCGGCTGCCAAGGAACCCCATAGCGCTTCTTTTTCCAGGCCGAAGTGGGAACCAGGCCCGGGCGCTCATGCTCAAGCTCAATCCCCGTACCCTTTCCAAGACCACAGCCCTTTGCATATTGTGCCAGGGAATCGACCCCAAGTTCCTCTCCTGCCCTGTAGAAATAGACATCACAGGAATTCTCGATGGCACCCAGGAGGTCAAGCTCTCCGTGTCCCCATTTTTTCCAGCAGCGGTAGGCCCGGTTGCCAAATTTATACTGACCCGAACAAAACCGGGTGGTTGAGGCATCCACAACCCCCTCTTCCAGGGCTGCGATGGCCGTGATCATCTTGTAGGTGGAGGCCGGTGGATACTCACCCTGTATCGCCTTGTTGGACATGGGACGATCCGGGTGGGCCAGCAGTTTTTTCCATTTTTTACTGGAGATGCCACCGATGAAATCGTTCTGGTCAAAGGAGGGATTGCTGGCCATAACAAGAACATCCCCGTTGGAAGGATCCAGGGCAACAATAGCGCCGGCCTTACCCTGGAGCATGGCCTCTGCGGTTTGCTGGAGCGTATTATCTATGGTAAGAAAGAGATTCTTCCCGGGCACGGAGTCAACCGTCTTGAGCACCCGGACCAGGCGGCCGCTGGCATCCACTTCAACCTGGCGCCCGCCCCGCTTGCCCCGTAACAATTTTTCAAACACCTTTTCGGCACCATATTTGCCGATACTGTCCCCTCCCCTGACACCGGGGTATTTACCGCTGGAAAGCTCCCCGCCATTGATCTGACCCAGATAGCCGATCAGATGGGCGGCACTTTTTTTGTAAACATAGTTTCTCCTGGGTTCCACATCAACCAGAACGCCAGGAAGATCAAAGCTGTGGGATTCCACAAGGGCCAGTTGGTCCCGGGAGATCCCCTTTTTCAAAAGAAGTGGCTTGTATTTTGCCCCCCCCTTGCTTCCGTCAACCTTGGCCTGTAACTCCTCCAGGGGGATTTGGGTAAAACCGGCCAGGGTCTCCAGGGTCTTATGAATGGGTCGGGCATCCTTGAAAACGATCTTCAAATCGAAAGAAGGGCGATTATCCACCAGCAAAACACCGTTGCGGTCATAAATTAACCCCCGGGACGCTTCAACGCTCTTCAACCGAATACAGTTGTTTTCCGACAGCCGCAAATACTCCTCACCTTCAATTATCTGAAGATAGAAGAGCCGTGCCGTAAGCACGGCAAAGGCGATGAGCATAAAAAACGCTCCGCCCATGAGCCTTCGTTTCAACCACTCCCTGTCAGGGCCTTTCATGATCAAAGCAAATCCGTCCTATTCAAGCCCATCGAAGCGCCTTCCTTCAAATCGCCTTGCAACAAGGGTTACCCCCCGATCCAGCTGGTCCACCGCCAACACCAGAAGCGGAACAAGAATCAACGCCAACACCGTCTGCTTCACCATGAACACAAGATCCCTGGGACAAACGGCCTGGGCCCCCTTGCCCACAACAAAGGTAAAGACAAGAAACGCATTCTCCACCACCACGGCAACAGCGCTCATGCAGATGAGGAACACGATGTTCTCCAGGTGAACAAGGGATTTCAGACTCCGCACCAAAATGTATATCCAGACATAGGCTGAGATATAGAGCCCGAACGGGCCGCCGGAAACGCTGTCCATGGCACAGCCCAACAGAAAAACAGCCACCCCGATTGCTGGGTGGGAAAACCTCAGACTCAAACTGAGGACAATAACAAACAACAGATCAAAACTCTGGCTGAAAACGGAGAATCCGGGAAGGATGGACGTCTGGACGATGGTCAGCGCAAGGCTGATACCGAAATAGAAGAAAAACCGGATCATAGGCCGTCTGTATCCGACCCGCTATCCTTGAGGGAAACGATAACCTCCTCGAGCTTGTCAAAATCAACGCAGGTCTTGACCGTGATCGCCTGGAACAGCTGGGAGCTGTCCTCTTTAACGTCAACCACCCGACCGACCCTCAACCCCTTTGGAAAGACACCGTCCAACCCCGAAGAGATGATCATCTCCCCTGGTTCAATCTTGTTTTTCCTCAGCGCGTATCGGAACGAGCAGAATTCAGACTCGGTCCCCTTGACAATACCCCTTGCCCTGGATGTCTGCACAAGGGCGTCCACCGCAGAGTTTCTGTCCGTGACCAGGAGCACCTTGGAATAGCGTTTGGCGACGGTAACCACCTGGCCGACCACGCCCTCGGAAACGAGCACGGGCAGCCCTTTGGTCAAGCCATCCATTGACCCCTTGTCTATCATAATGGTTCTAAACCATGGGGAGGGGTCCCTGGCAATCACCTTTGCCGCAATCAGAACCTCTTTTTCCAGGTCCTGGAAACGGATGAATTTTCTCAGGCGGCTGTTCTCAAGCTCAAGTTCTTTGCAGCGGTTGGCTATCTCCACCGCCCTTGCAGCCTCCTTTTTCAGCCGGGGGTTCTCCTTGGAGGCGGAAACCGTTGCAAAGTAGTCATCCCAGACACCTTCCACGGCCGCAAAGCTTCTTGAAAAAGCCATTTGAAAAGGGGCCATCAGGGAGATGGTGATTCGCTCGACCCCGCTTTTAGGCAGGGCATCCTTGCTGCTCACCGTTAAAACTATGAAATTGACCAGAATAAAAAACACGATTCCAATCAGCAAAACCATCTTTCTCGAAAACATGGAATCAGGTTATTACCACCTCTCTCAGGATTTCGATACAGTCCAGTGCTTTACCGCACCCAAGGGCAACGGTGGAGAGGGGATCATCGGCCACGATAATGGGCAGTCCGCTCTTCTCCCGCAGCAGTTTATCCAGATTTTTCAAAAGGGCACCGCCGCCGGTGAGAATGATACCGGAGTCCACGATGTCCGCCGCAAGCTCGGGCGGGGTCTGCTCCAGTGCGATCTTGACGGTCTCGACAATGGCGTCGATCTGTTCTGAGATGGCAACACAGATCTCTTCGCTGTCGATGGCCAGAATTTTGGGTATCCCCGACACGAGATCCCGGCCTTTGACCTCGATGGTCTCCAGGTTTTCCGGATCAGGATAGGCATTCCCAATGGTGGTTTTGATGATCTCAGCAGTTCTCTCACCAATGAGAAGATTATATTTTCGTTTAATGTGCTGGCTGATGGAGGCGTCCATCTTGTCCCCGGCCACCCGAATGGATCGGCTGTAAACAATTCCGGCAAGGGATATCACGGCAACTTCCGTGGTGCCGCCGCCGATGTCCACCACCATGTTACAGGTGGGCTCGGTAATGGGGAGACCGGCACCAATGGCCGCAGCCATGGGCTCTTCGATGAGGAACACCTCCCTTGCGCCTGCAAGTTCGGCAGACTCCCGGACCGCCCGTTTCTCCACCTGGGTGATTCCCGAGGGCACCGCAATGACGATCCGTGGCCGAACCAGGGTACGCCTGTTGTTATGCACCTTTCGTATGAAATGCTTTAGCATTGCTTCGGTGACTTCGAAATCGGCAATGACCCCATCGCGCATGGGCCGGATGGCTTGGATGTTCCCGGGGGTTCTTCCAAGCATTCGCTTTGCCTCGGATCCAACCGCAAGCACCTTGTTCTTTGACCTCTTATCTGTCCGGACCGCAACCACAGAGGGCTCACTGAGCACGATCCCCTTCCCCTTGACATATACGAGGGTGTTGGCTGTTCCGAGATCAAGGGCAAGATCACTTGAAAAAATACCAAGAACAGAATCTATTATAAGGTTCATACCACCTCTTTCCATGAATTATTGTATCACCAGATGACTATTGCATAAAATCATTCTAAGGGATATGAGCTAACAGAATTACCACAATTTTACAAGAACAAAAAAGCAAGAGCAAACAATGTTCCTCCCCTGCTTTATAGCTCCTCGCACATAAACCGAGCCCAACGCTTTATATAAAACTCCGGTCAAAGGGATGCAATCAGTGACGTTTCATTTTTCGTTGTGGCCGAAGCACAAATACCATGTTCCGGCCATGCCGGTACAATAGGCGATCAGATATCCGTTCGAGTGCAAACATCTATAAGACCCTTTTCATCACAAGGTCGTGGATCACCGGCCTGAATTTCCTTATCTTTTCGTTGCTCCGAACCGGATGAACCCGGTTGGTTAATAAAACCACGATAATAGAGGACCTGGGATCCATCCAGAACGATGTCCCGGTAAACCCAAGATGTCCCAGGGAAGCTGTGGAAAAAAAACGACCTGAGGAAGAGTGAGTCCCTGATGGGGTGTCAAAGCCGGCCCCACGCTCAAACCCGGGATCCCTTGCGGCAAAACGCCGGATCAGGGCGCCATCGATCACCCGGGTCTCGTTCCCGGAAACCCCGTCCAGGATTTCCTTCAAAAGCACCCACACCTGAAATGCGGTGCCAAACAGCCCGGCATGGCCTTCAATACCGCCCACGGACCAGGCATTGTCGTCATGGACCTCCCCCTTGAGCACCCGATTCCGCCAGGGACAGTTTTCCGTGGCAGCCACCCCTTTTTCCAGGGGCGTGCCAACCTCACGAAAACCGAGGCGATCAAGCCCAAGGGGCCCATAAATTTTATCCGCCACATGGCGATCCAACCGACTGTTGGACAGGATCTCAGTCACCCAGGCAAGGAGGATAAACCCAAGATCCGAGTATAGCTCCACCTTCCCAGATTCATGGACAAGGGGCTCGTTGATAATCAAGCGCCTCAGGCGATCCTGCCGTTCCGCCAGGGGAAAGCGGACAAGGGACGTATAGTAGGGATGATAAGCAGGCAGGCCGGATCGATGGCGCAACAGATCGTCAACCGTGATACCGGCCTTGTCCGTACCGGCCACCCCTGGAAGGATGGCGCCCAAAACCTGGTCCACCCGGAGCACCCCCTGTTGAACAAGATCCAGCACCGCCATGGTTGTGGCAAGGGGCTTGGTAAGGGAGGCCAGATCAAAGAGGGTCTCCATGGTTACCGACTCCCGGGTGGAAAGGTCGGCCAAACCAAAGGCCTGGTGAAAAAGAACGTCAGAATCTTTGGAGACCAGGAGCACCGCCCCCGGAAACACCCCTTCCCGGATGGCTCCTTCCATGGCATCGACAACACGATTCATGACATCCCTCCGGGCGCAAAGGTCAGACCATGGATGTCCGCATCCAGGGTAACAGAAGATCCCAACGGCAACGAGAGATTGGTCAAACCGTGGCCGGCATCCAGCCCTGCCAGGATCGGCACCCGGGGATCGTTGAACCGTTCCGCTACAATATCGTGGATCATGGTTTCGTCTCCGCAGTGATCAAAGGTTCCCAGCACCACCCCCCTCACCCCGGCAAGGATACCGGCAAACGCCATCTGGGTGAGCATCCGGTCAATTTTGTACGCCGGTTCCCTGACATCCTCCAGAAAAAGGATGCAGTCATTGAAGTCGGGCTGGAACCGGGTGCCGGCCATGGAGACCAGGGTGGCAAGGTTCCCCCCCACAAAGATGCCGGACGCCCTGCCCCCACGAACCGTATTTCCGTTGGCAATGCGAATCCCGGGAATTGGCCCTGACAGTGCCAGCAACAGGGAATCCAAGGTTTCCCTTGACCCATTTGCAAGGGAGGTCACCACAGGCCCGTGGATCATGGGAAACGGGCATTGTTTCACCCCTTCCACCAAAAGGGCTGTGATGTCGCTGAACCCGACAACGAATTTCGGATTGTTAATCAAAAGATCGAAATCCAAGTGGGGCAGAATCCTGAGGGCGCCGAAACCACCCCTGGCGCAGAGGATCGCCTTGATGCGGGGATCCTGGAACAGATCATTAACGATCCCGGCCCGGTGGGCGTCATCACCTGCAAGATAGCGCTTGGGCGCACTGAGCCCCGTTGGCAGATGGATCCTAAACCCCATGTCACGAATCCGTGACAACCCGGCTTCAAACTTGACCGGGTCAAAGGCGCCTGCGGGGGCACAGACACCAATGGTGGCACCCGGCTCGAGATAGGAAGGCATTATCATTTGGGGACGGATTTGAAATTTGTCCCCATTGTTCGGGGCGGATTCATGGTTTGTCGGTTTCACGTGTACCCCTTATGGATATTTGCATTCAAATGGTTACCCGCTTTACTTACCTATTGGAACATGAAATGGGCTCAATTCATATGCAAGACGCTTAAAACGGCGATAGCCCGACCACAGGCCGGGCTATCACATCATCTGTTATTTTGCTTATTTAATACTTTGCTTATTATAAATAATGTCTACATCAAGCTTGCATTGATGAGCAGGTGAACCAGGATACTGGCCACATAGCCAAGAGCGATCACTGGTGCCCACTTGAGATGGGCGCCAAAGGTGTAAACCCCCCGGGCGGTCCCCATGAGGGCTACGCCTGCGGCAGATCCAATGGAAAGCAAACTTCCGCCCACCCCGGCTGTCAGGGTGACCAGCAACCACTGGCCGTGGGACATGACAGGATCCATCTTAAGAACGGCAAACATGACCGGGATGTTGTCAACAATGGCAGACAACACACCCACAAGGGAGTTTGCGATTGTAGGCCCAAGGTCTCCGTACATGAAGGAGGATACAAGATGGAGATAGCCGAACTGACCCAGACCGCCCACACAAAGGGTTACCCCGTAAAAGAAGAGCAGGGTGTCCCACTCCGCCCGGGAGATCCGCTCCATGATGTCGAAGTGTGTCCTTTCGCTCTGGAACTCGTTCACATCCTCGATGGTTTCGATGGCGCCCACCACCTGGCCGCCCTCATCCTTGAGGGGCGCTGCCGTAAACGACAGCCAAGTTCCCTTGTCGCCGACGTTGGCATAAAAATCGGACACATCATGGGCAGACTCAAGGAAGTTGTTGACCATGTGCTTACCGTGGTAAAACTTGTCAATCAGGCTTTTTACGCCTTTTTCCAGCACCACATCGGCAAGGGAGGGACGCGCTTCTGAATAAAAGGGTTTCCACTGCTCCTTTGTCCCGATCCGCTCGTTGGCGGGTACACCGGTCAGTAACTCCATGGCCCTGTTCCAGTGGGTGATCACATGGTCCGTGTTCAGGATAAAAGCCGCAGTGGGCAGCTCCTCGATCAACTCGGTGATCTGGGCATGGGTCTTGCCCTGGAGGACAGACAGGGAGGTCTTGGCCGTGCTCTTCTTCCTGGCGCCCAGAATGTTGTCGTAGAAGAGCATGCGCCCTTCTTTGCGTTTAACATGGTAGCTGAAGAACCCGAGGTAACCCAGGCCGAGCATCATGCCGGCTGCCGGGGGAAGATGGAGAAAATTGTGGAAGCTGACCGCCGTGATAATGGTCAAAATAAAGAGGACGATCATTGCCACGGCCCCGTACTTCATCTCGACCTTCTCATCCAGCACCTTGGGAATGCTCTTTTCAACGGCAAAGTTCATGCAGATGGCCGGCACCAGCCAGTTGACCAGGGAGGGAAGAAAAATGGCAAAAAACTCATGGAAGGCCACTTTGCCCTTCTGCCACACCATCAGGGTGGTGATATCGCCAAAGGGGGAGAAGGCGCCGCCGGCATTGGCCGCAACAACGATGTTGATGCACGCCAGGGCCACAAATTTCTTGTTGTCTCCGCCAACAGCCATGATCACCGTACCCATGAGCAGGGCCGTGGTGAGATTGTCAGCCACAGGTGAGATGAGAAAGGACAGAAGACCCGTGATCCAGAACAGCGTCCTGAGGGAAAATCCCTTTGATACGAGATACGCCCTCAACGCCTGGAACACGTTCCGCTCCTCCATGGCATTGATGTAGGTCATGGCAGCAAGGAGGAAGAGAAACAACTCGGCATACTCCAGCATGCTGTGCTGGATCGCCTGGTGGGCCGTAGTAATGTCCCCGACCTCAAGATAGGCAAGGGCAACCAGGATCCAGATAAAACCGGCGGCGAGGAGCACGGGCTTACTCTTGCGCAGGTGAATGTTATTTTCAAGGGGCACCAGGGCATAGGCACAGACAAAGAGCCCCACACCCAAATAGCCGTAGACGGTTTTTGTAAAATCGATCAATTCTGCATGGACGGTTCCTCCCCCCCCCGAAGCCCAGGCCAAAACCGGGGCAAGCAACAGGGCAAGGGACACAAAAAGCAATTTCTTCATATTCTGATTCCTTTTTTAAAAAATATTCCAATGCCCCCTGGGCGCAGACAAAGGCAGAGGGCCTTCCAGCGTTCTTGCTGAAAAAAGACCACATCTTGAACCGAATCCAGAGGAGCAGGTAAAAGCATCGTATAAACACCGGCATGAAAATGAAACCGGATCGACACAAAAAACATCCTATGTTGCATAATGGATCTTTATCAAAAAAGCAAATTTTTTATTCACCAAAATCAAGGATATATTCTGAACAGCACCCATATAACAAGCCGCTCCCATGGTGAAACGATCCTTTCATGGTATTTGAAACAAGAAAAAAATGAAGGTTATGATTTTTTTTCTTGACAGGATCAGAAAAGCAATGCTATAAGCCACCTCATCAATCGGGGCGTAGCGCAGTCTGGTAGCGCACTTGTCTGGGGGACAAGTGGTCGCAAGTTCAAATCTTGCCGTCCCGACCATTTAACATCAAGGCCCTTGGCTATCTTTGCCAAGGGCCTTTTTTGTTTTCCTGCCTTTGAATCGAAATGCCTTCTCCCCCCATCCATCCACATCTCTTATTTTATTTAATTGCGATGCCTACCTGCAACGTGTTGGCTATAATGGAAAGATAGCACCGACTGCGGATATGTTTATAGCCCACCACCAGGCTCAATTTTATACCATACCGTTTGAAAATTTTGATATCCAATTCGCAAGAGGAATCAACCTGCACCCAGAAACGATTTCTAAAAAGGATGCGCCTTATGAAAACTTGCGGCCGTTAGAGCTGTCGTAAGTGCCATTGCAATCGATTCGGTTGCGTTGTAATACCCTTGCCTAGGGTGATTGCGAAAACGGATAAAAGTCATCAATACCGATGGGGGTCTTCAAGGAAAAAAGCGATCGTTGCTCAGGAGGCCGCAAAGGGAGCATGGGTTGCCCCTGTCTATCCGTGGGGCACCGATTCCCCCCTTACCGTCCCAGCCATTAAAACATAAAAAGGGGTTACGAAGCTTCGTAACCCCTTTTTATGTTAGGGAGGCAATCGCCCGGGCTTTAACCGATCCCGTCAGCACTCCTCAAGTGCGGTAATGTCCGGATGACTCTTGACCGACTTCAAGAATTGGATGGTCCGCTGGTCCAATCGTCGCTTCAATACCGTTGCAAGCTGCTTCATCATCATATAGCCAATGGAATTATCCTCATCCATGAGCTTCCGAACCAAATCCCGGTTGATCACATAGATTTCGGAATCCTCACAGCAGCTGGCGGTAAGGGCGTTGGATCCCCTGTCAAGGAGAAACGCCCAGCCAAAGGACTCTCCCGGATCAATGGAGTTCACCGTCACTGCGATGGTATTTGATATTTTTTGTTCAAGCAGGATTTTACCCGATTTCAACATATAGACATTCTGGGCAGCATCCCCCTCCTTATAGATCACCGTGCCCTTTTCAGCCTTGATGACAATGGTAATGGCCGAAAGCTCATCCAGCATATCATCAGTCAAGTACTCGAGGATTATATTCTTTTTCAACTCATCCCTTGTTACCATGGAGATCCCCCACTCATTAGAACGTTATATGAACACAAAGAGCATCACAATAAAGAGGCCTGCACAGGCGGCAAACAACCCCACGGGCGAAGTCCCGGTTGCAAATGCAGCGTCCAGCTTCTTTTTAAATATTTCCCGTTTCGGGTATGGATTGTCCTTATTTTTAATAAAGGGGACCACGACCACCCAGGCAAGCCTTGCAGTGGCATCGATGGCCGCATCGTTCACGGCACCGGTGAACTCCTTGACCAGCAGCCGGTCCACAACCTTGTTCATTCCGTTCAGCAGGGTTGCAAGCCCATTGGACAGGGCCACCAGCGGCTTCCTGTACAACCAGTCAAAATCAAGGTTAATCGCCCGTATCTCGGCCGGATAAATTCCAGAGAGCAGCAGCAGGGTAAACGCCAGGGCCGAGTAGAAGAGCAGTTCCGTCTGGGTCACCACATGGGAGAGGGTGTAGGGTTCGTAGAGGGCCGGATAGGGCAGAATGGAATAGAGGGGCTTGTAAAAGGTGCCGTTGAAGATGCAGAGAAAGGCAGTGATCCCCATGGCAATGAGCATGTGTTTCGGCGCCTCCTTAACCCTGTGGCCGGCATCGTGGCCGAAAAAGGCAAAGAACGGGATCTTGATGCCCGCATGGTGGAACACCCCGGCCGAGGCAAAGAGCAGGACCAGCCAGACAGCCACCATATGACCTTCGCCGGCCGCCGACATGACCATGGACTTACTCACAAATCCGCTGAAGAAAGGAAAGGCTGATATGGAAGCCGCCCCAACGATGCAAAACCCCGCTGTCCAGGGCATGGATTTATAGAGTCCCCCGAGATCGGTGGCGTTGATCTTGCCGGTGCGATGGATCACCGCCCCCATGGACATGAAGAGAAGGCCCTTAAAGAGAACATCGTTACAGGCATGGGCCACGGCCCCGTTCAGGGCAAGCTCGGTCCCGATGCCGATCCCCACCACCATGAACCCCACCTGATTCACGAGACTATAGGCAAGCACCCGCCTCAGATCATTCTCGATCACGGCAAAAAAGATGGGAAACGCAGCCATGGCCACCCCGATCCAGATGAGGACCTCGGTTCCGGGATAGGCCCGGGCCAGTGCGTACACCGCTGTCTTTGTGGTAAAGGCACTCAGGAAGACCGTACCGCCGATGGTGGCTTCGGGATAGGCATCGGTGAGCCAGGTGTGGAGAAACGGCCAGGCACAGTTGACCCCGAGCCCCATGAAGATAAGCCAGGAGGAAAGGCCGGTGAGGCCGATGTACCCGAAATGGATGGAACCGGTCTCCACCACCATCATGACGATACCGGCAAGGAGGGTCAACCCCCCGGTCACATGGACCAGCAGATACCGGAATCCGGCTGCGGAAGAGGCCTTGGACCGTCTGGCCCAGATCAACATGACCGACCCCACGGTCAGGGTTTCCCAGAATACAAAAAAGGTGAAAAGGTCACCGGCAAACACCGCCCCCAGGGCGGCCCCGGAATAGACAAACCCGGCCACATATTCGAGGCTCTCCTTGACATGGAGAATGTAGATCACCGTCACAAAAGCGGCAATATGAAAAATGTAGCCAAAGGCAAGGCTCAATCGATCGATGCGGACCAAGGTGAGCTCGTAGTCAAGAAAATTTGCCGTCATCACCGTATCCGTGGGAATGAGCAGCAGGTTGATCAACCCGATCACCGGCAGGGCCACCACGTAAACCGAGCGGACCCGTCCCCGCAAGAACGGTATCACAAAGGCGCCGAGGATGAAGATCATGAACGGAGGCAGAACAGCATTCATAACAGGTCTCCTTTATGGCAAAACAAAAATTCAGTCATAGTAATCCTCCTTTCTCTTTACCAGGGGGCGCAGCACAAATCGGGATACCAGCACCAGGATCACACAGGCGACAAATCCGAAAATGGCGTAGAACACCGGCCAGTTCTCCCAGGGGAAATGGGCGTGCTTGTGCACAAAAAAATCAAGGACAAACAGCAGAATTACCGAACTGAAAAAGATGATGAGCAACCGCTTCACATTTTCAGGTTTGTCAAACAGGTGAGTTTTTTCTTTTTCCATGACCTAGGACCTTTTTCCTTGTCTATAAAGAGCTTATGAATACCACGGCAAGGTAGAGAACGCTTGCCGCAAACACCACCAGAAACACCGGCTTATACCCTGGGACAGGGTCATGGGACAACTCTTGTTTCTCCTCGTTCATGGGCATTACCCTCCATTGATAGATTGTACTGCAAGCTTGGCAAGATTCAAGAACGGCTGGGGATAGAAAAAGAGAACCATGGAGATGCCGGCGGTGATGGTCAGGGGCACCACACACCAGATGGGCGCCTCCTCCACCCGGTTTTCAAAGGTCATCTCCGGGTCGCTCAGAAAAAACGCATTATAAAATACGGGAAAGAAATAGGCGGCATTGAGAAAGGAGCTGCCAAGCAGCACCAGGAGCAACAGCATCTGCCCCGATTCAATGGTGCCCATCACAAGGTACCACTTGCTGATAAAGCCCCCGCCCGGGGGAAGCCCCACCACGGAAAGGGAACCGATCAGAAAAGCGGTCATGGTGATGGGCATCTGCCGGCCGATCCCCTTCATCTGGCTGATATTCTTGATCCCAGTGGCGCAAAAGATGGCGCCGGCACAGAAAAACAGGGTAATTTTACCAAAGGCATGCATGGCGATATGGAGCATGCCGCCGGTCATGCCGGAAGCGGACAGAAGCCCGATACCCAGGACGATATAGGAGAGCTGGCCAATGGTTGAAAAGGCCAAACGTCGCTTGAGTTCATCCTGGGACAGCGCTATCAGGGAGGCGACCACCACGGTTATGGAGGCGATGGCACAGATGATTCCGTTAATGTGAAACGTGGCAAGGGTGTCCACCCCCACAATGCCGGTAAAAACCCGGACCACACTGAAAGCCCCCACCTTGACCACGGCAACGGCATGGAGCAAAGCGCTCACCGGCGTGGGCGCCACCATGGCGGCAGGCAGCCAGGAGTGCATAGGCATGATGCCCACCTTGGCAAACCCGAACAGGAACATCAGGGAAAGTACCAGGGCCAGGCCGGAATTGATATGGCCTGCCATGACCCCGTGGGCGGCAAAATCAAGGGTGCCGGTAAAATGATAGGTGATCAGCATGGCCGGAAGGGCAAGGCCGATGGAGCCGCCAAGGATGTAGAAAAGGTATTTCCGGCCGCTGGTTCTGGCGCTGCGGTCCTGGTGATGGGTGACCAGGGGATAGGTGGCAAGGGAAAGCATCTCATAAAAGAGGTAGAGGGTCAGCAGATTCGCGGAAAAGGCAACCCCGATGGTTGCAGACAGGGCCACGGCAAAAAAGGAATAGTACCGGGTCTGACTGTGCTCGTCCAGGCTGCGCATATACCCCAGGGAGTATATGGAGGTAACGATCCAGAGGGAGGAGGCCACAAGGGCGAAGAGCATGCCAAAGGCATCCACCCGGAAGGCGATCCCAAGATCGGGAAAAATCTGGACCACGGTGTATTCAATGACCTTGCCCTTCAAGACCAGGGGAAGCATGGAAAGCACCAGGAGAAATTTGATCGTCCCCGCAATAAAGGTCCATGACTCCCGCAGGTTCTGGTTCCGGGAAACAACAATGAACGGAATGACGACCAGGGATACGAGAACTGCAAGAAACGGTTTAACAGAGAGCACGGTTTCCATTGTCATTTTAGATAACCCCTGCAGGTATGGCAAAGTGAATGATGTTCGTGACGATCCTACCCGAATAGATCCCCAGCACCAGAAGCATGATAGACACAAAAAGGAACGGCACCAGCATGGCCATGGGCGCCTCCTGGATCACGGCGCCTGCCCCCCCGTGGCCACCCCCGTCATCTGAACCGTGGTGGTGATCGATAAAGGGCTCAAAATAGGAGATCTCGAACAATCGAAAAAAGAGCACCGCATTGACAAGGGAAGAGAAGAGCAAGGCCGCGACAAACGCATATTGGCCTGCGGCAATTCCCCCGGACACGAGATACCACTTGCTAAAGAACCCGCAGGTGGGCGGCACCCCGATGATGGAGAGACCGGCCAGCACAAATCCCGCCATGGTAAAGGGCATTGAACCAAAGAGCCCCTTAAGATCCCCCCTCTCCTCAGAGCCTGTTTTCCAGAGAAAAATCCCCGCTGCCATGAACAGGCAGAGGGTCATCACGGCGTCGTTGACGATATGGAGAATGGCGCCGGACATGCCCATGCGGTTGCCAAGGAAAAAACCGCCCACCATGTACCCCACCTCTGCAATAATGATGTAGGTGAGCATTTTCTTGTAATCGGTCTGGGCTAGGGCAGACAGGGAACCGAACACGATGGTTGCGATGGCCACCCACACCAGGAAATCACTGACGTTGAGTTGATGAAACGTGTAGTCCACCGAAAAGAGATTGAGGCAGATCCGCACCATTATATAGACGGTCACCTTGGTGGTCAACGGCGCAATGAGCCCTGCCGCCGCAGAAGAGGACTGGGAATAGGCCCCGGGCAGCCATCCATGGACCGGAAAGAGGGCCATTTTTACAAACAGGCCGGAAAGCATGATGATAAAGGCAAAGAGGACGATGCCGGAGTCCTTCATCCCTGGAAGAATGGCTGCAAGATCCGCCATGTTCAAGGACCCTGTGGCAATATAAAGATACCCCACCCCAAGGAGGTAGAAGGTCGCGCCAATAGTACCGAGAAAGAGATAGTTCAGGGTCGCAAGGGGCGCCCGTGCCTTTCCAAGCCCGATGAGGGCGTAGCCGGACAGGGATGCGATCTCCAGCAGCACATAGAGATTAAAGGCGTCCCCGGTGGCCGTCATTCCGATAAGTCCTGCGGTGAACAGCACATAAAGGGAGATAAACGCCCCCTCCTTATCCGCGAACTCCCGATGGATGGTCTGCTTGCTCGAGACAAGATTCACAAGGGACACCGCAGTGATCACCACCAGCACCAGGGCGCTTAAGTGGTCGATCACATAGACGATCCCCATGGGAGCGGCCCAGCCGGCAAACCGATACTCAATGGCAAGTCCGGTGTTGACCACCTGAACCAGGAGGGCGGCGGCCCCGAGAAACGAAACGGACAAGGCGGCAACCGCAACGGGAAAGCAGGCCCGCTTGTCAATGAAACCGGCTGCCGCGACCATTAGGGCCGCAAGAAGGGGAACGATGATGACCAGTGCAGGAAGTGTATTGACCATGGGCCTATCCCCTCCGTAAACGTTGGTTTATCTCATTTTCCTCAAGGGTGCCATACTCCTTGTAGACCTTTATCGCCAGGGCAAGGGCAACACCGAGGGTGGCAACGCCAACCACGATGGCGGTGAGCATGAGCACATGGGGAAGCGGATTGATATAATTGACGGCTTGTACGGCATCGGTGCCGTGGCGTAACGCCGCATGGGCAATACCACCGCCCTCCGGGACCGGACCATGGCGCAGGATGGGAATGGTGGCCCCCTGTTTCGCCCCGATGGAGACATAAAAGAGGATCACGGCGGTCTGGAAGATGCTCATGCCGACAATTTTCTTTACCAGATTGTTCTTGGCAATCATGGCATAGAGGCCCACCATCATCAAAATGATGTAGGCCCAGTAATTCGCCCGGGAGATCAACACGGTTAAAAAGTCCATTTAAAGCCCCTCATCCTGTTTGCCTGCCGAAGACAGGTTGTAGTAAATCCAGATCATCACCGACATGACGGCAAGGGCAACCCCGATCTCAACGATGAGTATCCCGTGGGACCGGGCCATGACCCTGTCCGTCCCCAGGAGAGGTGCAAGCGCCCCGTAGTTGAGGAAATTTTCGCCAAGCATGACACAAAGGGCGCCGGTGCCCGCGTAGATGAATACACCGGCAGCGCTCATGATGGCGGCACTGGTCTCACTGATCTTGGCCACGGTGGTCCTCAGGTTATGGGAGATGGCAAAGAGAATCACCGCAGCCCCCAAAATAACCCCCCCCTGGAACCCGCCCCCGGGACTGTGGTGGCCGTGGGCGACCACATAGAGGGCAAATATCTGGATAAAGGGCATGAGCAGCCGACTGGTGCTTCGGATAATGATATCCCGGGGCACCCACTGGGCATCAATGCGCTGGAACACATCGGAATCCTCCGGGGCCGCCCCGCACTCTTCGATGCGGATGGTGACGCCGGTGGGGACATGGCGAAAGTAGATCTCCTTTTCCTCCTCTTCAGGCAGACGAAGAAGGAAAAAGCAGGCAAGGCCCGCCGTGAGAATCACCGTGGTTTCGAACATGGTGTCATACCCCCTGTAATCGGCAAGCACCGAGGTCACCATGTTGGGCACAGCGGTATCGGCCATGGTGTGCTCAATATAATAGGGAGAGAGATGGGTAGACGCCGGGGAGTGGGGATCCCCGAATTCGGGAAACTTATTCGCAAAGACGATGAGAAGTATCCCGCACAGCAGAATGGTCATTTTTCCGATGAGTTTCAATCCGTTGTCCTCCTTGTCGTATGAAATACCGCAGACACACAGAACACCGTGCTCACCCCCGCACCGACCGTGGCTTCCGTAAAGGCCACATCCACCGCCCCCATGATAGCCCAGAGGAGACAGAGAAGAAAGCTGTAGGCTCCGAGGAGAATCGCAGCACTCAAAAGGTCCTTGACATTGATGGCCGCGATGGCGCAGACGATAACAAGAACAAGAATGATCAGATCAAGCTGCCAGATCATATGGAACTACCTCCTTTCTTATCTTTGGTCCACGGTTCACGAAATCCCCTGACACCGGCATCCACGATGGCATGGGTGGCCGTGGGACTGGTTATAAAGACAAACACGACAATCAACATGATCTTGATGGCCACCAGCACATTAGCAAAGGTAAAATCGGTAAGGACATACAGGGCAAGACCTGCCATGGAAAGAAACAGCCCCATGGTGTCGAGCATGCCGGCGGCGTGGAGGCGTGAGTAGAAATCGGGCAGCCGGATGATGCCGATGGAGCCGCCCAGAAAGAAAAATAAACCAATTGCGATCAACAGAACTGAGATAAGGTTCATCGATCCATCTCCTGGTAAAGGCCTTTGCGTTTATGGAAATACCGGGACGCCGCAAGAACCGCGATAAAATTGAGTAATGCATAGGCAAGGGCAATATCGATGAACATGTCCACCCGTCCAAAAATAAAACCGATCATGATCAACAGCACCGTTGTCTTACTGCCGATGGCGTTAACCCCCATGATCCGGTCCTTTACCGTCGGTCCAACCACGGAGCGGTAGAGGGGAATTGCCATAAAAACCGAGAGAGCCATCGCCGAATAGAGAATATAAGTATCCATTATTCACCAAATATCCTTGCCACCCGCTCCTCCATTTCGCCGGGGAGGGCGGCTGCCGAGTCCTTGTCAATAGCGTGAACTGAAAGATCGCCGTATGCTGAGATGTGAACCGTTATGGTTCCAGGGGTGAGAGTGATGGAGTTGGCAAAGGTCACCAGCCCGAGTTCGTCCCGTATCCGGCTCCTGAATCGCAGGATATGGGGATCGATGCGCTCCATCATGTTGGGACTCAACACAAGGGACATCACATGGAAGTTGGCAAGAAGGATCTGCCAGATGAGCCAGGGGATGTAGAGAAAGAAATTATACCAGAGGCGAAGGATCCCCATGGGCCGGGGATTCGGGATCGAGAGATCCGAGACAAACCAGGATACGATGGCACAGGAGACCATGCCGAGGCTGATATGAAACAGATCAAATCGTCCGGAAAAGACGACCCAGAAAAGAAGAAGAATTAAAAAACTGATAACGAATGACGATTTGCGTTGCTGTACTTTCACGACCGGAACCTCATATTTTAAAAATATTAAGTGCGCCGACAGCTAAGACTAAGCCCGAAGAATGAATACCGTTTAATAAGTGACTTAGTCAATTTTTCGCAAAAGGTCAATCGTTATTTCACAAATTTTTCATAAAAGATTGTGATCCCAGTTCCATAGACCTGGACGCTGTTTCAGGACCATCCCCTTAGGCACGGGCTCCTCCATTGTTGCAAACAGGGTGTAACCCGCCCGTTGGAGATCCCTGATTTTCGGCGTCAGGTCCAATCGCCAACCGGGAAAGACCCAGAAGGTGTCATCCCGTCGCGATACCCACCCCTGCTCACGCATGGGACTTTCAAAGGGGGTATCCAGGAGAATATCGTCCGAAACGATCCTTGAGATCGCAAGGGGCCAGTTTCCTGCCACCACGATCCCAAGGGGAATGGGCGATGTCGCGGCAAGGGAAAGGAATCCCTCCTCCCCCAGTTCCGGAGCAGCAAACGCCCCGGAAAACCCCTGGACGCGCAAGCTCTCCAGGGCATGGTGGTTGGCAATGTTGCAAAAGGGACCGGCCCACAGCTCAAGATGCCTGGCATCAGCGAAAAATGAGCGCTGCCAGGGCATGTTCAAGACAAAGCGTTTTGCGCCCTTTGCCAGGGCCTGGTTCACAGCGGAGATGTGGGACGCTTCATCCCCCGGCCACACCACGGGAGAGAGCCACCACCAGGAATCCCGGACCACATGGTTGGGAAGTTTTTGAAGAATCCCTTCCGAGAGCCACAGGGCTTTTTCCCCTTCAGACCGGCCCCTGCCCAAGGTCCGGGTCAGGGTCATCTGAATGCTTCGTGGCGCCTTGGCGCCCCCCCGCTTCCGGCTGTTTTTCGGCTTCACGGAAAGGGATTTCTCCTTCAGCGGCCGGACAACCGGGGCTTCCAACCCTTCGAATTCGGTTTTGAGTTCCCGGATCATGGCGTAGACCCCAGCTTCCCTTCGGTCCACAATAAAGACGGGATCTCCCTTCTGGAACCGAGTTCCGCGATCTGTCTTCAGGACCAGCTTTCCCCGCTTGGGGACGGAACGGGTCACCCGCTGGATGGCATGGCCTTTGCCGTCCTCATACCCGATTCTTAAGAGGTCTCCCTTGAGCAGAGCCTCCCGGGTCACGAAGAAGGGATGCTTTTCAATTTTCACCCGTCCGGCAAACAGACCCGAGCCCGTTTCCACATCGGATTTCAAGGGGTTCTGGGGACGCTGGGAAAGCAGATTGTAGTGGCTGGACGGCCGTCCCATGGCATGGTCGAGGAATGCAATGGCGGTCCGCTTCTTATCTGGATCCTGGCCGTGATCCCGGAGCATGCGATAGGCCGTTACCGTATAGAAGACGTAGTGGGGGCTTTTTTTTCTTCCCTCGATCTTCCAGGTGGTGACCTCAGGGATTGTCTTGAGCACCTTGGCAAGCACATCCACGGAAAAATCAAGACATGAAAAAAATCGCTGTTTATCATTCTTTTGAGAGTAAACCCGCCTGCAGGGCTGGACACACCTGCCCCGAAGGCCGCTCTTTCCGCCAAACCAGCTACTCCAGTAACATCGCCCGGACACGCCGTAGCAGAGGGCACCGTGGACAAACACCTCCAGATCCAGACCCTCGGGCGTCTTCTCAGCCATGGTCTTGATCTCATCCACATTCAGCTCCCTTGGCAGCACCACCCTGTCAAACCCGGCCTGTTTCACCGCTTCAAGCCCTGCCGGAAATGAGCTGTTGGCAAGGGTTGACAGATGGATCTCGCCCTTGAAGCCCAGGTTGCGGGCAATGGGCACCACAGCCAGATCCTGAACGATCAGGGCATTGGGCCGAACATAGGCGACCAGCTTGGCAAGGATATTTTCGGTTTTTTCGATCTCATTGGGCTTGATCAGGGAGTTCAAAGCCACATGGACGGCAATCCCCCTGGATTGGGCCAGGGTGGTTAGCCTTGCAAGCTCTTCAATGCTGAAGTTAGACGCCTCCATCCGGGCCGAGAAAATTTTAAGACCGCAATAGATGGCATCGGCCTTGGCAGCAACGGCCGCAAGAAATGAGTCAACATCCCCTGCGGGGGCAAGTATGAGTGGTTTTCTGATAGTCATAATTTATAAGGCGGTCCCAGGGCAGGAAAACTTAATAAAACAACGCTTTTGATCTAACATAAACACTGCTCCAGCGAGTCACTCTAACCCAATTTTGTCTCTTCTCTTCAATAAAATTCCGTCGACCCTCGACATTGAGTCGCCGCTCAATGCCGATGGTCTGGAAATGATCTATGTCATAGACCTGGCGACGATCGTCTCCTGTCCTTCGATCAATAGCTGACCGTTTTCTAAGGCCCTGTAAAGAATCTTTGTCTGCGCCTGCCCCGGTCGCTTCTTTCCTATCCAAATATCCCATGGGATACCTCCAAGGTTATGAATTCAGAACGGTTCATCCAAAACAAGATACTTATCACATATATATATTATCCGCCCACCCGGGTGTCAAACAGAAACCACAGAAACACTGGGGTAAGGCCGATATATTTGTGTCATTGGTCATTCTTCTGATTTTAATCACACCAGGCTAAGCCTGGCCCTTAGAGGTGCTCCTGGAGAGCTTCATGGGTTGGCCAGCCACCCATACCTTTTTCAAGAGCTGAAGAATGGTCGAAGGCATGCCCAGGGGAAGATCCACAAGGGAGTGATCCTCTTCAATGGTGATGGTACCGATAAATTTACTGTCAAGTTCGGCCTCATTGGCAATAGCCCCCACGATATCCTTGGGCCTGACCCCGTGGGTGCGGCCCACCTCGATGCGGAAGCGCTCCATTCCCTTTGGCGGAGGAGAGGATGGCTGTTTTTTAGCCACGTCCTTTTTCGGTGCCGTCGACTTATCTGTTTCTGAATCGGGTTGAAAGGACTCTTTACCCTTTCCAGGACCGTTTCCGTATTCTTTTTTCGGTGCTGCCTTTTTCTCTGTTTTTGAATCGGACCGAAAGGACTCTTTACCCTTTACCGGACCGTTTTCGTAATCTTTTTTGGGTTGGGGTACCGGTTTTTTATACGCAGGTTTCGGTACGGAGAGCAGCAGGGGCTTATTCCCCTGCACCATCATGGCCAGGGCTGCGGCAATCTCCAGGGCCGGAACATCCTGCTCCTGGCGATACTGATCCATGAGGTCGAAATAGGGCCCAAGATCCGTTGAAGAAAGGGTGTCGGTGATGCTCTGCTTGAAATCCGCGATCCGCTTGTCATTGATCGCTTCAGTGGTGGGAAGCCGCATCATCTCAATCTTCTGGCGGGTGGTTTTTTCGATAACCCTGAGCATCCATCTTTCCCGGGGAGAGACAAAAAGGATGGCATCCCCCTTGCGTCCGGCCCGGCCGGTTCTTCCGATCCGATGGACATAGGATTCTGCTTCATTGGGGATATCGTAATTGATCACGTGACTTACCCGATCAACGTCAAGTCCTCTGGCGGCCACATCCGTTGCAACCAGGATGTCGATCTTCCCTGATTTAAACCGGTTGATGGTCCGTTCCCGGGATTTCTGGGCGATATCTCCGTTCAACGCCTCGGCAGAATACCCCCTGGCCTCGAGTTTTTCCGCAATCTCAACGGTTGCCGTCTTGGTCCGGACGAAAACAATGATTGCGTCAAAGACCTCAGCCTCGAGAATCCGGGTCAGGGCATCCAGTTTGTGGGTCCCCTTGACCATCCAGAACCGCTGGTGAATGGTGTCAGCCGTGGCGGTTCGCAGCTTGATGGTGACTTCTTGGGGATCGTTCAGGTACTTGATGGCGATCTTCTTGATGACCGCCGGCATGGTTGCAGAGAACAATGCGATCTGGCGCTTGTCCGGCGTCTGCTTCAGGATCCACTCCACATCATCGATGAATCCCATTCGAAGCATCTCATCGGCCTCGTCGATGACAAGGGTGGTAAGACTATCCAGGCTGAGGGCGCCCCGTTTCATGAGGTCCATGAGTCGGCCCGGGGTGCCTACGATGACATGGACGCCTCGCTTGAGCTGGTTGAGCTGCCCGCCATAGGCCTGCCCCCCGTAAATGGGCAGCACGTTAAACCCCTTGATACGGGCGGCATATCCCTTAAACGACTCGGCCACCTGGATGGCCAGCTCCCGGGTGGGTGCCAACACCAGCACCTGGGGCTTCTTGAGTTTAATATCGATGCGGGAGAGAAGCGGCAGAGCAAAGGCAGCGGTTTTACCGGTGCCGGTCTGGGCCTGCCCCAGGACATCGCGGCCTTGGTGCACATGGGGAATTATTTGAGCCTGGATCGCCGTTGGGCTTTCATAGCCGAGATCATCCAGGGCCTTTAGGACAGGCTTGATCAGTCCCATTTCGCTAAAACCGGGGTGGGGCAAACTTTCAGAGGACATAATTTATTTACCTTGAGAACAAAAATAACCGACAGAATCGGCATGGAAAATTTACAATATAAACTATCGTGCCTGATTTTGCAAACAAAAAAAAGACATTGATCAATGGACTTGATTGGCACCCATTGTTTGACAGACCCGGTTTTACCTTTTATTTTAGAGGAGTGGGGAATCGGTTATTTCCAACCCGTTCGAACCGTCCACCAGGGAGGTCCTAATGAACGCCCAAAAAGATTGCAGAAGAAAACAGGAGAGACGATCCGGAAAGGACAGAAGACGCATCAACCCGCCCGGTTATTCAGGCATCGAAAAACGGTTGTTGACAGAGTACAGGAATCCTGTTGACAGAAGGGAGGAGCACGAAACCTGGCTGGAATACCAGTCTCCTTTATAAAAGCCGAACACCAGCCAATATCGTATTTAGCTTCTTAATTCTGAATTTTCGCGTTATTTTGGCCAAAGAATCAGGAAACTTTTTTGGATCTGATTTGTCCAGGTTAGGCAACACTTTGGATTTGACATATCCCGGCAATGGTCCTATTCTCTTGATTTTTGACCCGAGAGAGACAGGTTGCCATGGGAGTGTTGCAAGGAATAAACCGTCGCGCCAAATTGATATCCGCCTTGATCATCCTTGGGGGAGCAGGTCTTTTTTTTTCTCCGGGAGTCGCGGCCTATGAAACCGAAATAACCCTGCGACTACTTGTGTGGGACGGCTATGTCTCGCTAACGACCCAGGAGCGTTTTTCAGCTGCGATCAAATCAAAATACAACATTGATCTTTCCTTTAAAATCACCGACGCATCCAATCCCGATGATTTTTTCGACACCCTTCGCATGGGAGATGTGGACATCATTTCACCGGCACACAATCTCGCCAAGGATTCCCGGTACAACCTCACCACAAACGGGCTGACTCTCCCCATCGACCTGTCGGCCATCCCCAACTACCAGAAACTCCTGCCCCACCTCCACAAACAATCCTGGGCCATGGAAAAGGGAAAGACCTATGCCGTCCCCGTTGCCCACGGCATTTACGGCCTTGCCTATAACACCGACCTGGTCAAAACAGAGCCAACCAGCTGGGAGATCCTGTGGGATCCCCGGTACAGGGGCCGGTACACGGTCCACCACGATTACTATGAGTTAAACACCTACATCTCCGCCCTGGCCCTTGGCCATGGCCAAGATCAGATTTTCCACTACGACCGGATAAAGGGCCCGGCCCTTGAACAGAAAATTGACCTGCTTGCCGCCAATGCCGGTGTCTTCTGGAAGGGATTTGACAGGCCGGAGCACTACCGGAACATGGCGCTTGCCACCACCTGGCGGATCTCGTTTCCCCAGATCGACGACAGCTTCAAGAAGTGGCGCATTGCCGTGCCCAAAGAGGGAACCACCTGGTGGATCGACACCCTCATGATCAGCCACACCCTTGAGCACCGCCCATTGGCCCTGAAAATTGCCCATGGGTTCATCAACACCCTTCTGGAACCCGAGGTGCAGCTTCTCTCCATATCCAAGGGATTGGGGACATGTCCGGTCACGGTATCGGCCCTGGATTCCTACATGAAGACCCTGCTCCCCCCCGAAGAGGCACCAAAGGTGGCAAGGCTCTTCAAGGGTTTCATCCCCTGGAAAACCCTTGCCACAAGGGACCGCAACGCCTTTAAGCTGTTGTGGGACGAAGCCCTTGCAAAAACCGGGAAAGGAAAATAATGGCACAGCGCCTGAACATGAAAAAAGGCAGGTCCCTGAGAACCGATTTCATCCTGGCCCTCTGCCTGACCACCGTGATCGCCCTGGCCATCACCCTGTTCTTCAACTATTTTTTTGTCTACTCCAAGAACATGGCAGCGCTTCAAAAAAGTTCGGAGACCAAGGTGGCCAAGGCCGTGGAAACCCTGAAACAACCCTTGTGGCTCTACGACGTAAGCTTTGTAAACATCTATGCGGAGATACTTGCCACCGACTCAAGTCTGGTCCATGTTTCCATCTATGACGAGCGGGACAGGCCCCTGGCAACGATAACCAACCAGGCGCGCGCCGAGCCCGACCGTGACATAACGTGGCGCCTGGAACGCACCATCCAGCTGAAAAACCGGCAGGTCGGCCGCCTGGTCATGGAGTTCACCAACGCCGACATACGAACCTTGACCCGGAAGATGATGCTCTCCAACACCATCATCATGCTGATCATCCTCTTGTCCGTACTTGCCATCACCTGGATGCTGATGACCCGGCAAATCCTCTCCCCCCTGAAGATCATGGAAAAAAACTTCCACAGGATCTCGGCCGGTGACTACTCCCGGCGGGCGCCCCTTGAAAAAAACAACGAACTGACCCGCATCTCCGAAGAATTTAACACCATGGTCAGGCAGGTTCAGCTGAGGGAGGAGAAGATAAGGGAGAGCGAGGTCAAATACCGGAACCTGGTGGAGAGCTCATCGGATATCATCTTCAAGACAGACATAGGGGGCGATCTTGTGTTCATCAACAGCAATTTCAGCCAATGGACCGGTTTTGACCCCAAGGAATTCATCGGCAAACCCTTTTCCATCCTCTTTTCCAAAGAATCCCCGTCCATGGATCCCACGGCCTTCATGCAGAACCCGGTGCCGGGCAATCCGACCCTCTGGGAACTTGCACTTGTCAAAAACCAAGGAGGGACCATCCCCATTGAGCTGAGCATCTCCGTCCAACTGGACCTGAACAACCATCCCCTAGGCACCACCGGCATCGCCCGGGACATCACCGAACGAAAGACCCTTGAATCAAAGCTCCAGCAGAGCCAGAAGATGGAGGCCATCGGCACCTTTGCAGGGGGCATCGCCCACGATTTCAACAACATCATCGGCGGCATCCTCGGCTATGCCGAGATGATCGAAATGTTTGACGCCAGGGAGAATGACAAACTCAAATCAAAGATTGACCATGTACTGAAAGGCACCCACCGGGCCAGGGATCTCATCGAACAGATCCTGACCTTCAGCCGGCATTCGGATCAGAAGAAACGCCCCTTGAACCTCGGCCCCCTGATCAAGGACGGTCTGAAGTTCCTGCGGGCCTCCATCCCCTCCACCATCAAGATCAAGGAGGGCATTTCCGGCCACCCCTGTGCGGTGTGGGCCAACGAGACCGCCATCCACCAGATCCTGATGAACCTTTGCAGCAACGCCGCCGATGCCATGAAGGCGTCCGGGGGAACCCTCACCGTGGCCCTGGCCGAAGAACGGCCGGCAAAGGCATCCATGGTGGCAGACAAGGACCCGGGCCATGGGGTGACCCTCACCGTGTCAGACACGGGCGAGGGAATTGATGCCGGCATCCGGGAGAGGATCTTCGACCCCTTTTTCACCACCAAGGGCACCGGTGACGGAACCGGCATGGGGCTCTCCGTTGTACACGGCATTGTCAAGGAGCTCAACGGAACCATTACGGTCAACAGCGACCCGGGCAAGGGCAGCAGCTTCAAGGTGACCCTTCCCGGACTCGATCATGGGATAGCGGATGAAAAAGAGAGCGCCCCCCCAGCCATGGTGACCACCGGTAAAGGGAAAATTCTCTTCATCGACGACGAAGAGGAGCTGGTGAGCTTCAGCAGGGAACTTCTGGAGCAGACAGGATATCAGGTGGTGGGAACCACGAGCAGCGTCCATGCCCGCCACCTTTTTTTAAAGGATCCCATGGCCTTCGACCTGGTGGTCACCGACCAGACCATGCCGAACATCACGGGATTTGACCTGGCAATGGAATTTCTCGAAACCTGCCCGGATATCCCCATTGTCCTGTGCACCGGCTTCAGCATGCCGGACCTTGAGAAACAGGCCCTGGCCGCAGGAATCCGCGCCTTTGCAAAAAAACCCCTGGGCGCCCGCCGGCTGATTGATCTTGTCGAGCAGATGATGTAAACCAGGACGCAAGCCTATTTGGCCTTTGATGCAACGCAGTAGATGGACCAAAAGGCAAGCTATTTCGTTCAAGTTATAATGTTTGCGGTCCTAGGCCAGTGTTAACAAAAAGAGCGGAGATAATTGAATGGCAAAGGTATTGATAATAGATGATGACAGGGAGATGTGCGCCATGCTCATGGATCTGGTTTCCTGTCTTGAGCACACGGCCGACCATGCCCTGACACGGGAACAAGGACTCTCCAAGGCAGTGTCCGGGGAGTTTGACGTGGTCTTCCTCGATGTCAGGATGCCGGACGGAAGCGGCCTTGACATCATCACCGCCATCATTGCCATCGAATTTCCTCCGGAGATCATCGTAATCACCGGCCAAGGAGACTCAAAGGGCGCAAGCCAAGCCATCAAGAACGGCGCCTGGGACTACATCCAGAAGCCCCTCTCCCCGAAATCCATACTCCAGCCCCTGAACCGAATCCTCAAGTACAGGGACGGCATCCGCTCCATTTCAAGGCAGTCGACCCCACTCAAGCGTGAAGAGATCATCGGGTCGAGCCCCCGGATAAAAGAAAGCCTGGACACCATTGCCAAGGCCGCCAAGATCAACACCAACGTTCTTATTACAGGCGAGACCGGCACGGGCAAAGAGCTGTTTGCACGGGCCACCCACGCCAACAGTCCCAGGGCAGACAAGCGGTTTGTGGTGGTCGACTGTGCCGCCCTGCCCGAATCCCTTGTGGAGAGCTCCCTGTTCGGCCACGAAAAGGGATCGTTCACCGGTGCGGACCGTTCCACCCGGGGACTTGTCGGTCTTTCCGACGGCGGCACATTGTTTCTGGACGAAGTGGGGGAGATGAACCTCAACCTGCAGAAGGCTTTCCTGCGGGTCCTCCAGGAGCGAAAATACAGACCCGTGGGCAGCAAGCACGAAATTTCAAGCGACTTCAGGGTCATTGCCGCCACCAACCGAGACCTGGGAGCCATGGTCCGGGAAAAGCGATTCAGGGAAGATCTTTTTTACCGATTAAATGCCGTTCACCTGGAACTACCGCCCCTGCGGGATCGGCTGGAAGATATCCAAGAACTGGTACGCCACTTTACATCCACCATCTACTCGGACCAGTCAATGGCACCCAAGGAGCTCTCTCCCAATTTCATCGCCACCCTGGAAAGCTATGACTGGCCGGGCAATGTCCGGGAACTTGTCAACACCCTTGAGGCGGCGGTCAGCGAAGCCTTTTACGAGCCGGCCCTTTTTTCAAAACACCTGCCCTCCCAGATCCGGATCAAACGGATCCAATCCACCATTGCACCCCCGGCATTACCCAAGGAGGAGGGCCTGATTAAGGCCCCCCAGGATGTCCCTTCCGGCCACCTTCCCTACAAAATATTCAGGGAACAGGTGCTTGCCAAAGCCGAGACCGCCTATTTTAAGGATCTCATGAAGGCGACCCAAGGGAACATAAAACAGGCATGCACCCTGTCCGGCCTTGGAAGGACCCGCCTCTACGCCCTTTTGAAGAAGCACAGCATCAGCCGCATGGGATGGGACAAAAACGAGTGACAAGGACGTTCGCCCCATAAAAACGAATAACTGTCCGCAAATTACGGATTTTCAACCCAGATAACCGGACGCCCCCCCCACTCTACGGACCAGGGGGGAGCTTAAAGCAAAGCAGGCCATCCCTGCTGTTCCCGGACAAAGGGACGTCTCCGTCCCCATTCAAACGCCATTCCTTACCAAGGGAACGCAATAACCAGAACGAAGAAACGAATAAACATTTACCCACACATCTCTTGTGGTACAGATCTTGTAAACCGCCCAAGGTTAAATGGATCTCTATTTTTTTTAAATGCTACACCATGGGAGGAAAATTATGGCCAACATCGGAACCATCATCATCTACATCATCATGGCATGCGCCGTGGCAGGCGCCTTTGCCTATCTCAAGGACGAAGAACACGGGCTTGGCAAAGAGTTCATCGAAGGGCTTTACAGCATCGGCCCCATCTTTGTGCCGGTGGCAGGGATCATGGCGGCAAGCCCCTACCTCTCCGCCTTTATCAAGGCCGTATTCGGCCCGATCTTCTCAGCCGTGGGCGCCGACCCTGCCATTGCCGCCACAACCTTCATCGCCGTTGACATGGGCGGATACCAGCTGGCCGAGGCCCTTGCCCTGTCAAAGGAGAGCTGGATCATGGCCATGGTGGTGGGCTACATGTCCGGCGCCACCATCGTATTCTCCATTCCGGTGGGCCTTACCATGCTTGCAAAAAAAGACCACCAATACATGGCCCTGGGGGTCATGGCCGGCATCCTGAGCATTCCCATCGGGGTGTTCACCACCTGTTCCATCATCTCCCTGTCCGACCTTGCCGTGAGGGGAATGATCTCGGCCAATGCCGAGTCTGCCTATGTAATGGCCCTGTCTTTTTCTACGATTTTTATCAATCTGCTGCCATTGGCCCTCTTCTGCGTGGCCCTGGCCATCGGGTTAAAACTTGCCCCAAGCACCATGATCAAAGGATTTCTCTCCTTTGGCAGGGGCATGAACATGGGCTTGACCCTGGTGCTTGTCTTCTCCATTGTCGAGTATTTTACCGGCATATTCACCACCCTGTTTGGCGGCTGGGGATTTGATCCCATCATCGCCGATGCGGCTGACCAGTTCCGGGCCCTTGAGGTGGCGGGCTACATCGGAATCATGCTCTGCGGCGCCTTTCCCATGGTTTACCTGATCAAGCGATACCTGTCCGGCCCCATGGAGCTTGTGGGCGAAAAACTTGGCCTTGAAAGTGTTGGTGCCGCCGGCATCCTGGCTGCAGCAGCCAATATCCTTGCCATGTTCCGCCTCATTGCCGACATGAGACCCAAGGACAAGGTACTCTGCATCGCCTTTTCCGTATGCGCGGCCTTCATGTTCGGGGACCACCTGGCCTTTACGGCCAACTTCCAGCCCAACCTGATCTTCCCCATTCTTTCTGGAAAACTTGTGGGCGGACTTTCAGGGTTTGCCATTGCCACCATTCTCTCGGTGCCCGCGGCCCTTGCCCTTGAACAAAAGGATATGGAGACCCGGGAAACCATTTAGTTCCTGTCCCCTCCTCCGGGCAGCCGGCATTACAGCGGTCGGTTGCCCCCTTCCCTTCCCTTCCCCTAAAACGGTTTTCAAACAAGGCATTTCCAATATAACGTTGCAATATTCCTTGTTTTATGGTTTTATCATGACCCATGAAAAAACGATGTAACCCAGTCTCTCAAAAGAGAGCCCCCAACAAAAAAAAAATCAAGTCACTGGAACCCAAAGCAGACAGGGATCTGAAAAAAGTCTTTAATATGATCGGCACCCCCGAACCTGCTCCCTTTGTGCCAGACCCATTCCAGTTGGAGGCCGTGGAGGCAATCAGCACGTCAGACTGCCTTGTAACAGCCCCCACCGGCGCCGGAAAAACCTGGATCGCCGAGACCGCAACCAAAACCTTTATCGATCAGGGAAAAAGGGTGTGGTACGCCACCCCCCTCAAGGCCCTGACCAACTCCATCTATGCCCAGTTTGTGAAATGCTTCGGCAAAGACAAGGTGGGGATCCTCACCGGGGACATCAAAGAAAACCCGGACGCCCCTTTGATCATCGGAACAACTGAAATCCTCAGGAACCAGCTCTACGATTCCATGCACACGGGGGAAGATCTTGGGGCCGATTTCATCATCCTGGACGAAGCCCACTTTCTGGGAGACACGGAACGGGGGGTGGTGTGGGAGGAGATCATGATCTACCTGCCCGTGCGCATTCCCCTGCTCATGCTTTCGGCCACCATCGGCAACCCCGGCCACATCTCCGCATGGCTCTCGGATATCCGAAACAAACCCTGCCATGTGGTGGAAACCGAGGATCGGCCAGTCCCCCTGTTTCCCATGTTTCTCCACCCCTCCGGCACCCTGTACCCCCTGCTCAGGCAGCAGGAAGGTAAGAAAAAAACCGTCCTCCATAAAGGGGTGACGGAGTTTCTCAAGGCAAAACCAAGACCCCAGATCTCCCTGCCCGGGAAACTGCCTGATTTTTCTGAGATCCTCAAGGTCCTGGACAATTTCAACCTGCTGCCGGCCATCTTCTTTCTCAAATCCAGGGCCGACTGCGACCAGGCCGTCAAGCTGTGCACCGGCGAGATCATTGCCCGGGATCCCGAAAAAAAGGCAAAGCTGTCCCACCGGATGGACGAACTTCTGTCCACCAACGAACACCTTGCCCGCCACGGCCAGCGCCAGATCCTCGAACATACGGCAACGGCCTCCCACCACTCGGGCCAGCTGCCCGGTTGGAAGGTGGTGGTGGAGACCCTGATGTCCGAGGGGCTACTGGATGCCATGTTTGCCACATCCACGGTGGCGGCCGGGGTGAACTTTCCGGCAAGGAGCGTGGTGATCCTCAATTCAGACCGGTTCAACGGCACAGATTTCCAGTCGTTGACGGCCAGTGAATTCCAACAGATGACCGGCCGGGCCGGCAGAAGGGGAATGGACAAGATCGGTTTTGCCGTGGCCATCCCCGGAAGATTCATGGATCTCAACCACACGGCCAGGATGGTTTCGGCCCCTTCCCTTGACGTTCGAAGCCAGATCAAGATCAACTTTTCCATGGTGCTCAACCTTTTACTCTCCAACTCCCCGGACAAAATCCGGCTGCTGCTGGAAAACTCCTTTGCCTCCCACATGGTTACCCAGGGAAAAAAGGGCAAGTATGCCCGAACGGCCTTTGGCCTGGGTCTCGAGTTTTTGTGGGATGACTTTACCATCCACCTGGATTTTTTAAAGGAACAGGGGTTTGTATCCGAGAATGACACCCTTACCGAGGATGGCGTCTGGGCGGCCAACCTTCGCATGGACGCCCCTTTGTTGGTGGCCCAGAGCCTGAGGCTCGGCCTGCTTCCGGAACGCGACCCCATCATGCTTGCCGCGGTCATGGCCTCCTTTGTCAGTGAAAAAGAATTTGACGACGAAAGCCTGGTCAGAAGGATGCTTCCCAAGCGGCTGACAAAACAGTTTCTCACCCTTAGAAGGGGGTTGAAACCCTTTGCCTCGGAACTCCTCCAACAGGGGTTTGACGCCCCGTTTCTGTATCTTCAACCGGCGGCGGTCATGGCATCCTGGGCAGCAGACGAACCCTGGACGGCTGTGGTGGGCCGCACCGCCTATGCCGAAGGCGACCTTGCCCGGCTAATCCTGAGAACCGGGGAGAACTTAAGGCAGCTGGCAGGGGTGAGGGACACCTTTCCTACCATCGCAAAGACCGCCCGGGAGGCCATGGACATGATACTTAAGGAGCCCGTGGTCAACGGTCAGTTTGTGCCTAAATCCGAAGAACAGACAACGACACAAAACCATACAGTACAGGAGTAAGAACAGACCATGTCAGAAGATACCAAAAAAGTGATCTATTCCATGATGCGGGTGAGCAAGTTCTATGACAAGAAACCAGTGCTCAAGGATATCTCCCTCTCCTATTTCTACGGCGCCAAGATCGGCGTCCTGGGCCTCAACGGTTCAGGAAAGTCAAGCCTTCTCAGGATCCTTGCCGGCGTGGACCAGGACTATAACGGCGAGACCATCCTCTCCAAGGGATTTACCGTGGGATACCTGGAACAGGAGCCCTTGGTAGATAGCGACAAGACCGTCCGTGAGATCGTGGAGCAGGGGGTCCAGGAGACCGTGGATCTCATCAACGAGTACGAGGCCATCAGCGAAAAATTTGCCGAGCCCATGTCCGACGAGGATATGGACAAGTTGATCCAGCGCCAGGGAGACCTCCAGGAGAAGCTGGACCACCTGGATGCCTGGGACCTGGATTCCCGTTTGAACATGGCCATGGACGCCCTTCGCTGTCCCGAAGGCGATACAAAGGTCGCCGTGATCTCCGGTGGTGAGAAACGCCGGGTGGCCCTGTGCCGGCTCCTGCTCAGGCAGCCGGACATCCTGCTTTTGGACGAGCCCACCAACCATCTGGACGCGGCTTCCGTATCCTGGCTTGAGCAACACCTGAGCCGGTACCCCGGCACTGTCATCGCCGTTACCCATGATCGGTACTTCCTGGACAACGTGGCCGGCTGGATACTGGAACTGGACCGGGGCGAAGGCATTCCCTGGAAGGGCAACTACTCCTCCTGGCTGTCCCAGAAGCAGGACCGGCTCAAGAACCAGGAGAAGCAGGAGAGTAAGCGCCAGAAAACCCTGGAAAGGGAGCTGGAATGGATCAAGATGTCCCCCAAGGGAAGAAGAAGCAAGTCCAAGGCCCGAATCAGCTCCTATGACGAACTGCTGAAACAGGACAGCCAGGACCGGGACAAGAATCTCGAAATCTTTATTCCACCCGGACCCAGGCTCGGTGGCAAAGTCATCGTGGCCACCGATGTGACCAAGGCCTTTGATTCCAAACTCCTGGTGGACAAGATGAACTTCATCATCCCCGCCGGTGGCATCATCGGAGTGGTCGGCCCCAATGGCGCGGGAAAATCAACCCTGTTCAACATGATCACCGATAAAGAGCAGCCCGACGCCGGAACCATCGAAGTGGGTGAAACGGTCAAGATCGCCTATGTGGACCAGGAGCGCCACGTGCTTGATCCTGAGAAAACCATCTGGGAGAGCATCAGCCAAGGCAACGACAACATTCTCATCGGCGGCCGGGAGATCAACTCCAGGGCCTATGTCTCCAAGTTCAACTTTTCAGGATCCGACCAGCAGAAAAAGCTGGGCACCCTGTCCGGTGGTGAGCGCAACCGGGTCCACCTGGCACGGATGCTCAAGGAAGAGGCCAACCTCCTTCTCTTGGATGAGCCCACCAATGACCTGGATGTCAACACCATGCGGGCCCTGGAAGAGGCATTGGAGAACTTTGCCGGCTGCGCCATCGTGATCAGCCATGACAGGTGGTTCCTGGACAGGATCGCCACCCACATCCTGGCATTTGAAGGCGACAGCCAGACCGTGTTCTTCGAAGGCAGCTACACGGACTATGAAGCGGACAGAAAAAAACGCCTGGGCATCAAGGCCGACCAGCCCGAGCGCATCAAGTACCGGCAGCTAACCCGGTAACCCATTGCTCGTAAAAAGAGACGTGGACGCAAGGGGGCCGAAGTTCGGCTCCCTTGCAGCCATCCACACGGCAGTGGTGCTGTTCGGATTTTCAGGGCTGTTCGGGAAATTTCTCCTGTGCAGCCCCCTGGTCATCGTGTTCGGCAGAACCGTTTTTGCCTCCCTGGCCCTGGCCCCCCTGCTCCTCAAATCCGGGATCACCCCGTTCAGGACAAACAGGCACCGCCTGGTTATCTACATGCTCCAGGGCGCGCTCCTCGCCCTCCACTGGTGCACCTTTTTCCTCTCCATCCAGATATCCACCGTTGCCCTGGGACTGCTCACCTTTTCCAGTTTCCCCCTCTTTGTCACATTGCTGGAACCCCTGTTTTTCAAGGAGAGACTGAGACCCGTTGACATGGGGATAGCGCTTCTGGTATTTGCGGGACTTATCCTGGTGCTGCCCTCCTTTGATTTTTCACAAAAGCCTGTCCAGGGCGCCCTATGGGGAACGTTTTCAGGATTCACCTTTGCCCTTTTGGCCATCTTCAACAAAAAAAACCTGGCCTTTGACACCCCCATGGGCGTGGCCTTTCACCAGAACGCATTTGCCGCCCTGTCCCTTGTGCCCGTGCTCCTGATCACCACCCCCGGGGTTCCCACCCCCGAAGAAATCCTGCTCCTTGCAGGGCTTGGCATTGTGTGCACCGCCCTGTCCCACACCCTGTTCATCTCATCCCTGAAACAGCTCAGGGCCACCACCGTCAGTATCATCACCGCCCTTGAACCCCTCTACGGCATCCTGCTTGCCGCCCTCCTCCTCAACGAAATGCCCACCCCACGGACACTGGCAGGCGGCGCCATCATCATCACGGCCACCACCCTGGCCACCTGGTCCCACAAAAAAAATCATTGAATTTTTTACGTTTTTCTGATTGTCTGCATGATACATAAATGAGAATTGCGTTAAAAAACATCGTTTACACAAACAACGGGTTCCCAGGATCATTTCAATGAAAAAGCTTTCAGAATGCAGGATTCTTCTGGTTGACGACACAAAGATTAACATTGACATCCTTGTCCAGACCCTGAAAAACCACTATCGGCTCGGGGTGGCCCTGAACGGTAAAAAAGCCATTGAGTTTGCCCTGAACAACCGGGTCGACCTGATACTCCTGGACATCCTCATGCCGGAGATGGACGGCTTTGAGGTGTGCAAACGCCTGAAAAGCAACCCCAACACCCAGGATATCCCCGTGATCTTCATCTCAGCCATGGATGCCGTCTCCCACAAGACCGAAGGATTCAAAACCGGCGCCGTTGACTACATCACAAAACCCTTTGACATGGAAGAGGTCAAGGCCAGGGTACGCACACACCTTTCCCTCAAGATCGCAAGGGAAGCCCTGAAGAACCAAAACGCCATCCTCGAGGAGATGGTAAAAGAGCGAACCCGGGAGCTGGAAGAGACCCAAATCGAAATCGTTGACCGCCTCTGCCTTGCGGCCGAACACCGGGACGAAGACACGGGCAACCATGTCAGGAGAATGGGCCAATACTGCTATATCCTTTCCAGAAAAGCCGGCATCCCTGTAACAGAGAGCAACAACCTTGCCACCGCTGCAACCCTCCACGATGTGGGAAAAATCGGTGTATCCGACACCATCATGCTCAAGCCCGCCCGACTCACCCCGGAAGAGATGGAGATCATGAGAACCCACTCGGAGATCGGCAAAGACCTGCTGTCGGGCAGCCGGTGCAAGCTTCTCCAGACCGCCGAGAACATTGCCATGACCCACCATGAACGGTGGAACGGTACAGGCTACCCCCTGGGCCTTAAGGGCGTTGAGATCCCCATCGAGGGCAGGATCGCAGGCATTTGCGACGTGTTTGACGCCCTGGTTTCAAACAGACCTTATAAAAAAGCATGGCCCATGGACCGGGCCCTGGAAGAGATCCGCTCCCAATCAGGCATCCACTTTGACCCGGAACTGACCGCGCTTTTCCTCACCCTTGAGCCGGAGCTTGAGGCCATCCTCCAGGAGCTTGGCTGACCCTTTTCCCTAAACAATCTGTTGATTAATTATCCCATCTGTTTTATAAATCTAAGTTTCACTGACATTATATGAGGAAAACAACAGGTTACATGACACCCAAAATGATAGACCGCCGAACGGCAAAAGAGATTGCAAAACGCCGTACATTTGCAATCATCAGTCACCCGGATGCGGGAAAAACCACACTCACGGAAAAGCTTCTCCTGTTCGGCGGGGCCATCCAGCAGGCAGGGGCCGTTAAATCCAAAAAGGTGACAAAGGCCGCCACCAGTGATTTTCTCTCCATTGAACAGGAGCGGGGCATCTCCGTCTCCTCCTCGGTGATGAAGTTCAACTACAAGGACTTCGAGATCAATCTTCTGGACACCCCGGGTCATAAGGACTTTTCCGAAGACACCTACCGGGTCTTGACGGCCGTGGACTGCGCCGTGATGATCATCGACTCCGCCAAGGGCGTTGAGCCTCAAACCAAAAAGCTCATGGAGGTGTGCCGCATGCGCAACACCCCCATCATCACCTTTATCAACAAGCTGGACCGGGAGGGCATGGACCCCCTGGACCTGTTCGAGGACATCGAGAACAAACTCCAGGTGGAGTGCACCCCCATGACCTGGCCCATTGGCATGGGACGGCGCTTCAAAGGGGTCTACAACATGGAGAAAAAGGAGCTGGGGCTCTTTTCCCCGGGCTACTCTCCCCAGGACGGAGACGGCATCGTCATCAAGGATCTTGCGGATCCCGCCCTTGACGAAGCCCTGGGCACCCAGGCCGACGAGCTCAGGGATGACATCGAGCTGATCCAGGGTGCGGCCGACCCCTTTGATATGGATTATTATCTCAAGGGCAGCCAGACCCCGGTCTTTTTCGGATCCGCCATCAACAACTTCGGGGTGAGGGAGATGCTGGACGCCTTTGTTGAGATGGCACCGCCCCCGGGCAAACGACAATCCTCCACCCGGGAAGTTTCCCCGGACGAGGAGGCCTTCTCAGGCTTTACGTTCAAGATCCAGGCAAACATGGATCCGGCCCACCGGGACAGGATTGCCTTTTTCCGGATCTGCTCGGGCAAATTCACCAAGGGCATGAAGGTGAGACACCACAGAATCGGCAAGGATATCACCCTCTCCAACGCCACCATCTTCATGGCCCAGGAGCGAAGCAACGTGGAAGAAGCCTATCCCGGTGACATCATCGGTATCCACAACCACGGCACCATCAAGATCGGAGATACCTTCACCACCAAGGAGCCCTTGAAATTCCTGGGCATCCCAAGCTTTGCCCCAGAGCACTTCCGGCGGGTCGTCCTGAAGAATCCATTAAAGACAAAGTCCCTTCAAAAGGGTCTTCTCCAGCTGGCCGAAGAGGGAACCATCCAGGTGTTCCGGCCCTACATCAACAACGACTATGTCCTGGGCGCCGTGGGTGTGCTCCAGTTTGACGTCACCATGGCACGGCTCAAGGCCGAGTACAGCGTGGATGCCACCTACGAAGCCGTGGACCTGTCCGTGGCCCGCTGGATCACCTGCGATAACGCCGAATTGCTCAAGCGCTTTAAAAACGAAAACCAGTCAAGCACGGCCACGGATTCAGAAGGGTGGCTCACCTTCCTCACCACCAGCGAGTACCAACTCGGCTTTGCCGTTGAGGCATGGCCCGGCGTCGAGTTTCATAAAACCAGGGAGTACAACTAACGACCATCTTTAACAACAACAGCAGCACCAGCAAAGGAGAACACCATGGCAGACAAGCGAATCTTCAACTTCAATGCAGGACCTGCAGCCCTGCCTCTTCCGGTTCTTGAAGAGATACAGTCCTCATTCCTCAACTTCAACGGCTCAGGCATGTCCATCACCGAGATCAGCCACCGCTCCCCTTGGTTTGACCAGGTGATCAACGATGCTGTTGACAGGACAAAGAGACTGCTGAACCTGGACGACCGTTACCATGTCCTCTTTGTCCAGGGCGGTGCAAGCCTCCAGTTTGCCATGGCGCCCATGAACTTTCTGACCGACGGCAAATCAGCTGATTTTGTCAACACCGGCACCTGGTCCACCAAGGCCATCAACGAAGCAAAGATCCTGAACAAAAACCATTCCGTGGTGGCCTCCTCAGAGGACAGGAACTTCTGCTACATTCCCAAGGATATCCGCTTCAACCCGGATGCCGCCTATGCCCACATCACCACCAACAACACCATCAAGGGCACCCAGTGGCACACCTTTCCCGACACCAACGGCGTGCCCATCATGGCGGACATGTCCTCGGACTTCATGAGCCGCCCCCTTGACATGGACAAGTTCGGTATGATCTATGCCGGTGCCCAGAAAAACATCGGCCCCTCGGGCGTGTGCATGGTGATCATCAGAAAGGATCTGCTGGAGACGGCAAACAACGAGATCCCCTCCATGCTCCGCTACTCCACCTTTGCATCCAAGAACTCCATGTACAACACCCCGCCCTGCTTTGGCATCTATACCATCCAGCTGGTGCTCAAATGGCTGGAGGAGACCATGGGGGGTCTTGAAAAAATGGAGGCCCACAACCAGGCCAAGGGCAAGCTTATCTACGACCTCATCGACAACAGCGACTTCTACCGGGCAACGGCAGACAAAGACAGCCGATCGCTGATGAACGTCACCTTCCGCCTGCCCACGGAAGAGCTGGAAAAAAGTTTTATTGAAAAGGCAACGGCAAAAGGTCTTGGCGGCCTCAAGGGCCACAGGTCCGTTGGCGGATGCCGGGCATCCATTTACAATGCAGCAACCATGGAAGCGGTTCAGGCACTTGTTGAGTTTATGGAATCCTTTAAAAAGGAGAGCTAAGAGATGAAAGTCCTTGTAAGCGACAAGATGGATGAAACAGGTATTGAGATTTTCAAGAATGAAGATGGAATCGACGTCGACGTAATTACGGGTCTTTCACCCGAAGAGCTGAAACAAATCATCGGGGACTACCATGCCCTGGCCATCCGAAGTTCCACCCAGGTGACCAAGGAGATCCTCGATGCCGCAACCAACCTGAAAGTCATTGGCAGGGCAGGCATCGGCCTCGACAACGTGGACATCCCGGAATCCACGGAACACGGCATTGCTGTGATGAACACCCCCGGGGGCAACACCGTCACCACGGCGGAACACGCCATCTCCATGATGATGGCCTTGACACGGAACATCCCCAGGGGCACCGCCACCCTCAAGCAGGGCCTGTGGGAAAAGAAAAACCTCCAGGGCCGGGAGCTGTTCAACAAGACCCTGGGCGTCATCGGCTTCGGCAACATCGGCTCCATCGTGGCCACCCTTGCCCAGGGGCTCAAGATGCAGGTGATCATCTTTGATCCCAACATCTCATCGGAGCACATTGAAAAGGCGGGATTTAAGAGCGTCACCCTGGAGGAGCTCTACCAGCAAAGCGACTACATCACCATCCATGTACCCAAGATAGAAAGCACCACCCACCTTCTGAATAAAGAAACCTTTGCCATGATGAAGAAAGGGGTGATGGTCATCAACTGCGCCAGGGGGGGCATCATCCAGGAGCAGGACCTCTATGATGCCATTGTTTCAGGACAGGTGGCCGGCGCGGCCCTGGACGTGTTTGAGACCGAACCTCCTGGAAACCATCCCCTACTGGAACTCGACCAGGTGATTGCCACTCCCCACCTGGGCGCATCCACCCAGGAGGCCCAGACCAATGTGGCTGTAGCCGTGGCCAACCAGATCATCGCCTATCTCAAGAACGACACCATCATCAATGCGGTGAACGTTCCGTCGGTAACCGGTGAGCTGTTGAAGAAGCTCAAGCCCTACCTCCATCTGGGTGAAAAGATGGGGCTCATGCAGTCCCAGTTGGTAAAGGGCCCGTTCAAGGAGATCGCCATCGAGTATGCGGGCAACTTCTATGACCTTGACCTCAAGCCCGTGACCCTGGCGGCCCTCAGGGGCATCCTCACCCCCCTTGTCAGCTACGAGGTCAACTCGGTCAATGCTGCCTCCCTTGCAAAGAACATGGGCATCAAGGTGACCGAAACCACGAGTGATGAGACCGAGAACTACCTCAACCTCATCCGGATCACCGTCACCACCGAGACCGGAACCAATCTGGTGGCCGGAACCATCTTCGGCAAGGACGACCCCAGGATCATCCGCATCAACAAGTTCCGCCTGGAGGTGATCCCGGAAGGACATCTGGCCCTGATCCACAATATTGACAAGCCGGGCTCCATCGGCAACATCGGCACCTGCCTTGGCCAGCACGAAATCAACATCGCACGGATGATGGTAGGAAGAGAGGATGACGGAGACAGGAACATCATCTTCCTGCGCACGGACACCCCCATCCCGGACGAGGTGGCAACCGAGATCAGCGATCTTGGACTTGTCAACTCCGTGATCACATTTGAACTGTAACAAATCATGGGGACGGATTTAAAATCTGTCCCCTAACTGAAAGCAAGACCCCCGGGGGCCAGGACCCATGGAGACATATTTCAAAAACAGGCCCCCGGTATAACACCGTTGAACGACCCAAGGCTGCGTTTGCAGCTTTTTTTTATTATTATTATAACAGCAGAATAGAATAGAGACGATGAAACGAAGAGAAAGAGAGATACCCTACAACTATACATCGGCCGATGACGACCAGGTCATCAGCCATCTGTTTGGCAAGGAGATGCTCCAGGATCTTGAGGTGCTCAGAAGCAAACGGAGAACCGGAAGATCGGCAAGGCTCTTGTTCCGTTTCATGGGCGATATGTTCATGATCGAAAGAAACCCCTTCATCTTCCAGGAACTCCTTGACCACCCCCAACGGAGAAACAGCTTTTTCAAGAGCGTCAAGAAGGATTTGACCACCATAGAACAGGGCACAACAGACCCCAAGGTCGTTCAGGTGATCACGGAGTGCAGAACCCATCTCTCCTCTCTTTCAAAACGGATTAAACAGGTGGGAAAGGACCGGAAAAAGACGGTCAAGGCCCTGGAAGCCGTTACAGGACCGGACAGTGTCTATGTGGACCCCTTCACCCTCACGGCCCACACCACCGATGCCACGGACTGGCGCCTCTATCCCCCCTTTGCCGTTGTAAGACCCTCCAAAGAATCCCAGGTGGGGCCCCTGGTATCCGCCATCAAGGAACTGGGGCTCAACATCATCCCCAGGGGCGGGGGCACGGGCCTTACCGGCGGCAGCGTCCCCCTGACCCGGACCTGCGTGATGATCAACACGGAAAAGCTCGCCACCATCCAGGGGATCCGCCATGAACGAGACGCATCCGGCACCCCCTTTGCTTGCATCGACCTTGACGCCGGCGTCATCACCGAGGATGCCATGGCCTTTGCCAAACAGGAGAACCTTGTGTTTGCCACCGATCCCACAAGCTCCTGGGCCTCAACCATTGGCGGCAACCTTGCGGAAAACGCAGGGGGAAAAACAGCCGTGCTGTGGGGAACCGCCATTGACAACATCCTCTCCTACAGGATCGCCATGCCCAACGGCACGCTCCTCACCGTGTCCCGGCAAAACCATCCCCTGCGCAAGATCCTCCCGGACGACGAGGTGGTCTTCGAGGTCCGGGACGAAAAAGGCGCCCAGCTCGACCGGGTGGTCCTCAAGGGAGACGAGATCCGGAAACGGGGCCTTGGAAAAGATGTGACCAACAAGACCCTCAACGGTCTGCCCGGCATCCAGAAGGAGGGATGCGACGGCATCATCACCTCGGCCACCTTTATTCTTCACCCCCAGTATCCCCTGAAAAAAACTTTTTGCCTGGAATTTTTCGGCCAGGACATGACCGAGGCCGGCAAAGTCATCACCGACATCTCCAAGAGATTCAGGAACCGGGGCAACGAAGCGTGCCTCATCGCCCTTGAGCACTTTGACGAAGAGTATATCAAGGCCATCGACTACAAGGCCAAGGCCGCAGGCACAGGCCGCCTCAAGGCGGTGCTTCTCATCGACATGGTGGCAAAGACCGATGAAGAGCTCCTGAAGGGCGAAGAGAAGCTTGAAAAGATCCTCAACCGCTACCACAAGACCGAGCTTACCCCGGCCCGGGACGAAGAGGAGGCGGAACGATTCTGGCGGGACAGAAAACGCCTCGGCGCCATTGCCAAAAGGACCAACGCCTTTAAGCTCAACGAGGACATCGTCCTGCCCATCGCCTCCCTGGCTGACTTTGCAAGCTATGTGGACGTCTACAACCTGGAGGAGAAGCGGTTCACCCAGCAGAGCCTGGTGGCGAACCTCATGGCCTACCTTGAAACAGCAGAGCCCCTGGAGGATCCCGACTGGCTCGTGGCCAAGGTCAGCCACGCAAGGACCCTTTCGGAAAAAACCAAAATAAAAATCGCAAAGGCTTCCAGGGACAGCCTGGAGCGGGGCACCTATGCCGAGGAGTTCTATCTTGCGCTCCTGGAGCTCTTAAGGGGGTATACCCTCGTCTCCGAGACCATCAAAAAGATCTATGAAGACACCCTTGCACGGCTCATCGTCATCGCCACCCACATGCACGCCGGAGACGGCAACGTCCATGTGAACATCCCGGTACTCTCCAACGACAGGGAGATGATGAAGCGGGCCAGTCAAACCGCCGACGATATCATGGCCAAGGCCATTGAGCTGGAAGGGGCCGTGAGCGGCGAGCACGGCATCGGCGTGACCAAGTTTGCCCATCTTGACCCGGCCATCGTGGAAGCGCTTTCCCAATACCGGCTAAAGATCGATCCCGAAGGCATTATGAACCCGGACAAACTCTGCGAACCATCGGTGATGGAACGGATCTTCACCCCGTCCTTCAACCTGTTGGGCCTTGAGGCGAGCATCCTTCGCTACGGTAGCCTGGGCACCCTGGCCGCCAACATCGCCAACTGCGTCCGCTGCGGACGGTGCAAGGCCACCTGCCCGGTCTTCTTTCCCCACAAGAACCTCTTCTTCCATCCCAGGAACAAGAACCTTGCCGTGGGCGCCCTGATCGAAGCGTTGCTCTACGTCACCCAGCGGACCCGGTCCACTCAGTTCAGGCCCCTCCAGCAACTGGAGCAGCTGGCAGACCACTGCACCATCTGCCACAAATGCCATACCCAATGCCCTGTGAACATCGACACAGGCGAGGTGTCCGTGCTGGAAAGGGAGATCCTGGCGGAACAAAACTTCAAGCACACCCCGCTGCCCACACGGCTCAGCCTCAACTACCTTGCCACCCGGAGTGAGTTCAAGAACGCAGGTCTGCGAAAGCTCCTGGTGGGCATGGGCGGCACCCTCCAGAGAAATGCGTCACGGCTGGTGGACCTCCTGCCCGACATCAAGCAGGTCAAAGAGATCAAAACCCTTCAGATGCTCAAGGCGCCCATGCCGAAAGTACCCGGCAAGACCATGCGCAGCGCCCTTCCCTCCTGCGGTCCCAACCAGGTGATCCTGGCAGAGCCGGAAGCCCCGGCGCTTCACACGGTGTTCTACTTTCCCGGCTGCGGGTCCGAGCGCCTCTTTTCCGACATTGGAAAGGCCGCGCTCTACCTGCTCCTGAAAAACAGGGTCAGGGTGATCCTGCCGCCCCCCTATCTCTGCTGCGGATTTCCCGCCCGGGTCAACGCAAAGACCGAGCAGTTCAACCGGCTGACCCTCAGGGACACCATCATCTTCAGCCAGATCCGGGACATGTTCAACGATCTTGACTTTGACGCCTGCATCATCAGCTGCGGCACCTGTAAAGAGTCGTTGGAAAACCTTGCCATCAACACCATCTTTGACTGCCGGGTAACGGACATCGCAGGGTACGTCCTCACCGTCAACCAGACCCTGGGACTGAAAGAAGACTACCTCTACCACGCCCCCTGCCACGACTCCCTGGAGACCAAAGGCGCGGAACTGCTTCTCTCCCGCTCAAAGGGCACCATGGACACGGTTCCCCACTGCTGTTCCGAGGCCGGCACCATGGCCATGTCCCGGCCCGACATCTCCAATGCCATGCTGGACCGTAAAAAGGAACTGATCCAGAACGCCCGGAACGGCCAAACCGCGCCAATAAAGATGTTGACCAACTGCCCCTCCTGCCTCCAGGGCCTGGGCCGCAACCAGGCCACCGGCATCACCCCGGTCCACATCGCCTGCGAGCTGGCAGAGCGTTCCGGCGGCGTTTCCTGGAAAAAGGAGCTTAAGGAGCTGATGAAAAACGCCGAGGTGATCACCTTTTAATGAATCTCATACTACTGAAAGAGAACGACTTTACCTCACCCGGCAGGGTGACAATCCGCGGCAGACGGTTCACCCACATCCAGACCGTGCACCGTGCCGCGGTGGGGGATCAGCTGACGGCCGGGCTCATCAACAACAAGATGGGAACGGCCACGGTAACCCACCTCACCCCCTCATCCATTGAGATGGACGTGACCCTTGACCAAGACCCGCCCCCTGCCCTGGATCTTACTTTAGTCATGGCCCTGCCCCGGCCCAAGATGCTCAAACGAATTCTCCAGACCGTGACAAGCCTTGGGGTGAAGCGAATCTACCTGGTCAACACCTGGCGGGTGGAAAAGGGATTCTGGTCAAGCCCGGTCCTGGAGCAGGAAAGCCTTGAGGAACACATCACCCTCGGCCTGGAACAGGCCAAGGACACCATCATGCCCCAGGTGTTCCTCCGCCGACTGTTCACCCCCTTTGTGAAAGAAGAGCTTGAAACCCTCTCCCGGGATACCCTGAAACTTGTGGCCCACCCCAAGGGCGGAAGGGTCTGTCCCTGCCATCCCGGGCAACCCATCACCCTGGCCATGGGACCCGAGGGAGGATTCATCGACAGGGAGGTTGAAACCTTTGAACGACTTGGGTTTGAAAACGTCAGCCTGGGTGAGAGAATCCTCAGGCTTGAAACCGCAGTACCGGTACTCATCTCCCGGCTCTTCACCTGAAAAAACCAACCGTGCCGGCCCATCAACTGCCGGCACCTTGCCCACCCAATTTGTACCCGCCTGGGACGATATAGAAAAATAAGATGCTATGGCTCTGGTAAACGATTTGGCAGAACGAACCGGGGCAGATATTGCCGTCTCAACGAACCTTAGACACAATTCCAAGAATAAATATCCCGCTTGATTTAAAAATCAGGCACTACTGGACACGATCAAATGTAGAGGGTATGATTCTCATGATAAATATTACAAACAGTTTTTTTCATGACAGATCAGATTGAACGGGCGCAAAAACCGTTACTTAAAATCACACCGGAAATGAGATATTTGTTGAACAACACACGGGCCAATATGAAAGGAACAATTAGAAGGCAATTCATGGGCCCATGTGATGTTACTTATAGGTAAAGGCGGTCAAAGAAGTGCTGTAAAAGAACTTGGCTGAAACCTGGGTTCGTTTGCATTGATCATTTTTCAGGAAGAGGCCGGAAACGTATAAGAAAGGATCCTATTCTTCAGGGTGTTTACTGGGAGAGAATCTCTTGACGAAAAACAAACTTTCATTTAAAGAGAATGCATCGCCGAATCAACAATTACAACAGAAAAACCATCCCATTAAAATTCTGATTGCCGATGATGACCCCGCGATTCATGACGTCACCCGTTTTGCACTTTCCGATTTTAAATACAACGGCAGGCCGATCGAACTTTTAAGTGCGTTCAGCGGTATTGAAACGATTGAAACCGTAAAGCGATATCCGGATATCTCTTTAATTTTGCTTGATGTGGTCATGGACAATGAAACAGACGGACTGGATGCCGTAAAAAAAATCCGGGAAAAATTAAAAAACCGATTCATCCGAATTGTCCTGAGAACCGGTCAGCCCGGCACAATGCCCCAGACGGAAATCATCCGAAACTATGATATCAACGACTATGTTTCAAAAACAGAATTGACCAGTACCCGACTGTTTACCATCATGTACAGCTCCCTGAGGACCTACGACGATATGATTCGGCTCGACAGAGCCCGGTTGAAAGTGATCCAGGTTCAGCAGAGCATGGAAAAAAAGGTAAACCAGCATAAAGACTGGTATCAAAACGTGCCGGTAATGATCCATTCCATCAACAAAACCGGACACCTTGTGGATGTAAACAGGCAATGGCTGGCAACAATGGGGTACCGGCGGGAGGAAGTCATCGGGGAACTTTCATATGACTTTTTAACAGAAGCGTCCAGGATGTATGCAAAGACCAAAGGATTTCCAGAATTTTGGAGAAAAGGCATCGTTGTGGATATTCCCTACCAGATGATCACCAAAACCGGCGAAAAAATTGACGTATTGCTGTCTGCAACGATGGAGCGGGATAATATCTCGGGGGGACAGAACTCGGTTGCGGTCATCAAGGAGGTAACGCAACAGCGATTGGCCGAACAGGCCCTTAAAACAAGCGAGCAGCGGCTCAGCCTGGCTGTCCAGGGAGGGAACCTGGGCTTCTGGGACTGGGATATGATAAAGGGTATCGTCACTTATAACGACCGATGGGCGGACATCATCGGGTATACGCTTGATGAAATCGAACAAACCTATGAAACCTGGGAAAAACGCATTCATCCGGAGGACAGAAAAAGAATTGAAGAAAAGCTGACCGGACACATTCAGGGCCGGTATCCTTTTTTTGAAGGTGAACACCGACTGAAGACAAAAACCGGTGCCTGGCGGTGGATTTCCGGCATTGGTAAGATCAGCCAGATGGATCCCGAGGGTAATCCCGGCCGGATAACGGGAGTCATGATTGATATTGATCAGCGAAAACAGGCTGAAAATCTTTTGGCTGAATCAGAAAAGCGCTTTCGTAATGTCGCCCTCACATCCGGTGACTGGATTTGGGAGCTCAATAAAGACGGCCGGTATACCTATGCCTCTCAAAGTGTCAAAAACATCCTGGGATATGATCCGGAGGAACTTCTTGATAAAACACCCTTTGATTTGATGATACCGGGTGAGACTGAAAACGTCCGGAAAAAATTCCTGTCACTGACCAGTAAAAAAGCACCGATTATCGATCTTGAGAACTGGAACCTGACAAAGGACGGCCGCTCTGTATGCCTTCAGACCAACGGTGTCCCCCTGGTTGGAGCCGACGGTGAACTTAATGGATATTTTGGCGTTGACAAAGACATCACTGTTCAGAAAAATAACCAGCAGGAAATCGAACAAACAGTTGGTGAGCTGACAGCCCTGAATCGAATGGGCAGGGAAATCAATTCCGAACTGGCCCTCGGCAGTGTCCTGGAAAAAGCCATGATCCCAATTGCCGAGGCGATTCAGCCTGCCATCGCCCTGATTCTTCTCCCCCAGGACGACCAATTGACTGTCCGCCAAACCTATTCCTTTGATACGACGGTTCTGGATACAAATGATACAGAAATCTTGGCCGTCTGCAGTGCCATTTCCAAAGAGGTCTATGAAAAACAAACAGCGCTTTTCACATCGGATATTGCAGCTTCAAGGTGGGTGGTTTCAAAAAACATTGAACCGCCTATCCGTGGATTTGGTGCCATTCCGCTAGTCATCAACCAAAAACCCATCGGGGTGATGGCGATAGGGTGCCTAACTCCGAGACGGTTTGACAAGCGCCGTGATTTCCTCTTCTCAATAGCAGATCTTTTGGCTGCAGGAATAAACAACTCCTTCTTGCATGAACAGATTCAACGCTATGCCGGTGAACTGAAAAAAAGAGTAGAATTGCGCACCCTTGAATTGACCCGTACAAACAGACAGTTAATAAAAGAGATTGAAGATAGAAAGGCAATGGCCCTTGAACTGGAAAAAAGTGAGGACATGCTCAATAGTACGGGTGCCATGGCCAGGGTTGGCGGGTGGGAATTGAACCTATTGAAAAATGAATTGATCTGGACCCGGACCGTCTTCGAAATTCACCAGGTTGGTCCGGAGTACACCCCTCAGATCGAAACGGCCATAAAGTTCCATGTGCCGGGTGATAGAAAAAAGATCCGGAATTTAATACATCTTTGTCAAAGCCGGGGAATCCCGTGGGACGAAGAGTTTGAGATTGTCACGGCCAAAGGCAACCACCGATGGGTCAGGAGTAAAGGGGAACCGGTCTACCTTGATGGACGGGTATCAAAAGTCATCGGGTCATTCCAGGATATCAGCGATCGAAAAAAAGCCGACAAGGACCTGATGCTGGCCAAGGAGGAGGCAGAAAAGGCCAACAGCGCAAAAACTGATTTTCTTGCCCGAATGAGTCACGAGATCCGGACCCCGATGAATGCCATTATAAATTTGACTGAATTTCTGTTCGACACCGGCCTTAAAAGGGAGCAGGCAGATTACCTGAATATCGTCAAACAATCCGGTCATCATCTTTTAAGTATCATCAACGACATTCTCGATCTATCAAAAATCGAATCGGGCAAGATGGTCCTTGAAAATGCCTCGTTTGATCTGGCCGCAGTCCTGGAAACCACCATTGCCTCACTGTCGCCCCAGGCAAAAAGCAAGGGACTGGCCTTGGAAGTAAACATTGAACCGGGCCTTCACACCTGTCTGAAAGGCGATGCCGGCCGGCTCCAGCAGGTACTATTGAATTTAACCGGAAATGCAATAAAATTTACCCGGACCGGCAGTATTACGGTCAGTGTAAGTAGCAGTGAAATCCCCTGTTCAGGAAATGATGCCGAAAAAAAAGAACCAATGTACCGGCTTCATTTCAGGGTTGAGGACACCGGGATCGGAATTCATGAAAAATACAAGAACGCAATTTTTAAAGCCTTTGGGCAGGCCGATGTCAGTACGAGCAGGAAATATGGCGGAACCGGCCTGGGCCTGACGATTTCAAGACAGATCATTGAACTGATGGGAGGTGATATCTGGTTTGTCAGCGAACCATCCCAGGGAACCGTTTTCCACTTCAATGTCTGCATGCACAAGGGACAAAAAGAGGATATGGCATCCCATGCGTTGCTCGGACCTTTTGCCGGTATGCGCGAAAAACCTGCCAGGATTTTACTGGCAGAGGATAACTCAACCAATGTCAGTGTAGCAAAAGCCATGATCCATCGGCTTGGCCATACCCTGGCGGTCGCTGGAAATGGATTACAAGTGATTGAGATGCTAAAATCACAATCGTTTGATCTAGTGCTGATGGATATCGAAATGCCGCTCATGGACGGTTTGCTGGCCACTCAAAAAATCAGGGAGGGTGAGGCAGGAGAGAAAAACCGGGACATTCGGATTATCGCATTGACGGCCCACGCATTGACCGGCTATAGAGAAAAATGTCTGGCTGCCGGTATGGATCATTACATATCCAAACCATTTCAGATCAGAGAGCTGGCACAGATCATCGGCCAGGTTCAACCCATTCAAGACGTGTCCCATTCCACCATTCCGGAAACGCCCCGGATGGAAGAAAATGTCTCGGTATTGAACAGTCTCTCTAAAGTGGACCCCTGAGTCAAGACAAAAAAACAATTAGTTTAAGCTGCACATGGATATTTATCCACAATCA
>JAEINR010000179.1 GCA_016342325.1 Desulfobacterium sp.
TCAAACTTATATCATTCTTAGCAAAAAGTCAATAACAATAGGGTTTTCAGCCCCTTATGTCAGGAGCTCTGAATTTGTAGAAGATTTCATTGAAAGACTCGGGGAGAAAAAGGCTATCAAAATCCTACAAAGATTATGGGTCAATCGAGCAAATAAAAAGAATGCCTCTGGAATCCATGGAATACTTTTCTATGGTTTATCTTTTAAGAAAAAATATTATCCGAGTAAGAAAGAAAGTGAGATGGTGGTTAACATCTAAACCGCTCAACTTTCGGGGTAAAGTCCTAAAAAAGAGGTTAATATTATGAAAGATGACAATGTATTAATGGAATTCCCTAAAAATAAACGATATGAGTTTATTTATTTTCCAATATTGTTTGCACTATTATTGATTCTTAAATTATCTAACATTGGATTAGCAAATGATAATTTTGCTTCTTTTTTGTTTATCATTTTAGGTTTGCTGCATATCTTAGCCAACAATGTTCTCGCTTACATGTACAACTTATCTTATGTGGCTATATTAATTCCATTAAGAGTAAAACCTTGGTTTATTAAAATCTTTGGTATGATTTTGATTTTAAACTCAATCCGTGTGCTTTTTAAATATTAACTCATATTTCTTTCGTTAAAAGAATGTCAACTTGTAATTGACGGCCATTCAGCCACCGTCTTTGCTTGGCTCAGGGAGGGGAGTTCCCGGGGGAAGGTAAAAAAAGGGGGCAAAACCCATGAAAATAAAGATAAAAAAATAAATATAGTGTTAACAAATATGTGAGCGCATATAGTGTCGTGTGGGTTTTGCCCCCGAAACTTTTGAAACCGGACGATGAAACGTCCGGTTTCCTTATTTTATGGCTGGTTAGCCCTTGATGACCCTTGGCAATATCATCTGGTGCTGGGGACAGATGGACTTTGGATTCTGGTAGGCGCTGCCGGTAAAGGCAACCATGTACTTTCTCAGATCCGTTAAAGAAACAAGCTCATCCACAAGGCCGGTTTGGGCACAAAAGAGGGGCCGGGATTTTTCATGGTACTTGTCTGCCAGCTCGTTCATCTTGTCCACAACGGGCTGGAGGTCATTTCCCGCCTCCTTCTCCTTCACCAGCCGCCTGGCATAGGATGCCACTGCTGCGGTCTCGCCGTGCATCACATAGATCTCAGTGGCGGCGGTTCCCAGGGTAAAGGCGTTGTGCCTGTTGGCTGTGGGGCCGCCCAGTACATAATGGGCTGCGGCGGATCCCTTTCTCAATACTGCCAGCATCATGGGGACATCGGTCTGCTGGATGGAGTAGATCAACGACTGTCCAAGGCCCAAGAGTTCGGCCTGTTCAGCGATATCACCCACATCAATGCCCGAGGTGTCCTGGAACCAGATGATGGGGATTCTGTCCCTGCCGCAGAGGGTGACAAACTCATTCATCTTGATCAGGCCCTGGCGATAGAGCTTGCCGCCAATCCCGGGATAATCGGCATACTCGGGATACCCCTTTCCAAGATAGCCCTGGCGATTACCGATGCAGGCCACAAGGAATCCATCCACCTTGCACAGGCCTGTGTACATCTCAGGGCCGTAATCCGGTCGAAACTCCGTGTGTTCTCCACCATCCACAAGCCGTGCCAGGATTTGGTCAAAGGAGTAGACTTTTTTAGGATCCATGGGCAGAAGCCGCATGATATCATCGTCCGGGAAACCCGGTGCCGCAGGTTCGGCCACCCGGAAGAATTTGGGATTATAGGCAGGCATATCCTTCATATAATCCTTAATGCCGTCAAGAACCCCTTCTTCTTCGTCGGATACATACCTGAAAAAACCAGTGGCATCATAGTGGGTTTTGACTGATCCCGGGGGTTTTGCCGTGTGGACCTTTGCTTTTTCAACAAGGGCCTCTGCCATCTCAACATTGAAACCGCCCTGGGGGGCCATGCCGCTGACAATGCCGGCACCGCCCACGGCCATGTTGCAGTCTTTGTGGGCAAAAAGAATGGTGGGGCTGACGCTCTGGTACCCGCCACCGGCTGGATTGGTTCCGTAGATGCCGGCAAGGACGGGGATGCCCATCTGCTCAAGCTCTGCATGGCGATAAAACGGGGTGCCTGCGCCCCTGCGGTTGGCATAGAACTTCTCCTGCTCGGGAAGCTTTGCGCCACTGCAGTTCACCAGCCAAACCAGGGGAATGTTCAGGCGCTTTGCAAGATCGGTCACCCTTAAAATATTTTCCGACTGTCCGGGCAGCCATGCCCCGGCCATCACCTTGTTGTCAAACCCGATGACCACGGCCCACTTACCCGCGATTTTGCCCAGGCCGTCAATGACGTTGGTGGTGCCCTCAATATTCTCCGTGGGATTGAAAAGGGTATGCAACGGACACCAGGTGCCCTCGTCCACAAGGTAGTCAAGGCGCTGCCAGACGGTCATCTGGCCCCGGGCATTAATCTTTTCGGTGGAGAAACCGGCGTTCTTGACCTTGTCCACAGCCGCTTCAATCTCTTTCTCAGCCCCAAGTACTTTCTCAACATTCTCCTGGGTCCGCTTTATCTCTCCCTTTTTTAACTCTTTTCCAAGGGAGTCCATCTTTTCAAAATAGGGTCGCATGGTGTTTTTCGCTCCTGATATAGTCTATTCAATAACAGCGATCAAATCATCCTCTTCAACCTCATCTCCCTCTTTGAGCTTCAACGCCTTAATGGTGCCGTCGCAGGGAGCAAAAATAGGGGTTTCCATCTTCATGGCCTCAATGATCAGGACCTCGTCGTCCTCTTCCACGGTTGCTCCGGGGGCGACATGTATTTTTATGATCTTTCCGGCCAGTGGGGCGAGTATATCTTCTGCCATACCAATTTCTCCTTATTTTTCTATTGGGCTTGGGAACGCCTGTTGTTTTATATTGTGGGACACTGTTTTATTTTCAACCATTATTGCTATGACTTGAAATCATATGTCAAGGTTTTTTTTCCAAAAAGGTAGTCAAATTATGACAGCATGGTCAGGAAGATACCTGCGGCAATGACCGTTCCAATCACTCCGGCCACATTGGGCCCCATGGCGTACATGAGCAAGTAATTCTTCTTGTCCGCCTCCTGGCCCATCTTATGGGCCACCCTGGCAGCCATGGGCACGGCGGAAACACCTGCGGCCCCAAGCAGCGGGTTGATCTTTGACTTTGAAAACAGGTTCATCAGCTTGGCCAGCAGAATTCCTGTCATGGTACTGATGCTAAAGGCAACCAGTCCCAGGACAAAAATAAAGATCACCTTGGGCTGGAGGAAGCTATCGGCATGCATGGTGGCCCCAACGGGAAGCCCCAGGAAAAGCGTGACGATATTCAAGAGATCATTCTGGGCCACATGGTTCAACCGTTCAACAACGCCGGATTCACGGAAGAGATTCCCCAGCATGAACATGGAGATCAGCGGAGCGGACGCCGGAACAAGGAGAATAATAATGAACATGGAGACAAGGGGAAAGAACAGTTTCTCCCGTTTTTTCACCTTTCGTCCCTTTTTCATGCGGATCTTGCGCTCGGCCTCCGTGGTCATCATCCGCATGATGGGCGGCTGGATGATCGGCACCAGGGCCATGTAGGAATAGGCGGCCACGGCACAGCTGCCCAGCAACTGGGGTGCAAGCTTTGTGGCAAGGAAAATGGTGGTGGGTCCGTCTGCACCGCCGATGATGCCGATGGTTGCGGCCTCCCGCAGGTCAAATCCCATGGCGTGGGCGATGAAAAAGGTGAAATAGACACCGGCCTGGGCACCGGCCCCCAGAAAAATCAGCCGGGGATTGGCAATCAAGGGGCCGAAATCCGTGAGGGCCCCAAGGCCGAGGAAGATGAGGGGGGGAATCACTTCCCACTGAATGCCGTAGTGATAGAAGCGCCACACCAGGCCTTCATTGGGTTCCATAAGACCTGCCAGGGGCAGGTTGACAAGGAGAATACCAAAACCGATGGGGAGAAGTAAAAGGGGTTCATACCCCTTTGATACCGCAAGATAGATCAGTGTGAGCCCGATCATCCACATGACGATCATTCCGGGGGTGAGATGAAACAGTCCGGTGGTTTTAAACAGCATTGAGAATAGATCAACCATTACTTTACATCCTCCTTCGGTTCAAGCGCATCTACGACCAGAGCGGTAATCTTGATGGAGATATAGAGGAGTGTCATGCCACAGAAAACCCCTGTAATCCCTGAAATAAAAATAAGAATCGAGTTTGACACTTGCAGATCCTCCCCTGTAAATCAGTTACGGTCAGATGGAACCCTTATAGATGAACACGTCATAAAAACACTGTCCGGAACAGGGGCCATGGGATTTAACGTTTCGGCCCGGGTGTTCAACATTATGAAACAGCGTTTCAAGAATGTTATCTTTCACTTAATACAAGATGTCAAGATTTTTTACATAAAGCACGGTTTTTTTCACATTTACCGTGGAATCACAGCCCCATGATTAATGACGGTTCCGTAAAATTCCTTGACAGAAAAGGGAACCTGTGCTTAACAATCTTATATCGCAAAACATCGTTTCATAATATAGAACACTCAAAAGGGCAGGTCTTGCTATGAACGTCGGTCAAAACAAAGTAATGGATCTCAAAGAAGCCATAAGCACATTTGTTAAACCAGGCTGTCACCTCTCGGTGGGTGGATTCACCATCAACCGAAACCCAATGGCAGCGGTCTATGAAATCATCCGTCAACGGATCGATGGTATCCATCTCTATGTCCACTCCAATGGGCAGGCAACGGATGAACTCATCGGGGCCGGATGCATCTCAAAACTTGAAATCGCCTATGGGGGAAACGGGAAGTTTGCCTCCACCTGCATCCGGTTCAAAAAAGCCGTCCAGGAGGGCACCATACAGGTTGAGGATTATACCAATTACCAGATGACCTTACGCTTCCTGGCCGGTGCCATGGGCCTGCCTTTTCTGCCCACCCGATCCTCCCTTGGCAGCGATATCATCAACAAATGGGGGTTTTCCAGAGAGATGAGAAAGGAATCCCCCCAGATCCCCGATGATAAACTCCTGGAAATGAAAAACCCCTTCACCGGCTGGACCGACACGGAAAAAGTGGTCCTGGTGCCGGCCATCACCCCGGACGTGACCATTCTGCACGTTCAGAAGGCGGATAGAAGCGGAAACTGCCGAATCGAGGGGCTGACCTTCGCAGATGCGGAACAGGCCAAATCCGCCCGGCGTCTGGTGGTCACCTGTGAAGAGCTCCTGGACAATGATACCCTGAAAACCGATTCAAACCAGAATCAGATCCCTTTCATCCATGTGGATGCCGTGGTCCATGTCCCCAACGGGGCCTACCCCACCGCCTGCTACAACCATTATGACTATGATCCCACCTACTTACACATGTATGCCGACCATGCTAAGGACGATGACAAGTACAAGGAATACCTTAACACATACATTTTGGAGCCGCAAACCCACAACGCCCTGCTGGATCTCATGGATGCGGCGCAGCTGGAAGGGATAAAGGCCGATCCGCGAACCGGCTATGCCGTTAATCTTGACAGAAGTTGAACCGGGAGACAGGTATGGAATACACATTAAAAGAGATGATGACAATCATTGCGGCAAGGGAAATATCCAACCAG
>JAEINR010000180.1 GCA_016342325.1 Desulfobacterium sp.
TTTGTTCAAACCTTAGGCGGATGGATTCGTTATGCACAACTTAAACTGCTGTCTTAAAACCTGGGTCCACTATAGGGGTTCTGGTGCTTGAAAGCTGCTGTAATAGAATCACCCGTGACAATACTTTTGAAATATGGACTTTCCAAAGCTTTAGAACTCGTCTCAGTACTGGTGTTCAAGAGCTTGTTGTAAATGCTGGCCCGGAGAAACTGATCTTCAAGATCCTCAAAACTGATGGATGAACAGTTTTGCACGCCAACCATATGTCGTAAGATTTTGATGATTAATGATTTGCCGTCCGACCCCCTCCCAAAAAGAAATAAGGCTTTGGCATAACGGGTATCCCGGGTCAGGCAGTAACCAAAAAATTCCTGTAGCTGGTCAATGACTTTGGGTATCTGAACGGTCTCGCTCAGAAACTTGAGCCAGAGGTCACAGAACTTTGTCGGTGCCAAATCCACGGTAACGGGCAAGGAATAAGTATTGTAAAAATTCTTATCATGGGGACGCATCTCCAATGTTTCCAGATTCAGCATACCGTTTTCAGTACATGTCCAAGGGTCCCGGTCATTCACTGCCCTGCCGTGGTGAATGGTACTCAACACCCGGGCCTGATAGGCGGCATCATTTACCCGGGGAGCCTTGGACTCCTCCCCCAGCAGCTTCATGCTGAGCTTTTTAATGTGCTCTTCGTTGTAAACTTCCCAGTTGACGTCGTTCCACTTGTACAACAGACCGGTTTCTGGATCGTTAAGAAGGGACACATCCTTCAGGATGCGTTCCGCCAGAAGTCGGGGTTTAAATGAAAGTCTGCCATTCACGCCAAAGGCAAAGAACTCCCGGGCACAGGAGATATCCCCGGAATCCTGCATCACATGGGGCTCGGCATGATCGATTAGGTCCTGAAAATCTTCAGGACTCCTGCCATGTTTGGCAAAGAAATCCGTCAAATCCTGTCCGTGCTTTTCCGGCCACAATCCATCATCACGCCTGCCCATAAATGCAGGCCAGTTGATCAGCTTCAAACTTCGGCAGACCGTGTATAAACTCTGTGCAGCCATATCCCCGTACTTCATGCCCGCCTGGTCGCAATCCCTTGAGATGATGATATCCCGGTCCATGAACTGGTTCAGGTGATTCCGGTCCCAATTCTTTGGCTTGGTGGTGTTTGCAATGGGATTGAATCCCTGGGACAAAGCGCACACCACATCCGTGATCCCCTCAACATAGAGAACCGGTCCATCGTAAAGGGGGGCCGGGGGAAACAAGCGAGAGGATCCAAACCCTTTGGACCAGGAAACCATCTTGAACTGATCAGCCCCGGGCTTGTAGAGAATGATGTTGACCAGTTCCCCACCCTCATAAATGGGGAATGCAATCTTCCGCCAGTCCGGATTCTTAATGAAAATCAACTCCCCGGTCTTGCCGTCCTGGCGATGGGTCTGCATGCGAAGATCCAGAAGTTCAATAGCTTCCCGGGTCCACTGCCGGGTTTCTGCCAGGCGGTCTATCCATGAGTCTGGCATGGGTGGAAACTTACTCCATGCTTCCCGCATCGGGCCATAATCAAGGCCTGATTCAGTTTTTTCCTTTGCCTTGGGTTTGGCTTTCGGCTGCTGGGGAGTAATGCCAGGAGCATGGCCGTCTGTTTCAATGGCATACTCTTGGAGAAAAGATTTGAATCCTTCTTTGCTGTCCAGCCCTCTGCACTTGCAGTACAGGGTCACCAGGTCGCCGGTGGCCTGGCAGCCAAGGCAATTGTAAACGTCTTTCGTCACGTTGTAGCTGAAAGAGGCATGGCTTTCATTATGGATAGGACACAGCCCACGCAATTCAGCATTTGTGGATAATTTTGAATCAACTTGAAATAGCGATCTTGCAATCTCGGCCCTTTGGGCCTCATTCATTTTTTCCAGTGCAATTCCCATATTCTAAAAACCTTTCATACAACACAGTTTTCTCTTATAAAGCGAATCGTCGTGTGTTCATAGCAGTTCACCCATCATGCAATATCTTCTTTACTACTGCATCAAGCCTTGATAACTGGCGTTATCATGACTCTTTTTAGTGAAGCTTTATCTTACCTGCCATATCCATCACTTTGGGACTCAAATGCCCGCCAGCCTGAAAACCGCTGTAAAGATCAAACAATCGATCCTCGATCTCTTCACGAAAAAGACTATCCTTTGTTTCCCGAATGCCGTCCTGACAGCAAAAATCGTTTTCGATGATCGTTCTGAACTTGATGGATGTATAATTGGAAATATATCCCAGGGCGAGTTCGGACATGCCATGGGCAATGGAATCAAACCCGGCAACATCTGTATATGCTATTGCATCGACCACGGTTCTATCCGATATGACGATATCGAACTTTGACGTAAGCAATAGTTCCTGCCTGATCTGGTTGGTAAAAATCCACATTTGAGTTTCAGGGCTGGTCTGTTTGTTGATGGGAAACGGACAAAGGACTTCCTGATCACAAAGGACATGAACGGATTTGTCCGGGTGCTCTATTTTATAATTTGCCGCAAGCCGTTAGGGTGTTTGACCAGGAGGAGCTTGAAAGCCTGGCCCAATCCATCCGGCACACGGGGGTTCTGTTACCGGTCTGTATTTTCATCGAAGACGGGCGGTATTTTATCGGAGACGGAGAACGGAGGTGGCGGGCTTCAAAGCTTGCCGGAAAGCAAACGCTCCCCTGTTTTGTCACCACCGGCAACCCGGCAGAAGTGGCCCTGATCGGCAACATGCAGCGGTCAGACCTCAAGCCCATCGAGGAGGCGGAGGCCTATGCCCTGATGCAAAGGGAGTTCGGATATACCCACAAGGAGCTTGCCCAATTGATCGGAAGATCCCGGAATAACATCACCGAAACCCTGAGCCTGATCAAGCTGCCAGACTCCATTAAAGAAAAATGTCTACGCGTAGACATTCCCAAACGAAAGCTGATCGCCATTGCCAGAAAAAAGAGTCCGGAGGAGATGGAAACGGCAGTCAACCAGGTGACGGGAACGCTCTCCCCTGGGCAAACGATGGAAAAGCCCTCAAGGGTTGCCCGGGTCTGCGCCCAGGTGGAGAAGATGACGGAAAAAATCCAAAAGCTCAGCGTGGAAGATTGTTCCCGGGAAGATGCAGGTGCATTCATCAATGCCTTGAGGAAATTGAAAACGGAAATTGAACAGTATCCGTCCCTTGCACCGCCAAAGTACCCAGCCGTAACGATTGAAGAGATCCAGGAGCTGGCCGTCGGGCTCAACTTGAGCGGGTCGTGCAGCATCAAACTCCTTAATGCAGGATTCAGAATTTTCCGCACCGAAGAACGGGAAAAGAAAATAAAGGAGCTCACCAATTCGGGTGGCTGGAAGCTGGTTGATAAATTCAAAACGAAAAAAGCCATGAATGACGCCATGAAGGAGCTCCTGGCAGATCCCATGTGTGTAAAGGATTAACAAAGGAAAGGTCATGAAAGAGAGAATCAAACAATACCGAAAAGACGGACGCAACCTTTTTTCTAATACGGAAGCCATCCAAGTCGCCTTGCTTCATCCAGATCTTTACCCGCGACTCATGCCAAAAGAATATTTACATGATCCGGTCGGAGCGCAAATGCTGTTGGAACACCGCCAGAGGGCTTACGTCTGGAACCGGCGGACCGGGATATGCCAGTAAACGCAAGCTTACAATGCAATAGGAATTGAACCGAAAGAGAATTATGACACCTTCAAGACCGGCCCTGAAATATTACGGTGGCAAGTGGAAAACCGCACCATGGATCATCTCCTTTTTTCCACACCATACCAATTATCTTGAACCCTGCGGTGGTGCTGCATCCGTGCTGCTTCAGAAGAAACCGGCATCCCTGGAGACCTACAACGACATAGACGAGCGGGTGGTCAATTTTTTCAAGGTGCTCCGGGCGGATCCAGCAAAGCTGGTCAGCCTGATCCAATTGACCCCATGGGCCAGGCAGGAACTTTCCGAAGATCCCCTGGAGGATGCCAGGCGGTTCTTTGTGTCATCCTGGCAAGCGTTCTCCCATGCAACTCAATCCTGGAGATGCCAGAAGAGCTACACCACCCGACAGCGGGCCCCCAGCAGGGACATGATAGATATCGACCACCTTTCAATAATCGCCCAGCGGCTTCAACGGGTGCAGTTTGAACATGGGGACGCCCTGGATGTGATCAAGAAGTTCGATGATAAGGAGACCCTGATCTATTTTGATCCGCCTTACCTGGCAAGCGTTCGCTGCCATGTGGACCGGTACGCATTTGAAACCGATGCCACCTTTCATCAAAAGGCGGCTGAATTGCTCCGGAGCGCCAAGGGGATGGTGATTGTCTCCGGGTATGCCTGCCAGGAATATAAGGACCTATATGAAAACCATGGATGGATACGGCATGACAAAAACGTGACGTGCAACGCGGGTGCAAAAAGAACGGAAAGCATCTGGCTTTCCCCACACACAGTAAAGGCCCTGGGAAGACCCCAGCAGGCAAACCTGTTTCCAGAGATGGCAACGGCATAACGCCCACCATGTATCCCCCCTCATGGAGGATATATGACGGGGCGAACTCCACCGGGAATGGCGCTGTGAACGCCTTTGCAAATCTCTGGAATTCCATCAACAAAAAACGAGGCCATGGATGGGGACTTAATCCATGGGTGTGGATTGTTGAGTTCGAACAGGCCGAGGAACCTACTATTGAATGAAGACATATTACAGGAAACTTCAGGAGCGGAACAAGTGACAAACACCGACGTTGACATATTGGCTGATAAAATCGCCACCCGCATCTCAGCGCAACCCAGATGGTTAAAATTGCGCCAAGCGGCTTTGTATTCAAGTATTGGACAAAAAAAATTAAAAATCCTGGCTGAAAAAGGGGAAATTGTCGGATATCCAGACCCAGAAACGGAAAAAGGCGTCTGGGTCTTTGATCGTCTCTCAATAGACAAATACCGGATGAAGCCATGGCGTAAAAAAGAAGTCATAACAGATGAAATGTTCAAAAAGATAGACAGGTTTCTATAATCATGGGAATGAGACTCGGGAAAAGGGGCAAATACTATTTCGTTGAATTTGAACGTAATGTCAGACGTTCGTTCAAGTCTTTAATCGGCCAGCATGTAACCAACAGGGATGTGGCCGAAAAACTGTTCAATGAAATTAAAAAGAAGCAGCTATACAAAAAAATTGGCCAGATCGATTCAAAAAACAGCCTCACGATTTCAGACTTTATCGAAACCTACACCACGGACCCAACAAGAACCAGGCAGGATGGAGAAGGAATATCCCCCCATACCATCCGGGCGGACAAACTTGCCTTCAGACTATTAAAAGATGCTATCGGTGATTTGAATCTCAATGCAATCAATGAAAAAGAGATCAAGGATTTCATGATAACAACCTCCTGCCGGGTTAAGCCTGCCTCTCTAAACAATTATTTAGCCCACATCCGAGCGGGTCTCAATTGGGCGAAAGATGAAGGGCATATTAAAAGAGTCCCCCGGATTAAGCTGGTGAACCTTAAGAAGGGTAAAGTGGACCCCTGAGTCAAGACAAAAAAACAATTAGTTTAAGCTGCACATGGATATTTATCCACAATCAT
>JAEINR010000181.1 GCA_016342325.1 Desulfobacterium sp.
GCGATGATTGTGGATAAATATCCATGTGCAGCTTAAACTAATTGTTTTTTTGTCTTGACTCAGGGGTCCACTTTACACCTTGGTGCTCTCCGATGGATAAAAACGGGCATATGGGATCATCCTGGAATGATCATCGATAAAGGCGATCAAATAGGTTTTGCGATGTTTGCCATTGATTTCAAGGTGGGGACCGTGCATGACATCGCTTTGCCAGATGTCGTTGGGGTGTTCTGCTTCAAATTTACGTCGATCTTCCTTCATACCAGATTTCCTCATAAGGTCGTGTTGATGAAAAAAACGATAAATTGTTGCCAGAGATCCCTTGGGTGGAGAAATTCCACGTTCTTTCATGGTTTTTAAGATAAATGTGACCGTCTCATTCGGCATTTCTTCCTTTAGCCGTTTAAGGGTAAGGCAGGTCTCCTCATCAAGAACCCGGAGTTGCCCCTTGTCATTCCTGTCTTTGGGGTAAAGGGATTCAAGTTTACAATCACTTTTTTCGTAAATCTGTATCCAGCGTTTAATGGTTCCTTTGCTGATACTGGTTTTTTGTGAAAATGGGATATACCACTTACGGGCACACTTCTCTCGTATCAGCTTTTCCTTTTCTCCGTAATCCAGGTTTATACCGGTCACAAAGTCCTGGATAACGCCGTATCTGAACACAGCCACATCTATTTTGTGTCGTTTATCCATAGCCCTCCTTCTAAATTAAAGTCTTTCCCGGCTTACGACACTTGAAAATTCACTTCAACGGAAGCCTTCGGTAGGGCGGCTATGAGGCTGATTTTATGACAAATTAAATTGACCTGCTGACCGGGATAAGCCCTGTTTCAAGTAACTTATCATAGCCTGCCATTAACCCGGCCTTCCAGGTCTCCGTTAGATGGGCTTTGGTCTGACGTTTTAGATTGGCCAGCCAGTGGCGCATCCGTGCAGGATGCGAACCTGGGGGCCACCTCATCTGAGCGATTCGATGATTAAGAGCGAACCGGATGGTTGCTTTGGAGGATTGAAACCGGCTGAAATGGCTTGCCGGTCTCATTTGAATAACACAGCCGCAGTTTGGACAGCGATAACGTTTTAACCATAGGGGCTCATCAAATCCATCAAAAAAAGCTTGGACATATCCATCCCCCAGACTATCCAATGACCGCATCTGGGGCATCTGGATGGTCTTTCCCATTGAAAATCACGTCCGTTAACAAAAATTGTCTTGAGCAAAACATTCACAAATTGTATCATTATACCGTTTTTTGGGAGGGCTATTTGCCCCCTTGTTTGAGGCGGATGAGAGGTGCAACTCTCTCCGCCTATTTTTTTGCATAAAAAAAGGCCCTGACCATGGCCTAATTAATCTGACATATCTTTTAGTTGGTCAACTTATTTTAAGAATATCGACCTTCATCAGGTCAATTTAAGGTGGCACTTAACAATGGTAAAGGAGATCGCTCCTAGGGCTGAACAGATTGACCGGGAGGATTGTTTTCCCCAGGGCGTCTGGGAAAAAATGGGAGCGCTTGGGATGCTGGGGCTGGGGATTCCCGAGGAATACGGTGGGTCGGGAATGGATCTTTTGACCCTGGTCCTGGCAGTGGAGCAGGTGGCCCGGGTGTGCCCGGCCCTTGCCCTTTCCTACACGGCCCATACCGACCTTTGTGCCCATAATCTTGAGAAAAACGGAACCGAGGCGCAGAAACGTAAATATCTGCCGGGACTCTGCCGCGGCGATCTGATCGGATGCCTGGGACTTACGGAACCGGGGGCGGGATCCGATGCCGTGGGCATTCAAACCACGGCGGTCAGGGAGGAGTTCCATTACCGGCTGGATGGGAATAAGATGTTCATCACCAACGCCCCGGAAGCCGATGTGGCCCTGATCTATGCCAAGACGGATATGGAAAAAAAGGCCAGGGGCATCACGGCCTTTCTCGTTGAAAAAGGCACCCCGGGGTTCTCCATTGCCCAGAAGATGGACAAGATGGGCCACCGGGGCTCATCCACCGGCGAGATTGTTCTTTCCAACTGCTGTGTGCCCCTTGAAAACGTACTGGGAACCGTGGATGAGGGGATCCGGGTCATGATGACTGGGTTGGACACTGAGCGGGTGGTGGTGTCGGCCATTTCCCTGGGTATCGCCGAGTCAGCCCTGGAGCTTGGCACCTCCCATGCCAGGCAACGGCATCAGTTTGATCAGCCCATCAGCGAATTTCAGCTCATCAAGGCAAAGCTTGCGAACATGTATACGGAAATTGAGGCATCAAGGGGCCTGATTCATCGGGCCGCGATGCTGGCAAACACTGCCGAGACCGGGGGCAAGGGCACGGAGCTCCATCGGCTGGCAGCGGCGGCGGTTCTATTTACGGCTGAAGCGTCAAGCAGGGCGGTAAACGAATCCCTTCAGATCCACGGCGGCTACGGGTACATCACCGAGACCCCGATAAACCGGTTCTACCGGGATGCCAAACTCATGGAGATCGGGGCCGGCACCTCGGAAGTGCGCAGGATTTTGATTGCAAACGAGATCATCCAAAAAGGCACAGGCTATGTCTGATGTTTAATCAATAAATGAGGAGACACGCGTATGCAAGTACCCATGACCCCCAACCGGGGTCTCCAAGGGCAGTTGCATCGCTGTTCTGGATTACAATTCCTTCAGATACATGGAACTTTATTTTGGCATGGCCATCACAGGCCGTGTGCTGCTGCCGTTGAATTTTCGCCTGTCCGCCAGTGAATACACCTATATCCTGAACAATTCCGAAGCTGAAGCCATCATTTTTCATGCGGATTTCAAGCCTGTGATAGAAAAAATCCAAGGGGATTTAACAAGCGTTAACACGTTTTATATTGCCGAAGGGACGGCGGATGAGCCCTGGATAACCGGAACCTATGAGGCGCTCATCTCAGATGCCTCCCCGGAGCCGGTTGAGCCGGTGTTGGACGATGAAAATGAGGTGCTCAACCTTTATTATACAAGCGGTACCACGGGAAGTCCCAAGGGGGTGATGCTCACCCACAGGAATATCTATGCCAATGCCCTGACAACGATCATCACCTTTAAACTCTCTGATGCCACGGTCTGGCACCATATCGCTCCCCTGTTTCACCTGGCCGATGCCTTTTTCATCTGGTCGGTCACCTACCAGGGCGGCACCCATGTCATGCAGCGGCTGTTTGAACCGGGGAATGTGCTTAAGACCATGGAGAAGGAGCAGGTCTCAGCCGCAATGATGGTGCCCACCATGATAAATTTTCTGCTGAACATGCCTGATATTGACAATTATGACCTGACCGCCCTTCAATGGATCATGGTGGGGGGATCCCCCATGTCGCCGGCCAATGCAAAACGAATGATCCACCAGCTTGGGTGCGACTATATTTCTGGCTACGGTCTCACCGAAACAAGTCCTGTCCTTGCCATTGGCAACATGAAACACACACTCAAGGACCGGCCTGAAGATGAATAATTGGGGTGTTTGACGAGAACGGGCCTGGAGGCGGTGGGGGTTGATCTGAACGTCGTTGACCTGGAAGGAGATGCAGTGCCCTGGGACGGTGAAAGTATCGGGGAAATCATTGCCCGGGGGGATAATATCATGAAAGGGTATTGGAAACTGCCGGAGGAAACAAACAACGCCTTCAAAAACGGCTATTTCTACACCGGAGACCTTGCCTGCGTGGACAGCGAAGGGTATATTCTTATTGTGGACCGGGCAAAGGATATTATTATCAGCGGCGGGGAAAACATATCATCGGTTGAAGTTGAAAATGTTTTATATATGCATCCCGAGGTCCTTGAATGCGGGGTGATCGCCATGGTTGAAGAGAAATGGGGGGAGGTGCCCCAGGCGATCATCGCATTAAAGCCGGGGGCAACGGCCACGGAGCAGGACCTGAAGGATTTTTGCCGTGAAAGAATCGCCCGTTTCAAAGCGCCCAAATCCATCAAGTTTGTTTCTGAACTTCCCAAAACCGGGTTCGGCAAAATTCTGAAAACAGAGCTTAGAAAGCAGTTCAGCTAATATCGAATATTGCGAATGTTATCGATTATTGGGTCCTTGCTTTTGCTTGTTTGCTTGCTTTTGAATCATTCTTTTGGTAATTTTTCTATTTGCCCGGAAGAATTTAACAAGAAAGGTTCATGACGACAGTGAGTGATTTCTCTATAAAAAACGACGCCTTTGATACCGGGGTGAGCGGTATCCGGGAGGTGTTCAACTACATCAAGCGCTACAAAGAGAAGACCTTTGTGCTGAAAATCGAGGACAGCCTGCTCCTCAACCCCCTGTTTCCCCTGCTCATGAAGGATATCATCCATCTCCATGACATTGGAATCAACATCGTCATCATTCCGGGGATTCGCACCACCATAGCGGAAAAGCTTTCCAAAGCCAAGATCACCACCCGGTTTGTCAATGGCGTCCGCATCACCCCTGCCGAGGCCCTTCCTTTGGTGAAACTTGCCGCCATGGAGGTCACCGAGACTATCATCTCCCACCTGGCCGTAGGGGGTGCCAACGGCATCATGGGTAACTGGGTCAGGGCCCGGGCCATCGGAGTGAACCAGGGGGTGGACTTTGAATGTACCGGATGCATCGAAAAGATACGGTCGGACATCGTCATTCAGCTCCTTGAGCAGAACTTTATTCCCGTTCTCTACAACATTGGATTCAATTCCACGGGCAAGAGCTACAATGTCAACTCCAGCCATATTACCTCTCGACTTTGCCGGGACCTTGATGTGATCAAGCTTTTTTTCATCGGCAAGGACGAGGGTATTCCCGTTGCAAATCTGGCGCTCCCCAAGGGGATCGAAACCCATCCCACCGGGATCTTTTCAAGCCTCGACCTTTCCCAGGTCGATTATCTTCTCGAGCACAACAGGGAAGGACTGGATCAGCACTATCGGGAGTATCTGGAAAACGCCCTGGAGGCGACCCGGGTACAGAATGGGGTCAACCGGGTGCATATCATCTCCGGTACCCGGGAGGGTTCCCTCCTCCAGGAGGTCTTCTCCAGCATGGGAGGGGGCACCATGATCTACCGGAACAAGTACGCCCACATCCGGGTGGCCACCTGGGAAGATGTGCCCGAGATTCTCCATCTCATGGACGGTTATGTAAAAAAGGGGAACCTGGTGTTACGTTCGGAAGCCGAAATCAACGAGCAGATCAACAATTACTACATCTACGAGGTGGACCGGGCCGTGTATGGCTGCGGCGCCCTCTACCGCCAGGATGATGATGCTGGAGAGATCGGCGCCATTGCCGTTAATTCATCCTATAAATCCAAGGGGGTCGGCCAGGGGATCATGGAGTTTCTCATCGACCTTGGCCGCAAAAGAGAACTCAAACGGCTGTTTCTTTTGACCACCCAGACGTCGGACTGGTTCTATAAATTCGGTTTTATTCAAGGAACGCCGGCAGATCTGCCCCAGGGCCGAAAGGCAAGGTATAACAACGAGCGAAATTCCAGGGTGCTACTACTCGATCTTTAACGAGTTTGGGGACGCCCATAAAATTATATTGCGTCAAGATAAATCCGAAGCATCGGGAAAGGAGTAAGTGAACTCCAGGAA
>JAEINR010000025.1 GCA_016342325.1 Desulfobacterium sp.
CTATAAAAAAAAATGAGGAATATGTATGACTACTAAAAACTGTTGTCAGGCATGTTGCAAAAGAGCCGCACCCTTTTAATATAGCCAAGCCTTCATTTAAAAGGGCCAGTAATTCAATATTGCCTTTCTTCACTGCATAGCAATATCGAAAACTTTTGATAGGTTTCCCAGACATCACAAGATTTGACAGGTGTAGTTTTTTCCCGAGATATAACCCGGGCAGATTGGCAACGACAGCATAGTCATGCTTTCCGGATGCGAGAAGCCGTAATGCACTTGCATGGGTATCCGTCAACACAAGTTTGTCATCCATACCCATTTTTAAGAAAGTATCATGAATAGATCCCCCTTTTTGAACAATGACATCTTTCTCTTTTAGGGCTTCTATCCCCTGAGCTTTGCTTGATCCTTTTCTGTAAAAAATAGATTGATGAATTATTGCATGGGGAGGGGTAAAATCATATTTTTTTTTCCGGTCATCGGTAAAGACCATGCCTTGAAGCGCATCTATCTCACCTTTTTCTAATGCAATGCGCATATGGTCCCAAGATCCCAAACGGATCTCGACCTTAGCCCCCATGACATCTGCAATGGCCTGGGTCAACTCCACTGCATAGCCTGTAGGAAATCCTTGGTCATCCAGAAACTCATAGGGGGGATAATCAAAATCACCCCCTATGATAATCGTTTGAGGGCTGCTTGGACTATTTTGAGCAAAAACAACAGATTGAGAATTTAGAAGAATAAAAAAGTAGAGGAATACGGTTGTGAAAGAAAGCGATTTAATGGCGATTGATTCTGTTTTTTTTTTAAAAAAAGAGATTAAAAACATCATAACACCTCTATATTCTTTTTTAAAATTCGGCATCAACATTAATAATATTAATATATTGGCATACACTGATTGTCAAATCCACTAAATAACGTTCAAAAATAAAATATGATCATTCCTCACTGGATATTTTTAGAGACAGTGACAATTTCCCGGGCTAAGAGTTCAGCTGCATCTGTAATATTAAAAGGAAGATCACAACTAATTACACTGAGTTCTGTGCAGGCGATGATGACAACTTCAACCCCGGCCGAATTAAGGTGTTCACAAATTTCCCTATATTCTTTTACTACTTCCACCGAAGTGTTCCCGGCTTTGACATCCTTAATGACTTGAAGTAATCTCACTTGAAATTCAGAAGTTGGGTAAAGCACCTCTATTCCAACTTCCTGGAATCGTTTTTCATACAATCCGGTCAGAAGCACGGCTGTTGAAGCAAGGACACCAACCTTAACGCAACCCGGTCTGGCCGTTTTTACATGGGAAACAACAAGATCTATAAGATTAATCACCGGTATGTTAACGGCATTTGCAACCGCTTCATAGTAGAAGTGAGCAGTATTACAGGGAATCGCAATAAAGTCTGCACCCCATACTTCAAGACGACGGCCCATATCAGCCATACACGGGCCTGGGTCTTCTCCGTTTCCTTCAATAATGGCTTTTATTCTGGAGGGAACTTTTGGGTTGTTATCGATAATACACCTTACATGGTCAATGTCATCCAAGGCCGGCGTCAGACGTATGATACGCTGCATCAGATCAATAGTGGCCTCAGGCCCCATGCCGCCGAGTATTCCCGCAACTTTTTCTTTTTTTGTCATAATAGCCAAATTCCATAGGTTTGGGGGCACTCCATGGGAAGTCATTATGACAATCCCATGGAGACATAAAATACCAGGATATTAAATACTTACCTAAATGTTTCCAAATATGCATAAAGTGCTGGAGATCCTCCGGTGTGGAGGAACAAAACATTTGATCCTTTTTCAAAGTAACCGTTTCTAACCAGATCAACAAGACCGGCTGCCGCTTTGCCGGAATAAACAGGATCAAGAAGAATGGCTTCGTTCTGAGAAAAAAGTTTTACCGCTTCCACCATCGAATCTGTGGGAAGAGAGTAACCCGGTCCCACATACTGGTCGAAACATACGACACTACCCCTTTTTACAGCATTCTCTATTCCGAGTTTTTTTGCTGTTTTTTGGGCCAGCTCGAAAACGATTTTTTCCTGAACATCCTTTATCCTTGAAACATTTATGCCGCTAACTGGGATACCCGCATTTACACCCATCATCCCAACAATCATTCCGGCATGGGTTCCAGCAGATCCCGAAGGAACAACAATATGGTCCATCCCTAAACGCATCTCATTCAGCTGCGTCATGGTCTCTTCTGCACAGGCAGCATATCCAAGGGCACCAATCTCATTAGATGCACCGCCAGGAATAATATAGGGTTTTTTTCCTGCTGCTTTAAGCTCGTCAGCTTTTATCCCCATCTGGGCCATCATATCAGAACCGGCTTCCACAACCCCAAGGCTCTTAACACCCAACAGCTCGAAAAGAAAATTATTCCCGCTTGCATCTTCCTTGTATGATCCCTTCACCCGCTCTTCAAGGATGAGGTGGCAATCCATTCCTTCTTTTGCAGACCAGGCTGCAGTGAGGCGGGCGTGGTTTGACTGAACGGCTCCACAGGTAACGATGGTGTCAGCACCTTTTTTCAGTGCGTCTGCAATGCAAAACTCAAGTTTTCTTGTTTTATTTCCTCCCCCGGCGCCGGGAAGCAGATCATCTCGCTTAACATAAAGGTTTACCTCACCACCTAGGACCTTGCTCAATGCAGGCATTGATTCAATGGGGGTCTGACCTTGAAGGTATTTTCGTCTTGGAAATTTAGTGAAATTCATTTTGTATCCTTTTTGGTGTGTCAAATTAGTGTTTGATTCGTGTTAAAGCGTAAAAACAGCTTCCATTTCGATGTCTGCGCCCAGAGGCAAAGCTGCCACCTGGAAGGCACTTCGTGCTGGAAACGGTTCTTTAAAATACTCTGCATAAATGGTGTTCACCACTTGAAAATCGTTAATATCAGCAAGATACAGTGTGGTCTTTACGGCATTGTTAAGGTTGGTTCCTGCTTCCTGGGCAATGGCTTGAAGGTTCCGGAAGACAAAATGCGCCCTCACCACTATGGATCCTTCAGGTATTTTGCCTGTAGCAGGATCAATGGGCAGTTGACCAGATGTAAAAAGAAGCTTTTCAGTAGCCACGGCCTGGGAATACGGACCAATGGCAGCAGGTGCATCTTCTGTGGCAATAACTCTTTTTGACATAGTAAAATTCCTTAAGAATGAATTAATAGTTTTTATTCACTTGCAACAGCAGTAACGCGCGGTGCATCAGTAAACTCATTGTCACCGTTCATAATATTTTCATCAAATTCTTTCTCCGTTTTGGCAATAGCACAGGTTACAGCCAGATCTCCAGTGACGTTCAGGGCAGTTCGGCCCATATCTAAAAGGGCATCAATGCCTAAAATCATGGCATAGGCTGCAGCGACGGCAGAACCCGCCTCAACTTTAAGTCCAACCGATTCGAGAACCATAAGAAGCATTATAGCTCCTGCACCCGGTACACCGGCAGATCCTATCGAGGCCAGCACCGCTGTAATAATAACCGTTACTTGTTGTTCAATGCTTAGAGGCAATCCAATGGCGAGCCCTACAAAAATGGCACATACGCCTTGATAGATTGCTGCGCCATCCATGTTAATGGTTGCGCCCAAGGGCAATGTAAATGAATAAACACCCCGAGAAACTCCCATTTTCTTCTTGGCAATTTCCATGGTGACAGGAAGTGTTCCGCCACTGCTTCGTGTTACAAATGAAGTGACGATAGCAGTTCTTGCATTAAATAAGAATTTAAAAAAATTGATTCTGTATATGCTTAGCAAACCGCCGTAGACGAGGAATGCATGACAGAGAAATGCACAATACACCGCAATGGTTACAATGGCCAAGGGGCCGAATGCCTGGGCACCTTGCTTTCCGAATACGACAGCAATCAGTGCAAAAACACCGATTGGAGCATATTCAAGAACCCAGCCGACAACCTTGTACATGACTTCCGCACCTCCTTCAAAAAAAGAGAAAACGGTGTTGGCGGCATTTTGAATTCGTTCATCATTGTTTTCTTTTAGGTGGGAAACTCCGATACCAAAGATGATGGAGATCAAAATAGTGGGCAGGATTTTTCCGGACGAGACTGCATTAAACGGGTTGGTTGGAATAATATTAATAAAGGTGTCAATGAGCGAAGGCGCCTGCAATGTTTTTCCTATAGCACCCGCTGTTCCGACCAATTCAAGAGATTCTCCCGGGCTGAACAGATTTGCGAATAAAAGCCCGATGGCAACGGCAAATGCGGATGTGAGCATATAAAAACCCAATGCTTTAACACCAATCCGTCCCAATCTTGAAGGATGGACACTTGCAGAGCCAACAACCAGGGTAAAGATAACCACCGGCATTACAATCATTTTTAAAAGACGAACGAAAATCACTCCAAGTGGATTGACCCAAGCAATTTCCGGGCCTACAACAAGTCCAACAACAGCTCCGAGAACCAATGCGCTGAATATTCGAATAAGTAAACTGGTTTCAAAATACCAGCTGAAGATCCCCGTGCGTTTTTTCTGAATGTCATTTACCATAAATGCCTCCTTAATCGTTTAATTTAGCAGTAAAATCCTGTGAAAGAACCTATCGGTTAAAGCATGATATCAATGCCGATGTTATCTTCTAAAGAGCAATTCTGATGCCAGAAGAAGCACCCACAATACAACGTATTGAAATCACAGCAATTATTCAGAATGCAACCGGGCGGAGGCACGATCCAAAGGGGTATAACCTATTGAGCGCAATGCAACCACATCGATCATAATCCATTGAAATTACAGCCCCTACACCCATTAAAGTTGAGTTATAACTTTTTAATAGTTATAGGGGTTGGGTGGGTCAGAGGTGATGCCGTTGAGGTTGCGCATGATTTCCATGACTTTACAATCGTTATATCTGGTTTTATAGGGCCTTTTTGAAAACAGAGCATCATAGACATCTGCAATGGCGACGATCCTTGATTCAATGGGGATTGCATTGCCCGACAGACCGCAGGGGTGTCCTTTGCCGTTCCAATACTCATGGTGGGTCAAGGTGATGGTTGAAAATACTCAAGCCTGATCCAGACGCAGATCCTTCCAATAGATGGGGAAGGAACCCAGGTCGATTTTCACCCGGGGAATCCGGTTCCGGTTCCGTTTGATCAAGACTGCCATCAGGGGGGGGGGCATAAAATGAGGTCTTACATTTTGATTGCTTGTTTCAAAATCCCTTATGCTGCCGGCGGTATCCGGTGGGTCGTAACATGCCTGCCGGTTACTACCGGCAGGCCGTTATCCCAACCAGGACGAAACAGAACCAAAAAAGTTTTTTGATTTTCCTGCCAAAAACAGCACGGGAATCAAAACCAAGAAGCAAATATGAGAATTTGAACCTGCCGATAATTTCATTCAGCTTGGTCGCCATCTGCTTGAGCTCTTCAGCATTTCCCGAAACCTGGGTGCTTTTATCGGAGATTTCACCAGCGGAAGCATCTACCGAGGCAATGTCCACATTAATCTCGTTTATTACCCCGGACGCCTCTGCAATACTCACAGTCAAATTCTGGAGACCCTGGGAGGCCAGCGTAACGTTGCTTGAAATTTCACTGGTAGCTGCAGACTGTTCTCGATGGCGGTGGCGATGGTTGAAATGATCTCATTGATATCGGTAATTATGGTGGCGCAGACGAAAGAAACTATAAGTTATTTCCTGATCGTTAATTTCATACAAATCTACCTTTCGGTTTTTGTTCATAAATGACAATATTAGCCACAATGGGATTCACATAATACTCATCTCCGAATAAATCAGATTATACTCATAGAAATGTTGAGAATTCAAAACTTTTGCTCCGGTTCAGGGTCATGACGAACCGCTTCAGCAGCTCGGCATCAAAACAGTGGGCCATGCCCTTGTCCCTGAGCCGCATCCTGACTTCGACCCGTTTTACAGCCTCCCTGGTCATCCTGAGTTCATGCTCCAGGCGCTTGATGTCGGGATTTTCCCCATGGTCCGCCCCATCAACAGCCGGGGTATCGCCGCTCTCAGCCACCTCTTTTTCCATCTGTTGCAGGGCATCCAGATTGGGATTTTTCCCGGCCATGATCACCAGGGACTGATAGGGTGTTTTGGAGGTCTTGTAAGGCAACTCCGGGGTGAGTGCAAGGGCGTCAAACACATCGGCGATGTGGCAAAGCTTTGCAAACAAAGGAATTTTTTCACCTTTTAACCCGCAGGGATAACCGCTCCCATCCTCGTTTTCATGGTGGTATAAAATTCCCTCCATCACATGCTTGGGAAGATTCAATTCAAAGAGAAGCCCCACGGAATAGACGGTGTGGGCCTGTATGGCCACATACTCAAGGTTGCTGAGCCGTCCCTTTTTGTTGATGATGTGCCTGGGAATTTTCGCCTTTCCGATATCATGGAGAAAGCCCATGACAGCGACCTCCACAACAAGTTTCTCAAGCTCGGATTTCCCGGATACCCCAAAGAGATCCGGATTGGCATTGACAAAAATAGCCATGAGCCACCCCACCTTGATGGAGTGGGTATAGGTCCCATAATCGTGGCCGATCAGGGTGGCAATCCCGTTGAGGAAATTGATATCCGAAACACCCCCAATGGCCTCGGACATCAGATACTTGAGTTTATTATACGTCTCAACCCCGAACTTGGGTAAGCCGAAATTATCCCCCATCACCCCCTGGATCACCTCAAAACAGATCTCGGTAAAGAGCATGACCCGCTTGTCAAGCTCTATTCCTTCGTTGGCAAGAATGATGTGGAGATTGTCCTTCAGATACCTGTCATAGTCAGCCATATCCTGCTTATGGATGTAGAGGCAGTCCCAGACGCTAAGCATACGACCCAGGGTCGTTTCAGGGATGGCGGTTGTATCCTTAAAAAGACAACGAAATCGATATACACCTTTTTCGCCGGACAATTCCAGCTTCTCATAGAAGCGAAACATGGTCAGGTAATTTGGAGTGATAAAGGTCGGAACAATGCCTATGAAGTTAGTTCCGTCATCAACAAGTTCGTCGCCGATATCGATACCGCCAACCATTGCCATAATTTTCAAATTCCCCCAGGACTAAGGTTAAGTGCCTAGTTCTATCATTTTAAAACAAGTTCCACCTTTTTTTGTATTCTGACCATATCGTGTCAACAAAAAAAAGAGAAGGATTGACCCAAGCTATTTCCGAGCCTATAGCAAGTCCAACAATGGCACCTAAATTCAATGCAATGAATATTCGGATAAGTAAACTGGTTTGAAAATACCTGCTAAGAATGCCGTGTGTTTTTTCTGAATATCAACCGCCACAATCACCCCCCCCCAACTGCTTGATTTATCAGCAAAATAAACGCAAAAACCCTATCGATTAAAGCATAATATCAATGCCGGTGTTATCTTTTAAAGAGCAATTCTGATGCCAGAAGAAACGTTTACGATACAACACATTGAATTTATAATAATTAATCAGAATACAATCCAGAGAAAACACAATTCAAAGGGGTATAACCTATTCAGTGCAATGCAAGCACACAGATCATAACCCATTGAGATTACGACCCCTACGCCCATTAGAGTTGAGTTATAATTTTTTAATGGTTATAGGGGTTGGATGGGTCAGAGGTGAATCCCGGGGAGGACCATGTAAACTCGGTCCGGGTGAGGACCCGGTCAGGTACGATTACAAAATCGTACCTGATTCCGGGACCACCGGGACACGGATCACTGGTTGCCGAATCCGTTCTGGGCGCTGCAGTCGGGGCACTCCCAGGTGATGCCGTTGCAGGTCATGCCCCACTCATTTTCATACATGCACTCCTGGCAGATGGCAAAGCCGCACCTGCAAATCCAGCAAAAGGTGAATGTCTTGCTGCAGCAGTGGCATACCTTGCCCTTTTTACTGCGTCGTTTCGCTTTTCTCTTTTCTTGTGCTTCTGTCATATCTTTCCTACTTAAATGCGTTTTTTATCGTCCCGGCCATGGTCGTCAGGTTTGTAATGTAATCCTTTGCCAGGGGATCCAGGGGTACCACGGCACCGTTGATGGCGGTTGCGATCTTCTGGGCCGTTCTTGTGTCAAACTGGGGCTGGACAAAGATCACCCGGATCCTTGCGGCCTTGGCCTGTTTAATGAAATGGGCCAGTTCCCGCCCCTTGGGGGCCTTGCCATGCACCTCCACGGCCATCTGGGTCAGGCCGTACTGGTCGGCGAAATAGCCGAACACGGGGTGGAACACAAAGATGGTCTCCCCGGCCAGGGGCGCAAGGGCCTTGGCAATGGTCCGGTCCAGGCGGTCAAGGTCGGCCAGGAGGCCTTCAAGGTTGGCCCTGAAATAGTCGGTGGAGCCGGGCGCTTTCTGAATCAGGGCGTTGCATATGGTGATTGCCTGCTGTTTCATGAGAATGGGGTTCATCCAGATATGGGGGTCCCCCCCTCCGTCGGCAAAGCGCCTCAAGGGGATCCCCTGGATGGTATCCACCAGGGTCAGTTCCTGGGAGGCACCCTTGATCCTGGGCATGAGCGCCTGCTCAAAGGGCACGCCAATGGAGAAGAAGAGCGTGGCCCGGGACAGCTTGGCCATCTGTGACGGCCGGGGGGCGTAGGTGGCCGGGCTCTTGCCCGGGGGCACCAACACTTCCACAGCCACCCGCTTCTTTCCGATGCGCTCCACCACGTAGGCCTGGGGCTGGATGCTCACAAACACGGAGAGAGGGGCTTCCGCCCCGGCCTGGCTGGCCGTTGCCAGAAAGAGAACCGCGACCCATACAATCCATTTCAATCGATCCATGATCTTGCCTCCTTTGTCATTATACATCTCGTTTTAGCTTCTTCGCTATGATTATTTACGTTATTTTGGCAAGGGAATCAGAAACCTTTTCGGGTTCTGATTGTCCCGGTTACGGTGTATATAACCCGGCCTTCACCGGAAGGTAAAGGGAAAGCTCCGGGAACAGGGAGAGAATGATCAAAATGATCACATCCATGACGATAAAGGGGATGGCCTGTTTGGCAATGGAGTCCACCGATTCCCCGGTAAGGTTGGCCGCCGTGAACAGGTTAACCCCCACGGGCGGGGTGGCCTGGCCAATGGCCAGGGCCGAGATAAAGATCACCCCGTACCAGAGGGGATCGATCTTGAATGCGGCCAGCACCGGAATGAGAATGGGCATGATCAGGTATGAGATGGAGATGGCGTCCAGCACCATGCCAAGGCCAAGAAGCAAAAAGTTGATCAGCACGATCATCACCACGGCATTGGGGGAGATATGGAGAATCAGTTCCGCAGCCCTGTCCACGATGCCGATGACCGATGCGGCCCAGGTGAAGATGCCGGCAAAGACCACGATGAACATGATCACGCTGCTGGTCACCGATGCATCCACCAACAGATGGAGGAAATCGTTCCAGGTGAGTGAGCGGTAGACAAACACGGCCACGAACAGACTGTAAAACACGGCCACCACTGCGGCTTCCGTGGGGGTGAAGATACCGGAATAGATGCCGCCAAGGACGATCACGGGCGCGAGAATCGCCCAGATGGACTCTTTCAGGGCGGTGAGGATATCCCCCACAGGCGCCCGCTTGGTATCTCCCCTGTACCCCCGCTTCCTGGAAACGAGATAGGCCACCACAATGGTGCCGAGCCCCGTGAGGATGCCGGGCACGATGCCTGCGAGAAACAGGGCGCTCACCGATACGTTGGTGATGTTGCCGTAGATGATGAAGGCGATGCTCGGGGGAATGATGATGGAAAGATCTGCGGCATTGGCGATCAAGGCCCCGGCAAAGCTCTTGTCATACCCCTGGCGCACCATGGGAACAAAGAGGATCAGGCCCACGGCCGCGGTGGTGGCAGGGCCGGACCCGGAAAGGGCGCCCCAGAACATGCAGGTGCACACGGCCACCATGGCCAGGCCCCCCGTGGCCCGTCCCACCAGCAGCTCAAAGAACCGGGCAATGGTCTTGGCAAGGCCGGCCTTGTCCAGGATCACCCCGGCCAGCACAAAGAACGGGATGGCCAGCAACGGAAACGAGGCAATGCCCGAGGAGAAGTTCACCCCCAGCATCTCGATGCCCAGATCAAAGGTGTAGATGGTGGCAACGGCTGAGATGCCAAGGGAGGTGCCGATGGGCACCCCAAAGAACATGAGAACAAAAAAACTTGCGGCAATGAGAAGGATATCCATCAGTGGGCCTCCTCCTCGATCTTCAGGCGTTTAACAGCGTCCCGGTAGATCCCCCTGAACACAAAGAGTGACAGGAACGGCACCCCGGCATAGTAGATCCACACGGGAATGCTCAAGGAGGCCGAGGTGGCATGGAAGATGGTCAGCTCATCATAGATCGCCTGGATCATGAAAAAATCCACCAGCACGAATAAAACAGCGCTCAACAGGGCGCTTGCCACGACCACGGTTTTTTTGAGTTTTCGGGGAAACAGATTGTAAAAGGTGACCACCCCCAGCTGCCCGCCCCGCTCAAAGGCGACGCCGCACCCCACAACGGTCATCCACACAAACATGTTGATGGTGATCTCCTCTGTGGATGCGATGGAGAAGTGGAAAAAATAGCGGCTCACCACATTTGCAAAGGCAATGAACGCCATTGAAAACAGCAGGATGGCCGCCACCAGGTAATCGAATCTCAACCCTTGTTTCTCTTTTTCCATGTTTTCTCCTTCTGTAATGCAAAAGCCCCTGGAATAGGGCATCCAGGGGCTTTAAAGTCAAACAGCAGCGGTTAGTCCGCCATATCTTGTTTTGCGGTTTCGTAGAGCGCTTTTCCGATCTTGGGCACCCACTTGTCGTACACCGAATCCGTTGCCGCCCGAAAGGCCTTCTCCGCCTCGGGGGTGAGGAAGTTGACTTCCATTCCCTTGGATTCGAGATAACGGACCGGATCCGGCACCTCCATATCGTAGTTGAACTCGTTTTTCAGGATGTTGAGGGAAACGTCGCCGTCAAGCCCTGCCCGGCACAACGCCTTTTCAAACCGGGCAGACTCCTTGGCCGCCTCGGAGATGGCTTTCTTGATGTCGTCCGGGAACTTGTTCCACTGGCGGGTGCCCCAATAGACCACCACGGGATCCACCAGATAGTTCCAGAAGGAGGCATGGTTGTGGTACTGCCAGATCTGCACGGGGATCAGCACGCCCACCGGGTTCTCCTGGCCGTCCACCACACCCTGCTGGAACGCGGTCTGGGCATCCCCCCAGTTCATGTTCACGGGATCGGCCCCAAGGGCCCTGAAGGTGTCGATGAAGATGGGGCTTCCCACCACCCGGAGCCTCAGCCCCTTCATGTCTGCCGGGGTGTTGATGGCCCGCTTACTGTTGGTCACCTGGCGGAATCCGTTTTCGGCCCAGGCAAGGGGGGTGAGCCCGATCCGCTCCATCTTCTTGAACAGGACAGCCCCGGTTTTACCGTACTCGAGCCGGTCCAGGTTCTCAAAGCTGTTGATGAAAAAGGGAAGGGAAAAAATGTTCATCTCCGGGATCACCGGAGAGGAGTTGATGGTGGATTCATAGGCGCAGTCGATCACACCCTTGGAAACCATCTGGGGGGATTTGAGCTGGGCCCCCTTTAAAAGGGAACTGCCGAAATAGGGCTTGAGCTTGATCCTGCCCTGGGTTTTTTCCGCGACCAGTTCGCTGAACTTGGTGGCGCCCATGCCCCAGTAGAAGCTGGGCCCCACGTTCACCGTCATCTTGTACTCTTTCTTGAAATTTGCAGCCGTCGCGGGAATGGCAACCATAACCACAAACCATGCCGAGACAACTCCGATAACACCTCGTTTCAACCACGCGTTCATCCGGAACACCTCCTCTTTCGATTCATTGATTGTTTCTACATCCCTGCCCGAAAAAACGGGAGGAGAAGACAAACATCAATAAATAGAGAAGGCCAGGGGGGATGTCAATCGTTTTTTGGCAGGGGGAACCGTCCCCCTGCCAAAATGAGGATTAGAGATTAAAGTCGGGATAGGCGTTTCCGCCGTGTTCGGTGAAATCAAGCCCCTCCAGCTCCTCCTCGGGGGAACAGCGAAGGCCAATGGTCCCGGCGATGAGCTTGAACATGCCAAAGGCCATGGTAAAGGTCCAGGCAAAACAGGCCAGAATGCCGATCACCTGAACCATGACGATGGCAAGGGTCACCCCCTCCATGTTAAAGAGGCCGGCCGCCAAAGTTCCCCATGCTCCGCACACCCCGTGGACAGACACGGCGCCAACGGGATCATCGATCCTGAGCTTGTCAAAGAAGAGAACGGAAAAGACCACCAGGCCACCTGACACGGCCCCGATGATGATGGCGCTGGAAGGCGAGACATTGGCACATCCCGCCGTGATTCCCACAAGTCCTGCCAGGGCGCCATTCAGGCTCATGCCCACCTCGGGCTTTCCAAGCTTGATCCAAGAAACGATCATGGCGACCACACACCCGGTGGCGGCAGAGAGGTTGGTGTTGACAAAGATCATGGCAATACTCGTGTCTGCCGTGGTGGTGGAGCCGGGATTGAATCCGAACCAGCCGAGCCAGAGGATAAATACCCCCAGGGACGCAAGGGGAATGTTATGGCCCATGATGGGGCGGATGCCACCGTCCTTTGTGTATTTTCCCGTGCGGGGGCCTAGGACGATGGCGCCGGCAAGGGCTGCCCACCCGCCCACACTATGTACGACGGTTGAACCGGCAAAGTCGATGAAACCAAGGCCTTCAAGCCATCCCGAACCGTTAAAGAGGCTGCCCCACGCCCAGCTGCCGAATATCGGGTAGATCAGGGCCGAAACAACAAAGCTGTAGGCAAGGTAACCGGTAAATTTGGTCCGTTCGGCCATGGCACCGGATACGATGGTGGCGGCGGTGGCGGCAAACACCACCTGGAACATCCAAAAGGCAAGGATCCAGGGATCACCGTCCGGGGTGAAGTCGCTCAGGAAAAATCCCGAGGTACCGAAAAAACCAGTGGTGGTGGTCCCGAACATCAGGCCGAATCCAATGGCCCAAAAGGCAAGGCTTCCCACGGAAAAATCCATGAGGTTCTTCATCATGATGTTGATGCTGTTCTTGGCCCGGGTGAATCCCGCCTCGACCAGGGCGAATCCCGCCTGCATGAAAAAAACGAGGCAGGCGGCGATCAGGGTCCAGAGGTAGTTTGCATGGGTCTGGACAAGTTCGATGGCCGCCTTGTTACTAAGGGGTGAAGGCGGGGTATCCCCTGCAAAGGCCGGGGTTAAATACAAGCACAGTAATGCTGTCACAATCAATATTGGTTTCATCGGTGGCTCTCCATGAATTAATAAAGTTACGGTAAAAGGGTTAAGGAAAAGGGACTTGGGCTTAAAGGGCCTGGACCCCTTCTTCACCGGTTCGTATTCGAATCACCTGTTCCACTGGAACGACGAAGATCTTACCGTCTCCAATCTTGCCTGTGCCAGAGGCCTCCACGATGACGTCGATGGCCTTTTCCACAAGTTTGTCATCCACCACAAGGGAGAGCAGGATCTTTGGCACAAAATCAACCTGGTACTCCGCCCCCCTGTAGATTTCGGTGTGCCCTTTCTGGCGGCCAAATCCCTTGACCTCCGTCAGTGTCATTCCCGCGATTCCGATATCGTTGAGTCGCTCTTTTACTTCGTCCAGCTTAAAGGGTTTGATAATGGCTTCGATCTTTTTCATCTACTCCACGTCCTTTCCTGTTTTGGGTTTTGGTTTCTTACAACTGTTACCCAATACTGCACACAGGGTGCCAAGGCACTAAAAAAGCGAAGACAATGAGATAACCACCTGTAATATCAATCCATCCACCCCTACACACACCCACACAGCAAATTCTCACCGCATATACAAAATTACATTTATGAACACAAAAGCATCATTAATTACATTTTTGAAATATCAAGGCACAACAATTCCCGGCCTCCCCAGCCCGCACATGGACAAATATCCAAACATTCGATTAAACCCACCATGGTATTCGACCGACACTATACTTCTTACAGTTTCGTTACGGATGAGTTGTCAAACAGGGACCACCTCTGATATGACTAGGGGACAATTCCCAAACCAGGTGGCAAATATGAACCAGAAGGAAAGCGTTGAGATGGACAAGGAACCAAAAGAACCGGTCCCCAAAAGAGACCCGGATTCACCATCAGACCCCCACAGAAAATTTACACTTTTTTTTGCCATTGGCGCCCTGTCTGCCCTGCTTCTTTTCAGTGCCGCCACATCCCTCATTTACAGCAAAGCGGTTTCAAGGCATGAAAAGAGGTTCAATGAACAGCAGGCACTCCAGGCCTATCTCGCCAAAAAAGCAATTGCCGATAAAATAAACTGGATTGCGGATCATGGAAAACTCCTGGCCTTATATTCATTGCCTGAATTTATCCAGGGCAAGCGTGACCTGAATTCCCTGGAACGTCTCTTCAAGATTGAGCAATCCTTATCTCCTGAAAATCTTGCCATCTGCTATGTTGATGCACCGGGCAAGGTTGTTTACGGCCTGCCCCATGAAACGCCGGCAGGCAGGGAGGCAGAAAGGATTGCCGTCAAACTCGCCCAAAACTACCTGGCCAATGGAATATCAAAAAAAGAGGACATGATTGTACCACCGTTTCACATCACAAACCGCTTCCAGATGGTTGTGATACTGTTCCCCGTATACATTGAAAATCGCCTCCGTGGGGTTACAGCCATGACATTTGATTTAAAGCCCATTGCAAGTCACTACATCGCACCGATAGTTTCAGGCAGATACGGCGCTGCATACCTTCAAGACAACAGGGGAAATGTTGTTTATGACCATGAAACCGATATCATAGGAAAAAACGTATTTAACGGCATCCACGACAAGTATCCCGATCTTTTGCGTGTTGACCGGCGCCTTGCCAGCGAACCGTCGGGACATGATGAATACCGATTCACGGTGGAACGTAATGGCCGGGTTTCACGAAAACTCATCGCATGGGATTCCGTAATGGTGGGGGAACAGAAACTTATCGTTTGCCTGTCCGCGCCGGATATGGAAATTGACAGGGAGCTTGTCAGCTTCCGCACCCAGTGGATCATATCGGCCCTGTTTCTTTTTATTGCACTGACGACAATGGGTCTCTTCTTTCTTCGTACACGCCAGCGGCTGTTCAAACAGGCAGCATCGCTTTTGAAAGACCGGGTCGAGGAGCGGACCGCCGAACTCCAGGCAGCCAATGCAAAACTCAAACAATTATCCATCACAGATTCTCTGACGGGGATATACAATCGCGGATATATCTGCAAAAAACTTGAAGGGGAGGTCAAAAAGGTGATCCGTTATGGCCATCCCCTTTCCATCATCCTTTTTGATGTGGACCGCTTTAAAAACGTCAACGACAGATACGGTCACCAGTTCGGGGACAGTGTCCTTCAGAAGATTTGTGATGCCATAAAAGAAAACATGAGAGAGATCGACTTTTTTGGAAGGTATGGGGGAGAAGAATTCCTGATTATTCTCCCAGGCATAAACCTTGAGCAGGGCCATGTGGTTGGAGAACGGATGAGAAAGGGCGTGGAGGCCCTGAAGTGGGATAAGCCGAATTTCAAGGTGACCATCAGCGGTGGTATCGTCACCCATGACACCGGGTCCGACAGCGAATTGCTGAAGACGGCCGATGATCTCCTTTACAGGGCCAAGTCAAGGGGAAGAAACCGCATGGAAACAAAAACGCCGAATCCTGTAACTACCTGAAAAGAAAGCACCCCCCCTATCCCTTAACGTCACCCGGACAAGCCGGAACCAAAGGTGGCGATGGCATCGATCTCCACCATCACGTCCTTGGGAAGCCGTGCCACCTCAACGCAGACACGGGCGGGTTTATGGTCCCCCATGAACCTTGCATAGACGGTGTTGAGCTGGTCAAACAGAGTGAGATCCGACAGGTACACCGTTGTTTTCACGATGGCTTCCACACTTAGACCTGCCGCTTCCACCACGGCCCTCAGATTTTTCAGGGCCTGGTCTGCCTGGGTCTCCATGTCCGTCCCCGTCACAATCCCTGTTTCTGGATCCAGGGGGATCTGGCCTGAGACGTAAAGGGTATTGCCCGACCTGACGGCATGGGAGTAAGGGCCGATGGCTGCCGGGGCAGCAGTTGAATTGATACACTCCATTGATCTTTCTCCTTTATGGGTTGGTTTCAGCGAAAGTTGGTTTCAGCGAAAAAATGATTCGCCATCCACGCCACGGAAGCGGTGAGGTTCTCAAGGTTGAACACTTCCAGGCTCACCACCCCGGTGAACTGCTTCAGCACCCCAAGGGTCGGGGCCACCCGTTCCATGGGGGTCTTGTCAAGGCCCTGGTGGTCCTTTGACGGATTAAATGAGAAATCCACCCCGTGGAAATGGATCAGGGGGATTTTGGATTGATACCGCTCAAAGAGCGCTGCAATGTCGTAACCGTACTTGATCAGATGGCCTGCGTCAATGCACAGGGACATGGGGCAGTTGTCCAGGACCGGAAAAAGAATCTCCGGGGGAAAGTCAAGGGTTTCAATGGTGATGAGACGTGGATCCGTAACCCTTGCAGCAAGCCGATCAAGGCTATTGATCGCCCGCTCCTGCCAGCGCTTGATCCCCTCTTTTCCGGCCGCCCGGTCCTGGGCCGTAAAGTCAAGGTGTAGGGTGTGGGTGGTGGGGGCGAGGGGCGCCACAAGGGCCATAACCCGCTCCACCGTATCGATCCCCGCCTCCCTTTCTTTTTTTGAACCATGGGACAGGGAGATGTCCGTTGGCAGATGAATGTTGTAGGTGACAGACAACGCTTGGGAGAGACGGGCAAGCGTGTCGATATCGGCCTTTGGGGGCAGGTATTCAATGGGCTTACTCTCGAAGATCAAAAGCTCTATCTCGTCAAACTGCGGTCCCAGTTTTTCCACGTTGGGCACAATGTGGTCGGGATAGATGAAAGAGGTGGTGCCGAGCCTGAAGGGCCGGGCTGTTTTCACGAGGGACATAGTTTTTTCCTTTAAGCAATCACCCCAACCAGGGTGGCCACGACCATGGAAACAAGGGACGCCAGCACCATGAGTTCACAGGCCCGGGGGATGGTCTCCTGGTTCGGATCCGTGTAACCAATGCCGATGAAGGGCTTTTCCACCAGGGTGCCGTGGTAAAAGTTGGGGCCGCCCAGGCGTACACCCAGGGCCCCGGCAAAGGCGGCTTCAGGGTAGCCCGCATTGGGACTCTTGTGGCGCCTGCCCTCGGCAAGGCCGGTCTTGAGGGCCGCCCATCCCCGCTTGCCCGAAAGCATGGCCGCGGCAAGGGCGATCACAGGGACACTGAGCCGGGCGGGAATGTAGTTGGCCACGTCATCGATCCTGGCTGCGGCCCGTCCGAACAGGATGTAGCGCTCGTTTCTGTAGCCCACCATGGAATCCATGGTGTTGACCATCTTGTAGGCAAGGGCCATGGGCACCCCGCCGATCAGGGCAAAGAACAGGGGGGAGAGAAAACCGTCCACAAAATTCTCAGCCACGGTCTCAACGCTTGCCTTGACAACGCCGGCCTCGTCAAGGCGATGGGTCTCCCGGCCCACGATCATGGAAACAGCTTGTTGGCCCGCCCCAAGCCCATGGGTTGCAAGGGCATCTCCCACCTCGGTTGCGGCCGTTGCAAGGCTTTTGGTAGAGAAGCAGAAAAAAAGCAGCACCACCTGGACAACATCCCCTAAAACAGGGTGGATGAAAAGCGCCAGCCACACACAGGCAAGGGCAAGCACCCCGGTGGCAGCGATGAGGAACAGGGCAAAGATCAGGCCTGAAACAAACACGTTCTTCCCATGGCGTCGAAAAAAGGTTTCCGACCGTTCGATGGCCTTTCCCATGAACACAATGGGATGGGGAAGACTTCTGGGGTCTCCGATCAAAAGATCCAGGGCAAGGGCAAGGGGAATGACGTACCAGTTGAGATCTGCAAGCATTTGGATCATCCTTTGAGCAGGGTGAGATGTTTTGTAAGACCCAGGGACAGTTTGGTGTTGATCTCCCTGGTTTTCAGGGAGAAGCGCACAAACTGGTTGGAAAGACCGTCAAAATTGGTGCAGTCCCGGATCAGGATTCTCCCATCACCCATGCGTTGGCAGAGTTCCCCAGCCGGAATGGAAGGATCGAGCCCGGCCAGAAGAAAATAGGCGTGGGAGGGAAACAGCCGGAGGCCGGGGCAGTCGGCAAGGCTCAGCTTGAACCGCTCTTTTTCCGTTGCCGTGAACCTGCGGGTCTCGAGGGTAAACGCTTCTGTATCTCTTTTGTTGTCAAGGAGATGAATCACGGCGGCCTGGGCAAGGGCGTTCACCGACCAGGGCTGGTAATAGTGCATGAACCCTTCAATCACACTGGGGTCTGCACACAAAAATCCCGTGCGCAATCCCGGAATCCTGAAGATCTTTGACATGGAGGAAAGAACCATGAGGTTGGGAAAGCGATCCTCACCCACAAGGCTGATGGCTTCGGCATGGTCCACAAAGGGAAGATAGGACTCATCCACCACGAAACGGATGTGGGGATACTCCCGGACAAGCGCGAGGATCGCCTCTTTTTCCACCATGGCACCGGTGGGGTTGTTGGGATTGCAGATCACCATGGTGTCAAACGAGCCTGTGGCAAGCTTCTGTGACACTGAATCAAGATCCGGGGCGAACAGGGTGTCGGCAGTTGACAGGACATAGTCATACGCCACACCGTGCATGACACACCCGTCCCTGTAATCGGAATAGGTGGGTCCCAGAATCAGCATCTTCCGGGTCTTTAACGCCAAGGGAAGGGTGTAAAGAAACCAAGTGGTGCCGTTGCCTGCCATCACCCGGTTGCCATCAACATCGTACCGCCGGGAAAAGGCGTTGACCATCTCCCGGGCATCGGCCTGGGGAAGGGAGCGTATCTTGCCCATGTTTTCAGCCAGAAACGCCTCAAGTCCCGGGGGCGGCCCCAGGGGATTCAAGTTGCTGCTCATGTCGATGATATCGTCTATGGAACATCCGAGTCTTTCAGCCAGGGCGTTTACGTTGCCCCCATGACCTGTAATCATAACCTTACGTATCCTTTATAGTAGTGTTGCACCTGCCGTGAGAAATAAAATAGCCTCGGTCACCTCGGTCATTGCGCCCAGCATGTCCCCGGTGATACACCCCATCTTGATCTTGTAAAATCCAAGGAGCAAAAACACCGTAACCCCGAACACCAGGAGGAGAACCACCCCTTTGACGCCCAGGAAAAACACGAAAATCACCAGGAGAACAACGGAGGCGAAATCCTTCAAGGGCAAGGGCTTTTCAAAAAGATCATGGCCGGTACCCGTGTTTTTCCTGCCGTAGTTCAGGAACCGTATACCAAACAACATGCCGGCCCGGGAAAGCGCCGGTATTAAAAAGAGAATCCAAATGGTCGAAAACGGTGTACAAGTGGTTTTCACGGCATAGATGCCCGCCACCTTTAGAGAAAGCATGCAGAAGATGGCCACAAGCCCCATCATCCCGGTCCTGGAGTCCTTCATGATCTCCAGGGCCCGCTCCCTTGAGCGATGGCTGAAGAGCCCGTCTGCGGCATCCCCCAGGCCGTCCAGGTGAAATGCCCCGGTCACGGCCACCAGAAAGAGCACGTCCATGAGCGCCACCACCGGCGCGGTCCAGAACAGGGATGCCACCTGGTCCATACCAACGAGCAGGCCCCCCAGTATCATCCCCACCACCGGAAAAAATCGTATCATGCCCGTGGCCGAGAACTCACTCCCCTTTCCTGCAGGAAGGATGGTGATGAACATGATGGCCGACCGTAAATCTCTGATAATTGTGTTAATCTGTGTCAATTGTCGCCTCTTCAATGCGTTTAATTCCATTCTGATTCAGAACCAGCCGAAAGCGCTTATACCTCACCCGCTTGTTCTCCGTGTACTTCATGATCATGTTGACATGGTAGACCCTGTTTCCGTAGATCTTTTGACAGCTCGTGTCGTCACACACGTAGATGGGCGTTTGGGGATTGTCCATCTTGCTCAGGAAACGGCTCACGTTGAGCCGCATGATATCCACAATGCTGTTGGCCGGGTAGTCGTGATAGATGGATTTCAAGGGCCGGTTAAAGAGCTTGACCTGTTTTCGGTAGAGGATGATCTTCTCTCCCACCCAATCGTTCTCGATCTCCGTGATGTGATCCTTGGCCCTGAGCTTCACAATGGCATCGGGAATCTTGTCAGACTTGAGAAAGGTAAAGCTCTCCTTGCACCACCCCAGCTTTTCCTTGGCATTGTAATAGACGTTTCGCTTATGGTCGAAGAGCCTGGCCCGCAGCTTGGTGCCAAGGTAGGCACGGATGAACTCCTTGAACCGATCCTTGAACATGTAACTGACCACCAGCACCACGAACAGCGGCATGGAGACCGTGGAATAGGTCACCTGGGCAAAAAAGGCGGCGGCCGTGGCAAACATCATGGCAATGCCTGCGGCCAGGGCAAAGGTGATCTGCTCCAGGAACTCCCCCTCATGCTTGAATCGGGTGTGGAGGAACAAAACATTGCCCATGAACTTTTTCAGCACGCTGGACCGGAAGAGAAACTCCTCGTTGGTGGAGTCCGCGCAGGGGATGGACGGGTAATCGTTCTCCTGGCGGTAGGTCAGCTCATGGCGGATGAGGGCCAGCAGCCTTGCGCTGTCCTTTTCCTTTTCCTTTTCCGGGATGTCCAGGGTGTTGAGCACCTGGAGCAACTCATAGGTATAGTACTCAATGAGCAGGCTCAGGTACTCGTCACCAAAGAGATATACGGAAAAAATGCCCTCGTTCAAGGAGGGAACGTTGAGCAGGGATCTCACGCTTCTGAACCCTTTGGTGGTGGTCTCAATGCCGGAAAGGTACTTCTCGATCAGATCCTTGACATCCAGGCGGTGTTCTTTTTGGGAGACAAACCGGACATGGTCCCGGATGGCGCTCTTGAAGATGCAGCAGAACATCTTGAGTTGGTACTCATAGTTGGCAAAGGCTTTATCATCCCCATGGCGAAGAAGCGCTTCAATGCTCTTTCTCAACTTTTCCAGGGGGGAATCCTTGCCGTGGGTCATGTTCTGGAGAAGCACCACCGGGGTCTTGAGTCTCACATAGACCTGGGTGTTGCCGTAGAAATCGTCCCGGGTGTAGGAGTACCGGTTGATACCGAGGTTGTTGGGAAAGAACAGGTAGGTCTCGACATCATACACCTTTGCCGTCTCTTCCCCTGCGAACTGGTATCCCAGCTTGATTTCAAACTGGTTTTTATCATGGATCTGGATGGTTTCTTCAATCACGCGTGCGCCTGTCCCCGTTGCCGGCGGCCTTCAAAACCCCGGCGGATGTTTCAAACTTAACTGTCTGCAAATTTATTCCGGGCCTGGTAAAAAAGCCCCCTTTCCTGGCGCACGGGCTCTATCTTACCGGCCTCTTCCAAAGCGCCCAGGTACTTGTTGATCTCATTGACATGGGAACCGAGAATGGTTGCAAGATCCTCCAATGTACACGGTCTTCTCACCACGGTCTCAAGGATGGCGGACGCCATATCGCTTCGATAGGCGTCGCTCCCCTCTCGTTTGGGAGCGGCCGCAATCACCTCCACGGGAACGGGCCTGAAAAAATCAGCGATCTCTTCAAGCTCCTCCTGGGTGGCGGCATGGATGTTGGAGACCACCCCGGGACGGTCCAGGGTGTTGAGCTGAACCACGTCAGGGTTGATGCGCTCCACAGCCGCCTTCAGGGAGACAAGCTCTTCAAGGGTGTCGTTGCACCCGGGCAGGATAAAAATCTCCAGGGCCAGTTTGCCCTTGAACTCAGCCCGGAACGCGGCGATCCCGTCAATGTAGGCCTTGGTGTCGATGGCGCCATGGGGCCGGTTGATGGTTCCCAGGGCCGACGCCGATGCCCCATCCAGGGAAGGCATGACAAGATCCGCCGGCAGCAGCGCCTTTCTCACATCAGGGTCTCCCAGGAGGGTCCCGTTGGTCAACACGGCAATGGAGATATGGGGCTTTCGCGCCCGGATGAAATCAAGGACCTCCCCGATCCGGGAGTTGAGGCAGGGCTCGCCCGAGCCTGAAAAGGTAATGTAATCCGGATCCGGGTGGTTCCGGAAATAATCCTCCAGTTCTTTCAGCACATCATCCACCGGAACATACTCCCGCCGCTCAATGGTGAGGTCGGTTGTCTCGCCGCACTCGCAATAGATGCAGTCAAGGGAGCAGATCTTATGGGTGACCAGGTCCACCCCCAGGGAGATGCCCAGGCGTCGGGAGGGCACAGGGCCAAAAAGATAGTTATACATCTTAACACCTTACAAAGAGATTAGCATTTTCCCTAATAGGACATTCACCAGGGCAAAATTTTAGCAAACCATTAAATAACACACTTTGAATAATGTTTTAACACTTTATCTGTAAAACCTGGGGGCGTTAGCAAACCGCCCCACCCAGGTGTGGGGCGCATGCCATAATTTAATATTACAAAGGATAGACAATGAAAACCCTCTCACCAATGGATGTCCATTCCCTGTTCAACAGGGCACTCACTTATATCATCAATGTTCTGATCATCTACATCATCATGATTCTCATCCTGGGGTTAGGAAAGATCCTCCTGCCCATCAAGCTTTTGCTGACCGGTGGGGAGGTGAACCTGGAGCTCTCCCACGCCATCACCGATATCCTCAGTTTTCTGGTGATGATCGAACTGTTCCGAAGCTTTATCGAATACTTCAAAACCCAACGCATTCGCCTCCACACCATGATCGACCCTGCCATCATCTTCATCATCCGGGAGCTGATCATCAAACTCTACACCCACGATCCCCTGTTGAACTCGACCCTGATCGGTTTTTCCGTACTGCTCCTGTGCATGGGGATCATCCGGTCCCTGGCCATTGTCTTCAGCCCAAAGGAAAACAGAGTGCTCAAAAAGACCGGGGCCTAGGATCATACCCCAGGGACGACTTTTTCCTTGACAATCCCGTGGCACCCTTTCATATTAAAAGACATCCACGCCCCATGGCAAGACCATCTATAAACTATAGTTTCACAGGAGTGACCACCCCTCCACCCCTCATCTGGATAAACCGGAGCTGAAAACGTTTTCTGAGTCTCTTGCCGAAATAACACGAAAAGCAAAACAAAAGACCTAATTTTATACGGGGGGAAACGTGAACAAAATAGCATCCATGGTACTGTTCTTCGGCCTGGTGTTCGGTTCGACCCCGGCATGGGCAATGGAGACCGGTCATGACAGCCACTTTACCAGGGGAACCCTCCTCTTCAACGCCAAGGATTTCAACAACGCCTATGACGAACTGTTCAAGGCCTTTGTCCTCGATCCCGGCAATTCAGACATCAACTTCTACCTTGGCAGGGCAGCCTTTGAAACCGGCAACTATGAAATGGCGCTCATGGCCTTCGAGCGTGTCCTCATGGCGGACCCGGAAGCGATCCGCATCAAGCTCGAGATGGGCAGAACCTTTGCCTTGATGGGCAACGGGAGCCATGCCAAACGATACTTCAACGAGGTGCTGGCGACCCATCCACCGAATAGGGTCAAGCAGAACATCAACGCCTTTCTGCAAACCATCACCGCCCGGGAGAAGAAACATTTTTTCAACGGTTTCCTGGCCCTTGGCTGCGACTGGGACGACAATGTCCGGGTCGCCCCGGCAAGCGACATCATCAACACCGTATTGGGAGACATACGGCTCACGGGTGATTCAGCAACCTCCCAGGAGGATTTCATCGTCAGCGCCACGGCCGTGCTCAAGCACACCTTCCGGTTACCGGACAAGCCCCTTGCATGGCAAACCACCGGTACCGGCTTTCATGGGGTGTACGGGGAGGAAACCGATCTGAACACCCTTTTTCTTGGGCTCAACACAGGACCCGATCTTACCCTTGGCAGGTTCACGGCAGGCATCCACGGCCTTTTCAGCCACCTGGATCTGGACGAGACCCGGTACCAGCGATCTCTAGGGGTTGAATCCCTGGTCGGCTTCGCTGCCACCCCTTCACTCCTGGTGAATGCCCGGTGCAGGTATGAGAAAAAGACGCTGTTTACGGATCCTGAAAGGGACGCAAAAACAGGCTCCCTTGAGCTGATGGCGGCCCTGGTTTCCGGTGCCACCTGGTACAACGTCGCCATGGCTATGGAGATTGAAAACGCCGAAAACGATACATACACCTATGACCGTTACAAGGGGAAATTCTCGGTGGAACATCGGTTTAACCGCGGCCTCTCGGTTTTTGCGAACTATGATTTTCAACACACCCGGTACAAGGATCCCTACGCCCTGTTCAATCAAAAACGGGACGACACCATCCACTACCTGGGCGGCGGCCTACGACAAGAGCTGTGGATCTCTTCAAACAAAGACGCCAGGCTCTTTCTCCAGCTCAGTTACCGCTACACAAATGCAAACTCATCACTGGACCTGTATGAATACGAAAAAAACGTTGTCTACTCGCTTTTGGGATATGAATTCTAACACCGTGACTGCTCCCGGCTTTAAAAAACCGGCATGGCCGGAGCATGGTATTTGCGCTTCGACCACACCCCCAAAGGGGTGAAGCCGGGGAGCCAACGTCACTGATGATATCGCTTTAATCGGAGTTTCATATAAAAAAAGGGGGTCACATGGAACCGGAACGATCAAAGTTCAGGATCGCACTTTTTATCGCTCTCCTTATCCTGCTGATCATGCCCATTGCCCCGGCCAGGGGTGCTGAAACCGTGGGCACGGTGGTGGCTATCCGGGGAGAGGCCTTTGCCGTCAACCCCCAGGAGGAGTCAAGGCGACTTACGCTTCAATCCCCCATCCATCTGATGGACACCTTAAAAACCAGGCAAGGCCGGATCCAACTCATGTTCCAGGACGCCACCCTGATCACCCTCGGCCAGAACAGCGAAATGAAGATCAAGGAGTTTCTCTGGCAGCCCGACCAGGAATACGGCGCAATGACCACCCGGGTCAAAGAGGGAACATTCCGGATCATGGGCGGTGCCATCACCCGGGGGGCGCCCCGGAACTTCAAGACGGAAACCCCGTCCGCAACCATTGGGATCCGGGGGTCCATGTATGCTGGCAAGGTCAAGGACGAGACCCTGAGCATCGTACTCCAGGGCGGTCGCGGCATTTACGTGATGAACGGCCAGGGGCTCGTTAACATCACACGCCCCGGATTCGGCACCACGGTCAAGGGCATCGGCCTGGCCCCGTCAGACCCCAAACGGTTTATCGGCAAGGATCTGGACGATATCGAAGGGGACCTTGCCATGGCGGATGAAAAGAACGGTAAAACCGATGATACGGTTGCGTCAGAGGCATCCCAGACGCCTGAAGAGGAGGAGGAAGAAACAAAAGCGGCCGGCGGAGAAGAGACCGGCCCACCCGTGACCGTGGCAGCGGCTGTGACGGCAGCGGTCTCGGACAACAGTCAAAAAACAGCGGCATCGGATGTTGAGCCTCCCCCGGACGAAGAACCACCCCCTGACGAAGAACCACCCCCTGACGAAGAACCGCCCCCTGACGAGGAGCCGCCCCCCATTGCCGAAGATCCGACGCCCCCCGCCATTGTTGCGCTGCTGGACTCCCTGGGCTTTTCAGGACCCCTTTCAACCTCGGTTCCCGCCGACGGCGTTTATGCCTATAAGGGCGTTGTCCAGGAAGATGACCCCGGCGACAAGGGAACCATGAAAGGCCTGGTCAACTGGCACAGCAAACGATTTTTCCTGGGTGCGGATGATACGGAAACAAAGCCGTCCGGGCCTGTTTTTATCTTTGGAGAAGTAACCCCCACGGGAGAGATGGCCAACGTCACCATCATCGGATCGGGTTTTGACGAACCCACCGGCCGCATCGAAGCGTCCAAAGGATCTTCCACCTTCGGACACTTTTATGGTGAAGACCAGGGGGCCTTTGGCCTGACACTGTCGGGGATCGATGTGGATGTCCAGAACCAGTCGTCCATCCTTGGGGAATGGTCGGGCATCGGTGCTGGAATATTTGAGAAGACAATTCCCTTTTACGATACCGGCACCGTCACCTACACTGGTTTCTTTTTCGGTCTTGCCGAGGACATGGGAGGCCCGGATAAAAACAAGCACCTCTTTTCCAACGCGGATCCAAACGATTTCACCCTGACCGTCAACCGGGACAACGGCACGATAATGGGTACCCTCTCGGGCACCGACGTTCGTCACCCGGACAATGATATCAACGCCCTTCAGATCGGCGGAAGCGATACGAGCGCTTCCGCGTTTATCACGGACAAGGATATGGTCGCGGTGCTATCAGGCACCAATGTGATCAGCACGGCCACGGGCACCACAGGATTAAAGGCGTACGGCAACTTCATGATCTCGGCCAGGGAAGAGATGATGTCCTCCTACTCCACCTGGGGGTATTGGGAGATTGCCTACAAGGAGCCCGGCACGGGCAGGGATTACCATCTGCACATCCCCGGCGCCATGTGGCTGGCAGGGGAAAGAACCCGGCCCGACGGGGTCAACACCCTCATTGCCTCACAATTTCAAGGCAGTTATACAGGGGGCGCCCATGGCATCGGGATCGACGAGAACGGCAGGGTGGAAGCGCTTAACAACGGGAAAACAAATCTGTTCATCGATTTTGCCCCCCAGAGCACACTGCCCGTATCCGGCACCCTCTCCTTTGACCAGGTCACCCTCCAGGTCATGGGCACCCCGGAAGGCGTCACCGAGGCAGGGTTTCACGGCACCATCCAAGGCGCCGCAGAAAGCCGTGTCAACGGTGCCTTTTACGGCCCGGCTGCTGAAGGCATCGGCGGCAATTTCAATGCAAACATGGGGGATATGAATTACCACGGGATTTTTGCCGGAGATAGATAGAAAGGGGGCGCGGCCGAGAATCGGGCCAATGGGAATCATCGACATAGCCCCCCAAAAAAGAGTTACTCTGCGTAGTAGGGACGCACGTCTATGCAGGGAATGCCTGCGGCTTTAGCAGCGGCAAAGCCCTGATTTCCGTCCTCAAAGACCAGGCAGGTTTCCGGGGCACACCCCATCAACCGGGCAGATTCCAAAAAGATATCCGGGTTCGGCTTGGCCGGCATCGGGTCATCCGCTGTCAGGATCGCTTCAAACGCATCCAAAAGCCCGATGGCCTCAAGAATGATGCGAACATTTCGCCGGGTGCCCCCGGACGCCACGGACATGGGCAACACCCCCCGGTATTTGCGAACCACGTCACACACCGCCACCACCTCCCGGGTAGACTTGAGTTTCTCAACCACCAAGCCCTGTTTGTAATCTGCCACCGTCTTGGGATCCAGGTCTTTGTCAAAGCTTTTGTTGTAGGCACGGACAATATCCTGCCCGGCCACGCCGCAGAGGTTATCCAGATAATCGGTGGAACAGGGGCAGTCAAAATGATTAAAGGCATGGACCCAGGCCTTCCAGTGGACTTCCATGGTATATGCCAGGGTGCCGTCGCAATCGAAAATAAGTCCTTTTACCGCGGGGTCGATCTGTATCATGATTTTCCTCAATATTTTTGTGTAATCAAGCCGGAGCGCATCTCTATATCTTCCCACGCTCTATCCGGCTCAGAGATATACCGGGATGTGATATATGAGTCAATGGGTAACCCCCTTTTTATTCCAGGAACCTAGCCCCCCCACACACAGGAAAAACGGGAGAAGATCAGATGACCGGACAAAGCGCCTGGCAACCCCTCACCCCTTTCAAGGCAGGGATTGCAATGATCTTTCTTGCCTGCCTGCTCTTCTACTCCTTTGGCACCACCAAACCCGATTTTCTCCTGGCAATGGACAACCGGCTCCTGGACACCATGTTCCAATGGCGGGGAACCCGGCCGACCACCGGGTCCGTGGTCATTGTTGACATCGATGAAAAAAGCCTGCAAACCATCGGCCAATGGCCCTGGCCCAGGAATATCCTGGCAACCCTGACCGACAATATCCACAAGGCCGGTCCAAAGGCCCTGGGGTTTGACATGGTCTTTCCGGAACCGGACCGAAGTTCCCCCAGCCGATTTCTCGAGGAGATCAAAAAGGCACTGCCCATGCCCGAGACCACGTCCCCCCTCCTCCAACACCTCAAGGGCCTTGACCACGACCGGATCTTCGGCACTGCCGTGTCCCAGGGCAACACGGTGTTGGGCTATGTGTTTCAAACCCGGAATGACGGGCTGAAAACCCACACAGACCAGCCCTTTCCATCGGCCGGAATCACTGTCGACCCCCGGGATTCAGGCTTCACGGATCTTGCCCTGATACCGGCCTACCGCGCCATCCTCAACATTCCGTCCATTGCCATGGCCAGGACCGAAGGGTTTTTCAATGTGTTCGCCGATATCGAAGGCACCCTGCACCGGGTGCCCCTGATGATGACCATGGATGGCGTGCCCTATCCCTCCATGGCCCTGGAAACCTTCCGCCTGGGCATGGGGATTTCCACCATCACCCTCCACGCATCGACCCGGATAAAAAGCGGGGGAACACCGGTCCTGGGAATCAGCCTGGACCAACGCTTCATCCCCACAGACGAAAACGGGCAACTGGCGGTCAACTTCAGGGGCCCGGCAAACAGCTTCCCCTATGTGCCGGCAATGGAGATCCTCCAGGGCAAGGATCTCCACCGCCTGAAGGACAAATTTGTCCTGGTGGGCACCACCGCAGCCGGACTCTTTGATTTCAGGGCCACCCCCTTCTCCTCCACCTGTCCCGGGGTGGAAGTAAACGCCACCCTCATCGACAACCTTATGGCACAGGATCCCCTGGTCTATGACCTCCATACGGAGATCGGCCTCACCTACACCCTTGTGATTGTGGGAGGCCTTGCGCTCACCCTGATCCTGGTCCATGCCCCGCCCCTGGCAGGCGGCATCGCGGGTCTTGTGATCCTAACCGGAATCCTGGGGGCCAACCACGTGGTTCTGTTCCTGAACAACAAACAGGCCGGGATCACCTTTCCCCTGATTTCGCTTCTTGGGATCTTCATCCTTGTCACGACCCTGAATTTCTTCAGGGAAGGACGGGACAAGCGCTACATCCAGCGGGCATTCGGCCACTATGTCTCCCCCCAGGTGGTGGACCAGCTCATGGCCGACCCCACCACCCTCTCCCTTACGGGGGAACAGCGGGAGCTCACCATCATGTTCAGCGACATCAGGGACTTCACCACCATATCGGAATCCATGGATTCCCGGGACCTGGGTGCGTTCATGAACGAATACCTGACCATCATGAGCGACATCGTGATGGCGCACAACGGCACCGTGGACAAGTTCATCGGGGACGCCATCATGGCCTTCTGGGGCGCCCCGGCCCATGATCCCCACCACGGAATCAACGCGGTCAAAACCGCCCTTGCCATGCTCGAGAAGCTCAGGGAGATGCAGGGGGTGTGGATACACCGGAACCTGCCCTTCATCGACATGGGGGTCGGCATCAACACAGGCCTTGTGAGCGTGGGCAACTTCGGCAGCAAGAACAGGTTCGACTACACGGTCATGGGGGACGCTGTCAATCTTGCCTCACGGCTGGAAGGGGCCAACAAAAACTACGGCACCAACATCATCGTGTCCGAATTCACAAAAAAGGCCATTGGGGAGGACTTCTTCTGCCGGTACGTCGACCGGGTCCGGGTCAAGGGCAAAGAAAAAGCCGTGGAGATCTATGAACCCCTTGTCACCGGCACGCCCCCCAAGGCCATGGCAGACGAAATCCGGGCCTTTGAGGGGGCCGTCAGGGCCTATCAGCAGCAACGGTTCCCGGCAGCCTTGGCGGCCATGGAAAAATTAAACCAAACCAGCCCCCAACACCTCTATCAGACCTATATCCATCGGATACACGACTATATGGAGCACCCGCCACTTCCAGAGTGGGACGGGGTGGAACAACGCCTGAATCTGCGCCAACCCTCCCCAAAGGCCAAGGCCAAGCCGGCACCTTAACCCAGGATCCAGTATGCTTAAAAGAAACAGCGGTCCCACAGCCGACTTGGATCTTAAGGGTTGCGGTTCGACAAGACGTTCAAAACATGGTATCTGACAGTAAAAACAGACTATCAAGAAAGGCGGCCCCAACAACATATGAAACTCGAATCAATAATCAAACAACTGGTGGATGAACTCGCTCCCCTGACCTTTAACCCTCCGGTAACCCACGTATATAACCCCCTGGAATATGCCCATGCCCCCCACACGGACTACCTGAAAAAATACGGCAGCACCCCCAAGGAGGTTATTATGGTGGGGATGAACCCGGGACCTTTCGGTATGGCCCAGAACGGGGTACCTTTTGGTGAAATTGAGATGGTTACCGACTGGCTTGGCATCAAGGGAGCGGTCGGGGAACCGGAAATCGTGCACCCGAAGCGTCCCATCCATGGATTCGACTGCAAGCGGAGCGAGGTTAGCGGGAAACGCCTATGGGGCTGGGCAAAGAAACGGTTTCAAACACCCGAAGTGTTTTTTGACCGTTTTTTTGTGGCCAACTATTGCCCCCTGGTTTTCATGGAAGAGAGCGGACGGAATCGGACACCCAACAATCTTCCTGTTGCTGAACGCAGGCAGCTATTTGAAATCTGCGACAAAGCCCTAAGACAAACAGTGGCGTATTTTTCACCCAAGCTGGTGGTGGGGATCGGAAAATTCGCAGCAGACCGGGCCAAGGCAGCCCTTTCCGGTCTTGATATTACCGTTGGACAGATTCTCCATCCAAGTCCGGCCAGTCCAAAGGCAAATCAGGGGTGGGAAAAACATATGGAGGCAGAACTGGAGGCCCTGGGAATTAAATAAGCATGCCGTACCATTGGGTACGGCATATCCTGTCAAAGCACTATTTTTCAGGCTGATTTACAGGACTTAGCATATGAATTGATATCATTTCCCACGAATAAAGGTAAAGCGAGTATCAACCCAAGTGCAAACATCTATAGGCTGCCGGCAATCTGACGCCCCAGGGATTCCGCCTTTTCCCATACGCCGGTCTGGTCTTCAACCTTGATACATTTATCAACGGATGCTTTTGCATTTTCGCCAAACAGCATCGGCACGGCGCTCATTTCACATTCATCCCCTTTGCCGCAGGTAAGACAGGGTACATTCCCTTTTACGGCCAATTGACCGATAAGGGTCATCCTGTCCATGGTCATTTCCATGGCCATCATTTCACTTACGTTATCCGTAATCCCGGGGGCAACGCCGCTCACAACGGTAACAGCAAGTTTGCCTTTGACCAGGTTGTTGACATGGCGAAGTGACCACAGCCTTTCCAGAAACGCTTTTGTAAAACCGTCAATGGAACCGTAGGGGCAATAACCGCCGACAACAATGGCGCTTGCGTTCTTGATCTTTTCGCCAAGGGCGGGAAAATCATCCCGTACTTTACAAATATTATCGTTAACGCATTTTTTGCATGCCCTGCAAGGCCTCACATCAATACTGCTGAGTTTTACAAACTCGCTTTCAAGGCCCGAGGAAGCCAGAATGTGTTTTACGATCCTGTCCGTATTACTGTTTTTAACCGGGCTGCCGGAAATTCCGATAATCTGTGGTTGCATTCGCGTTTCTCCTTATTACGTTTATCTGTTGTATGGATCATAGGCGTTATGGTCATTGGTGTCTGTAGCAATTGTTACATGGTTGCTTCCGGGGAGAAGCACCGGTTACCCGGCGTGCCCCCGGGGGAAGGGCGAAACTATTCAGTTCCCACATGGGGCAGGATTATTTTTTTACTCCCATTACTCCCATGAATAATTTTACCGGCATTTCTGAGTCCTTCATTGCCCGGGTAATACTCACCCTGTGGGCACCGGTAAGAAAGCTCAGATCTTCATGTGTCAACGGAAATTGTAACATGATTCCTTCAGGACTCTCGGTACCGTGCTCCTTTGCGACACTGGAAAGAACACGGTAAAGGCGTTCTTCAATATTTGTTACCGCCATACTGCCCACGTGGCTTGTCAGCCAGGAGATCCTTTTACTAAAATTTTTGATTACCTGTAGCCCGATACCGGGATGCTGTAAAACAAGCTTTTCAAACTGGTTTCTGCTGAACCCGCAGGTCAGGGTATCTTCCAGGCAGTATGCACTTACCGGATAGCGGCTTTCTTCCGAAAACATGTTTTCACCGACAAAATCACCTGCTTTACGAATATCCAGGGTGAGTTCGTTACCATCCTCAAGCACCTTGGTAAGTTTGACTCTCCCGCCTTTGATCAGGAGCATTTGATCTGCCGGGTCCCCCTGTAAAAACAATGCCCGGCCTTTAACATATTTTTTCCTCAGGGCTTCACGACCCAGCGCCCCAACTTCAACCGGACCAAGATCGTTGAACATCCAGAGCTGACCGATGCAGACAGGGGAAAGTTCCATCTCCTTACCGGCAATTTTTTCACAAAGACATTCCATTTTCATCTATTTCCTATCTGCATATAAAATAACAGCCTATATTTTGTATCGTATAAAATTCATCCCGTATGTAGCAGCTGTTACAAAACAACATTACCATTGACCGCATGGGTAAAAAATAATTGCCATCGGTTTTTGATCCCACAAATATGTTACCGGCTTGATTCAGCAGGCGCAACGAGGTTTATTCTTTTTTTCATAATCCGCTCCTTAGATATGAAAGCCCGGTGTCCCTGACGATTCAAAGAAGTGTTTATGAATCATCCTGCCGGCATATTCCAATTCACTGAAGTCCTCGATCTGGCCCAGGCACAACCTGAGACCGCTGGGCATCATTCCGCTTCCAACAGAAAAATATTCACCCGGAGTGACATCGATCCCCTTTCGGCTTAAAACCATGACGGCCTCACTTTCCCGAATGGATGAAGGTAATTTCAGCCACACATGGGGGCAATGGGGATTGGATCGCACAGTGGCTTCATTTAAATGTTTCTTGAAGATTGCGACCCGCTGGGCAATTCTACCGGCCTGAAGTGAAACCAAGCGATGGGCATTTCCATCTTTGATCCATCCCGAAACCATCTCCACCATCATTGGAGAGGCCATCCATGACGTCACCCTGAGACCGGTAAGCACCCTTTGATGAAACCGTTCAGGCGGAACGATATATCCCACCCGCAAACCCGGGGCAATCCCTTTTGAAAAGCTGGTAATGTAAAACGACAGCGCGGGAATCATGGATGATACAGGGCTGACCTGTTTTTCCATAAGGCTGCCGAACACATCATCTTCCAAGATGTAGAGATGATATTTTTCAGCGATCTCAGCAATGGCCACCCGCCTTTCAAGGGGCATGACCGAAGCCGTTGGATTATGAAAATTCGGTATCATATAAAGCGCCCTGCATCGATTCTGTTTAAGCGTCTCCTCCAGCTCCCCGGGGATCATGCCATGTTCATCCATGGCCACAGGTTTAAGCCGTAAGTGAAGCATGGCAGCAATGCTGCGAACCGCAGGTGACGTCAATGTGTCCGTAAGAAGCAGATCCCCGGGGTTGGTGAGTACCATCAGAGATAAAAAGCCCCCATGGAGCGCCCCATTGGTGATAACGATATTCTCAGTCAGGGTATTGACCCCGAAACCACTCAACCAGACCCTTGCAGTTTCTAAATGATCCGGCCTGGCAGATCCCGGCTGATACTGGAGAAGGCGGCCAAGCTCCGGATGGTTCCCAAGGTTACTGAACGTTTCCCTGAATATGGGATCGTCTGCAAGACTGCAGGGAAAATCGGACCGCAGATCAATACGCCCGGGCAGTAGATTCTCCTTGGGCCAGGGGGTTTTTGAAGAGGGCGGCTCTTTTCTGACAAAGGTTCCCCTCCCGATTTCCCCCCGAACCAGTCCCCGTTCAGACGCAAGCACATATGCCTTTGTCACGGTTCCCAAATTGATATTCAACCCATAGGCCAATTCCCGCTGGGGGGGTAATTTCTCTCCGGGTTTAAGTCTGTTTTTTCTGATATCATCGCAAAGTGCGTCTGCCAGGGCAATGTATTTCGGCCCGCTGTAATTGCTGAGATCCGGTTTCCACATGGGAGTCAGTGTCCTTCTCTGAAATATTGTTATGGTAACAATAAAAACATTGCATAACAATTTTCAAAATGCAATACAAACAATCATCAGAGCTTGAACAACAATCGAATTTAACGATCTGTTAATATAGAGAAAAACTGCATCAATGCATACCTGCAGCCGAATTGATCGGGCCGCATAAAATCAAGGAGAATACAGGATGAAGGTGATTGGACTCCTAGGCGGTATGAGCTGGGAAAGTACCGCATTGTATTATCGATGGATCAATGAAGAGGTCAAAAAAAGACTGGGCGCTCTGCATTCGGCACGGATCGCCATGGTGAGTGTGGATTTTCATGAAATTGAAATGCTCCAGCGTGCCGGCCAATGGGACCGTGCCGGAGAGGTACTGGCCCAAGCCGCGCAACAGGTGGAGGCCGCAGGCGCAGATTTTCTTTTGATCTGTACCAATACCATGCACAAAGTCGCCCCCCAGATTGAAAATAGTATTTCAATTCCCCTGTTGCATCTTGCAGATGCAACAGCAGCGCATGTGAAGCAAAACAACATTAAAACCGTCGGTTTACTGGGCACCCGGTTTACCATGGAGCAGGCGTTTTATAAAGACCGGTTAATTGAGCGCCATGGACTGAATGTGATTGTTCCGTGTGAAAAAGACCGACAGCGTGTCCACAAGATTATCTTTGAAGAACTCTGCCTTGGCATCGTGAAAGAAGCGTCAAGGCGTGAATACTTGAGAATCATGGCTCAAATGCAGGAACAAGGGGCGGAAGGCATTATTGAAGGATGCACGGAGATTGTCATGCTGGTCCAGCAGACCCATACGAATACCCCATTATTCGATACGACGGAGATCCATGCCAAACAAGCGGTTACCCTGGCGCTCAACTAAATTTGCCAGGACACAAGCAGGTGCGGAAGAATGCTGATTTTTAAATTTACATACAACAAAGGTAAAGATGATGGACACGATAAAGGATTTTCCGATTTCAATTGCTGAGGTGATCAGAGCACGCAAGCCTGTATATGAACACATGCAACCGACGCCCCTGATACAATATGATGGCCTGTCGGCAATACTCGGGGTCCATGCCCATGTAAAACACGAAAATCACAATCCCACAGGAAGCTTTAAGATTCGCGGCGGCATTAATCTGATGTCCCACCTGAAGGCGAACGGTATAAAGGGCGTAATTACTTTTTCCACGGGAAATCATGGCATCTCAATTGCCAGTGCCGCCTCATGGTTTGGTATGAAAGCCGTTGTGGTTGTCCCGGAAAACAACAATCCGTCAAAAAACAGAATCATACGACAAGCCGGGGCTGAGCTGATTGAAGCAGGCAGCACGTTTGAAGAGGCATCAAAAGTGGTTGAGTCCCTGTGTAAAACCAGAGGGCTGTACTATGTTCACCCGGCAGAGGAACCCCACCTGATAAATGGTGTCGGCACCGAATTTTTAGAGGTGATGGAAGACCTTCCCGATGTTGATGCGGTTATCGTACCCGTTGGCGCCGGCAGTGAGGCCGCTGCTGCCGCTGTCACACTCAAGGCCGTTAAACCGGAGATCGAAATTTATGCCGTGCAGGCGGAAAAGTCTCCGGCCGCATATCATTCCTGGAAAGAGGGAAGATTATTAACAGCACCCAATACAACCTTTGCAGGGGGCTTCGCAACCGGGGCGGCCTATGAAACCCCCTTCGGTATTTATAAAGCGCATTTAACAGATTTTATACGTCTCTCAGAAGATGAACTTTATGAAGGAATCGCTTTGGCCGGCTTCTACACACGCAACCTGGTTGAAGGGGCCGGCGGTTCAACCATTATGGCGGCAATAAAGTTGAAAGATCAACTGCAAGGAAAAAGAGTGGTATTGCAATTCAGCGGGTGCAACGCCTCTCCGGAGGAGATAAGATTTGCGTATCAACTTCCATCGTTTTCAAATGGATATGCAGCTTGAAAAGGCAGTCTTGATCCGCTTGCTGACAATCAGATGAATTACAACGTCCGGCACATATGGTATATTATTTTCAAGGTCCGTTCATCAAAACAAACCAACGGAGAAGACCATGGAAAATAATATAGCAAAATCAAAAAAGATAGCGGTACTTGTTATCGATATGCAGCGGGATTTCATTGACAAGGGAGCTCCCATCGAATGTCCGGGAGGTAGAGACATCATCGTTCCTATCCAGCGGTTATTGGCCGTTGCCCGCCAAAGAAATTTACCGGTGATTTACACCCAGGAAGCCCATCGGTCCCAGGGTGTGGATTTCGGCCGTGAACTTGACGGAGAAGAACCCGTACACTGCGTGGAAGGAACGCCCGGTATTGAAATCGTACCAGACCTGGCCAGGCAGCAGGGGGATTTTTTAATTGTGAAAAGACGGTATAGCGCCTTTTTCGCGACAGATCTCGATCTGTTGCTCCGGGGTCTGAATATTGACACGTTAGTGCTTAGCGGGGTCGCAACCGACGTGTGTGTGAGAGCCACCGCCCAGGATGCCCAACAGTTGAATTACAAAGTCATCGTACCTGATGAATGCGTAGCCGGAACCTCTGTTGAGCAACACGGCGCCGCCCTTAAAAATATTTCCTATATCCTTGGCAAGGTATTGCCCCTGGATGAGATTATATCCATGCTTAAAAAATAATTCCAAACACGGCAAGATCCACCCCGCCTGGATGGGCTTCTATCTATTCGCTTATGAACAGATCCGGTTTCTTTTCTAATAGGTGCTTTGGTATCAATTCAAGTGCAAACATCCCTAAAATGTCGATGTCCCATGATTTCCGGAAACCGTGCATAATAAAAATTGCCTTGACATAAATAGAACACCGTTCTATTTAATTAACCTAACAGTGTTAGATTAATATTAAGGATGGTTAACATGTCAAGAAAGTCGCGGTCCCCGGAGGTTATTGAAAAAGTTAAAAACGATATCATTGAAGCGGCGCTGGAATTGATGCTTGATGTTGGCTTTAACAATATGAGCATGAGAAAACTTGCTGAAAAAGTCAACATGACAGCAACCAATCTCTACTATTATTATTCAAATAAAGACGAAATTTATCTTTCCCTTCAGATAAAAGGATTTAGACTTTTGCACGGAATTTTACAGGATATTTGCGATGGGGATACTGATTCCCATGAAATCCTGAAAAAAATGATCCGGGCATATCTTGAATTCGGTTTTACCAACCCTGACTATTATCGAATCATGTTGAACAGTGATACCCCCAGGTACAACGAATACAAGGGAACTGAAGTAGAGGCCGTGGCATTTATTGATAAGCAGATAGCCCTTGATATGGGGGAGCTTGTAGCAAAAGTCATTTCCGATATTGCAAAAACAAATCCGTCGGTTCACGTGGCGGATGCTGATTTCAGGGCAAAACAAATGTGGGTAACCCTCCATGGGATTGTGGTTTTAAACAACCGGAATATTTTACAGGAAGCAGATGAAAATCCTGACAAACTTATCGAAAGAATGTGTGAGGATTTACTGGCTCCGTTTTCAAACTGACAGTAATCATTAGTGGGTAACATACACAAAAAAAGGAATGTTACGGTCATGAACATAAACTATATGAACTTGCTGACCCACTGGGCGCTGGGTTTAATGGCGGCCCAGTTTAATTATCGCCCGTCCTTGAAACCATATTTGAAAAGCAAGGATGGCTGGATAAATTTTTCAATCGGAATTACCACAGAAACCGGCAGTGTTTCCCAGGCGATCATTTTCCATAACGGCAAGGTTCGAACAACGTCGAAAATCCCCTCGAATGTTGATTCCATAATGAAGTTTGCCGACAATGATGTATTGGTGAGCATGGCTAAAGGTACGCCCAATGATATCTTCAATCTGATACTAAAGAACAGGCTTATCGCCCAAGGGAACCTGAATTCCTTACAGGCCTTCAATTTTTATGTTTCTCTTTTAATGGAAAAATCCCATCAAAAAAAGCTTGAAAAAGCCTGGGCCCAGGAAATCAAAGAGCGAAAAGCCGATGCCGTGGCGATAAGCCCGGCGGTTTACAAAGCCTTTATCGAAAGAAAGAACTACCGGATGAAAGGAGAACAAGGCGCTGATCCGGGAGTTAAATACCTGGACGATCCCTTTCTTTCAAAATATAAAATCGAAGATTTTCCAAGATTACAGGTATTCCTTGATAGTCATTTTGAGACAAAACCGGAAATTTGTCCTGAAAGACCCCAAATCCTGACCAGATGGTTCAGAGAAAACGGCTTTGAAGAAAAGAAAACCGGGGAGGCATGGTTCCCGGAATCAAGGCAGGCATTGGCGTTTAAGTATCTGATGGAAAACAGAAAACCGATCATCCGCAAAAATGATCTTATGGCCGGAACAACAACGTCAAAGGCGACAGGGGTGACCTGTTTTCCCGATGGTCAGGCGCATATGTTCTGGGGCGAGTTGAATTCAGTCAACAACAGGGTTTTAAATCCATATACCTGTTCTAAAGAAACCGCTGATATTCTCCATAATGACGTTCTGCCGTTCTGGATAAACAGAACGTTCAGGGAATATATAAGAACAAAATACGATTATCCGATGTGCCAGCAGATAGATGAACGGTTTGTCGCCTATTTTGTCTGGAAATCCGTTGGCATTTCCCACACCATCCCCAATTTTAAAAGACTGCTTGAAAAGGGAACACTGGGTATTATCGATGATATTCAAAACCAGCTGAACCATGACATTGATACGCGACAAAAACAGTCCCTGGAAGCCATGGAGATCTGCCTGGAAGGGATTAATGGATATGCCGCGAATCTTCAAAAAGAAGCCAACGAACTTGCACAAAAAGAAACAGACAACAAAAGGAAAAAAGAGCTTGCGCATTTGGGAAAAATTTGCAGCCGGGTGCCTTCCAAGCCTGCCAGGACCCTGGATGAAGCATTAAATTCCATCTGGATCGTCTGGACGGCCATTCATATGGAAAATTCCAATACGGGAACGTCCCTTGGAAGGCTTGACCAATGGCTCCAGCCGTATTTTGAAAGTGATATGGCAAAACTTGAGACGGATGAAGAACGCAAGACGTACATAAAATATGCCATTGAATTGACCGGTTGCTTTTATATGCGCCTCACGGACCATGTTCCGCTGTTGCCGGATGTGGCCAATTTTCTTTTCGGGGGGGCGTCCTCCACCCAGGCCGTAACAGTAGGCGGCATTACCCCTGGAGGAGAAGATGCGGTTAACGACATGACCTATATTCTCCTTAAGGTTACCGAACTGCTGGCCGTAAGGGATGTCAACCTCAATGCCCGGTTCCATAGTGATAAAAACAGCGACAATTACTTAAAAAGGCTATGCGAAGTCAATATCATCACCGCTGCAACACCGATCATGCAGGGGGACAAAGCCGTCATTCAGTCGTTGTCCCAGCACGATTATCCTGAAGAAGCAATAAATGACTGGGCCGCCACCGGATGTGTCGAGCCCACGCTCCAGGGACAAAACTTCAGCCATACCGCTTCCATTTTACTCAACATGGTGGCGTCCATGGAATTAGCCCTTAATAATGGGTTTCATCCCCTCATGAACTGGTCGCCCGGCCCTGAAACCGGACGCATAGAAGATGGCGATTTTAAAACCTTTGAAGATTTCTTTACGGCATGGAAGATCCAGCAGGAATTCATTATCGGACAGGCCGTTGAGCTGAACAATCTTCTTGGGGAAGCCCATCAGCAGATTCGTCCGACCCCACTGCTATCCAGCCTTATTGACGGCGCCATTGAAAGCGGAAAAGATGTTCTCCATGGCGGGGCACGGTACAATAGTTCAGGAACGTCGAATATCGGGATTTCCGATGTAACCGATTCGTTACTGGTAATAAAAAAGCTTGTTTTTGATGAAGAAAAAATACGGTTTCAGGATCTTAAAAAAGCCATTGATACAAACTTTGAAGACGCCCCCGGACTCCATGCAATGGTAAAGACCAAGGTGCCGCTGTTTGGTTCCGGGGATAAAGACGCCATTAAAATGGCAAACCGTGTGGCAAAGGTTGTCCACGATTGCTATATGACCCATAAAAACTATCGTGGGGGACGATATGCCGCAGGCTTCTGGTCCATGTCCCAGCACGTTGCCTATGGCTCCTTATCCGGCACCCTTCCTTCCGGCCGGTTGGCAGGCAAGCCCTTTACCCCGGGCCTGACACCAACGCCCCATGCGACAAAGAATTTCCTGAATAACATTTCAGATGTTGCAGCGCTGAACCCAGAGTATATGGATAACAATATAGCCTTTAATGTAAAAATCACCCCCGCTGCAAACGAGTCCCGGGAAAAGAATGTGGATACCATGTTTTTCTATGTAAAATCCTATTTTGAGCAAGGCGGAATGCAGATGCAGTTTAATGTTGTCACCTCTGAGATGTTAAAAGATGCGGTTGCAAATCCGGAAAACCATCGAAATCTGATGGTTCGCATTTCGGGATATAACGCATACTTTGTAACCCTGAACCGGGAAATTCAACAAGAGTTAATAGAAAGGGCGGAATACGGTTTATGAAAAAGACATTAATCCTGGAGCTAAAAGGAAATTCCCTGGACGATGGTCCGGGAATCCGATCGGTTGTATTTTTCAAGGGATGTCCCCTTTCCTGTATCTGGTGCCATAACCCGGAAAGTAAAAAAACCGGTGTTGAAATTTCATTTGAACCCAATGAATGCGTCGGCTGCAACACCTGCCTTGGGACGTGCACAAAAAACGCCCTGTCAAAGGAGAATCCGTTTTTCATTGACCGGACATTGTGCAACCTGTGTTTTGAGTGTGTGACAAATTGCCCGTCCAATGCCTTGGAGCGGGTGGGCCATGAAATGAACGTCCCTGAAATTGTTGAAACCGTACTCAAGGACAAACCCTTTTTTGATACGTCAAAGGGCGGGGTGACCTTTTCCGGCGGAGAGCCGACCCTGGACATGGATTTTCTGGGGAAAACGGCAAAAGCCCTGAAAGAAAACGGGGTGCATGTTCTCATTGAAACCTGTGGTCAGTTTAATTACGAAAAATTTAATGAACTTGTGTATCCCCATGTGGATTTAATCTATTTTGATATCAAGATCATGGACAGCAGTCATCATAAAAAGTACTGCGGACTTCCCAATAAAACAATCCTTGAAAATTTCAGAACCCTTTACCGAAGATACCTGGACGGAGGTACGGAAGTTCTGCCAAGAACGCCTTTAATACCGGACATTACCGATACAAAGGAAAATCTTCTGGCCATTGTTTCCCTTTACAAAGAAGAACAGGTAAAGAAAACCCAATTGATGGCATACCATCCCCTGTGGCGGGATAAAAACCTTAAATTGGGCATATCCCTCCCTTCAACCAGTGAAGGCAAGATGGGAGAATGGATGGCCACGGAAAGGACCAAAGCGTGTGAGAAGATATTTACGGATGCGGGTATTGCTTTGGAACCATAGAGGAGAGAACAATGGGTACAAGAAACCACATGAACATCCTGTCCCACTGGGCCCTGCAATTAATGGCAGCCCAGTTTAACTTCCGGTCTTCTTTGAGAAAATATCTCAAAAGCTCGGATGGGTGGACCAATTTCACCATTGGCCTTAAAACTGAAACCAACACCATGGCCCAGGCGATTGCGTTTCAAAACGGCCGTGTCCGGGTACTGAAACATATACCGGACAGTGCGGATGCCGTCATGCGGTTCGTCAATGATGATGTCGTAAAGGAAATCGTCAAAACCACCCCCAATGAGATGGTCACGCTTATTTTGAAAAACAAAGTGATCCTGGATGGCAACATGGCCTACCTCCAGGCCTTTAACTTCTTTGTTTCCCTGCTTCTGGGCAAGTGGCACCAGAGAATACTGGACCAGACCCACCAACAGGACATTAAATCCAGAAAAGAGGAATATGGCATCAGTGATCCGGAATTTTCAAAGGAGCTGGTCAAAAGAAAAGAGGGTCGGTTAAAAGCGGATACCATAGATGCCGGGGTCAAATATCTTGATGAACCATATCTGTCCGAATATGGCATCGATACTTTCCCGCGGATAAAAAGGCTCCATGAAATCTATTTTTCAACAACCCCTGAAATTTCGTCGGAACGGCCGGTTCTTCTGACAGAATGGTATCGGGAAAACGGCTTTGAAACCGATCCCACCGGCGCCCCCTGGGTGCCTGAACTGCGCCAGGCCCATGCCTATAAATACCTGATGGAAAACAAAACGCCCTTTATCCGAAAGGATAGCCTTATTGCCGGCACCACCTGCCTGGAGGAAGTGGGTGTCCTGATCTATCCGGATACAACCGGAACAGTGATATGGGGGGAACTTAGATCCATTGATAAAAGAATGCTCGCGCCCTACAATATCTCAGAGAAAACCGCCCGGGACCTTCACGATATCTTCCCCTACTGGGCCAAAAGAACCACCCGGGCATGGATCAATGAAAACCGGGGGTATCCCTTTTGCCAGAAGATTGACGAACGCTTTGTGGCATCGTTTAATTTCAAGCTCGTCAGCATATCCCATACAGTGCCCGACCTTCCCCGTTTTGTAAATGACGGCACCCATGCCATGATTGAAGAGATTCAACAGCAGATAGAGGCATTACCCGACGGCGAGACCGGCAAACGGGATACCCTGAACGCCATGGTGCTCTGTCTGGAGGGGTTAAATACCTATGCCGCCCATCTTGCCGAAGAAGCAAAACGCCTTGCTGAAAAAGAAAGCGATCCAAAACGAAAAGAGGAATTAACAAAACTGCATCAAATTTGCCGGCATGTTCCTGCCCACCCGGCAAGAACCCTTGACGAAGCCGTTAATTCCGCATGGATCTCCTGGGTCGGGCTTCTTATGGAGAATACCAATGTATCCCTTTCTCCGGGAAGATCAGACCAGCTTTTTCAGCCGTTTTTTGAAAAAGAGATGGCCCAGCGTTCCACTGGCCAGGAGAAAAAACAATATTTAGAACATGTGATTGAGCTGATCTCCTGCTATTTCCTCAGAAATGCCGAGCACCATGCCCTTGTACCGGATGTGTCAAATTATCTGTTCGGCGGCAGCCAGTCCCAAACGGCCATCACCCTGGGCGGGGTTACCCCCGAAGGTAAAGATGCCGTCAACGACATGACCTATATATTTTTAAAGGTTACGGAAATGTTATCCATGACCGAGCCGAACATGAATGCGCGGTTCAAACTCGGGATAAACAGCGACACCTACCTTAAACGCCTGTGCGAAGTCAATTATGTTACGGTGGCGACGCCTTCCATGCATAATGACGATGCGGTCATGGAAGCCTTCAGCCAGAACGCTGATAAGATTGAAGATCTGCGGGACTGGGCCGCCACCGGCTGTGTGGAAATAACCTTGTCTGGCAAGCATATGAGCCATACCGGCGCCACATCGGTGAACATGGTGGCCGGACTTGAAATGGCGTTAAACAACGGTTACCATCCCCTGATGAACTGGCACCTCGGCCCAAAGACCGGGGAGGTGGCCAATGGTGATTTCAAGACCTTTGACGCTTTTTTTGAGGCGTTTGCCGCCCAGCAGAAATTCATCATCGACAATACCATTGAGCTGAACAACATGTCGGCTGCGGCCTATGCCTACCTTCGTCCAACTCCCCTCCTGAGTACAGCCATACAGGGAGCCGTTGAAAATGCAACAGACGTCACCCAAGGCGGTGCCATTTACAACACATCGGGCAGCTTCAACATCGGGCTTTCCGATGTGGTGGATTCCCTGATGGCTATCAAAACGCTTGTGTTTGATGAGAAAAGAATCACCTTTGAAGAGTTAAAAGAGGCCATTGACTCCAATTTCCAGGGGAATCCCGCCCTCCATGCAATGGTGCTCAACAAGGTGCCCCGGTTCGGATCCGGCAGTGACGAAGCCGTTGATATGGCCAACAGATTAACAACCCTGATCCATGGTTGCTACAAATCCACCAAAAATTTCCGGGGAGGAGATTACACGGTGGGATTCTGGTCCGTGGCCCAGCATGTGGCCTACGGCACACTTTCAGGCGCCCTCCCCTCGGGCAGGCTTGCCGGCCGGGCCTTTACCCCCGGCGCCACCCCGGACGCGTCTGCTTCAAAAAATTTCCTGGATAACATCCGTGATGTGGCACGGCTGGACCCGCACAACATGGACAACAATATTGCCTTTAATGTTAAACTTGTCCCCAACCCAAAGGATTCCCGGGAAAAGCTCGTAAACACAATGTTCTCCTATGTGAAAACCTATTTTGAACAGGGGGGCATGCAGATCCAATTTAATATGATCAATTCAGATGTCTTAAAAGATGCCATGGCAAATCCTGAAAACTATCAAAATCTTCTTGTTCGGATTTCAGGCTTTAACGCCTATTTTGTAACCCTGAACAAGGAAATACAGATGGAACTTATTGGAAGAGCGAAATACGGATTGTAATTCAAATTCCTAACCTTGACAAGCCAGAACCAAAGCGTTTTTCTGATTCTCTTGCCAAAATAACATGAACATCGTAACTAAAAAACTAAGGAAACAAAATGCATTCAAGAAATCACATGAACATTTTTACCCATTTGGCATTACGGTTAATGGCGGCCCAGTTCAACTTCAGGCCGTCATTGAACAAGCATCTTAAAAGCGCGGACGGTTGGACGAACTTTTCCATTGGCCTTAAAACTGAAACCGGCACCATGGAACAGGCGATTGTGTTTCAAAACGGCCATGCCCGGGTACTGAAATATATACCGGAAAAAGCGGATGCCGTCATGCGGTTCATCAATGATGACATTTTAAAAGAAACGGTCAGGATCACACCCAATGAGATGCTTAATCTTATTTTAAAGAACAAAATAATTTTGGACGGAAACATGGCATATCTTGGGGCGTTTAACTTTTACATCTCCCTGATCATGGGTCGGCGGTACCAGAGAATGCTCGATAAAGCGAATCTTTTAGAAATCAAATCCAGAAAAGAGGAATACGGGATAAACGATCCCGGGTTCGCAAAAGAGCTTGATAAAAGAAAAGAAAGCCGGTTAAAGGCGGACACGATTGATGCCGGGGTAAAATGCCTTGAAGATCCATACCTGTCGGAATACAGCATTGAGGCCTTTCCGCGGATTAAGATGCGCCATGAAAAGCATTTTAATGCCACCCCTGAAATTTCCTCAGAAAGACCCGTACTGCTGACCCAATGGTATAGACGACACGGGTTTGAAAAAGACAGCGACGGCAACCCGTGGACGCCGGAACTCCGCCAGGCATATGCCTTTAAATACCTCATGAAAAACAAAAAACCCGTTATCCGAAAGGACAGCATTATTGCCGGCACCACCTGTCCTGAGGAAGTCGGGGTTTTGGTTTATCCGGATACAAGCGGCACCCTGATATGGGGAGAACTGGGTTCTATCAGTAAAAGAGTGCTCACGCCCTGCAATATATCAAAAGAAACAGCCGGCCAGCTCCACGATATCTTCCCCTTCTGGGCAAAAAGGACAACCCGGGCCTGGATTAGTGAAAACCATGGCTACCCCTTTTGCCAGAAGATTGACGAAAGAAGTGTTGCTTCTTTTAATTTCAAGACCGTATCCATGTCCCATACGGTGCCGGACCTGCCCCGATTTGTAAATGACGGCACCCTTGCCATAATTGAAGAGGTTCAGCAACAGATAAAAGCACTCGCCCCGGAGGAATCAGACAAACGAAACACCTTAACGTCAATGATGCTATGCCTTGAAGGGCTGAATGCCTATGCCGCCAATCTTGCCAAAGAAGCAAAGACACTTGCTGATAAAGAAACCGATCCCCAGCGAAAAGAGGAATTAAACAGGCTGTATCAAACCTGCAGCCATGTTCCTGCAAATCCCGCCAGGACCCTTGACGAGGCGGTCAATGCCGCGTGGATCTCCTGGATCGGTCTGCTGATGGAGAATACGAACGTATCCCTTTCTCCAGGAAGATTGGACCAGCTGTTTCAACCGTTTTTCGAAAAAGAGATGGGAAGTCTTTCCACAGGGGATGAGAAAAAACAATATTTGGAGCATGTCATTGAGCTGATCTCCTGCTACTTCCTGCGCAATGCCGAACACCACAATCTGGTACCGGACGTGGCCAATTACCTGTTCGGCGGAAGCCAGTCGGAAACAGCCATCACCGTCGGTGGGGTGACCCCGGACGGCAAAGATGCCGTGAACGATATGACCTATATTATTCTAAAGGTCACGGAGATGTTATCCCTGAATGATCCGAACATGAATGCGCGGTTCAAGCTGGGCGTCAACTCCGACACCTATCTGAAACGCCTGTGCGAAGTGAATTATGTCACCGTTGCAACGCCTTCCATGCACAATGATGATGCGGTCATGGAAGCCTTCAGCCAGAACTCGGATAAAATTGAAGACCTGCGGGACTGGGCATCCACCGGATGTGTGGAAATAACCTTGTCAGGCAAGCACATGAGCCATACCGGGGCCACATCGGTGAACATGGTGGCCGGACTTGAAATGGCGTTAAACAACGGTTACCATCCCTTGATGAACTGGCACCTGGGTCCAAAGACCGGGGTGGTGGCAAATGGGGATTTCAAGACCTTTGACGATTTTTTTGTGGCTTTTGCCGCCCAGCAGAAATTTATAATAGACAATACCGTTGAGCTGAACAATATGGCGGCAGAGGCCTATGCCTATCTCCGCCCAACCCCCCTTCTCAGCACCTGTATCAAAGGCGCCGTTCAAAATGCCACAGACGTCACCAAAGGCGGGGCCGTTTACAATACGTCGGGCAGCTTTAATATCGGGCTTTCCGATGTGGTGGATTCCCTGATGGTGATTAAAAAGCTGGTCTTTGATGAAAAAAGAATCACCTTTGAAGCGTTAAAGGATGCCATTGATTCCAATTTTGAAAACGATCCCTCCTTACATGCCATGGTACATAAAAAAGTGCCCCGGTTCGGATCCGGCAGCGCAGAAGCGGTTGACATGGCAAACAAATTGACGGGCCTGATCCACGGGTGCTATAAATCGACCAAAAACTTTCGAGGCGGCGACTACACCGTGGGGTTCTGGTCCGTTGCCCAGCATGTTGCCTACGGTACCCTTTCCGGGGCACTGCCTTCAGGCAGACTTGCCGGCCGGCCCTTTGCTCCGGGAGCCACTCCGGACCCATCCGCTTCGAAAAATTTCCTGGATAATATCCGTGATGTGGCTCAACTGAACCCCCACCACATGGACAACAACATTGCCTTTAATGTCAAGCTGGTTCCCGGGCCGGATGATTCACGGGAAAAAATCGTAAACACCATGTTTTCCTATGTGAAAACCTATTTCGAACAGGGGGGCATGCAGATTCAGTTCAACGTGATCCATTCAGATGTCTTAAAAGATGCCATGGCAAACCCTGAAAACTATCAAAATCTGCTTGTGCGGATTTCCGGATATAATGCCTATTTTGTACGTCTTAACAAAGAAATGCAGATCGAACTGATTGAAAGGGCGAAATACGGGTTGTAAAAGAAGCGCTGTGTCTTTTACTCAAAGGGAAACTTCCTGAATATACAGCCATGCAATACGACGATGCCATGGTCTTCTGATTACTTTAATAATCAGAAGACCATGTAGTCATTGGGTGGAGCGCAGGCCTATTGTTCCAGGCTCCCCATGATGAAATCAAAGTCGTGCACCGTGACCAGGGGCGTGGTCTCTGCTTGGTCCGATCCCGTTATTGTCATGTTGGTGTGGGTTGAAATGCTGTCCGGAGTGTCCTGCACCCCATTGCCATCATACCTTACGAGTTGCAATACAAAGTCCATGGAAACGTCGTACTGGCCGCTGCCTTTGGAGGTGAGGCTGAAGGTCAGTTTATCCGTCCTTTTGTCGCCTCCGTTTTCGTTCATATTCAGAAAAGCCTCCCGGGTGGATGGGTCATTCATCAAAAGGATTAGCAGTGTTGCCCCGGAGGCCTGGAAGAGCCCCCTGGTCGTCTGCCCGGCTTCGTTGATGCTCGGGAATTTGGAGATGAGCCTGTCCAGGGTCTGTTCCATGCGTCCTTTATCGTTGGTGCCGGATCCCGGGATGGCCTCACCGTCCACGATAATGCCGTTGCGGAAGAAGTCTTTCAAAAAGTCCTCTGAAAAATGAGCACTCTTGTCCTTCAAGGATTGCGGATCAATGGAATCGCCTTGTTTCGCCTTTTGAAGGGGGGAAGTCATGTCCTCGTTGATATTTTTGGACAGGAACTGCAAGGCGTTGTCCATGTCGAAACCGTGGATCCCGGGCAGCCCCTTGTCGGCATGGACCCCCGGACCAAGAAAAGCCCGTGCCTGGTCAAACGTCACGCCGTCCAGGCCCGGTCCTTTGCTTTGGCGATCCAAGGTTTTCTTGGGCACCCCGAGATGCCGGGCCAGTGTGGTCATCACCTCCACGTAGGCCGCTTGCTTTTTTTGATGAACTGAATTCCCCATATCCTGCCGTTCCTGGCTGAAGCGGCACGCGTTCATGGCCGACCCAGTGGCGGTCAACCGGCCAAAAACCGCCATGCCCATGTCACCGTCCAGGCCACCCAGCTTAAATCCGCCTTGGAGAAGGGCTTCTTTGACCACCGCCACCTCGTCCATGCCGTCGATACCATCACGTTTTTTCCCTTGCTCGTCCAGGAAAGACCTGTCCATGGCGCCAATAAAGGTATCCATGGCATCACTGACTTGGCCGGATGTGAGTCCCGGTGTGTGCAGTGTCTGCACCAGGGAATGGGTGTCCCTGATCCCGTCGCACAGGGCCCCGGCCATGCCCTTGGTGAACACCAGGGATGAGGTGTTCACCACCTCCCGGGCCACCTCCTTCTCCCGGGGAGTGAGACTGGTGTTATCGTCTATGACCTGCAAGGAGTTCAAGAAACTGTCGATGACCTTTTCCCGCAAGGCCTGCACCTCAGTGTCCGATGGGGGGTGGATGTTTTTCAGATCATAACCGCAGGTCACCGTCACCTTTTTCTGAATTAGACTGAGCAGCTTCCCCATATGGTCCGGGCCCATGTCCACCTTTATGCCTCGCTGGGCAGCCCTGTCCCTGAGGGCCGTGGGCAGAGCAGAATCCGGACCGGAATGATCACAATGGGCTTGGACCTTGTTCTCAATGTGATCATTATACCGGTCAAGGGAGAATCTACGACAGGCATCCAGGAGACCTTTCTCAAGCTGGTCCGGGGAGGGAGTCACGCCATTACCGGCAATTTTTTCCGCCAGCTTGTCCTTGATCCCCTTGTAATCGTCGGCGGTCAAGGCATCCATCTCGCCCGCCATGCCGAACACCTTCATCTTCGTCTCCATGCTCTTGACCAGAAAAGAAACCGAGCCTGGGCCACCACTGGGGGAGTCGCAGAAGTCCCTGACGTTGAGCTTGATGTTGGCCGCCTGGGCCATGTCCTCGCTTTTGATACGGAAGATATCCCCCAGGACCCTGGAGATTTGACGGCCAGTGATGGGGGTGCCTTTTTCAAGGGCGCTCCCGAAATTACCCTTGGCGATCTGGGCAAAGCGGTCCCCCATGCCCGGGGTGTCCCGAATGGTCCCGATGACGTGGTTCATGATACTGCGGTTCTCCTGGGCAGCTCCCCCGATGTTCAGGGCCGACTTGATCCAATTCACAGTGCGGCCCAGCCAGTTATTCGCCCCGACCTGCAGTTGGTTCTGATCTTTTAACCCCACATGGCGATCACCGACATTGCTGAACACCTCGTTCAGGCTTGCAAGACTTTGTATATTTTGAGGCATGGATGTCTCCTTATGCGTAAACGTTAGGTTCAGACACGGATGGCCATTCCGGACCGGATGGATAGTTCGGAAGAATCCTGGGATGTTTCTCCGTCGTTCCCAAAGGACGCGGTGGTGATTTCCCGGATCTGGGCTTCGAATTCCTCGGCCAGATTGACAAAAGCCTGGACATAGTCCCCAAAAACATTGGCGTTTCGCCACCCGTCAGTGCCAACTTTGTTGGTGTAAATGATGGCATCACGGGCCATGTCCACGCCAAGCACACCGCCGCTGGTTCCCCGGAAGAAGCAATCGGTTTCCAGCAAATAGGTGAACGTGCGAAGCCGGGTCTCCCCATTCTCGGGCACGGCCCAGACCCTGCTATAAAAATAAAACTCTTCAGATTCAGGTAGATACTCCAGATTGACGACCACATGGTCAAATTGCAAGGTACAACAATTTTTCTCGTCCAGGGCCAGGTCCTTCAGGCCAATGGTTTGGCCGAAATCTGCGACAAGATCACTCACACTACTCATATGCGACTCCTTTGTATTTTTACTATTTTTTTTTAAATGCCTATGCAAAACCGATTCCACTCCTAACCCGTGGGTAATAGAAACAACCCATAACTGTCAAATTTCCAGGGCCTTCCCGCTACAAGGTTAAGAATACTTCCATGGACGATTGTACGTTACGGATAGATCCGGGAGCAGTCATATGTGAACAAAAACATATCCCCCCCGGCCATACCCGAAATGTTTAAACATATGGTTATAATTGGTAGAGAGACCTTTGTAAAAGGTGTCAAAACAAATCTGGTAGGGATGGGGTTGGTAGGGGTCCACATCCAGCAGGGTGACTTGACACGTGTCCGGGTCAAACCCTCCCACCGGAGAGATATGGGGAATATTGAGTTCCTGGACAAAACTGCCCTGGTCAAAATGGGCAATGATCAGGCAATTGCCTTGGGTTTCAAATTGCGTAAGCCTGGCCAGAAGCGTCTCCTGGATGGACCGGGCAGATCCACGGCCCCTTTTGGCCTGGACGGTCTCAACAGATCGGTAACCGATGTCATAGGTGTCCAGGCTGGCTTTCACCACCTGGGCGAGCACGGTCAGGGGAAGCCCTCGGCGGCCCTTGTAGCCATTCTCTCCCATGCGTTCCTTCCAATGGGCGGTTCTCACCTTTTCAAGGATTTCCTGCTGGGTAATGGGAGGCAGGTTCAGGGGCTGGTTCGTTTGCAGAATGGAATTGACCATGCAGACCACCGAGGCAACGGAACAGGAGGATTCGTGGAATTGCTTGACATGGTGGCGGAACAGCGCGTTCTTTAACGGGTTTCCGGTGGATTTGTAGGGGGTAAGAATATAATCGGCCCGATGGGGTCCAAAGGTGCCGGTTCCTGTTATTTTATGAAAATAAAACCGCAGATAAAGATAGCTGCGCATGATATATCTTGATACAAGCATATGGGTGACCCACCTTTTATGTTCAAGTTCTTTGATTTTTTACCAGTAATAAATATCTGTCCCAATGCTTCTTTGTCAATAGCGTTCAAAAAGAGGCAACATCGCTGTTCTAGGAATCCGTGACATTCAAAAAACAGCCCGTCCCTATCCCTGCCCCCAACCCACCCGACCGCCCCTATCCCATCAATAAAATACGATTTTTTATTGACAATGCCAATGAATTGATGGACAGTTCTGCCCCTTGAAAGAAGCCTTGGAGAGTGCGTGTCTTGCTCTTTTGAGAGATAGGGAGATGGTGGTTGGGAAATTAAGATTGGATACGACGGTTAGGGAGGATCAACATCATATGAACCCGTTAAAAGAACTCAACACAATTGTATCAGATATCATCACTGCAGATAGCCATGACAGTCAACTGGAAGCCGGACAAAAATTGTTAGCGTACACCGTGTGCACGGCCGTTGACGAGGAATTCAGGGAACTTGCTGAAAATATCGCCATGCTGATGATCCAGAAGGAGGGTCGGGATCTTCATCTGGAGTTCATGGACGATGACCTTCAAAAAACCAGCACGGCCCTTCATGAGGCAAAACATGACCCCTTGACAGGCCTGGCCAGTCGCGGCCTTTTCTATGAAACACTGGATGCGGCATTTGAGAAATCACAAAAAGAAGGCAACAAACTGGCCTTGATTCTCCTTGATCTGGATAATTTCAAGCCCGTCAACGACACCCATGGCCATGATGCAGGAGATGCACTTTTAAGCCAGGCGGCCTTGAGGATAAAGGATGCAACCGGAGATGCAGGCATGTCCGCCCGCCTTGGCGGGGATGAATTTGTTGTTCTGTTACCGGATCTCCAGGACGAAAAAGAGGCCTTCACCATTGCCCAAAAGATTCTGTTACGCCTAAAAAAACCGTTCAAGCTGGCTTCAGCCACGGTTTTCATCGATTCGTCCCTGGGGATCAGTTTTCTGGACGAGACAACCCAAGAATCCCGGGCCCTGTTAAAGCATGCAGACCTTGCCATGTATGAGGCAAAGAAGGCGGGTCGGGGACGATATGTGGCCTATACCGAAAAACATTAGCCATCACTTGATTTTTACAAGGCATTACGGGGTTTCTCATTATGGATATCAAAACCAATTCAGACGCTGAACTTTTAGAATTGATGGACCGGCTGTGTCATTATATTGCCTTTGAAACCACAGCCGAAACGGACGATAGGGGTATGGGTGCCGCAGAATCCAAGGCCCACCTGGGTATGGAAACCAAAGAAGAGATCATTGGGAACCTGTTTGCCCTGACAGACCAGGCCAAAACCTCCAAAGTTTTTTCCAGTCTTGCAGAATCCTTTGGCCTGATGCTGGTAAAACTGGAGGCCCGGGAGCTGAAGCAGGAAAAACTCATTGAAGCGTTAAAAGAAAACAACAGGGCACTTGAAATTGCAAAGGGTAAACTGGGCGAACAAAACAGGTCCCTGGTGCTTTCCCTGAGGGAAAAATACAGCCCAGCCCAGTTTGTTGGGCAGTGCAGGCAAATGCAAAAGGCAAAGCAACTTGCGTTGAATATCGCCATGCGTCCCATTAATACCATCATTTTAGGGGCCAGTGGAACCGGCAAGGAAGTGTTTGCCAAAATCATTCATTTTAATTCCCCCAGGGCCGACAAACCCTTTCTGGCCATCAACTGCACGGCCATTCCCGAGTCTTTGTTTGAAAGCGAAATGTTTGGTATTGAAAAGGGTGTTGCCACCGGGGTTGCCCAGCGAAAGGGTTTTTTTGAACAGGCCCACACCGGCACTGTTTTTCTGGATGAAATCGGTGATATGCCCCTGGTGAACCAGGCAAAGCTGCTACGGGTCCTTGAAGAACGGGAAGTCCTCCGGGTGGGCGGCACGGCCCCCATAAAAATAGATGTTAAAATCATCAGCGCCACCAATGCCGATCTTAAACAGGCGGTTGACCAGGGAAGGTTCAGGCAAGACCTCTATTATCGGTTAAATGTGGTGGAGCTTACCCTGCCCCTTTTGAAAGACCGGGGGGAGGACATTATCATCCTGGCAGAAAAACTGCTAGCAAAGAATTGTTCAGACCTGGGGCGTTCCCCCCTTTCCCTGTCCGACGCTGCCCGGCAGTGTCTGCTTACATATGACTGGCCGGGGAATGTCCGGGAACTGAACAATGAAATGGAGCGGGCCGCCGCCCTGACCCTGTCAGACGGGGTTGACATCGAAGATATGTCCGCCAAATTAAGCTCGCTTCACTGTTCCCCGGACCATAGGGATGTTCAAGGCAGTACCGAGCCCCACCATCAGACAAGGGAACGAACCGGGTTTAATCTGGCAAAAGTCGAACAACAGGTGGTCTTACAGGCCCTGGAAAGAACTGGCGGCAACAAGACAAAAACAGCTTCCCTGCTCGGCATCACCCGGGAAGGGTTGCGGAAAAAACTATTGAGATTTAAAGCCATCCCTCTGTAAATCTCAATAATTCCTATTTCTATTTTGCAGGAATCTATGGTAGTTATTTTTTTTGACCAAGGGACCACAGGGTGAGAAAGCGCTTTATTTGGAAACGAACAGGAGGTAAAGGCAATGTATTTCATACCATCGGCAACTTCATTGGCAGGCGTGTCTCCGGCCGGAAAAGACAGGCAACGTTGTTGGCACTTCCCTGAAACCCAAGAGCAAAAAATACCGTTTTTACCGCTATAATAGGACTTTTGAGCCATGGTACACTAATTGCTATATGCTAACGGATAATAGTTATCGTCATTATAATTCAGCTATGTTTTTTATAGTTCCATAACAGAAAGAGGAGTTTACAGCATGAACGGTGTTGTTAGTGCAGGTGTTAGTACGGGTGTGGTGACCCAGCCCACAGACGTTCAGGAAAGTGTGTCTCCCCAAACAACCGAAACAACCTCCCAGGTTGAGCAGACGTTGGGCGGTGCTCCCAGAACCCCTGTGACTGCAAGCACAAGCGCCCAACAAACGGTTTCCACACGCCCCCTCTCCTCCCTGGGGGGAACCGGTACAAGGGGGGTCTCCTCAAATCCCCAAACCACCCAAAAGGCCCAGAGCAAGGCAAGGGCAGGCCTGGCAAAACAGATCGGCATCACCGTGCCCCCCGCATCAAGGGCCGTGAGCCTTGACAGCCGGATGATCGCAAAGGAGATTCAAAGCCTTCCGAAAAGTCAGCGCCAGGCCGCAATGGCCCAGGCCGGCAAGACCCTGCAGCAGCGGGTGAACAACGGCTTCAAGGTCCACCAGCAGATCCAGGCCGGCACGGCAAATACCCCGGCCTCATCCACGGACATCAGGGATTTCATGACCTTTCTCACGGCCAAGGCCAGCCAGAAGACCGCCGCTTTTGCCAACGGCGCTTTCAATCTGCCCGACCCGGGCAACAAGATCCGTGATTTTCTCGATTCCTCCACAGAGGTCTACCAGCGAAGTTCCACCCATATCGAAGGCTTCAGTGACCATGGGGGATGCGGTCACAGGGGCATCGATCTGAAACTGCCCCATGGCATGGGCACCCTCATGTACGGCGGCATGGAAGACGGAGTGATGGGCACCCAGGGGGACAGGATCTTCCTAAAGATGGAGAGCCATGGCTGCCGGATTTCAACCCTTTCAGAGAACCAGGTGGATACCCAAGGCCCCCAGAGCCGGCCCAAACGATTCATGTCAGATATTTTGAGTGCCGTCAAACATGGTTGGGGTGCCATTAAGACCCTGCTGGGCCTGCAAAATACAAAGGGTACACGAAAAGAACGGTTGGACAAGGGCGTGGAAAAAAGCTTTAAAGCCCTTGTGGAAAAGGCAAGGACTTCCGGGACTCCGGGGCTTGCCGATGCATTGGACCTAAACAATCCCGCCGGCAAGAGAACAGGCCATGGCGTTCGCACCATGATGAAGAACATCAATGTCCTCCTGGACCTGGAAAATCAACCGGAAAAGGCAAAGGCGATCCTGGGACTGGAGACGCTGCCCCAGGACCTCCGGACCGAATTGGAGGCATTCAAGGGCGAGCTTGAAAGCCGGTACGACCATGTGGAGCATCGTATCGGCAATGAAGTCGTCTTTGACACGGAGGAACTCACCGGGGCCGGCAATGCCAAAGATAAAATGCGGGAGGGCCAGGCAAGGAGCCTCGTCTCCCAACTCACGACCATCAAAGACGCTGAATCCGTCACCACCGATGATCTCAAGGGCCTGGTCACAACCATGTATGCCCTGGGTTCAACCATTGATGGCGAAGGCAAGGACGATCGGGCGGCCCAGAAGGATGCCGCCATAACCAAGGCCATCACCGGCCTATCCACCGGCCAGAAAGCCCACCTGAATGAAATTCTCACCTCCCCCAAGGTCCAGGACCTGGCCAACGAATTTTTGGACAGATCCATGGGTGCGGAATTCGAATTGCCCGGGCACAGCCTGGGCCATCAGCAGGAACTCAATGTCCGGGGGCTCATGGCGGACGCCATGGAGACCCTGACCTTCATGACCCAGGAAGTCGGGGGGCAGCCCCGACTGGACGGAGAATACGCCCAAAGCCAGGTGGAAGACCTGACAGACACCATCTTTGATATTACAGACGCCATGACCGAACCAAAATCCCAGGAACAGATCCAGGAATACCTCTCGGGTGTAAAGATAGAAAACCGGTCCGCCCTGCAATTGCAGACAGCTGCCGGTAAAGGAAACATGGTGGTGGGAACCAGTGCCAAGGCCCTGTTCCCCTCAGGCCCCCCACGTGTTAATTCAAAAGATCTCAATGCCAAAACAAAGGAACAGGTGAAAGACCTGTTGAATAATCCCCCAGCCACAGCAACCGAGGGACTGGCAAACAGGCTTGGTATTTCAGATAATTTTATGAATGACTTTGCAAGGTCTGGTGTGGTGGTTAATGGCACCAGAATTGGCAGTCTCCCATCAAATCCCCCCCAGGAACACCTAGACCAGGCGCTTCAAACATTTGTGGATGCCCTGGGAGGACCTGAACAAGCGGTCACCGCATCAAAGCTGCTGTTCCAGGCAGGAGAGGCGGTTGTGATGACGACCCACTTTGAAAACACCGGAGAAACAGGCCAGGCCCTTGGCCAGGCCATGCTCCAGGTGCAACAGCAGACAGCCCACCTGATTGGAACGAGTCTCCCCACAGGATCGGAACGATCCATCACCGTGGATGACGACGGCAGCGCCACCCTGAGCCTTCGCCATAACATGGGCGCCATGGATCAGGTAACCTACAACGCAGAACTGGGAATAAAACTGAGCAGCCTTTCCGGGGATGTCCAGGTGGAAATGGTGCAGACAGCCATGGTATTTACAAGTAACGATTAGCGAGCAAACTGTTTGAATCCATCTTAAGGAGCAAAAATGAATTTTTCAGACCAGTCCCAGGCCATACTGGATCATATTGCGGAGCAGGCGGGCATTGAACCCTTTCAGTTCGATGATACGGGAAGGGCTTTTTTCAACGCCAATGACATGACGTTTCTCTTTTACGGCCTGGAAGATGAAAAGGTGCTTGTGACTGCCATTTACATGGGCCAGCCCGATCTGGATGATGCGGATTTTCTCTACACCGTTCTCTGCGGTAACCATTTATGGGAATTGACCGGGGGGGGCAGCCTTTCCATCGACAGTGACACAGGCCACATCTGCCTCCACCATCGTCTGGATCTGCCCCTGGAAGACCCGGCTGAAATCGAGGCATTTTTCGGCAATCTTCTCGGTGCGGCCGACTATTGGAAGGAGATTCTCTCCAAGGCAGACGGGGCGACCGGTTCGAATTTAACAGCGGCTGAAGCCCAGCATTTTATCCGGGTTTGATCCAACGGTTTAAAACAAGGACGTCATTATGGAACTGGGCGGTTATTTTCAGTCATTGACCATCATCTTTGTCATTCTCGGATTCCTGGGCCTTGTGCTCTGGGGAATAAAGAGATATGGGGCACGGTTTGGATTCAACCGATTCCACCAGGACAGGGATCTCTGCCTGGAAGATCATATTTCCCTGGGTCCCAAAAGGGATGCCTGTGTTATCCGGTACAAGGACAAGCGGTTTCTGCTGGGGGTGACCGACCATGGGATAAGTCTTTTGTCCGTATTGGACAACGATAAAAAACAGGGAGAATAAAATGTCAAAGACCCGGGAAGTCGAAGAAATCGAATCAAAAATAAGAGCGATCGACCAGGAGATGGCCGCAGCCGACAAACGACTGGAACGATTCAAACAGGCGGCGGCGGACATCAAAGAGAAAAACAAGCGGAACCTTAAAGCAATGGGACTGGCATCCCCGGCCGAGCTGGAAAAGCTGATCAAGGACCAGGGAATTCATCCGGATGGCCTGAACATGTTCAAGGACGCCCTGGCAGCCAAGGGCTGGACCATGCCCGAATCCCTGGCAAAGCTTGTACCGACAAAAAAAGAGACCGATTCGGGTAAAACGGCAGCAGCCCCCGTAAAGAAGAAAAAAAGAGTTAAAATAAGACTTTAATCAAAGGAGGCAAACAATGACCGCAGTTTCTGCAACGTCCACTCAAGATATTTTAGCCGCCTATGAACTCGGTAAAACCGGTGATTTGGAGGCCATGACCCTACAAATAAACAGCTGCACCAACCCCATCCAGGCCTTTGCCTGTGTGGCTGCTTTTTTTGCCGGTGAACAGGAAACCATCATGGGCGAGAAACTTGAGGAGTATGAAGCCCAGCACAACGAATATAAGGAATGTCTCCAATACTCCAAGGAGGCCCACGAGGGAAAGTCCGAAACAGTATCGAATAAATACTCCTATTCAGGTTCCGGTTTTGACGATTATATGAATAAAATCAGCGATGGTAAGTATTCATCAAAAATGGACAAAGGTAACGACGGCAAGCACAATAAAGAAGAATGGCAATCCTTTGCCGATGTGATCAACCAGCAAAAGGACATGGAATCCACGGATCTGAACAAGCTCTCCACGGAGATGGATATGGCGGTGAAGGATTCCAGCGAGGCAGAACAGATGGTGGTAAATGCGGTGAAAAAAATGATCGAACTGATGACCACCCAGGGAAAGGGTGCAGGAGGTTAAATTGACAGAAATCGTGGATAAAAAAATGCTGATGGATGAGTTCGAGAAAGCGTCCACATATTTAGAGGCAATCCTTAGTGGAAAAACCACCCTTGCAAAGGCGGCAAAGGTGTCGACCCAGGAGCTGGACGAACTGTTTACCAAGGCGCAAACAGCCCTTCAACTGGAAGATTTCCCAAAAGCGGAGGAGCTGTTCACCACCTTGCTTGTGTTGAACAACAAGGATACCAGGGCCGCCATGGGACTGGCCGGCGCCCTGGAGGGTCAGGCCAAATATGAATTTGCCATGCCCGTCTATTTTCTGGTGCTGGCCACCACCTTGTATGATCCGGTGGCACCGTTCAGGGCAGGCATCTGCCTGATGCACCTGGGTAAAAAGGAAGAGGCGATCAAACTTTTCCAGCTTGCCGCAGATTGTAAGGGTGAGATAAAGAATCCCAAAAAACAGGTGTATATTGAAAAGGCCAATGGCATGTTAAAGGCGCTGGCTGCAAATTAAAAATGAGGTAAAAATGGAGATCAATATGGCCGAGGAGATAACCAGGGAAACGTTTCTCAAGGAATGGACGGAAACAAAGAAAATGATGACCGCGCATATGGACGGTCAAAAGACCTTGTGCGACACCATGGGAATTGCCAGGAAGGACCTCGGTGTTCTTTACCAGAATGCCTACAATGCCTTTCAGGCAGAAGATTATCCCCAGGCAGAGACCCTCTTTTTTTCCCTTTTTCTATGGAATTGTAAAGACTACAGCTTCCAGGTCGGCCTGGGTGCCACCTACGAGGCCCAGGAAAAGTTTGACAATGCCCTTGCCATGTACACCCTTGCCATGATGACCAAGGAGCAGGAGCCTGAACTGCTTTTCCGGACCGGAAAATGCCTGCTTGCCATGGGGAAGAAAAGCGAAGCAAAGATCGTATTTGAGATAGCAGGGGAAGCAACGGGCGGGGGAAACAACTTTGCCAGGCTTGGCTCCATTGAGAAATCAAGAAACATTCTCACGCTTTTAACCGATTAAAAAGGGATGGAATCATGGTAGAAGGAATCGGTAATACCCCCCCAGTCGGAAATACCAGTCAACTCTACACTGAATATGAAGAAGTTGAACAGGCCCTGATGAAAGCCTTTCCGGACAAGAGTGAGCTTGAGATACAGCAGGCGGTCATCTCGTATTTGGAAACCAATTCGGCCACGGACGCTTCAGGGGTCGACAGCCAGAACATGCTCGACCATATTACCCGACTGTTCAACGTTGAGATATCGACCCAGGCTGCCAATGAAATCAAGGCGGAATGGGAGGATCTCACCCAGAGTATGGATATTGACGTGGCAGACCTTGCCGCGGTCCTCACGGATTATTCCCCTGACGGCATTGATGAAACAGACAGGGATTTTATGGTACTGCTGTGGCAAAAACTCCAGGGAGAACTTGAAGGGGCATTTGGAGAAGAAAGCACAGCGGTTGCCATCGCTAACGAATAAGGATAGATCGTGTGAGGAACGAACCACGATCTTATCCGGTTGTTGGACAAGCCCGGTGTTTTAA